>CAKOVS010000003.1 GCA_934122085.1 uncultured Clostridia bacterium | reverse complement strand
TATAAAAACATTATAACAAAAAAGTAAAAATTTTAAAGAAAGGAGTTCGTATAATGTTATATGTTCATTATACGAGGAAATAAAATGAAAAAGCAAACAATGATTACGATAATTGTAATCGCAATTATTGCAATAATTGCAATTGTTGGAGTTATTATTGTAAAGAACAATAATAATACAACAATTGGTGGTACATCTGTAAAAATAGAATCAAAAAAAGATATGAAAAGTATGTTAAAGTCAATATATTCAAAAAACAAAGATGTATTACCAGAACTAGAAACAGAAGAAATTGATGTAACAGATTCTGAATTAGTAACATCATATACAGGAATTCAAGACACTGAAACTATAGAAAGTTTAGTTGTTTTAGAACCATTGATGAGTTCACAAGCATATTCAGCAGTAGCATTAAAGAAAAAATCTGATGCAAATATAAGTATAGAATCATTAAAACAACAAATATTAGACAATGTTAATATGAGAAAATGGATTTGTGTTTCAGCAGAAAAATTATATGTTACAAATTATAATAATATTATATTTTTTGTAATGTCAGATGAAGATTGGGCTACTACAACATACAATTCATTTAAAGAATATGTTGGAAACGAAATAGGAAAAGAGCTTCAAAAATCAGGTGAAGAAGATATTGAACTCCCAGAAGAAAGACCAGCACAATAAAAAAATAAAGCTTCCAAGAAATTGGGAGCTTTAATATGTTAGGAGGAAAAATGTTATTTACTAATATGAGTTTTTTATATTATTTTTTACCAGTATTAATTATAATATATTTTATTATGCCAAAAAAATTTAAAAATATTATTTTATTTTTAGCCTCAATGATATTTTATTTTTATGGAGAACCAAAATATATTTTATTAATGATATTAGAAATCTTAATTGCATATATAGGTGGAATTTTAATAAAAAAATATAAAAATAAAAAAATGCTTTTTGGAATATTAATAATACATATTATATTTTTATGTTTTTTTAAATATACAGATTTCATTATAGAAAATATTAATAATATTTTTAATATGAATTTGAAACTTTTAAACCTAGCATTACCAATAGGAATTTCTTTTTATACATTTCAAATTATAAGTTATGAAATTGACGTATATAGAGGAAAAGTAGATGTACAAAGAAACTTTATAAAATTAGCAACATATGTTTCTTTATTTCCACAATTAATAGCAGGACCGATAGTTAGGTATGAGACAATAGAAAAAGAACTAGATAATAGGACTCATAGTTTTGAAAAGTTTTCTTATGGGGTAGAAAGATTTGTAATTGGACTTGCAAAAAAAGTTTTAATTGCAAATCAATTAGGACAATTGTGTCAAGTTTTTACAGAAACAAATGAAAAAACAATTTTATTTTATTGGATTTTTGCAATAGGATATATGTTACAAATATATTTTGATTTTTCAGCATATTCAGATATGGCAATTGGTTTAGGAAAAATGTTTGGATTTGATTTTCTAGAAAATTTTGATTATCCATATATATCTAAAAGTATAACTGAATTTTGGAGAAGATGGCATATATCATTAGGAACATGGTTTAAAGATTATGTTTATATACCATTAGGGGGAAGTAGAGAAGGAACAAAAAAATTAATAAGAAATATTTTAATTGTTTGGGAACTAACTGGTATATGGCATGGTGCTAGTTGGAATTTTGTTATATGGGGATTATATTTTGGAATAATACTTCTTATTGAAAAATTATTTTTTAAAAAATATTTAGAAAAATTACCAGGATTTATTCAAAGAATATATGTATTATTTATTGTAATGATAAGTTTTATAATATTTAATGCAAATAATATAAAAGAAGCATGGAGTAATATTATAGGATTATTTGGAGTTAGTGGTGAAAAATTAATTAATAAATTTACAATATATTATTTAAAAAATTATTTTGTGGTAATTATTATTGCAATAATTGCTTCAACACCAATAATTAAAAATTTAATAAAAAAATTAAAACAAAATAAAATAATAAATATTTTAGAACCAATATTAATAGTATTTATTTTAATAATTATAACATCATATGCTGTAGATAATTCATATAACCCATTTTTATATTTTAGATTTTGAAAGGAGGAAATATGTCAGAAAAAAATAAAAATAAAATAGTAACAATATTATTTGCAATAATAATAATTTTATCTTTTTTCATAAATATAATAAAAAAAGATGAAATTATATCAATTGCAGAAAGAAGAAAATTAGAACAAATTCCTTCTGTTTCTATATCACAAATAATTAATGGAACATTTTTTAATAAATTTGATAAATATGTAACAGATCAATTTTTTGAAAGAGAATTATTTAGAAAAATAAAAATAAATACAGAATTAAAATTATTAAGCAAAAAAAATTATAATAATTTATATGAATATAATAATTATATAATTGAACAAATATATCCATTAAATGAAAAATCAATATTAAATATTTCAAATAAAATAATAGAAATAAAAGAAAAATATTTAACAGAAAATAATAAAATATATTATTCAATAATTCCAGATAAAAATTATTTTATTAACAAAGATAATTTAAAAATAGATTATAATAATTTAGAAAATATATTAAATGAAAAATTAAATTTTGGAAAATATATAAGAATATTTGATTTATTACAATTAGAAGATTACTATAAAACAGATTCACATTGGAAACAAGAAAAATTGATAAAAATAGCTCAAAAATTTGGACAAGAGATGAAATTGAATTTAAATAATAATTATGATGGAAAAATATTAACAGAATTTAAAGGAGTTTATTCAGGTCAATTGCCAATAAATGAAGAAAAAGATGAAATAAAAATATTAACAAATAATGTATTGGAAAATTGTATTGTATATAATTATGAAAAAAATGAAACTACAACAATTTATAATGTGGATAAAAAAAATTCGCTAGACAAGTATGATATTTATTTATCTGGTGCAGTATCATTATTAAGTATTGAAAATCCAAAATGTAGGACAGGAAAAGAATTAATTGTTTTTAGAGATTCTTTTGCAAGTAGTCTGATTCCATTATTAGTTGAAGGATATGATAAAGTAACATTGGTAGATACTAGATATATTTCACCTAAAATATTAAATCAGTATATAGAATTTAATTATCAAGATATATTATTTTTATATAGTACAGCTATTATAAATAATAGTTACTCATTAAAATAATATAAAAAAATGGAAAAAATTCAAAAAACGAAAAATGTACTTGAGTTTTGTAAAACATACCAAAATGAAAATAAATTAATGTGTTTCAAAGGGCGATAAGATAATTCTTGTCGTCTTTTTTTGTATACTAGGAGAATTCTCATTGTAGGAGGACTTTCTTTATAAAAGCTGCCATATATAAGTAATAATAAACCAAGTATCAGTAATATATAGAAAAAAGTAAAAAATATGTTATAATAAAAATAACCTAGGGAGAAAGGAAGAAAAAAGTTGAAAATAGAATTTGATATTAATGAAAAATACCAAGAGTGTAAAATAGTTATTTGTGCAAATAAAATGACAAAAGAAATACAAGAATTAGCAGGTAAATTAGATAGTCAATCAAATAATAGAGTATATGGATATAAAAATGATAAGATATTTATATTAGAAGAAAATAAAATAGAAACAATTTATTCTGAAAATAAAAAAGTCTTTATAAGATATGAAAATGGAGATATATATGAAAGTAGAAAAAGAGTATATGAATTGGAAAATAATTTATCAAATAAATTTGTTAGAATATCAAATTCAGAAATTGTTAATTTTGATAAAGTACAAAATTTAGACTTTAAAATAGTTGGAACAATTATTTTAAATTTTTATACTGGCAGATATACATATGTGTCAAGAAGATATGTAAAAAAAATAAAAGAATATTTAGAAATTTAATAAGGAGTGATGAGTTATGAAAATTAATTATAAAGAAATTTTTTTAAAAAGTCTTAAAGGAATTTGGTATGGACTTGCAACAAGTGTAATGATTTTAATCTCTTGTTATGTAATATTTGGACAAGAAGGATATTTATATGAAATATCACAATATTTAAATATAAATAATTTAATAATTAGAAGTATATTTTTAATGGTATCTTTTATTATATTTTTATTTGGAAAAGAAGTTGAAATAAAATCTGAAGAAATAAGAAAAGAATTATCATTTAAAAAATATTTTTTCTATAAAATGTTTCCACCAATGATTTATTTTGTATGTTCAATTAGTTGTATTTTTATATTTGATAAATTTATAAATGACAAGTATTTTGTTGCTTCATATGCTATAGTTATTAGTATATGGGGACTTATTTATACTATTATTTCATCTATTTATAAAACAATATTAGAGAAAAAAATTAATGAAAAATTAAGAGAAAAGAAATTAGGAAAAGAAAAACTAGAATAAGACTATCTGATTTTTATTTTTTATGAAGTTTTATAATTTTATATTAAATAATTCAAATTTGTATTAAAAATTAGGAGTTTTTTACATAAAATAATGCGAAAATTAATAAAATTTAGCAAAAACTATTGAAACTGGTGAAAAAATGTTTTATAATTAAATAGTAAAAGTCTGTTAATAGAAAGAATGTATAGTGTAAGGATGTGATGTCAAATGGTAAATATAAGTAGTAAATTTAAGTTTATAATAATTATTTTTAGTATAATTTTAACAATAATTTATTTTGGACCATTTTGCAATTTATCTAATGCTATTAATGCAGATTCCTGGACGGGAGAATATAGAGATCCAGAAAAAAATTCTTCTAGTGATGGAATACCTAATACAGGAATGTATAAACCAACTATTGATACCAATCCAATTTCAAGAGGTAAGTTAGAAAAAATTCTCAGTATTTTACAAGTTATTGGAGTCATAGGAACTGTAATTGCCGTTGCTTTTGTTGGATTAAAGACAATATTGGGAAGTGCTAATGAAAAAGCAATTGAAAAAGAAAAATATATGGGAATTCTTGTTGCAGCGGTTATGATAACAAGTGGAATAACAATTGCTAAATTTATTATATCTATAGTTAAGTAGTAAATATAATAATGAAAATGCAATATTATTATAAATAGGATGGATGTGAAATTATGAAAAAAAGTCACGTAATTAATATTGTAAAAAAAATAATTGCAATATTTATAATTGTTTTAATTTTGAATAATAATTATATAAATTATAATGTTTTCGCAGTAGACACAGGAGAACAAATAACAGATAATAATACGAAAACAGATACAGGAACAGATACAGGAACAAATACTGAAACACAAGGAACTAAACCAACATCATTACCAACATCATTAGATGATATAATAAGTAATGGAAAAAGTTTTTTGCAATTGGGAGTGACTAAAAATGAGATTAATGAAGATAAATTAAAAACATTGTCAAGTTTTGTATCAAGTGTATTACTTTGGATAGCAATTGCAGTTACATTAATTTCAGCTATTGTGATGGGAATAAACTTTTTAACACAAAGTGTTGAAGACAAGGCAAAAATAAAAGAATCAATGACACCATGGGTAATAGGAATAATAATATCATTTAGTGCATATACAATTTGGCAAATAACAATAAATATTTTTAGCAATTTATAAAATAGTTATTAAAATTTAAAATATATATTATATAAAAAAGGAGGAATAAAAATGAATAAAACATTAAAAATAGCAATGATAATAGCAATGATGATAGCTGTTATATTCACATTTTCAGGTATAACATTTGCTGCTAATGCTGCTGCTGCTGCTAATACTTCTACTGCTACAGATGTTATTGGTGGGATTAATCCTGGAGTAAATAAAGCTGGGGATTATTCTGGATTACAAAATATGGCAACAAGCATTATATCTTTAATTCAAGTTGCATCTGTAATATTGGCAGTAATATTAATTGCTGTATTTGGTTTTAAATTTATAATGGGAAGTGCTAATGAAAAAGCGGATTATCAAAAATCATTTATACCACTTATAGTAGGTTTAGTAGTAGTGTTTGCGGCAACAAGCATAGCAAAATTAATTATGACAGTTGCTAATAGTGCAAATGCATAAGAATAATGAAAAAAAGCATATTTTATGATAAATTTTATCATAAAATATGTTTTTTTTTTGCTTTTTATGTTATAATAAAATAGTATAATTAAGTAAAAACGAAAGAGAGGAAAAATATATGCCAAGATATACATATACTATACCTAGAAATACAAAAGGAGAAGGAAGAATATTAATGATATTTTCAAAGAAATCATTTTTATGGACAATTGCAAGTGCAGGAGTTGGATTGGTTCTAGGATATTTCCCAATAGGAGTAATTTTAGGACATTCAATTGCTGGAATTGTTATAACATTAATATTTGGATTAATTGGATTTGGGATATCTACATTAAAAATGCCTGATTCAAATAATTTTGAAATACTTAGAAAAACTGGTGGAGAAAATATTGATGAAATATTAATTAGAGCAATAAAATTTAAAAGACAAGGAAAGAAAATTTATTTGTATCACAAAGGAGGAAATGAAAATGAATAATCCAGAACAATTAATTTCTGTTTTAACAATAGTTGCTATTTTTTTAGTAATATTAATTTTTGTACTAATTGGAGTTTGGCTTTTTATTGTTGCAAAAGGAAAAAAACAACAAAAAGAAACAAATAGCGAAAACGAAGAAAATGATATAGATAAAAATAAAAAATCTAATATTATATATAATATAAATTCTGTGTTTGATTTTATGAATTTTGAAAAAATTGAAGATAATATGATTATTCAAAAAAAAGGCAAATTTTTGATGGTAATAGAATGTCAAGGAGTGAATTATGATTTAATGTCAGATATGGAGAGAACTTCTGTTGAGCAAGGATTTATTGAATTTTTAAATACATTGAAGTCAGAAATTCAAATATATGTTCAAACTAGAACAGTAAATTTGGAACAAAGTATTCAAACATATAAACTTAAATTTAGAGATATAGAAGATAGATATAATGTATTACAAAATCAATATAATCAAATGAAAGATGCTGAACCAGGTATGTATACAGATAAACAAATTTATGACACATATCTTGAATATTTAAGACAAAAAAACAAATATGAATATACAAAAGACATAATAGCAGATACAGAAAAAAATAGTTTAAATAGTAGTGTATTACATAAAAAATATTATATAATAATTCCTTATTATGAAGATGAGGTTAGTACACAAAATTATACTAAAGATGAAATTCAAAATATGGTATTTTCAGAATTATATACAAAGGCAAGATCAATAATAAGAACATTAACAAGATGTGAAATTAATTCAAAAATATTAGATTCTCAAGGATTAATTGAATTATTGTATAATGCTTATAATAGAGATGATTCTGATGTATTTAGTGCAAAACAAGCATTAAATTCAGGTTTTGAAGCTTTGTATTCTACAGCACCAGATGTATTAGATAAAAAAATGCAATTATTAAATAAAAAAATAGAAGAAGATGCTTTAAAAGTAGCACAAGAATCTTTATTAGAAGCAAAAAGTGATAAAGAAATGATGTTAAAAATAAGAGAAGAAAATGCTAAAAACTTAATTTTTGATATGGCAGAACAATTGATTAATGAAAATGAAGATTATATAGGACAAGATTTATCAGAAGATGCAAAAGTAAAAATAAGAAGAAAAAAGAAAGAGGCAGAGGAAGGAGGAACAAATGATGAAAATGAAAATCAAAAAGCAAGAAGAGGCAGAAAACCAGTTAGCAAATAGTCAAGAAAAGCAAACAATGATTTTGAGAAAAAAGAGTATAAAGGAATTGATTGCACCATCAGGAATTGACGCTTCTAATATAGATCATTTAGAAATAATTTCAAATGTAAAAAGATATGCAAGAACATTTTATGTATCGAGTTTACCAAGAACCTGTATATTTCCAGAGTTATTTAGGTCACTTTATATGTTTGGAGATATAAATACTTCTATATACATAAAACCGTTAGATGAAGCAGCAACACAAAATGAGCTTAATAAAACAATTACAGAGTTAGAAACAGAAAGAATTGTAGCTAATGATAAAGGAAATATTAATAGGGAAAGTATACTTTCACAAAAAAGATATGAAACAGAGCAATTAAGAGATGAGATTGCAGCAGGATTTAATAAATTATATGAAGCCTCAGTTGTTTCTACATTATTTGCATATAGTAGAACAGATTTAGAAAGATTATCAAAAATGTTAACAGCTGAAATGTCAAAATCTTTAGTTGGAATTAGAAGTGCTTGGGCAATACAAGAAGATGGATTTAAATCAGCATTGCCTTTAATGGATGATAGAATAAGAAAAGAACATATTTTTGATAGACCATCAATGGGAACGGTATTTCCATTTACAACATCAAATATTGGACATGATTCTGGAGTTCCAATAGGCGTAAATAAACAGACAGGTGTACCAATTTTATTTGATAATTTCCACTCATCACTTACAAATTATAATATGGTTATATTTGCTAAGTCTGGTGCTGGTAAATCTGTAACAATGAAAACATTAATTTCAAGATCTTCAGTGTTAATGGGAATTGAAAGTTTAACATTAGATGCAGAAGGTGAATATTCTGTAGTAGCAGAGGCATTAGGTGGAATAAATGTTGTTATTAGTCCAACTTCAAAAACAATTATTAATTTATTTGATATTGAAGTTGAAAGAACTAAAGATGAGATAACAGGTAGGGAAAGAGAAGTTTTGAATGTTGAAAGCAAAGTTGAAGATGTTACACAAGCATTAATGACTATGGCAAAAGGTAGTACAAGAACAGAAGATGTTAATGAGTTGACAAAACAGATAATTGCAGAGGCTGTTTCACAAGAATATGCGGCTAGAGGTATTACAACAAATCCAGCTAGCTTATATGAAAATGCAAATTCAAGTAATGTTTTTGAGAAAAGAAAAAAAGAGATGCCAACAATTGGTTCATGGTATAAACGTATTAGACAAAGTGCTCAGAGTAATTCTAATAAAGATTATGAGTTTCAATATAGTTATTTATTGAAAGTTATGAGACAGTATGTAAGAGAGTATAATGGACAAATGGCTTATTTTGATGGACAATCTACTTTTGATTTAATGGAAGGAGCTCCTCTTATAAATATAGATATATCACAATTAGAGGAACGTTTTGCAAGGCCACTTGCTCAACAGATATTGATGTCTTGGATTTGGGAAAAATTTGTTAAGAAAAATAGTGAAGACAGAAAAAAGGCTAGACAAAAAAGGGTTATAGTTGACGAGGCATGGATGTTACTTCCATTTCCAGAGGCTGTAGACTTTTTAAATAAAATGGCTAGGCGTGCTAGAAAAAGAAATGTCTCTTTAGCAATTATTTCACAGAGATTCCAAGATTTCTATGAAAAGCCAGAAGCCCAAGCAGTTCTAACGTCATCAGATACTAAATTATTTTTAGCACAAGATAAATCTGAGATAGCTCAACTTAAAGAAGTATTTAAACTTAGTGAAGGTGAAGCTTCATTCTTAGTTACATGTACAAAAGGTGAGGGATTACTAAAAGTAGGGCAAGATACTACTATAATTCAAATTACTCCTACTAAAAAGGAATTTGAATTTGTTGAGACAAATGTTAATAAAATAGCAGAAAAAAATAGAAAGAATGAGCAAAGTTAATCAAAATAAGGAGTTTTATATGCAGTATATTAAATGGAATGGTTTTGAAATTTATGAAAAGTGGGAGGTGAGAGTGTGAATAGAAGAAAAAAATTTATATCAATAATAATATTGTTTTGTATAATAATAAATTTGTTTTTACCAATTATAAAAGTATATGCACTATCTGGAAGTATAGAAGATGCTATGAAAAGTGTTTCAGCTACATGTCCAAAGATGAAAAATAGTGCTATGAATGCAATGAAAAATGAAATAATAAAACAAACAAATGTTGATAGTACTGTTGCAAATAAGATTTTTCAGAAATATGCAAGTGACTCGAGTAAAGTTTCCGTAGATTATAGTGTTTTATCACCAAGTCTTGCTGGTGGAGATGGAGAGTTTTCATTAAAGAGTACTACGATTAATTTAACAAGTGAAGAAATTAGTGCAGTAGCAAATGAAGATGTTAAAAATAAATATAATCCAGATTCTAATGTAAGTTCATCTGCAGCAATGGGACAGGACCCATCTGGAGTTACGGTGGAAACAGAATCTGTGGATTGGGATAAATTAGGAGGAACACTTCTAAGACCATTTGTTTCATTTGTTAATTTCGTTGCAGATACAGTTATGAAATGGACAGGAAAATTTATGTATCCAGAGAAATATACTGGAAATGATAGTGATGAAGCAATAATGATAAATACAGCACCACAAGCTTCTGATTTTGGATATGAGCCAAAGAATTTGAAAGAATTTAATGTAAATACAAGTGATTTTGAATCACTTACAGGAAATTATTATCCAAACTTTAAGTATACTCCTGAAGAAATATTTTCAGGAAAAGTAGATTTACTTAATATTGATTTTATTTCTGGAAAGGATTCATATGGAAATCTAATTAAAAGTGAAGGATGGAATGCTATAAGAACGGTTGTCGCATCTTGGTATAAAGTATTGAGATTAATAGCGATTGTTGCTTTATTATCAGTATTAATATATACGGGAATAAGAATGTTAATAAGTGCAAATTCAAAAGATAAAGCTAAATATAAAGAATGGATATTGAATTGGTTTATAGCTGTAGCAATACTATTTTCAATGCATTATATTATGAGCTTTACAATAACATTAATTAATCAATTAAGTAATCTTATGCAAACTAATTTTTCAGGAATAAAAGTAATACCATCAGCTGATTTAAGTGAATTTACTACAAACTTAATTGGTTTTGTAAGATTTAGAATGTTAGAAAATAGAGCAACAGTAAAATTAGGATATTTGGTAATGTATGTTGCATTAGTTTGGTATACATTAAAATTTACATTTATTTACCTAAAAAGGGTAATAAATATGGCGTTTTTAACATTAATAGCTCCAATTGTAGCAGCTACATATCCAATAGATAAATTAGCAGATGGCCAAGCACAGGGTTTTCAAATGTGGATAAAAGAATACATATTTACAGCATTATTACAACCATTACATTTATTATTGTATTATGTTTTAGTAGGTTCAGCAATTCAGTTAGCAGCAACAAATGTTTTATATGGAATAGTTGCATTAAAATTTATTAGTGATGCTGAAAAAATATTCAAGAAAATATTTGGATTTGATAAAGCTAGAGAAGGAATGGCTGGAGGATTAAGTTCAGCGTTTGCAGCGGTAACAGTAGCAGATAAAATAAAAGATCTTACAAGAATTGGTAAAGGTGGAGGAAATGGAAAAGCAGGAAATGCTAGTCCATCAAGTGGAAATATTCCAACATTTGCACCATTAAAAGATAGTGATTCAGACATAGCACTTCCAGGAGGAGTTGCAACAGGTGGTTCTGGAACTGGAGGAGGCGCAATAGGTGGTTCTGGAACTGGAGGAGGCGCAATAGGCAGTTCTGGAGCTGGAGGAGGAGCAATAGGTAGTTCAGGAGCTGGAGGAAGTGTAACAGGTAGTTCAGGAGCTAGAGGAGGAGCAACAGGTGGTTTTGGAACTGGAGGAAATACAGCATCTGCTTCAAGTAGATTAGGAGCATTTGGCGCTGGTGTTTGGGGCGGTACCAAAAATCTTGGAAGTTCAGCACTAAAGAAAATAACTGGAATCGATACAAAAAAATCTTTAGGCTCTAATATTAAAATGGTCGGAGGAAAATTAGCAAGAGGCGCAGTTGGAGTAGGAATGGGAGCAACGGCAGCTGCAGTACAAGCAGGAATAAGTATTACAGATGGGCAATATAAACCATGGGAAGGGATAACAGCATTTACTGGTGGTTTTGCAGCAGGAAACAAATTAACAGGAGGACTTCAAGATACATTTATGGAAGGATATAATGCAAATTTACCAGCAGATGTACAAAGAAAAAGAGCAGTTGATGATTATATACATAGAACAGATGTAAGAGATGCAATGAAACAAGCATTTCCAAATGAAGATTTAAATGAATTAATGGAAAGAATAGGAAGTAATTATGCACAATATGGAGAAACAGATACAAAACAAATAATAAAAAATATAAAAAATGCAGATAAACTTAAGGCAAATCATGGATTTGATACAGATATTGCAGATAAACAAATTAGACTTATTAATAAACAAAGAAGCAAGTTAAAAGAAGAAGGTCTATTAGGAAAAGTTCTTTCTAATGATGCAGAAAAGGATAATTGGGCAAGACAAATGGCAGGTGGAGATGCAACTAAGTTACAACAATATGGAGCACTAATTGATATGATGAGAGAAGTAAGATAAAGTGGCTTTTAGGAATTAGATACTATATCACATTTTATATAGTGTCTAATTAAAAAAACTACTTTAAATAATTGAAAGGAGGATACTGGTTTGAAAATAATTAAAAAGATTTCTAAAGTTATTTGTATATTTGTAATAATAAGTATATTATTAAATAATATATCAATGAATTTTATATATGCAACAGAGGAAAGAACTAAGGAAAGTCAAGTTACAGATTACAATACAACAATAGATTTAATAAATAAAGCTATAGTATCCCCAAGTGATGATTATATTGGAACATTAGGGTCAACAATAAATAATACATTTTTAGAGATGGGACAATCATTACACCTTACACCAATTAGTAGAGAAAACTATCCTAACACAATGGCTCAGGCATATTTTTCATATATGGTATTATCAACATTAAGTAATAAAGAGTATAATGATATTTCTACGGAAATAAAGGAAAAAGAATATGATGAAATAACATATGACGAATTGAATTCAACAGTACCAGATGCTATAAAAAAAGTGTATGAGCTTATTAACAAGTCTATAGATGCATATAATTCTTCTGTGGAAAATGGAGATTCCAAGATAGATATGTCTAATAATGTTGGAAATTCAACTAAAAATGATGTAAATAGTAAAATCGATATAGATACAGACCAAGTAAATGATAATTTTGTAGATAATATAGATATTTGGACAGGAATGATTTTAGAGCCAGTATTTGAATTTGTTACATTTTGTTCAGACTGTATATTATCAATTGTTTCAAGTTTTATTACAGGGACACAATATGAAGCTATTATGCAAAAAACTATACCTTCAACTAGTACAGGGGATGTTGCTGGTGCAAGAATAACTTTAAGTACAGATCAATATAAAAATGCACTAGGCGTTATAGTTGATGTAAAATATCCTCATATAAAATATTCACCAGAAGAAATATTTTCTGGAAAAATAGATTTATTAAGTATAGATTTTATATCAGGAAAAATAGTTGATAATCAAACAGGTGAATTAAGAGATAATAATTCAACTGGATGGAATAATTTGAGAGTAACAATTGCATCTTGGTATAAAGTATTAAGAATGGTTGCAATTGTGGCATTATTGTCAATTTTAATATATACAGGAATTAAATTAATATTGAGTGCAAATTTGAGTGACAAAGCAAAATATAAAGAAAGAATTATAAATTGGTTTATTGCTATAGCTATTTTATTTTCTATGCATTATATTATGGCTTTTATAATTGCAGTAGTTCAAAATATTACGGAATTATTTCAAAATTCAATGGGAAATGTAGAAGTACATTTTAATAATCAAAAATTTGTAACAAATTTAATGGGGTTAGCGAGATTTCAAATGCAACAACAAGCATTTTCAAAGAAGATTATGCAGTTGATTATTTATGTAGCATTAATTACTTTAACAATAAAATTTACAATAAAATATATAAAGAGAATGATTAATATTGCATTTTTGACATTGATTGCACCTATTGTAGCATGTACATATCCTATAGAAAAAATGAATGATAGTAAAGCTCAAGGGTTTCAAATGTGGTTAACAGAGTATATTTTTAATTCTTTATTACAATTAATGCATCTTATAATGTATATTGTATTAATGAATTCAGCTTTAACTTTAGCTGTAAAGAATCCAATTTACGCAATTGCTGTACTATTATTTATGTCTCAGGCAGAAAAAATATTTAAGAAAATATTTGGATTCCATAGGGCTAAAGGAGGAATGGTTTCTGGAGCAATGGAAGCAATTGTAACAACAAGTTTGGCTAATAGTCTTATAAAAAATATAACTGGAGGTGTTTCTAGATTTGTTGGAGCAAATGGCAATAGTGGAATAGGAAAGTCAAAAGTAAGTAATAATTTTAATGATAATTTTTACATTCCGACAAAAGAAGATACAAATATAGAAAGTTGGATTGAAGATTCAGGAGAAGAACTAAATTATCAAAGAAATCAATCTGATAATAATAAATCTGGTAATAATGTGAAAATCCAATTGAATACAGAAAATGATATAGACGAACTAAGGAAAAAACTACAAGGTACAGATTGGAGCTCAGTAGAAAGTCCTTCACCAGTAGATATGAAAAGTTTATATAATATGATTGATTCAAAGTATAAAAAAATAAGAAAAAACAAAAAGTCAGGAAGTAAAAGTGATACATTACTCAAAGATATTAAAGAGTTAAAAGATGCAATGAAAGTGAAAATTCAGAAAAATGAAGATAGATTAAAAAATAGAGGTATATCCTTAAGATATAAGGACACACATGCTAATATATCTACAGAAGAATTATTAAATATGATGGTTCAAGCCAGTGCAAATGGACATACTGATACAGCTAAACAATATTTTAATATTATAAATTCAAGGATGAATGAGAATGATATTATTTTTAATAGTTTTTCAACTTTGAATGTAGAGAACGAAAATGAAGAAGTCCATAAAGAAGATTTTAGAAAAGATAAAAAAGAAAATAAAGTTGGTATTTTTAGTACAATTATTAAAACTCCAGTTGCTGGAGGAGTAATAAACATAGGAAAACAAATTGTAAAACCAGTATGGGATACTAAGAAAAGTGCAACATATAATGGAAAAAGACTATCTAATAATGTTGCTAGATTGGCAGTTGGAACAACTGCTGGACTTACAGCAGCGGCAGTACAAGCAGGAATAAGTATTACAGATGGTCAATATAAACCTTGGGAAGGAACTGTGGCATTTGGAGCAGGATACGCTAGTGCCAATTCAGTGATGAATAGAGGAGGAGCAGCACTTTCTAATGTAAGAACTCCTGAACGTAGATTAAGAGATCATTGTAATGATTGGTATGATAGAGATGATGTAATACAACAATTTGAGCAAAAGTATCAAGGAAGAGCAAGAGAAATGAGAAAAAGAGCTAGGGATAATTATGTTAGTAGAGGAATAACTGATTTTTCTGAGCAAAAAAAGGGACTAAACTATGCAGATTATTTATTAAAAGAAAAAAGAATTTCATCAGTGGAAGAAGCAGATAAATTATCAATTGCTACATTACAATATAGACAAGAATTAATATCTTATGGAAATTATGATATTATGTTTGATGATGCAAAAAGAGATAAATTTATAGATAAACAAATAGATAAATACAAAGGAACAGATAGAGAGGATAAAGCTAGAGCAACATTTCGTGAGTTTATAAAAAACGTTGAAGAATTTGATAAAGTAAATAATTAAATATATATAATTTACCAAAAATGAGGAGGACTATATGTTGCAAATAAGAAGATTAATAAATAAAAATAGAAAAAAGATATTAAATAGTATATTAGTTATAGTATTTGTATTTCTATTAATTTATGGTACGAATTCAATATTAAAATCTGAAGAAGATCAAAAAATTAATGATCAAAATAATAACACACAAAAAAATACAACTAATGTAGCTAAAACAGAAAGTGTGCAAAATTCAACAGATAATGGTACAATAGCAAATACGATGAAAATGTTTGTAAATTATTGCAATAATAAAAAAATTCAAGAAGCTTATAATATGCTTACAGATGATTGTAAAGATGCATTTAATTTTTCAACGACAGAAGTATTTGAAAAGAATTATGTAAATATTAGATTCTATGAAGAACAAGAATATTCAATGGTAAAATGGTCTGTAGACGGAAATAGAGCATTATATTTAATAAAATTTTATGGAGATTTATTATCAACAGGTGGAGAAGGAAAAGAATCTCAAGAATATTATACTTTTGTAAAAGAGGATAATGGATATAAAATAAATATAAATAATTTTATTTATTGTGAAGATAAAAATATTGATGTTAAAAAAGATGGAATAGAAATACATATTGGAAAAATGTATGTATATGACCAATATCAAGAAGTAGAAGTTTCAGTAAAAAATACAACAGAAAATAAAATTTGCTTAATAGGAAGTGAAAGTGATCCTAGAAATGTTTATCTTGAAAATGATTCAAATGTTCAATATTCCGTAATGTATAATAAAACTGGACTTGAAGATGGAATAGTTAATAGTAAAAATACAAATATTTATATACTAAAGTTTAATAAAGCATATAGTGCAACTAATAAGGAAAAATATATGATATTTAGAGATATTATATTAGATTATGATACTTATTTACAATCAAATGATAAGAATAACTACACAAATAGGATGAGTATTAAGATAAAATATTAATATTGAAAGGAGATCTAATGGAACCTCAAGATAATAAACAAAGTACAACAACTAAGATAAAACAAAAAATTGAACAAAAAGTAAAAAATAAAATATTAAAAATTATATTAACTTGGATTGTAATGCACATTATCCCTATAATATTAGTACTTTTTATTGCAACTCTTTTATTACTTATAATACAGTTAAATATGAATACAGTTAAAGATACGTTTCAGTCTATGAAAACCACTATATCACAAATATTTGCTTCAGAAGGAAATGATGAAAAATCAAAACAAGATAATTATTCTATAAAAGATGAATTAAAGGCTATGATAAAGATATCTGATGATGGCTTAAGATTTGAACAAAAAAGTGAATTTTCAAAAATAATGATACAAAGATTGAAAGATGCACAGATAAATACAACTCAAATGTATTATACAGATGAAGATTATGATCCAGAAGAAGATGCAAATAATTTATCAGATGATGAATTGAAAAATATGATTGATAAATATATTAGGGCAGAAGTGAAAACAATGTTTCCAAAAATTAGGAATGATGATAATGGAATTGATGGAATTGTAAAAATTAGAAGAACTGGTTATAGGGCAGAAGATAATTCAGAGTCATATATAGATGAAGAATTGGAATATGTTCCATATTCTCAGTTAAAAGCTGAGGCATCAGAAATAGTAGAAGATGATTCAATTGCAGCAGAATATTTAAAGCATTTTTCTTTAAATCCAGATACATTTGAATTATGTTTGTTAATTGAAAATCGTCAATACATATGGAAAGAAGATGAAGAACATAAAGGAAAACCAGATACTACTGTTATTACATTTACTATGCATGAATTTGATTATCAAACAGCATTAGAACCATATGCTACACCCGTAAACTTTTTTGTATCTTTACATCAAATTGTTGATGATGTTGATTTAATGAATGAACTTGTAGATAAAGTAAAAAATTCAACAATTACACTTACATATGTTGAAGTTCCAGTAATAACTAATAGTTTATGGAAATATAGGGGAACATTAACAACATATGAGGATACAGAAACAGTAACGACAGTTACATTTACTAAATATGAAGAGATTACAGATGAAGAAGGAAATGTTGATAAACAAATAGTTGACACCTATAATTATACTGAGCCTGAGCCAACAGCTACTACCCCTCAAGATAAAGTACAAGTGGAACAATTAGATACTAGAAAGAAATGTAAAGTATATTTAGATGAAATAGGACATAAAATGAATCCAGCATATACCAGAGATGTATCTAACTCGGCTAATCTTGTTGTACAAGAAGCAAATACATGGATATCGAAAACTCAAAAGGTTATAGTACAAGGAAATCTACGACCATTGCCTGCTGCTGGTGAAGAAGATGATGGTCCAATTGAAGGAGAAGCAAAAGGTTGGGAATATCATCAATTTATAAAAAAAGAACCAACACAAACACCAAATACATATTATCCAAAAGTTCCTAGTGGATATGAAGTTACAGCGATTACAAGTGATATATATATATATCATACGAAGAAATTTTCTATTACTGGAAAAAATTCAAAAAGTAGGTTTTCATATACAACTAATGTAGTTGACAAAGGTGGAGGAATAAAAACAGATGAGGTTATTGAATTTTTAAATACATATCCAAGGGCTAAAAATAATTTGCTGACATCTCCTAGCATGTTTTACTATTATTTGGAACAGAATGAAAACACCCAAGAACTTGAGAAAGATATGAAGATTATTATTGAAAAAATTACAGGAATTAAGCAACCAGAAGGTAGAATTGATTATATTATTGATGGTGAAAATAGTGGGACTGGAATGGATATGAAAGATTTAGTTGGAACTGATGAATATGAAGATGCAAACGAGGTTCAAAAGAAGATAGTAGAACTAGCAAGGAGTTGTAAAATAGGAGGAGCAAAAGGAATGTGTTTATCATGGATTAACACTATAGCTAGTCGAGCAGGTGCAGGTGTTAGTAGACAAGGTTATGCAAGACTTGCTGGAAATAAATATGGAGTATCAAAGGATTTTTCTTATGTTCCTTTAGGAGCTGCTGTATATGGGCTTGGAGGAAAAAATTCTGTATATGGTCATTGTGGAATTTATATTGGAAATGGTTTAGTTGCTCATTGTTTAGGCCCAACATATAATAATACAACAAATGGAATTAGAATTGAATCATTGAGTGAATGGAAGAGTAAATATAGAGCTACATGTTGGGGATGGTATTCTAATGTACCGGTAAATTCAAAATATCCAATAACTCAAGGGTTAATGACTGGTCAGAAAGGAGTAATAAAGTGAAAAATATAAAAAAAATAATAATTATAGCTTTAATATTTTTAATAATAATTTTTATAATAATTACAATTTTGAAGAAAAATATAAAAAATGTAGATCAGTCATTAGATGAAACAAATGAAGATTTATTGCCAGAAGGAATGCTTACAACTTTTGTGAAAGAAGAAGAAGAGTATGTATATATGGATGATATAGAAATATTGAAAAATTTTTTTGAATATATAGATAATAATAATACAGAGGCAATCATTTCAATATTAGATAAAAATTATAAAGAAAATAATAAAATTGAACAATATAATTTAAAAAAACAATTAAACAATTTTGATAGTATAAAATCTTTTTATATAAAAGAAATGTATACACAAGATTTGGCTAAATTACAAGATAATAGTCAAGAAATAGACGTTTTGAAGTTATTAATAAGAAAAAATAATGATGAAAGTAATGAATTTATTATAATCAGAAAGGATTTAGAAAATTCTACATATTCAATAAATATAATTGATTCTGAAATATATAATAATTTAATTAATTCTCAACAAAGTGTATTAGTAGAAAAAATAAATGTAAATGAATATAACAAAATTATATATGCAGATATAACTAATGAAAACATGTGTGAAATATTTTGGAATGATTATATAAATTCAATAAATAATAATATTGAAAAGTCATATTATTTATTGAGTAAAGATTATAGAGAAAAAAGATTTTTATCAATAGACGAATATATACAATATATAAATCAAAATAAAGAATCTTTTGAAAATTATAAAATAGATAAATGGATTATGAAGTCATATGATACATATAACCAATATATTTGTAGAAATAATGTAGAAAAATATTATATATTTAATAGTGGAGATTTTATGAATTATTCTATATTATTAGATGAATATACAATAGATATTCCTCAATTTATAGAAAAATATAATAATTCAGATGTGCAAACAAAAGTAGCATTAAATATTGATAAATTTATAAAAGGAATAAATGATAAAAATTATAATTACTCATATAGTGTATTAGCTGATAGTTTTAAACAAAATAAATATCAATCATTAAATTCTTTTATAGAAGATGTAAAAAAGAATTTTTATGATAATTCTACTGTTGAATATTCTGTATTTACAGAACAAGGAAGTAATTATTCTTATAAAATAATTTTAAAAGATTCAACTGGAGAAAATATAAAAAATATGAGAGTAATAATGAAATTAGGCAATGGAACAGATTTTAAAATGTCATTTAGTTTTGAAGAGTAGAAGATAAGATAGAAAATACATATCATATAAAATTTTTTATATGATGTGTATTTTTTGTATTAATATAATAATTTTAATATTATTAATAATATTTTATAAAAATGTTCTAAAAATATTTTAATATTAATATATTTCAATATAAGGAGGACATGTGAATATGAAAAGTAAAAGGATGCTAGGAGCAATAATAACAATTATTCTAGTAATAATAGGAATATATTTTTTATTTAAAAATATTGAAATAAAAAAAATAGAAAATGAATATCAAGATTATACACCACAAGAAGAAATATCTGATGAACAGGCAAGGCAAACAAAGGTATTATTATATTTTGAAAATATAGAAACGGGAAATTTAGAGGCAGAAACAAAGATAATCGATGCAAATTTGTTAATAGAAAATCCAAGTAAAAAATTAATAGAATTTTTAATAAAAGGACCACAAAGTGCAAAATTAAAAAAATTAATTCCAGAAGATACAATGCTTAATGAAGTAAAAATAGAAAATGGATGTGCAATTATAAATTTTTCTAATGAATTTTTAAATTATGAAAATGAAGAAAATAAATTAAAAATAATTAATAGTATTATAAATACATTAAGTAATTTAAAAGAAATTAATTCAGTGAGTTTTTTAATTAATGGAGAAAAAAACGAAAAAATATCAGAAATTTATTTTAAAAATAAATAATAAAAATTATTAAAGAGATAAAAAAATAATTATCAAAAATAATTATATAAAAATTAATTATTTAATGATGATTATTTTTTTTTACTATTTTAAATAATTTTATATAATCAATAAAAAAATTAAAATTATTTAAAAAATGTTCAACTTCGCATAATGACTTACATGTATTATTTTTAATACAAATAAAATCAAATTTTTTCTTTTTTTTATTATTTTTCATTAATTCTATTCCTAAAATAAATTTTTATTATTTAATATATTATATGATAAATAATTTAAAATGATAATAATTATTAATAAAAATAAATTTAAAGAAAAATATAAGATAATTAATATAAAAATAATAATTAAATAAAAATAAATTAAATCTATTTAAAAATAAGAAAAAATATGATAAAATAATATAGAAAAGAAAGGAAAATAAAAATGATAGGAAAATTATATATAGTTGCAACTCCAATAGGAAATTTAGAAGATATAACATTAAGAGCTTTAAAAATATTAAAAGAAGTAGATTTAATTGCAGCAGAAGATACAAGACAAACATTAAAGCTATTAAATTATTATGAAATAAATAAACCATTAATAAGTTATCATAGACATAATGAAGATGTGAAGAGTGGAATACTAATAGAAAAATTAAAAAATGGAGAAAATATTGCTTTGGTTTCTGATGCCGGTACACCTGGAATTTGTGATCCTGGTGAAGAAGTAATCAAAAAAGCAATTGAGGAAAATATAGAGGTAATTCCTGTTCCAGGTGCTTGTGCAATGATTAATGCTTTAATTTGCTCAGGAATTTCTACAAAAGAATTTGAATTCTTTGGTTTTTTACCATTAAATAAAAAACTTAGAAAAGAAAAATTAAATGAAATAAAGAATTCAAATAAAACAGTAATACTATATGAAGCACCACATAAAATGAAATCAACATTAGTAGATTTAAAAGAAATTTTAGAAGATAGAAATATTGTTTTAGCCAGAGAATTGACTAAAATTCATGAAGAATTTATTAGAAAAAATATTGATGAATTATTAAATGATATTGATAAGTTAAAAGGTGAAATGATATTAATTATTGAAAGAAATTCAGTAACAGAAAATGAAGAAAATAAATTAAATATATTATCTTTGGAGGAACATTATAAATTTTATGAAAATAAAGGATTAAATAAAAAAGAGATAATAAAGAAAATTGCTAAAGATAGAAATTTAAATAAAAATGAAATTTATATGTATTTTTTAAATAAAAATTGTTAGTATAAAATGAAAAGTAGAAGATTAGTCTTCTACTTCTTTTGGTAATGCAGCTTCTAAAGATGCAAGTCTTTCCGCACATTTTGGGCAAACCAATTTGTCTTTAAAAGAGATTAAATTTTTGGAATTTCCACAAAATATGCAATTTGGTTCATATTTTTTTAAAATAATTGATGAACCATCCACATATATTTCTAAAGGATCTTTTTCCGCAATTTCAAACTTGTTTCTGATTTCCCTTGGGATAACAATTCTTCCTAATTCGTCTACTTTTCTAACAATTCCTGTTGATTTCATAACATGTCCTCCTAAAATTATTTTTTCAATTCATTTATATAATAGCACAAATCGTTATTTTGGTCAATTGATTTTGTAAAAATATGTTATTTTATAATTTGAAAAGAATATAAATTATAAAGAAAATGTTTAGGAAAGAGGAAATATATGTTAAATATTTTATGGCCAATTTTTATAATTGTTTCAATTTTATATGCTATAATCTGTGGAAATTTGAATCAGTTAAATATTGCAATTAATTTATCAACTGAAAGTGCAGTAAATTTGACATTAACATTAATAGGAACAACATGTTTATGGAGTGGAATAATGGAAATTGTTTCAAATACTAGTATTATAGAATTTTTATCAAAGATTTTAAATCCTATAATTTTATATTTATTTCCTGACGTAAATCAAAATAAAAGAGCATTTAGTCATATTGTTATGAATGTGATTGCAAATATTTTAGGATTAGGTAATGCGGCTACTCCATTAGGAATTCAAGCAATGGAGGAGCTACAGAAAGATAATATTAATAAAGATAGATTAAGTGATAATATGATGATGTTAATAGTATTAAATACATCATCATTGCAACTTATTCCGACAACAGTGATTTCAATAAGAACAGCTTTGGGCTCTAATAGTCCTACTAAGATTATTTTTCCTGTGTGGTTTTCAACAATTTGTGCTGGAATTGTGGGAATTATTATGACAAAGATTTTAATAAAAATAGATAAAAAAGGAAAGTGATTAAAATAAAATTTATTAATTATATTTCTATATTAGCAATGCCACTTTTTATTATAAGTGTTGTTTTTATACGGTTTAAAGGAAAAAAAGAATGTTTTTGATTTGTTTATAAAAGGAGCAACAAAAGGAATTGAAATAACAGTTAAAATATTTCCTACATTAATAGGATTATTTTTTGCAATTGGATTATTAAATAATTCTGGAGTTATTAATTTTTGTGTACAACTAGTTTCACCACTACTAGATTGTTTTAAAATTCCTAAGGAAATATTGCCATTGGCAATTTTAAGACCTATTTCAGGAAGTGCTTCTATGGCAGTGGCTATGGAAATATTAAAGGAAAATGGAGTAGATTCTATTGTTGGTCTAATCGTTTGTGTTATTATGGGGGCAACAGAAACAACTTTATATACTATAGCAATTTATACAAGTGCGATAAAAGTAAAAGAAACTAGGCATATTTTGATTGCATCACTTATGGCTGATATAATAGGAATTATTACGGCAATAATAATTTGTAATAAATTATTTTGTTAAAAAACCTGAAAATAGTAAGATAGAAATGGAATTGTCGATTGCCGTCGAACGATTTTTGTTGACAAAATGGAAGATATGTTGTAACATAAATGTAGATTAGCAATGAGGTTATTTGGATAATTGCTTTTCAAAGTATAATAAGTTTTTAATCTTGTAAAGGGAATATACTATTTCCCCATAAATCAATAATAATAGATGAAAAAACATCTTTTTTGTCATATAGATTTTCTTCAATAATAGGCCCCCCAATTTACTATTACCGAAAAAAGACCAATATTATTAATTGTTCCTGTATATTCTCTTTACAATACCATAAAAAAATAGGCTTTTTTCAAACCTATTTATAATTTTATTAATTTTCCTGGTAGATCTCTACTTGCTACAGATAAATTTATTGATTCTGTATTACAATTATTAGAAAGTAATTCATCAATTACAGTTTGATATGCAAGTTCTGGAAAATTGCTTTCTTTACTTAAATGTCCTAAAAGAGCTGTATGTAAATTACCATTTTTTAATAGATAAGAAATAGTTTTTCCAGACATAGTATTTGATAGATGTCCAGTGCTACCTGCAATTCTTGATTTTAAGTGAAATGGATATTTACAACATTTTAATACCTCTATATCATAATTTGATTCTAATAATAAAAGTTCACTACCTTCTAAATGTTTTACAATATCATTTGTCATATGACCAATGTCTGTTGCTATACTTAATTGATGTTTGCTATTGTTTATTGTAAATCCGCAAGGATTAGCGGCATCATGTGGTATACTAAAAGGGGTAATTTCTAAATCGTTTATATTAAATTTCTCATTAGGAGAAAAATAATTAATATTTTTATTAGATATTTTTTCTGTTTGAAGTGGCATTGCATCAAATGTTTCTCGTGTTGCAAAAACAGGAATATCAAATTTATGAGATATTGTTGATAATCCTTTTATATGATCAGAATGTTCATGTGTAATAAGAATGGCATCGATTGAATTAGGGCTTTCTTCTATAGATGCAAGAGCTTCTTCAATTTTTTTACAACTTAATCCAATATCAACTAAAACTTTAGTATTTTCTGTTTCAATAAATAAACTATTTCCACTACTACCACTATATAAACTACAAAAATTTAGCATATGTACTTCTTCTTTCTAAAACTACTCTGTTACTCTTTCAATTTTTGCACCAAGGTTTCTAAATTTTTGTTCAATGTTTTCATAACCTCTATCAATGTGCTCTAAATTGTAAACTTCGGTTTTTCCTTTTGCAGAAATTCCAGCAATAATTAATGCTGCTCCAGCACGTAAATCTGTTGAATAAACAGGAGCACCATATAATTTATCTACACCTTCAAAGAATGCTGATTTCCCTTGTGCTGTAATTTTAGCCCCCATTTTATTTAATTCATCTGTATATTGGAATCTAGATTCCCAAATGCTTTCAATAATTCTACTTGTTCCATTTGCTATTGCTAAAATAACACCCATTTGAGGTTGTAAATCAGTAGGGAAACCTGGATAAGGAAGAGTTTTTATAATAGCATTAGAAGGTCTTTTATTACATTTTACTCTTATACTATCTCCAAAGTCTTCTACTTGGCCCCCAATTTCTGTAATTTTGGCAGTTATTGATTCCAAATGTTTTGTTATACAATTTTTTATTAAAATATCACCTTTTGTTGCAACTGCAGCAAGCATAAATGTTCCTGCTTCTATTTGGTCAGGAACTACAGAGTAAGTTGCATTTCCTATAAGTTTTTTTACTCCATTAATTTTTATTACATCTGTTCCAGCACCACGAATGTCTGCACCCATAGTATTTAAAAAGTTTGCAACATCTACGATATGTGGTTCTTTTGCAGCATTATCAATAATAGTTGTTCCTTCTGCAAGTACAGATGCTAACATTACATTAATGGTAGCTCCAACTGAAACGACATCCATATATATAGAAGTTCCTACTAATTTTGAAGCTTTTGCTGTAATTTTTCCTTGTGTTGTATCAACTTTTGCTCCTAATGCTTCAAATCCCTTAATGTGTTGATCAATTGGTCTTGCTCCCAATTTACAACCACCAGGCATTCCAACAGTTACATCACCTTTACGTCCAAGCATACTTCCAATTATATAATAAGATGCTCTAAATTTTCGAGTTAATTCTTCAGATGCAACAGTTTTATCTATATTTCTTGTGTCAATCATAATTTCATTTGGTGTAATCCATGTTATTTTTGCACCTAGTCCTTCTAATATTTTACATGACATTTTTACATCACTAATATTAGGAAGGTTTTCTATTGTACAAACACCATCTATTAAAAGCGTTGCAGGTAAAATTGCAACTGCAGCATTTTTTGCTCCACTTATTGTTACTTCTCCACTTAAATGTGTTGGCCCAGTTATTACTAGCTTTTCCAAAAGTATTCCTCCTCATATTTAAAAATAATCACATAAAATATATCATAAATGAATAAAGATTACAAGAGATTTTTAATTTTTTGCAGTGAATAATCCACCTTGTGAAAACAATTCCAGTAGTTTAAATTTAAATTTGAATTCTGGTGAAGTTTTATTTTCTGAAATTAGTTCATATGATTCTGAATCTAAATTTTTTTCTAAATTTTCTTTTCCTTCAGAGCTAACAATGCCAGAGCTTATATCTATAAAACATAATGAAGGAAACATTACGCACCACCAGTTCTTCCCTTTGGCATTGCCAATTTCAACTCTTAAAGCATCATAATATCCAGAAGGAAGAGATATATCTCCATAGGATTTTGTCGGAAAATAAAAATTATTAATGTTAATTTTGACAGGATAATTATAACCATTTTCTATAATTACATTTTCTGCAATTTTTTGGAACTCATTTTTATGATTATTAGCAATTTCCATAGCTTCCTTTTTAGTGTTACAATTAGAACATAAATTGTTCATATAGGAAAGTAAAGAATCTCTTACTTTTAGTTTTAATTGTTGATCTTCATCTGAATTACTATTGGCTAAAACGTGTAATCTAAATACAGCGTTTAACAATTCAGAAGATATAGCATTTGAATAGCTTTTTGCACAGAATATAATATAAATAAAAAGTAAAAATAATAAGAAGAAACAATGTTTTAAATATTTAATAAAATTTTTCATAATACCCCTCCGAGTTAACATATTTGTAAAAAAATTTCTTTAAAATAATTTTTACCCAAAAAATATAAAATATACATTAAAAATTTTATAGATATACTTGACATACAAAAGAATAAATGGTAAAATTTACCAGTAAATAAAATCTGTTGAAAGGATGGATAATATGGTTTTAGAAGAAAAGAAGATAAAAAATATTTGTAATTTTTATGTGAGTGATTATCATTTAGAGATTATGCTATTGCCATATATTAGTAAGAAAATAGACAATGAAGAAAAAGTTATTATAATAACAGAAAAAGATTTAAGAGATTCATTAAAAATTGTAATAGATAGAATAAATATAGAAGAGCATAAGAAAGAAAAAATAGTAAATTTAAAATGGAATAGTCAAAAGTTAGAAAACATAATAGAGAATACAAATATCATATTGATAGGAAGTAGTAAATTTATAAATAATAAAATACTTGAATTAAAAGAGAAAAAAATAAAGAATTTAACAATTATTGCCTGTTATGACTATAACGAAGTAAAAAATGACATTCAAGAAATAGTAACAAAATATGATGAAATCCTTAATACATTAGGGATAAACAATATTTGAACGAAAAAATGTATAGATTCATATAACTAATATAGCAAAATTTTAGTATAATCTATTGAAATTTTCGAAAAAATAGTATATATATAAATTATGAACTAAGAAAGGAAGTATACTATGAACGAAAATTTAGATGAAATAAGAGTAATATTGAAAAAATATGGTCAAGAGCATTTACTAAATGGATATGATAAATTAGAAGATAAAAAGAAAAAAGAATTATTAAATCAAATAAATAATATTGACTTTGAATTAATAAAAAGTTTATATGAAAATACTAAAAAGACACCAGAAATTGAGGAATTTGATATACAACCAATTGATTATATGGATAAAGATAAATTATATGACAATTATAAAGAATATCATGCAATTGGTGTAGAGGCTATAAAAAACAGAAAATTAGCAGCAGTAACAATGGCTGGTGGACAAGGAACAAGATTAGGGCATAAAGGACCAAAAGGAACATATGATATTGGTTTAGAAACACATAAATCATTATTTGAGTTATTAAGTGATGGTTTAAAAGAACAAGGTCGTAAATATGGTGTTACAATTCCATGGTTTATAATGACGAGTAGAGAAAATAATGATGATACAATTGCATTTTTTGCTAAAAATAGAAATTTTGGATATGAAAAAGGTAAAAATCTATTTTTCTTTATTCAAGAAGAATTACCAATGGTAGATATGGAAGGAAAAATATTAATTGGTGAAGATGGACTTGTAAAAGAAGCTGCAAATGGACATGGCGGAATATATGAAGCACTTGTAAAAAATGGAATGACTCAAAAGATGAGAGAATTAGGTGTTGAATGGGTATTTATAGGTGGAGTTGATAATTGTTTAGTAAAAATGGTAGATCCAGTTCTTATGGGAATTGCTATAGATAAAAATGTAACTGCAGCTGGAAAATCCGTAGTAAAAGCAAGTCCAAAAGAAAAAGTTGGAGTATTTTGTAAAAAGAATGGAAGACCATCAGTTATTGAATATACAGAAATACCAGAAGACATGGCAGAACAAGTTGATGAAAATGGAGAACTTGTTTTTGGTGAATCTCATATTTTGTGTAATTTATTTAATATTGATTCAATTGAAAGAATGGGAAATAAACCATTACCATACCATACAGCATTCAAAAAAGCAACATATATAGATAAAGATGGAAACAAAGTAGTACCAGATGGACCAAATGCATACAAATTTGAAGCATTTCTATTTGATGCTTTTGGAGAATTAGATGATATGGCTATATTAAGAGTAAAAAGAGAAGAGGAATTTGCTCCTGTAAAAAACGCAACAGGAACAGATAGCCCTGAAACAGCAAGAGAGCTATATAGAAAATTCTATAATTTATAATATATAAAAAGGCTACTGCTTAGAAACAGTAGCCTTTTATATTAAAAAATAAAATAAATATTGATAAAGAAAGGGAAAGAAAAAATGGATTATTTAAAAGAATATGAAAGATGGTGTACAGAACCAGCATTTGATGAAGAAACAAAAAAAGAATTACTAGAGATAAAGGGAAATGATGAGGAAATAAAAGATAGATTTTATAAAGAACTTGAATTTGGTACAGCAGGTTTACGTGGTGTAATAGGAATGGGAACAAACAGAATGAATAAATATACAGTTGGAAAAGCAACACAAGGATTAGCTAATTACATAATAGAACAAGGAACACAAGACAAAGGTGTTGCAATTAGTTATGACTCAAGAAGAATGTCAGATGAATTTAGTTTACAAACAGCTTTAATTTTAAATGCAAATGGAATAAAAACATATTTATTTGAAAAATTAAGACCAGTTCCAGAATTATCATTTGCTGTAAGACAATTGGGATGTACAGCTGGAATAATGATAACAGCAAGTCATAATCCTCCAAAATACAACGGATATAAGGTTTACTGGGATGATGGTTCACAAATTGTTGCACCAAGAGATAAAGATATAATAGCAAAAGTAAGAGCTATTTCAGATTTTAAAGAAATAAAAACTATAAGCAAAGAAGAAGCTGTAAATAAAGGATTATTTAATGTTGTTGGAACAGAAATGGATGATAAATATATAAATACTTTAAAAAGTTTAGTATTAAATCCTGAAATTGTAAAAGAAGAAGGAAAAAAGCTAAAAATAGTTTATACACCATTACATGGAACTGGAAATACAGTAACATCAAGATTATTAAAAGAATTAGGATTTGAAAATGTATATGTAGTTCCAGAACAAGAAAAACCAGATGGAAATTTCCCAACAGTAGATTACCCTAACCCTGAAAACAAAAAAGCATTTAAATTAGCATTAGAGTTAGCTAAAAAAGTAGATGCTGATGTTGTTCTTGCAAATGATCCTGATGCTGATAGACTTGGAATATATGCTAAAGATACTAAAACAGGAGAATATATGACATATACAGGAAATATGTCAGCATTATTGATTGCAGAATATAGAATTTCTCAAATGAAAGAAAAAGGATTATTACCAGCAGATGGAATGTTTATAACTACAATTGTATCATCTGAACTAGCTAAAGCAATTGCAAAAAACTACGGATTAGAGTGTATTGAAGTTTTAACAGGATTTAAAAATATAGGAGCAGTTATAAAAAAAGCAGAAGAAAAGAAAGATAAAACTTATGTGTTTGGATTTGAAGAAAGTTATGGATGCTTAATTGGAGATTATGCAAGAGATAAAGATGGTATTTCTGCAGTAATGTCATTGTGCGAGGCTGCTGCATACTATAAATCAAAAGGAATGACTTTATGGGATCAAATGATGAAAATTTATGAAAAATATGGATTCTATAAAGAAGATCAAGTTTCAATAGTATTAGAAGGTGCTGATGGAGCTGAAAAAATAAAGTCTATGATGACAAATATGAGAAATAATTTACCAGAAAAGATAGGAAAATATAAAGTAATTGAATTTAAAGATGTTGAACTTGATGAAATTAAAAACTTAGTGACAGGAGAACAAAGAAAAACAGGATTACCAAAATCAAATGTTTTATATTATGAATTAGAAAACAATGCTTGGTGTTGTGTAAGACCTTCTGGAACAGAACCAAAAATAAAATTGTATATGGGTGTAAAAGCAGATAGTATGGAATCTGCAGAAAAAGACTTAGAAGAATTAAAAGATGCAATGGTAAAATTAGTAAAATAATTTATTAAGAATTCTTATTAATATCAGATGTGTTCTGACATTGATAAGAATTTTTTATATATTAGGAAAGTTCTCCTTGTAGGAGAACTTTCTGTGCTAGATAAATATGGCGAGTCTTAGATTTTCTTAAAATTTCTATTTGATAGAAAATCTTAGACTCGCTTTTTTATTATAAAAATGTAATATAAATGTAAAAAAATCTATAAAATGAATATCCCTAAAGAGAAAGCTAAACATGATAAAATCGGTATCTTGACAGTAATATCTATATTATATATAGTAAAATAGAAATAAAATAATTTTGAGGTGATTATTATGAAGGGATGTTTGAAAAAAACTTTTGTAACGATTATGTTAATAATTTTATTACTTACTACGACGAATGTAATGTCTATTGCTAGTGAGATTGGTGATGAAATTGTTAATTATGAAGTCTTAATAAGGCTAAAGAGTGAAAAAGAAATTGTAAAAGCAGGTGAGGAACATAAAATAACTATAAAGAATTCATACTCTACTCCAAATGCTAAGGAAAATGCTCACATAAAAGTTCATATAACAGATGAAAATGGTAATCCAAATACAAATGGACAAATTCTTGGAATGATTGATAATAAAATGATATTTCAATCTAATGGTGAACATCAAGAAACAGTAACAGTGGAATTGAAAAAAGAATTAGATGAAAATGGAAAAATATCAGATTATTATTTGGATTATAGTTTATCACCAGGAACTACTACGCAGATTGAATTACAAATGCTTGTCCCAAATGGTATGTGTAATGAAGAAGAAACAATTGTTTTGAAACCGGAAAGAGTTGATGAAAGAGGAAAATCTAGTAATAATAAAATAGATGAAGAATTGAGTGTTAAATGGGTTGCACAATTTAATTGGAGTAATTTAATAAAAGGAGCTAATATAGATTCTGTAAAAATTAATACTGAAAATAAATTATCTAAAAATATAGAATATAATTTTTCAGCTGAAAATTTTAGCTTAGATGTTGGATGTATATATACTTATTCTGTAAAAGTAAAAGATACATTAACATTGCCAGATTGTATTTCTTTACCAGATAATATTACATATAATGGAAATAATATTTATTCTAATGATGAGTTATTATTTAGTATTAATATGCCAGAAAGTTATATTGGCAGATATAATATTAGTGATATTAAGGCAGAAGGAAAGAATATTATATTTGAAATTATAATATTAAATCCTAATATTGAAAATGGAAAAGTAAATGGCAATTTTAATCCGTTTTCTGATATTACAACAACATTATATTCCGATAAATTAAATATAGCTCAAGGATATGTATCAAATGGAAATGATAAAATTTCAAATATTATAGAAGCAACAATGTATCCTGCAAATAAGACTACAAGTGAGATTGTCCTTAATGCAGAAAAAGATATTACTATTGCTGAAGATAAAGAAGAACTTTCTATTAGTAAAAAAGTTAACAAAACAAAAGTAAATTCAAAGAATAAAGATATTATTTACACAATAACAATGAAAAATAATAGTAGATTTGCTATAACAAAAACTTTTACTGATAATTTACCAGTAGAAGTAACGTTAACAGATACATGTATAGAGGAATTGAAAAAAAATGGATATTCAGTTTCTGAGAACGAACCATATATAATTTCAAAAGAGATTGAAATTGGTGGAGAAGAGACTATAGAATTATTATTGAATTGTATAGTTGATACAAAAAAGGCAAAAACAATTACTAATACTGTTAAATTTGGAGATTTAACTTCTTCAGCTTCTACAATGATAGAAATAGAGGATATTTCTTTAGAGAAGAAAATAACTTCAAGATATGCTAATTACTTAAATTATAATAGTTCTAAAAAAATTACAGAGGGAGATGAGTTGAATTTAATTAGTGATGGAGATATTATTGAATATACTGTAACATTAACTAATAATACATCTGAAAGTAAAATAGTAGGTCTTATGGATATTTCTCCGATGGCTAATTCATCATCTAGATTAGATTTTTATTATCCAGGAAATTTTTGTGGAAATACAATGAAATTTGGAATGATTGGATATACTAAGAACTCATATCATTATGTAGATGATTATAAATATATGACAAATCAATATAATGGTTTTGCATCTAACAGTAAAAATATAGAAGATAGAGGTCCAATTGGTGCTTCAATATATTGTGAAGTTGAAATTCCTGCAAATAGTGAGTTAAAACAAACATATATCTTAGTTGTGCCAAAAGCTGTGCAAAATGGAGAAGAATATAATTATAGTTATGATGCATTTTTAGATGCAGTAAGATATAATTCAGGATATATGAATAATCCTAATAATAAACCTAATTATAAAATACCATATAATTATATATATGTGTATGATCATCCAGAAATAAATGCTTTAGTATATCATAAGGTAGAAACTAGATATTATGTTCAAACAGGAGTGTTGGCAAGAAATACTTATCAAGATATGATGGATGGAAATGCAATGATAGATATGTATAATACTGATCTTTCAAAGTTTGCAGTAAGTGATAATGAAATTATAACATATTATGCATATTTTATTAATGATTCAATAAATGATTTGGATATGTCTGATTCAACAATTGTTTTGAGGATACCATATGGATTTAAGTTTTTGGGATTTAATACTCTTGAAAGTCATGAGACGAATAAAACCAGAAATGGGCCAGCAACAAGAATATCTTCACCATTAACATATACAAGATTTAATAGAAATTCCTCAAATTATGAGGCAATATATGTAAACGATTTTAGAGCAACTTCTCCATATAGAAATGATTATAATAGATATCAAATGAATTCATATTATTCTAATTATTTAAATGAAAACGGTGATATTTATTGGTCATGTTCGAGTGGATATTATGGAGAGTTTTCTATTGGTGCTAATGGAATATTAAAACCAGGGCAAGGTTGCTATATTATATATAGTTGTCAAGCAAATTCGAATTGTTCAGAAGATTACTATAAAAATTCAACAGTTAATAGTACAAATTATGTTAAATGGGTAATACATACAGCAAATGATATTATTAAATCAGATTCATATGAAACTGTTGGATTTTTTGGAAAATACACATCAAATGGAGCAAAAAAAGTAAATGATGGAAAGTGTTATAGCTCAAAAATTTCATATGATTCAGAAAAAAATATAGCTAGGCCATATTCAGATAGTTTAAATAATTCAGTTTGGTCTGCAGTAAAAATTGAACCAAGCATAATAAAATCAGCACAGATAAAAAAACAAGCAATTTTTGCATATGATAAAAATAACAAAGAAAATGGGAATTCAACATTTGATGAAAGTATTTTTAATACTAAAATATATGGAGATTCTATAAATTCTAATGATGGGGTACATAATTTAGATAATAATTATGATAGTGTTATTTGGAAAGTAACTATAACAAATGATGGAGAATGTGGAATATCACCATCTACTATATACGAAATTATAGATAAACCATTTGAATTAAAAATGGTAGGATTTAAATATTTTGACATGAATGGACAATCATTAAGTATTGGAGGAGGAATGAATTCCAATGCGACAACTGTTAAAAATGAAGGAGATAAAGAAAGAAATGTATATGAAATAAATTATAACTTGCAATATAATAAAATAATTCTAGGTTATAGAGTAGAGATATATTTTGCTACAGAAATGCAAGAAAAAACAATAGGAGATTTTTATGATACAACAATAATGAAGATTGATCAAGATGAAAAAGAAGAAGAATGGGAATTTAAAATACCACAAGTAGATTCAAATATTAACGGGTATTCTGGCATAAAAAGTGATGATTGGATTTCAAATAATAAAATTGATGCTGTAAAATATATAGATAAAGGAACTTTAAGAGAGGTAAATTCTAAAAAAGAAGAGAAATATAATATAAGTATAAATAAAGAAAATGAATTAGATTTTACATTAAAATTAGAATCACATTTGTATCAGGATGAAAAATACACAAGAGGTAAGATAAAAAATATAGAAATCTATGATCTTTTACCAGGTATAAATGGTGATAAAGAAAATGATACAGATGTTGGAGGTGGATATGTATTAAATCCTGATAGTTTGTCAGTATATATTTTAAAAACAAATGGAAATAAAGAAGAAATTGTTAGAGATAATTATAATATAAAATACACATTAAATTCACTTAGAACAACAAACAGGTTAGAATATACACAAGGGGTAAATGATACAAAATATAATGTTAATTTTAATGAAGCACAAGATGAAAATATATGGCAAGATGAATATACAAAAGATATGAGAGCTTTTAGAGTAAAATTCAATGAAAATGTACAATTAGAAAATGGAGATATGTTATTCATAAAATATACAGCCAATACTAGAGAAGATAAAAAAGCACTGGAATATGGAAATATAATGGGATATAAATATGATTTAATATCAAATTTGGATGAAAATACGACAATAACAGAGGATATCTCTCCAGTAGTAGTAAAAGTTCAAAATTATACAGATACAACAGTAAAAATTAATAAAAGAGATAGCGAAGGTAAATATATTTCATTTAATAATACGAATGTAACATATAGAATTCTTGATGAAAATAAAAATGAAATTAATTTTAAGAAAAAATATTCTTGGAGAAATAATGAATATGAATATGCTGAACAGAATGATGAAAATACGGTAGAAGAAATTATAACAGGAGATAGTTTAACTATTTATAAATTACCAGTTGGTACATATTATGTACAAGAAGTACAAGCACCAAATAATTATGAAATAAATCCTGAGCTAATTGAATTTTCTATTACAAATGAAGATGTAGATAATAATAATATAATAAATGTAGAAGTAAGAGATAATATTATAAATGAAAAAGGGACTCTTGAAATAAATAAAATAGATTCAGTTACAAACGAATTAATAACTGAAGGAAAAGCTAAGTTTAAAGTACAAAAGTATATAAGTTGGAATAAGATGGAAAATTATAAATTTATTGATTTAAATATTCAAGATGATGAAGGAAGTCATTATAGGATGGCAACAGAAGAAGATTCAGATGAAGAAAAAGTAGAGGAATTATCTACTTATAAAGGAAAAATAAATGTTTCAGGACTTGATTTAGAACAAAGATATTATATAAGTGAAATAGAAGCTCCAGAAGGATATGAAATAAGTACTAAAGAAAATTCAATATATATTTATAAAACCAGTCCAAATTATATACTTAATTACAAGAATAATTCAATCAGTAATAACAATATAATAATTAGCAAAATAGATTATGAAAATAATTTAATAACAGAAGATGGTGCAAAATTTGAAGTATATGACGAAAACGGAAATAAAGTTTATTTTGAAAAAAAGGATAATACAGAAGATTATTCTGTTTATAAAATAACAGATGATACAAATGAAAATGCTACAACAATTATTGAAACTTATAATGGAAAAATTAGATTAAAAGGAATAACAGTCGGAAAAAATTATACATTAAAAGAAATAGAAGCACCAGAAGGATATGTAGCAAGTAGCGAAGAAACAATAATGAATATTGCAGAAAATAAAGAATATCAATATACAGTTCAAAATGGAAAAGACAGAGGAAATGTAAGTATACAAAAAACAAATTTAGATGGAGAATTAATAGAAAGCAATGCTGTTGTATTTAAATTATATAATGAACAAGATGAAGAAATAAAATTAGTTTATAATGAAAATGAAGAAAATACAGCAAGAGAATATTATTTATCTGAAGATAATAGTGAAAATACACATACAAGACTTACTACATTAAATGGAAAGATAAATATATCAAATTTACCAATTGGAAAGTATTATTTAAAAGAAATCGTGGCACCAAGTGGATATACACCAATTGAAGATAAAATTGAATTTGAAATAAAAACAGATAGTTATTGCAATCCAGTTCAAGTAAATGTAAAAAATCCAGAATATCAATTCGGTACAGATAAACATATATCTGCATCATACCAAAGAATACAAGAAAAAGGTAATGATTCAAATTACGGATATAGTTATTATGGAAAAGAAGATGATTATAAAAATGGAAATTACAATTATATATCAATAAATTCAAAAAAGAATTTTGTAAGATATAGTCTAAATGTTTCAAATAAATCAGAAAAAAATTTTGAAAAATTAGTTATAATTGATAAGCTACCATTTGTAGGTGATTCAGGTACTGTCAATTTAAATGAAAGTAGAAATTCAGAATTTGATATAAAATTATCAGAAAATCCAAACTTTGAATTAATAATGAAAGATGAAAATGGTAATTTAATAGAGACATCTTTTGATAATTATAAAATAGAATATACTGATGAAATTCAATATACAAATAATGATTGGGATGGTGTAGAAAATCAAAAATGGTATGATATACCAAAAGAAACAACAAGATCATTTAGAATAATATTTATAAATGGAGCAGTTTTACCAAAAAATTATAATTTAACAGTAAAATTTGATGGAAAACTATCAGAAAATGCTCAACCAACACAAATTGCATGGAATTCATTTGGATATAGATATTATGTTGGTGAATCTCAATTAACAGCAGAGCCACCAAAAGTAGGAGTAAAAATTTCTTCAAAAATAAAATTGAGTAAACAGACATCAGATAATAGTTCAGGAACATATGAATTTGAAATTTATGATGGAAAAGATTTGGTTAAATCCGTAGATATCGAAGCGGGAAAATCAATAGAGTTAGAATTAAAATATTTTGATGATGAAAAAGAGTATGGAGATTTACAAAATGGAAAGACATATATTATAAAAGAAAAGCAAACAAAATCAATGTATCTTTCAGATATATGTATAGATGGAATTCATACAAATGGAAATGTTGTAACATTAAGATATGATAAAGAAAAAAATGCTGAAATTGTATTTACAAATTCACCGAGAGAGCAAGCCAAAGCTACTATTTTGAAATTAGATGAGGAAACAGGAGAACCATTAAAAAATGTAAAATTTAGATTATTAGATTCAAATGGAAATGCTATAAAATTATTGAAAAATGATGAAAATGAATATTTTATAGATAATGAGAAAGGAGAAGAAAATTTAGAAACAAATGAAAATGGAAAGATTTCTATAATTAATCTTCCTTATGGAGATTATATTATTAGAGAAATTGAGACATTAGATGGGTATGAGAAAAAAGATGAAGAAATAAAATTTTCAATAAATAATGAAAGCTATGAGGAAAAAGATGGGAAAATTATAAATATCGAAAAAATTATTGAAGTTTTTAATAAAAAAATTGATAAAAAGGATCCAGAGATAAATGAACCTAAAGACGATACACCAGACAAACCAAACAATAAACCAAATGATGAATCAAAGGATGATTCAAAAGATGATACATTAGAGGATCCAAGTGATAAACCAAAAGATGACTCTAAAAATGATATAACAGATAGACCAAGTGATAAGCCGAAAGAAGATGACAAAAATAATAATATTGAAAATCCAAAAGACAATGGAGATAAAAAAGAAGAAAAACCAACTTTTCTTCCATTTACAGGATGGGCAATGCCAAATTATATAATAACTATTTGTGGAATCATATTAATAATCGCTATAATAATTGGTTGGAAAATATTTTATGAGAAAAAAATAAAATATAATTTATTTCTAAAATAAAAAATGAGTGATCAATTTTTCACTCATTTTTTATATCCATTTTCCAACCATCAATATTTCTAGAAATAGCACCAAATAAATTAGCCTTAATTGTAGGAATTTCTTTTTGCCAAGCAAAAATTTCAGCTTTTATATCTTCTCTTTTTGTATTTTCATCCATTGGACAAACTTTAGGCATAACTTGTTTGTTGTATTTTTTTACAAAGTGATTTGTATCTTTTTCAGTTAATAAAATCAAAGGTCTAATCATTGTAATACCACTTCTGTCCATATAACTTTTTGGTGAAAAAGTTGAAATATTTCCAGCATATTTTAAATTCATTATAAAAGTCTCAATTACATCATCTAGATTGTGACCTAAAGCAATTTTGTTACATCCTTCTCTTTTGGCAACTGAATTGATTATACCCCTACGCAAATTAGCACATAAAGAGCAAGGATTTTTTTCTTTTCTAACATTAAAAACAATTTCTTTAATTTGAGTATCTTCAATAAAAAGAGGAACACAAAGTTCATCACAATTTTTTTGAAGAATATCTTTACTAAAATTTTCAAATCCTGGATTAACTGTGATAGCAATTAAATCAAAATGTTTTGGATAAAATCTTTGTAAAGCTTTTAAACCATTTAACATTGTAATTGAATCTTTTCCACCTGATAAACAAACAGCAATTTTATCTCCTTCATCTATCATATTATAGTCTTCTATGGCTTTTCTCATCTTACTTAAAATATGTTGCATATAAAACCTCCGAACAATTTATAAATCTTAAATATTATAAATCATTTTTCACAATTAATCAATAAAGAGACAAAAAAAGGTTTACAAAATAAAAGCAATGAAGTATAATGTAAAAGAAATGTTCTTATAGCTCAGCAGGATAGAGCAGTCGCCTCCTAAGCGACCGATGGTGGTTCGAGTCCGCCTAGGAACACCAATAAATATATTTTTCTAGAATGGACTCGAAAAGGAGGAACAGAAAATGGTCTGGTAGACCATTTTCCCGACGTGGCTTGCCGAGTCCGCCTAGGAACACCAATAAAAATTTAAGGAAAAGATAAAGATGAAAAAAGATAAAATAAAATATAATTGTTTAACAGGGATAATCCTTATAATATTTAATATCAGTATGAAATTTTTAATATATGGTAATACTGCAATGTGGACAGATGGTATGCCAACATATCCTCCTTTAGAAGAAAGATTGTCTCCTGAAATTGAAATATTTAAAAGTTCAATGTATAGAATGATTCCATTTCTAATAGTAAATGTGTGTATAACAATAATATATATACGAAAAATGTACGACAAAAAAATATATAATAAAAAAACAGATGTGCTTTTTCCAATTATAATTTTGGTGGTTAATTTAATATTGGTATATTTTTTAATAATTATAAATTATAAAATTGCTTTCTAAATACTCACATATAAATTTTTATATAAAACATTAAGAAATAATGGTATTGTAAGATGAGAGGTATAAATGGAAGAAAAATTCATGAAAGAAGCTTTAAAAGAAGCAAAAAAAGCATATAACAAATTAGAAGTACCAGTAGGAGCAGTAATAGTAAAAGATGGAAAAATAATAGCAAGAGGATATAACCAAAAAGAAACAAAAACAGACACAACAAAACATGCAGAAATAATAGCAATACAAAAAGCAAGCCAAAAACTAAAAGCATGGAGATTATTAGACTGTGAAATGTATGTAACATTAGAACCATGTTCTATGTGTGCTGGAGCAATAATTAATTCACGAATAAAAAAAGTATATTATGGAACATCAGATAATAAAACAGGAGCAGTTGGATCAGTGCTAAATTTATTTGAAGATTTTACATTTAATCACAAAGTAGAATATGAAAAAAATATAATGCAAACTGAATGTGAAAATATATTGAAACAATTTTTTAAGGAGTTAAGAAAAAATAAAAATGTATAAAAAATCAACTCAAAAGATAATTAATAGAATTATTTTTATAGTAATAATATTTGCAATATTATGTGGTATAGGAATATATATATTAAAATATGAAGTTCAAGGAGAGACTAATATACCATTTGAAATAACTAAAATAGCTATAGCTCAAAGTGTAAATGGAATAGAAAGTGAAGGGCATCAAGAAAAATGGAATTTTAATGTTTCAGAAAATAATGATATATATATATATTTAGAAAAAAATTCAAGATATAATAAAACTGAAATAATAAAAGATGTAACTATAAATAATATAAAAATTAATAAAACAGATTCAATTGGAGAAGAAAAAATATATAAACCAGTTGAAGATGAAAAAGTAATGTTTAAAAATACAAATGAAAATGAAACAGAAGAAATAGTATATACAGGTGAAATGGAATCAAATATTAAGCAACAAAAAATTTCTAATCAAGGTGGAATAATCGCATTTAGATATGCAATTAATAATTTATCAAATTATATTTCTAATGAAAATGAAGAAGTTGATTATGGAAAATTATTACAATTAACAAATATAAAAGAAGAAAATATAAAAACAACTATTTCATTTGATTTTATAATAACATTAACAACAAACAGAAAATATCAAACTAATATACAAATTGATATTCCAGCCAAAGAGGTTATAGAAAAAGGAGTAGCTGGAATAGAATTAACTGAATTTAATAATCTTATTTTTAAAAGAATAGAAAATTAAAAAACTTTAATAAATTACTTGCCAAAACCAAAATTGCATTGTATAATATGGAGGGTATGAGAGCTAACCTCTGTATGGAAAGCAAACTCAATAAAAGCCTATGAACCTTGTCAGGTCCGGGAGGAAGCAGCAATAAGTAGATACTTTTATGTGGGCGTTGTTTTCCATAGAGAGATTAGAATTCATATCATTTTTTATATAAAGGATGTGAAAATATGGGGTACACAGCTCTTTATAGAAAGTTCAGACCACAAACATTTTCAGAAATGGTAGGTCAGGAACATATAACAAGAACTTTAAGAAATCAAATAATTGCAAATAGAGTAGGTCATGCATATTTATTTAATGGTGTTAGAGGAACAGGAAAAACAACATCAGCAAAAGTATTAGCTAGAGCTGTAAACTGTTTAAATCCGCAGGACGGAGAGCCATGTAATGAATGTGAAATATGTAAAGCAGCACTAGATGGTTCATTAACAGATATAGTAGAAATGGATGCTGCTTCAAATAATAGTGTTGAAGATATACGTTCAATAAGAGAAGAAGTTAATTTTTTACCAACAAAAGCAAAATACAGAGTTTATATAATTGATGAGGTTCACATGTTATCACAAGGTGCATTTAATGCATTATTAAAAACATTAGAAGAACCACCAGAACATGTAAAATTTATTTTGGCAACAACAGAACCACAGAAATTACCAGCAACAATTTTATCAAGATGCCAAAGATTTGACTTTAAAAGAATTCCAGATGAAGATATAATAAAAAGATTAGAACTTGTATGTAAAGAAAGCAATGTAAATGCAACAACACAAGCATTAAATATTATTGCAGCACTATCTGAAGGAGCAATGAGAGATGCTTTATCAATATTAGAAAGATGTATTCAAGATGGTGAAAATAATATAGATGAAAATAAAATAAAAGAACTTGTAGGAATACCAAAATTACAATATATTCATTGCATTACACAAGCAATAATCGAATATAATATAGATGAAGCAATGGAAACAATAACTAAAGTTTTAAATGAAGGAAAAGACCTAAATAATTTACTTTGGGAAATTATAAAATATGTAAAAGATATTTTAATGGTAAAAACAAATCAAAAATTAACTATTTATAATGACGAAGATTTTGCAAGATTACAGGAATTATCAGAAAAAGTTACCAAAGAAAGAGCAATAAGGCTAATATCAGAATTATCAGAACTTGAAAATAATATGAAACAGTCAACACAAAGACAAATTGTTTTTGAAGCAGGAATTATTAAATTATGTGATAAGGAAATATCTAATGCTCCAGTTGGCAGAGGCGGTGGAGGAAATGGTGATATTTATGCAAGATTAGATAAAATAGAAAATTATTTAAGATCTGGAGGTGGAGCTCCTAGGGCTAGAGCACCTCAGACAGATAGAACAACTAATCAAACACAAAATCAAGCGAAATCCACTACTGATGCTATTGCTGGGATTGGAAAAAATAGTAAGCCAGCACAATATTGGAAAGATATAGTAAATAATCTAAAACAAAATGGAAAAATAGTATTATATACAAATTTAATAAATACTAATGCCGTAGAAGTAAATGATATGACTATAGGAATTCAATTTCCAGGAGGCATAACTCCCTTCGGAAAGGCAGTTTTGGAAAAACCTGAAAATAAACAAGAATTAATAAAACAAGTTTCTGTTGCATGTGGAAAAGAAATGAATATAAAATTTATAGATACTAAACCACAAGTACAAGAAGCAAATGAAGAACAAGAAATATCTAACTTTGCAAATGGTTTTGATATTCCATTTGATGTAGTAGAATAAATTTAAAATTAGGAGGAATAGAAAATGTCAAAAAGAGGAGGATTCCCAGGAGGTATGGGAGGATTTGGTGGAATGAACATCAATAGTTTAATGAAAGAAGCAAAAAAAATGCAAGCAGATTTAGAAAAAAATCAACAAGAATTAGCTGAAAAAGAATTTGAAGCATCTGCTGGGGGAAATGCAGTTTCAGTAAAAGTAAATGGTCAAAAGCAAATATTAGATTTAAAATTACAAAAAGAAGTAGTTGATCCAGAAGATGTAGAAATGCTACAAGATTTAATTGTTACATGTATTAATCAAGCATTTAAACAAGTTGACGATGCACAAGCTGCATCAATGGGAAAATTTAATATACCAGGAATAATGTAATAATATAAGCAGAGCATTGTCTCTGCTATAATTGTCTAGGAGGAAATGAAAATGTCAATGTATTCACCATCAATAGAAAAATTAATAGAAAGCTTTGAAAAATTACCTAGTATAGGTAATAAAACAGCAGCTAGATTAGCATTTTATATATTAAATGCATCACAGGAAGAAACTGATGAATTTGTGAATGCAATTGTAAATGCAAAGAAGAATTTAAAATATTGTAGTAAATGTTGGAATATCTCAGACACAGATCCATGTCCAATATGTGGAAATCCAAAAAGAGACCAATCACAGATATGTGTAGTAGAAGATGTGAGAGATATTGTGGCAATGGAAAGAACACATGAATTTAGAGGAGTATATCATGTTTTACATGGTTCAATATCTCCAATGAATGGAATAGGACCAGATGATATAAAAATAAAAGAATTATTAGCTAGGCTTATGGATGGTCAAGTAAAAGAAGTTATATTGGCAACAAACCCTAGGGTTGAAGGTGAAGCAACAGCTATGTATTTATCAAAATTGATAAAACCATTAGGGGTAAAAGTAACAAGAATTGCTCATGGAATTCCTGTTGGAGGAGATTTGGAATATACTGATGAAATAACACTTACAAAAGCATTAGAGGGAAGAAGAGAATTATAAAAAAGACACTTCAAAAAATGAAGTGTTTTTTAATTATTTAATAATATTTTACATATATCATTTGTTGAATTTGGTTTTGAAATTGATTTGGCATTATTACTCATTTCTTCTAATTTTGAAGAATCAGATAATAAATTATTAATAATTTCTTCTACATTATCATTTTTTTTTAACCAAATTGCAGTATTATGATTAACTAAATATTCAGCATTTTCTTCTTCTTGACCTGGAATAGGATTTATAACAACAATTGGTAATCCTGAAGCAAGACTTTCAGAAGTAGTAAGTCCACCAGGCTTAGTAACAACTAAGTTTGAAATACTCATAAATTCGGGTACTTTATTTGTATATTCGAATATTTGTACATTTGCTTCTTTGTGATTTTCTATAACAATATTTTCAAAAGCTTCTTTCATTTTTTTATTTTTTCCTGAAATTGCAATGATTTGAATATCAGCAGAATCTTTTACAAATGTCTCAAAAACTTTTAAAGTATAATTTTTTCCAAGACCAAATTCTCCACCACCAAAAAATAATACAACTTTTTTATTTGGATTTAAATTAAAATCTATAAATAAAGATTTTTTATCATATTTATTTAAAAATTTTTCTGAGATAGGAATTCCAGTAACAAATATTTTATCAGCTGGAATATTTTTGCTCATCAATGTTTCCTTCATTTCTGTATTAGATACAAATAAATAATTAATATATTCATTATAAACGAGCCATTGATCATGTGAGGCAAAATCTGTTAAAATTGTTGCTATTTTTGTATTTAATTTATGATGTTTTGTCAAATAACCACACATTTGACTTGCAAATGGGTGTGTACAAATAATTAAATCTGGTGATTTTTCTTGTAATAATTTATTTATTTTTATAGATAATAATTTATTTGAAGTTGTACTTATGTGAGCAAGAGGACCTTTTTCAGATTTCCAATATATACTTCCATAAGCTTTGGGAAGTTTTTTTGCCATTTCAGCATAAGCTTTTGTTGTTATTTTATTAAATTCTTTATTTGCATATTCCATAAAATCTATTAATTCAACATCAATATTTTTATAATATGTATTTATACAATTTTCTATTGAACGAGCTGCAGATAAATGGCCACCACCATATTTTGCGTAAAAAATAATTACTTTCATTAGTCAGACCTTTCTATATAAATTCAAAAATATTTTAGCATAAAAAAATAAATAATTGTATAATTTTTTGAAAAAAATGAAAAAATAAGAAAAAGTTAATAAGTGAGGAGACATGAAAATGAATAATTCAAAAAAAGTATGGAATGTTATTGCAATAGTTGCCATTGTTATTGCAGTAATCTTAGGGATAAATTTGTATAATAAAAATACATCATATGCAAATGTGGTACAAAATGATAATAATAAAGCTTTTTATGAGGTTGTAGATAGAATTCAAAATTCAAAAATTTATTTAGCAAAATCTATGATATCAAAAGAAGCGAGACATGGTGCAAAAACACTTATGGAAGTATGGAGAGAAACAGATTTGGCAACATGTTATTTAAGTATGGTTCCAATAGAAAGTCAAGAAATTGAAAATACAGAAAAATTTTTAAATCAAGTAAGTGAATATAGTTATACTATGGCAAATAAATGTATAGATGGACAAGATTTATCAGATGATGAGATGGATAAAATACAAGAATTATATAATTATGCAAATGATTTATCAAATACATTAAATGAAATGATTACAGAATTAAATAATGGAACTATAAAATGGGAAGATTTAAAAAAGAATTCTGAAGGTTCAGATATATCAGAAGTAAGTAATTTTAATATGGTAGAACAAAACTTTCACGAATATTCAGGATTAATCTATGATGGGGCATTTTCTGAACATATAACAAGTGAAGAAAAGAAAGGTTTAACAGGCAATGATATTTCAGAAGATGAAGCAAAAACAATTGCAGAGGAATTTATTGGAAAAGATAAAATAAAAGAAACAAAAAATAATGGATATGTTGAAAATGGAAATATTCCAGTATATAGATTTGAGGTAACAACAAATGAAAACAAAAAAATAGGAATATCAATTTCTAAAAAGGGTGGACATCTTGTTTATATGAATTATGATAGAGAAACAAATGGTGAAAATATAACAGAACAAGATGCAATTCAAAAAGGAAAAGAATATTTACAAGCAAAAAGATATGAAAATATGCAAGAAACTTATTATATGAAAAATGATGGATATATAGTTATAAATTATGCATATAAACAAGGAAATATAATTGCATATACTGATTTAATTAAATTAAAAATAGCATTAGATGATGGTGAAATAGTTGGTGTTGATGCAACAGGATATTTAAACTGTCATTTTGAAAGAGAAATTCCAAGTAATTTGATTTCAATAGATGAGGCAAGAAAAAATATTTCAACAAAAGCAGAATTGTCAAGTGAAAAGTTAGCAATAATACCAACAGAATTTAATACAGAAGTATTATGTTATGAATTTAAAGGAAAAATAAATGAAGTGGAATTTATTGAATATATAAATGCTCAGACAGGAAAAGAAGAAGATACATTAATAGTAACAAATACTGAAAATGGAACATTGACAGAATAAAATTCTAAATTTTGAAAAAATTGTTTTAATAAAAAAATATCTTTTGCAGATAATATAATTGAAAATATTTAAAAAATATTTTCAAAAAACGGTCCGTAAAATAACAGATTAAATTTGAAAGGAGAGCTTAGTATGTCAAGAAGTAACAAATTAATATCTGAAAACTTACGAACAGAAATTGCAAAAGAACTAGGTGTATATGATCAGGTAAAAAAAGACGGAGGAAGTTGGGAAAATGTTTCCTCAAAAACATGTGGTAATATAGTTTCAAAAGCTATAGAAATTGCAAATAGAGCTGTTGAAAATCAATAGTTTTTAGATAAAAACTCTCTTAAATATTTAAGAGGGTTTTTTTATTGTAAATGTATTATAATTTTTATAGATATATAATAAAAATTGACACATTATGTAAATGATGATATAATGCTTTTATGCCAATGGCGTAGTTAAACCTCATATAAAAATATTATTTTAAAACTAGGAGGAGATTATTATGGATGAAAAAACCCGGATTAATTTGCAATTTGATCCTTTGGCAACAGCAAAAGCATTTACAGGAACACAGGACGATCAATTGAATGAGGAATGTTTAATGCTTGCATTGAATTTTGCTCATTCTACATCTGAATATATTAAGAAAATTGGAGACACTCAAGCAGGAATGGAGTTGCATGATTTTTGCAATATTGCTGAAGAATTAGGATTCAAATGTGGTTATTGTAAAAAATTCACAAGAATAGGATATAAGGAACCAATTGAAGATGAAAAGATAATTTTTTTCAATAAAGAAAAAGGTCTTATTTTGTTTGCAACAACTATTTTTGGAAGTAAATTGATTTTTGCGACTCTGTATGGCGAGTTAAAGCTTAACGATTCTTCTCAGATTACTGATAAGCAAAAAGCTGTTTTAGAAACATTTAATGCTTTTTCAGTGCATCGGAAAATTGGGAATATTATTGCTTTTGAGTTAGATGTATCAACATGGTTACGATTTTATGTTGATGCATTGGCAGAAGTATTTGAGTTTTCTCAAAAGTGGAATGGACCTCATTTTTTTAATTTTTTGATGTATGATAAAGATGGAGTTACTAAATCAGAGATTGAAGAAATAGCAGCTCCGGAAATTAAAGAAATAATCTTCGGATAATCATTCACAAAAACGAAATACTACTCTACTTTGTAAAGAAGAGTAGTATTTTGTTTTTGGCATTATAGGTCTTGATAATCAATTTGTAAAAAAGAGATAAAAACCAAAAAAATCTTACTAATTTCTTTGTTGCAATTTATGAATAAATAGAATATAATAAGTCAAAACAATAGTATACCGAAAGGACGAAAATTGAATGAAAATAAAAGAAATATTAAAGGTTACAAAAGGAAAAATGTTATTTGGAAATGAAGAATTAGAAGTTGAAAATTTTTCAAAAGATACAAGAACAATACAAAAAGGTGATATATATATTGGAATAAAAGGAGAAAAATTTGATGGAAGTAATTTTTGGAACCAAGCACTAGATGCAGGAGCTACGGCTGTAATAATTTCTAATATACAAATATCAAAAGAAGAAAAAGAAAAATATAAAGACAAAACTATAATACAAGTTGAAGATACATTAGAAGCATTATATGAAATTGCAAAATATAAAAGAAGTTTATATAATATCCCAGTAATTGCTGTTACAGGAAGTGTAGGAAAAACAAGTACAAAAGATATAATAGCAAGTGTAGTGAGTCAAAAATATAAGACATTAAAAACAGAAGGAAATAACAATAATAATATAGGATTACCATTAACAATATTAAAGTTAAAAGATCATGAAGCATTGGTTATAGAAATGGGAATGAATCATTTTGGAGAAATAAGTTTATTAACAAATATAGCAAAACCAACTTTAGCTGTAATAACTAATATTGGGACATCACATATAGGAAATTTAGGGTCAAGAGAAAATATATTAAAAGCTAAACTCGAGATTTTAGAAGGAATGAAAATTCCAAGAGTGATAATAAATAATGATAATGATTTATTACATAAATGGTATGAAGAAAATAAGGAGAAAATTGAAATACATACATACGGAATAAATAATTCAAGTGATGTAATTGCAGAAAAAATTGAATTAGGAGAAGAAAAAAGTAAATTTGTAGCTAAAACTTTATCAGAAAAAGTTAACATAGATGTTCCTGTTGGAGGAGAACATTTTGTATATAATGCATTATGTGGATTTATGGTTGGAAAAGTGTTAGGATTAACATCAAAAGAAATTCAGAATGGAATATCAAAGTTTGAATTAACAAAAAAGAGAATGGATATAAGAGCTTTAAAAAATGGTGCAACATTAATAAATGATAGTTATAATGCAAGTTATGAATCAATGAAAGCAAGTTTAAAATATCTTTCAAACCGTACGGATTTGAGGAAAATTGCTGTTTTAGGAGATATGTTAGAATTAGGAGAATTTTCTAAGGAGTTACATGAAAAAGTTGGTGAGGAAGTAGCAAATAATAATATAGATATATTAATATGCAGAGGAAAATTTGCAAAAGATATTATTTCAAAAGCAAGTAAAAATAAAAAAACACAATGTATTTTGTTACAAAATAATGAAGAAATTTTAAGCAAATTGAAAGAAATTTTAAGAGAAGGAGATGTAGTTTTAATAAAAGCTTCAAATGGCATGAAATTTTATGAAATTTGTCAAAAACTATAGATTTTTTCTAAAAGAATTGGTATAATGTGAATACCAATTTTTTTAGAAAAATTTAATTGGAGGATGTCAAATGAAATTTAAGAATTACTATAAAATATTAGAATTAGAAACAAATAAAGTAACAATAGATCAAATAAAATCAGCCTATAGAAAACAAGCGAAAAAATATCATCCAGATGTAAATGTGGGTGACAAATTAGCAGAAGAAAAAATAAAAGATGTAAATGAAGCTTACAGAATACTTTCAAATCCATCAGCCAAAAGAAAATATGATAGAACTTGGAATTATAATGTTGGACGTAGATTAAATCATACAAAGACTTCAGGACAAATGGCTGGCGAAATATTTGGAATGTTTTTTGGAAGCGGAGATATAGCTGAAAGTATAGACAAGCCAAATGAACCAGCAATAAGAGGTGAAGATATTGAAACAGAAATAAATATATCACTTGAAGAAGGATTTTACGGAGCAAACAAAACAATTGTATTTAAAGATTTAGAAAATAAAGATAAAACAATTACAATAAAATTACCAGAAGGTGTACAGGAAAATGAAAAAATAAGATTAATGGGACAAGGCAAGACTGGCAAAAATGGTGGTAAAAATGGAGACATGTTCATAAAAATAAATATAGAAGATAGTAAAAAGTTTAAATTAGATGGAATAAATTTATCAACTATAATTCCAATAACACCATGGGAAGCGGTATTGGGAACTAAAGCAAAAGTTGAATCAATAGATGGAACCAAAACTCAAATATATATACCAAATGGAGTTCAAGCAGGTGAAACAATAGAAATCCCTAATAAAGGATATAAAAATGCAAAAGGTGAAAGAGGAAATTTAATAGGAAAATTAGAAATTGTAATTCCAGAAAAAATTACATCAGAAGAAAAAGAAATGTTTAAAAAATTAAAAGAAATATCAAGATTTAATCCAAGAAGTATCTAAAATACCGAAAAAAGTTTTAAACTATTGACAAATAGGCATATAAGATGTATAATAAAATATGGTTGTCGGTAAACATAAGATAAGACTATGGGTTAACATAGAAAGAGAGGTAAATAAAATGGATATGTTACAAGGAAAGCATTTTAGTATAACAGATCCAAAAGGAGTAAGTACAGTTATTTATCAAATATATAAAACCAAAAAAGAGTTTTTAAAAGATTATCCAAAGTATACAGTTGAAAGATTGGAGTGCTCAGAGGAAATTAGAGGAGAATCAAGAAGAAAAACTTTTTATGTTGATGATCCACAACCACAAGGAAATCAATTAGCAATTTTATCATTTGCAGGTGATAAAGTTATTATTAATTCTGGAATATTAATCGATGATGAAGTGAGAATCGGAAAAAATCCATCAGCATTTAGGTTTGATACATTATATTCAGAAGAAGAACAAGAATTTAAAGAATTTAATTATACACCAAATTTGAGAAGAGATATTTGTGTAATTGATCCTGAAACTACAGAAGAAATAAAACCTAGACTTTATTTTGATGAAAATGAAAATAAAGTAAAGGGAAAGTGTAAATTAAAACCAAATAAGTCTTACTTTGCATTTGAAGTAAGAGGTGAGTAATTAAGGAGGATATTTTACTATGGGAAATCACACAGTAGAAACTAGAGAAGCTGCTGGAATGAATAAGACAATTTTATGTTTTGCAGGAATAAGTAAAGAAAGAGAAAATATAAAAATTAAAGCAAAAGGAGCAGCAACTAGAGAAACGTTAACAACAAATTATATGACAATACCAGCATATAATAATAGTAAGCAAAAACAAACAACAGAAGAATTATCAAAATAAAACAAAAGAGAAGGTGATTTACATATGAATTACAAAATTTCGGGAGCAATAAGAAAAACAAAGAAATATTATATAATTTTTGCTATACTATGGGTATTTATATCCATAGTATTAGTCATGCCATTAACTATTGGGGTACATGAAGCACAAATACAACATGATATAACAAAAGGTATTGAAGTAATAATTGATTCAATACAACACTTAGGCAAATCAATAGGAATTTTGTCAACGCAAAAAATATGGGGACAATATTTAAAAAATGTAGGATTGTTTTCAATATTATATGCAATATTAATGATAATAGGATTAATAAAATCAGCTCCAAAAAATGAATATACAGATATGGAACATGGTTCAAGTGATTGGAGTAGAAATGGTGAACAATATACTGTTTTAAATAATAAAAAAGGAATTATATTAGCAGAAGACAATTATTTACCAGTTGATAAAAGAGGAAATGTTAATGTATTGGTAGTCGGAGGTTCTGGTTCTGGTAAATCAGCATCTTATTCAATACCAAATGCGTTTCAAATGTTAGGGTCATATGTGTTTACAGACCCCAAAGGAGAACTTTATGATAGGACAGCCGGTTATTTAAAACAACATGGTTATGAAATAAAAGTATTAAATTTAGTAAAACCACAATATAGTGATGGATATAATCCATTAATGCATATATCCTCAGAGATAGATGTAGACGTAATAGCAAATACAATAGTAAAAGGGCAAAAAACAGACGGAGGAGGGTCAGATCCATTTTGGGATGACTCTGCAGAAATGTTATTAAAAGCATTAATATATTATTTAATGGCAGCAAGACCAGAAGAAGAACAAAACTTAGCAAGTTGTGCAGAACTTGTAAGAGCAGCAAACTCAAATGGAGGTAGTAATTTACTTACAGAATTGATAAGTAAATTACCATATGACCATCCAGCAAGAATGAATTATAAATCAATAGAAATAGCACCTGAAAAGACATATAGTTCTATATTAAGTACATTACAATCAAAACTAGGAAAATTTGACTCAAAGGAAATTGCAGAATTAACTTCAACAGATACAATAAAATTTGAAGATATAGGAAGTAAAAAAACGGCAGTATATGTAATATCATCAGATACTCATGCTGCATATGATTTCTTACTAACAATATTTTTCTCACAAATGATTCAACAATTGTACAATTTTGCTGATGATAATGGGGGAAGACTAAAAGTGCCAACATATTTTATACTAGATGAGTTTGCCAATATAGGAAAGATACCAGATTTTGATAAAAAAATATCAACTTCAAGAAGTAGAAAAATATCATTTAGTGTAATATTACAGAATTTGGACCAATTAGAGGCTATATATGATAAATCATATGAAACAATTATTGGTAACTGTGATACACATGTATTTTTAGGAAGTAACTCATATAAAACAGTAGAATATTTCTCTAAAGCATTAGGGGAAAAGACAATTGAAAGAGAAAGTATTTCTGTAAGTAGAGATAAGCAACATCATAGAACAGGAACAAGTGATTCAGATCAAGTTATGGCAAGAGCATTAATGACACCTGATGAATTAAGAAGATTAGATAATGATTTATGTATTGTTTTTGAAAAAGGTATAAAACCAGTTAAAGCAAATAAATTTTATTATTTTAAACATAAAAACATGTTTAATAGTTTAAAAAATTCAGAAATAAGTCATAATGATATTGGCGAAATTCAACGTGGAAATTGGAGAAAATTTAATCCATATAATCCATGGACTGAAGATAAAGCTGAAAAAGAAGCGCAAAATTTAAAGGTAGAATCATTAGATGATTTGTTTGATGATGATTCTAGTAGTCAAAAAGATGAAACAGCAAAGAAAGAAGCAGTAGATAATACAAAATTAAGTCAAACATCAGAGAATTCAAATACAACAAATAATGATATGATTAGCTTGGATAATTTAGAACTAGCAGAAAAGAGTAAAAAAGCACCAATAATAACAGATGAAGAGGATTCATATGATTTACAAAAAGAGTTAGAAGCTAAATTTGATGAATTATTTGGACCAATTGATGAAGAATAAAAAATGAATTAAAATGTCTATCTTAGAGGTAGGCATTTTTTCTTTTTGAATTTTACACAAAAAGAAAACAAAAGTTCTAAAAAGTATTGAAAAAACAAAATAAATATAATAAAATAATTACATAAAAATTAACGAAAGAAGGGAAAATATATAATGAGATTTGTACATATAGCAGATATGCATTTTGATATGCAATTTAAAATGCTTTCAGACAAAATAGGAATTGGAGAGCAAAGAAGATATGATCAAAGAGTTATATTAAGAAAGATAATTAATTATATAAAAGAAAATAATATAAAATATTTTTTTATTGCAGGAGATTTGTATGAAAATCAATATATAAGAAGTTCAACAATTGAATATATAAATAGATTATTTTCAGAGATAAATGATACGCAAATATTTATTTCACCAGGTAATCATGATCCAGTATTAAAAAATTCATATTATAGCAATTTTTGTTGGAATAAAAATGTTCATATATTTGGTCCTAAATTTGAAATGATAGAAACAGATGATATAGATATATATGGATATGGCTTTGATGATTTTTACTGCTCAAATTTGAATTTTAGAGATTTAAAAATATCAAATCCAAACAAAATAAATATATTAGTAATTCATGGAACTCTAGATGGGGCGAACTTAGAAGATATGCAATATAATTCAATGAGTACAAGAATGTTGCAAGAAAAAGGTTTTGATTATATTGCTTTAGGACATATACACAAAAATAATTTTAAAAACGATGGAAAAATAATATATTCTGGTTCTACCATAGCAATGGGATTTGATGAATTGGGTGAACATGGAATGGTAACAGGAGAAATTTCTAAATTAGGAAATAAATTAGAATTTATTAAATTGGATGAATTGGAATTTAAAAAACAAGAATTGGATTGTACAGAATTAAATTCAATAGAAGAAATAATCGAAAAAATAAATTCAATTAATTTAGAAGAAAATAAATTATATGAAATAATATTAATTGGAAAAAGAAATTTTGAAATAAATATTAATGAAATATATAAATATTATTTAGATGAAAAAATAATAAAAATAAAAAATAATACAAAAATAAATTATAATATAGAAAAAATAATTCAAGAAAATAATTTAAAAGGATTATTTGTAAAAGAATTATTAAACAATAAAAATAATTATAACGAAAAAATAATAGAAAAAGCATTAGAAATAGGACTAGAAATTTTAAGTTAAATAATATGGAGGGATTTATTTTGAAAATAAATAAAATAAAAATAAATTCATATGGAAAAATAAAAAATAAAGAAATAAAATTAAATAATAATTTAAATATTATTTATGGAAAAAACGAAAGTGGAAAATCAACAATTTTAAATTTTATTTTTAATATATTATATGGAACACAAAAAAATAAAAATGGAAAAGAAATATCAGATTATGAAAAATATAAACCATGGGACAGTGATGAATTTTCAGGAAAAATAACATATGAATTAGATAATAAAAATAAATATGAAATATATAGAGAATTTAATAAAAAAAATCCAAATATATTTAATGAACAAGGAGAAGAAATATCAAATAAATTTAATATAAATAAAAAAAATGGAAATGAATTTTTTCAAGAGCAAACAAATATTGATTCAAAAATGTTTTTAGCAACATCAATATCATTACAACAAGAGGTAAAATTTGGAAAAGATATAAAGGAAATGTTACTACAAAAAATTTCTAACATGTTGGGAACAGGACAAGATAACATTTCATATAAAGAAACGATAGATAAATTAAATAAATTGCAATTAGAGAAAATTGGAACAGAAAGAACAAAAGAAAGACCAATAAATATTATTAATAAAAAATATGAAGAAAATCAAGAAAAAATAAATCGATTAAAAATTGAACAAAATTTAAAAGAAGAAAATCAAGAAAAAATAAATCAATTAAAAAAAGAAATAAATGAAAATAAAAATAAAATTAATTTATTTTTAGATGTAAAAAATATTTTTAATAAAAATGAAATTAATAATGAAAAAATAAAAATAAAAGAAAAAATAATTCAAGAAAATAATAACAATAAAAATATAATAAATAAAAATATTAATTTTGAAAATAATAATTATAATAAAATAAAAAATAATAAATTAATTGAAAATAAAAAACAATTTAAAAACAAAAAAATAAAAAAATATAATATAATTTTATTTATATTAATAATTAATTTAATTTGGATTTATTTGATAAAAAATAAAATAATAAAATATTTAATTATATTTATAATACCAATTTATTTAATTATTTATTATTTAAAAATAAGAACAATAAATAAAAAAATAAAAGAATTAGAAAAACAAAATAATAATAATATAGAAAATAATGAAAATGAAATTAATAAATTAAAAAATCAATTAAATTTATTAGATAATAATTCAAAAATAATGGAAGAACAAATTGAAAAAGAAAAAAATAAAAATATATATTTATTAAATATTGAAAAGAAAAAAATATTTGATAAATATTCAGATATTTTTAATATAGAAAAAATAAATGAAATATTTAATGAAAATGATATTGAAAAAAAAATAAATATATTACAAACAATGATTGAAAATTCAAGTAATGAATTAACAAAATTAGAAATAAAACAAGAAGAATTTGAAGAACAATCTAGTGAAATTGTAAGATTAGAAGAAGAGCAAGAAATACTAGGAAACCAATTAAATGAATTAAAAGAAGAGAATGATGCAATTGAGTTAGTAAAAGAAACAATTGAAAAGGCATATGAAAAATTAAAAGAAAATATTAATCCTGAGTTTAACAAAAAATTATCAGAAAATATTTCAAAAATAACTAATGGAAAATATAATAATATTTTATTTAATGATGAACAAGGATTAATTGTAGAATTGCCAAATGGTAACTATGTATCAGCAGATAGGTTAAGTATAGGAACAATAGATCAAATTTATTTATCATTAAGGTTAGCTATTATAGATGAAATATCTAATGAAAAATTACCGATAATATTAGATGAAACATTTGCATATTTTGATGATATTAGATTGGAAAATATTATGCTATTTTTATCAAAAGAATTTAAAGATAGACAAATAATTATATTTACATGTACAACTAGGGAATTAAGAATTTTACAAAATAATAATATTGAATTTAATTTTATTGAACTTTAAAATTTTAATAAATTAAATGACATAAAAAACACTTGAAAAACCATTAAATGTATAGTATAATAAATAATGTTAAAAATTGGAGAGTAGAAAAGGAGAATAATTTTATGTTTGACAAATTAGAAGCTGTTGAAGCTAGATATGAAGAATTAACTAAATTAATTAGTGATCCTGAAATTATAGCAAATCAAGCAGAATGGCAAAAATTAATAAAAGAACATAGTTCAATAGAAGAAGTTGTACAAAAATATAGAGAATATAAACAAGAAAAACAACGTATGGATGAAGCAAAAGAAATGATGGAAGATAAAGAATTAAAAGAACTTGCTGAAGCAGATTATTATGAGGCAAAAGAGAAATTACCACATATTGAAGATGAATTAAAAGCATTATTAATTCCGAAAGATCCAAATGATGATAAAAATATTATTTGTGAAATCCGTGGTGGTGCTGGAGGAGAAGAAGCAGCATTATTTGCGGCAACATTATTTAGAATGTATTCAATGTATGCAGAAAGAAAACACTGGAAAATAGAAATATTAAATGAGAATGAAACAGAATTAGGTGGATATAAAGAAATATCATTTATGGTTGTTGGAAAAGGTGCATATAGTAGACTAAAATTTGAAAGTGGTGTACACAGAGTTCAAAGAGTTCCAGATACAGAAAGTAGTGGAAGAATTCATACATCAACAGCAACAGTAGCAGTATTACCAGTAGTTGAAGATGTTGAAATTGAAATAAATCCAGCAGATATTAAAATGGAAGTATTTAGAGCATCTGGTGCTGGAGGACAACATATTAATAAAACATCATCAGCCGTAAGACTTATACATGAACCATCAGGAATTGTTGTAGAATGTCAAACAGAAAGATCACAATTACAAAATAGAGAATATGCAATGAAAATGTTACGTTCAAGATTGTATAATATAGAAAAAGAAAAACAAGATTCTGAAATAGCAAATGCAAGAAAATCACAAGTAGGAAGTGGAGATAGAAGTGAAAAAATTCGTACTTATAATTATCCACAAGGTCGTATTACAGACCATAGAATTGGTATGAGTATTTTCCAAATGGAAAACTTCTTAAATGGTGATTTAGATGAAATGATAGATAATTTAATTGCAGCAGATAGAGCAGATAAATTACAAGGTGAAGAAGAATAATTTATAAAAAATACCACATATTGGTGGTATTTTTTATATACTAGGAAAGTTCTACGAACTTCCTAGTATATAAAAGCTACAATCGCTAGCCCTTTGAGATTTTCTCCTTTTAGTCGAAAACTCAAATCGGGCGAGAACAAAGGGCGACTGCGTCGCTTTGTTCTTTATGACTGGAAAATATTATGTAAATGTGGTAAAATAAATTTGTAAGGGAAAATCCTTATAAAAATTTTCGAGCTAAAATTAGGAGGAAAATTGAATGAAAAAACAATTAAGAATCAAACAATTAATTTGGGAGGTGGTAGATCTTATTTCTAAATTCTTTAAACCGTATGGTTTGAAAGATGAATTACTTGAAGTTCCAACTGATATTAAACGGATGGGAACTAAAGTAGAATTGATGGACTTTGGTATGAGCATTATTTCTCTTATTTTCGCATTTATGCTTAAAATAACCAATATGATGATTGAGTATAAATTTATAGTATTTGGAATTGTCTTATTCATGTTATATCGAGGTCAAGATGTAATAAATGAAGCATTTTATCTTTGGGAGAGTTCAGAAAATAAAAAGTTTGATCTAATTTTCGAAGATGAAATAGTTTTGAGAGGAAGTAGAATTATTGGAAAAATTGCAAATAAAGTATTAAAATTTGATTCTAATAGTAAGCTATATACTACAATGAGTAATGAATCTGTATTAAATACTATTAAGCAGTATTTACAAAATCTTTGGAAGTTAAAAGTTCAAACATTCTTTGACTTCTTGGAAATTATGAGTGTTTTTGTAATGCTATTTATAGCAATTGCAACTAATACAACAATTTCACAATCTGTTTTTGTTCCATTAGTTTTAGGATTTTGTGTTATTTCATTTTTTAGTGTAACATATATAACTTTAAGTACAGAACAATATTATCAAAGGTATAAAAAGTACAATAATGAGCAATCTGTAATTGTAAATGATTTGCTAAGAGTGCCAACTATTGTAGAAAAAGATATGGAGATGAGAATCGGAAAATTTCAGAAGAGTATTGCAGAGAAAAATCAAAATGTAAAGAGTTATCACAAAAAAATAAATCTTTCTAGAATTTTTATTTCTGCAACACAGGTATTTGCTCAATATGGTGTTATAATAGGATATTTGATTGGAGTCGATTGGAATACAATTAATATTGGTACTATTTCTGAAATAACAGCAACACTTATAATCGTAGAAACAGCATTAAATAAAATTCAAAAAATAGCAGTTATTATGAATAACCATAATGAGAGAGTTATCATAATGAATAAAGAAGAGCAAGATATGGAATTGATTCTTAAGGTTTATCATGAGGAAGAGGAAAAAAGAAAAAAAACTTACAAAATTGAAAATCTTAGAATTAAACCATTTGCAATTCGATATTTGGAAGAGTCTGAAAATGATAAACCATTTACTCTTACATCAAAGGATGAAATAAATATTAAAGATGGAGAAATTGTTATTTTATATGGTCCGTCTGGTTCTGGTAAATCGACATTTATGAAAATGCTTACAGAACGGATCCGAGTTGAAAAGAGTACAGACATTCCTTCAACGTCCAGATTCTTGTTTTATGATGAAAAGCTTAAATTTGGAAGTTTGAATATTTTTGATGAACTATTTTGTTGTAGTGAAAATCCAGATTTGGTAAAAATGCAGGAAATTTTGGAGAATCTTCATTTGTGGAGTGAAATAAAAGCCAATTGCTTTGAAGTTTGGAAATGGATGAAACAAAAGCAATTTGAGCAATCTCTTTCAAATGGTCAAAAACAGAGACTGATTCTTGCAAAAATGCTCTATTGGCTTGATGCAAAAATTGATGTTTTGGTGCTTGACGAATGTACATCTGGTCTTGACGATAAATCTGAAACAGATTCTGCAGATGCAGAGCGAATTTTAGAGTATATTGTGAGATTTGCAAATTCTGATAAGAAAAGAATAGTTATTATTTCTACTCACCAGAATATTGATGGTTTTAAGAAAAAACTTGAAAACGAGTATAGCTTTAGAAATTTAAAATTTGCAAAAGAAGGAGAAATGAATTTAGTAAAAGAGATTTAAAATAATTGTTTTCTCAGTAAAGAGGGTGCATTGCACCCTCTTTTTCTGAAAATTGTAATAAAAAAATATTGTGAAAATATAAATTAAAAAAAGGTTATAAGAGAAAGGCTTGATTAATGGAAAATATTATAAATACAACTATTTTAGGATTGTTTTTTGGAACTATAGGAACAACTGTAGGAGGAATTATAGGATGTACAATAAAAAATACATCAAATAAATTTTTAAGTTTTATTTTGTCATTTGCGGCAGGATTAATGATGTCAGTAATATGTTTTGATTTAATACCAGAAGCATTAGAAATAAGTAATATAACACAGACAATAATCGGAATAATTTTAGGAATAATTGCGATGATATTTTGTGATGTTATTGTAGATAAAAAATTTAACACCAGAAAAATAGATACTAATATAGCAAGTAATTTATTAAAAACTGGAATAATAGTAAGTATAGGATTAGCAATACATAATATTCCAGAAGGACTTGCAATAGGATCTGGTTTTGAAGCATCAACTAAGCTTGGATTATCCCTAGCATTAGCAATTTGTTTTCATGATGTTCCAGAAGGAATCTCAATGGCATTACCAATGAAAACAGGTGGAATGAAAGTATATAAAGTAATGCTTTATGTAATATTATCTGGAATTGCAACAGGAATTGGTGCATTGATAGGAGGTATTATAGGAAGAATATCAGAACAGATAATATCATTATGCCTAAGCTTTGCGGCTGGGGCGATGCTTTATATAGTATCTGGAGAGCTTGTTCCAGAATCTAATAAATTATATCATGGCAGAATGACAGCATTAGGAAATATATTTGGAATTGTAATTGGAATTATTGTTACGAAATTATAAAATTTTTTATAAAGCTTGATAAGAAATGTCAATTAGTATATACTAAAGAAAAAATAAAAAGTGAGGAAATAAATGATAAAATATGACTTTATAAATTCTAGTAGTGATGGACTAAAGATTGAATTAGCATATACAATTCCAAAAGAGGAGATAAAAGGAATTGTGCAATTTTCACATGGGATGGCAGAACACAAAGAAAGATATTTTAATTTTATGGAATATCTTTCAAACAATGGATATGTTTGTGTAATAAATGATCATAGAGGACATGGAAATAGTGTGAAAGACAAAAAAGATTTGGGATATTTTTATACAGAGGATACAAATTTCATAATAGATGATTTACATGATGTAACGAAATATATAAAGGAAAAATATTCAAATCAAAAATTATATTTATTTAGCCACAGTATGGGAACATTAGTTGCAAGAGGATATATGCAAAAATATGATAATGAAATAGAAAAAATTATTTTATGTGGTACTCCTACCAAAAATCCATTTACACCATTTGCAATATTTATGGCATATGTATTTAAACTTATAGGAATGGGAAAAAAGACAAATAAAATTTTAAATCAATTAACATTTGCTAGTTATAATAAAGGATATAATACAGAAAATGAATGGCTATCTAAAAATCCTGAAAATATAAGTATTTATAATGATGATGAATTATGTGGATTTATTTTCACAACAAATGGATTTATAAATTTATATAAATTATTAAAAAGAGCATTTGAACCACAAAAATATGAAGTAAAAAATAAAAAATTAGATATATTTTTAATAGCAGGTAAAAATGATCCAGTAATTCAATGTGAACAAAAATTTAAAAATTTAGAACAATTTTTGAATAAATTAGGATATAAAAATATAAAAAGCAAATTATATCCTGATTTAAGACATGAAATATTAAATGAAAAAGAATATGAACAAATTTATGAAGATGTATTAGAATTTATAAAAGGGGAATAAAAATGAAAAATAAAATGATAAAAAGAATTGTAATGTGTGCTATTATATTAATGTTTTATGTTTTTATTAATAAAGTACAAGCGAATTCTATAGAAAAGATTGAGATGGATATTGACTTAGATAAAAATGGAGATGCTACTGTAATAGAAACATGGCAAGCAAATTTGACACAAGGTACGGAAGGATATAGAACATCTTTTAAATTGCAAGATTCAAAAATTTTAGATTTTTCAGTTACTGATGAAAGTGGAAGAAAATATCAAACAATATCTGATTGGAATACGAATGAAAGTTTTGATTATAAAGCATATAAATGTGGAATAAAAGAAAAGAGTAATGGAGTTGAATTATGTTGGGGAATATCTCAATATGGAAATAAAACATATACTTTAACATATAAAATAAATAAGTTAGTTACACAGTATGATGATTGTCAAGGAATATATTTTAACTTTTTAAATTTAGATCAAGATGTAAATAATGTAATAATAAAAATACATTATAATTCAAATGAATTGTCTGTTAATAATTCTAGAATATGGTCTTATGGATATAAAGGAACAATTAATTTTGAAAATGGTGACATTGTTTTAGATTCTAAAGGAAAATTATCAAAATCACAATATATGGTTGGATTGATAAAATTTGAAAATAATATATTTTCGACTAATAATAAATCGGATTTGAGTTTTGAAGATGTAAAAAAATCAGCTGAAAAAGGTAATGCAGGAAGTGTTGATGAAGTTATTATGAATCTTATTATAATTGGAATGTATATTATTTCAAATCCAATTGTAATAATTATAATAATTATAACTATTGCAATAATTAAGTCTCAAAAAAATAAAGGAAAGATAATTGTAAAAAGAATGGCATCAATAGAAGAACCATTAAACATATTACAAGAGGATAGAAGGCTACCATCAGATGATAAAATTGAATATTATCGTGAAATTCCATGTAATAAAGACTTAGATGTTGCGTATTGGGTATGTTATCAATATTATGTTTCAGCAGATAGTGTATTAAATAGAGGAATTATTGGAGCAATATTTTTAAAGTGGTTTAAAGAAGGGAAAATTGCAATAAACAAAAATCAAAATAAGAAAATAGAATTTAAGGATAACAATTATTCAATAGACCTTAGTAAAATAGACTATGTGGAAAATGAAGTTGAAAATTCATTAATAGCTATTTTAAAAAGTGCAGCAGGAAAAAATGAAATTTTAGAACCTAATGAATTAAAAAATTGGTGTAAATATAATTATGAAAATATGAAAAATTGGTTTGATAATATATTAAATTATACTGAAAGAAAATTATTAGAACAAGGATTAATTACTAAAGGATATTCAGATGGAATAGCAGTTAGAAATGTAAGTCCAAAATTAAAAGAAGATGCATTAAAATTGAAAGGATTAAGGAGATTTCTTTTAGATTATAGTCTTATATCTGAAAAAGAATATATAGAAGTTCAAATATGGGAAGAATATTTAATATTTGCTCAATTACTTGGAGTTGCAGATAAAGTACAAGAACAATTTAGCAAATTATATCCAAATTTTAAATCATATACAATATTAGATATGAGTAATACTACGAGTTATATTGATAACCTTGTTGATTGTTGTTTTGAAGGAATAAGAGAAGCTGAAAGAATGGAGAGAAAACATGATAATGATGGCTTTGGACCTAATCCTGATGGAGTAGGAGGATCAAGTAATCCTTTTGGAGGAGGCTCAGAAGGAGGATCTTCAGGAGGCGGATTTAGATAAAACGGGATGTACTAATGAAAGAGAGATGATAAAATGTCAAATATAACAAAAATAGCAATGGCACAATCATTAAAGAGGATGTTGTTAATAAAAGATTTAGATAAAATAACAATAAGTGATATAACAAAAGACTGTGGAATTAATAGACAAACATTTTATTATCATTTTAAAGATATCTATGATTTACTAGAATGGATATTTGCAAATGAAGTTGTAAAAAAAATAGAAAAAGAAACAACAATAAAAAATTGGCAAGAAAATTTTAAATATGTATTAGATTATATGCTAGAAAATAAAAAATTCATTATAAAGACATATAATTCTCTAAGTAGAAAAACATTATTGGATTTTTTATTTAAGCAATATAATACTATTTTTATAGATATCATAAATGATGTATCAAAAAATTATAATATTACTAAAGAAAATAAAATATTTATAGCAAATTTTTATAAATACGGATTTGCAGGGGTAATAGAAAACTGGATAGTTACAGAAATGAAAGAAAGCCCTGAAAATATAATAAAAAAATTAGATATTTTAATATCTGGAAATTTTGAAGAAGCGGTAAGAAAAATGTCTAATTAAAAATGTAAACTAAATTATACAAAAAATGGATTATGTAAAAAAATTATACATATCCATTTTTTTGTTTATTGAAAACTTTATGTATTATCTATAAGATAAAAGCACATAGTAAAAATAAGGAGGTTGATAAACTATGTATTATAGTAGTGGAAATTATGAAGCATTTGCTAGACCAAAAAAGCCAGTAGATGTAGACAAAAAATCAGCATATATTGTAGGATCAGGGTTAGCAGCATTATCTGCAGCTTGTTTTCTAGTTAGAGATGGACAAATGAAAGGAAAAAATATCCATATTTTAGAGAAAGATCAAATACCAGGAGGAGCTTGTGATGGATATTTATATGATGGATTAGGATATGTAATGCGTGGTGGAAGGGAAATGGATAACCATTTTGAATGTATGTGGGATTTATTTCATTCAATTCCATCAATAGAAACAGAAGGAGTAAGTGTTCTTGATGAATATTATTGGTTAAATAAAGAAGATCCAAATTATTCATTAATGAGAGCAACAATGAATAGAGGAGAAGATGCACATACAGATAGAAAATTTGATATATCTGATAAAGGTGCAATGGAAATAATGAAATTATTCTTTACACCAGATGAAGATTTATATGACAAAAAAATAACAGACTATTTTTCAGATGAAGTATTAAACTCAAATTTCTGGCTATATTGGAGAACAATGTTTGCATTTGAAAATTGGCACAGTGCATTAGAAATGAAATTATATATAAAAAGATTTATACATCATATTGGAGGACTTCCAGATTTTACAGCATTAAGATTTACAAAATATAATCAATATGAATCAATGATTTTACCAATGATAGAATATCTAAAAAAATATGATGTTCAATTCCATTATGGCACAAAAGTTGAAAATGTAAAATTTGAAATATCAGATTATAAAAAAGTAGCAAAAAGTATTATAATAACAAAAGATGGAGAAGAATCAAGTATTGATTTAACAGAAAATGATTTAGTATTTATAACAAATGGTGGATGTGTTGAAAACTCAAGTATGGGAAGTCAAAATACACCAGCCGTAATGAATACAGAAATAAAACCAGGTGGAGGATGGGATTTATGGCGTAAAATTGCTGAACAAGATTCTTCATTTGGAAATCCAGACAAATTCTGTTATGATCCAGAATTGACAAATTGGATGAGTGCAACAGTAACAACATTAGATGATAGAATTCCACCATATGTTCAAAAAATATGTAAGAGAGATCCATTTAGTGGAAAAGTTGTTACAGGAGGAATTGTAACAGTAAAAGATTCAAATTGGTTATTAAGTTGGACATTTAATCGTCAACCACAATTTAGAAGCCAACCAAAGGGACAACTTGTTGGATGGATTTATGGTTTATTTAGTAATGTTCCAGGAAACTATGTAAAGAAACCAATGATGGATTGTACAGGCAAAGAAATTTGTATGGAATGGTTATATCATTTAGGAGTACCAGAAAATCAAATAGAAGAATTAGCTGAAAATAGTGCTAATACAATACCTGTAATGATGCCATATATTGATGCATTCTTTATGCCAAGAAATGGAACAGATAGACCAAAAGTAGTTCCAAATCAAGCAGTAAATTTTGCATTTTTAGGTCAATTTGCAGAAACAGAAAGAGATACAATATTTACAACAGAATATTCAATACGTACAGCAATGGTTGCTGTTTACACATTATTAAATGTTGATCGTGGTGTACCAGAAGTATGGGGAAGCACTTATGATATAAGAGATTTATTAAATGCAACAGTTAAATTAAGAGACGGAAAAGCTATTACAGAAATGAATTTGGGATTAAAAGAAAAAATTGCATTAAAAGAAGTTTTAAAGCAAATTAAAGGTACTGATATTGAAAAACTTCTTAAAGAATATCATGTAATTAAAGATGATGATATTTAATATTCTATAGAAAAACACTTCATTTGAAGTGTTTTTTTTTATGAATATCTAGTAAAAAAATTTGAGATATGATACAATAAAATTATTAAGAAATGGGGGAGGATTATAAAAATGAAGATAGATATTTATTCAATCGTGATAATGGCGATTTCAATAATGTTTGTTTTTATTACATTTTATTTATGGTTGAAATATGGAAAAGAAGATAATGACATGGAAGTAATTGAAGAATTTTACCCTCCTAAGGAATGTAATTCATTAGAAGCTGGATATATATATAAAGGATATGTAGAAAAAAAAGATATTGTTTCATTAATTATTTATTTAGCAAATAAAGGATATTTGAAGATTGAACAAACTACAGATCAAGGAATTTTTAAGAAAAATAAAGGCTTTAGAATTACAAAAATTAAAGAATATGAAGGAAGTAATGAAATTGAAAAAATATTTCTTGAAGAATTATTTTTTAATAGTGACAATTCAGTATCAGGACTTCAATTGAAAGATAATTTTGAGAAAGCAACAGAAAAAGTAAAAAAGATTATAAGTGGTAATAAGGAGAATAAAGAAAAATTTTTTCTTCCAAGACCAAAAAAGGTTATAAAAAACCTCACAGCTATGATTTTATTGATGTATGCTTTAATTACGATAAAGCCAATTATTGAATTTTATGGAATTATATTTGGATGGATATTAACACTGTTTCAAATGATAATTACAATTATAGGATTTGTTTTTTTATTTATATCAATTTGGGGAAATGGACCAAAGACAACGAAAATAGTTTTGGCAATTTTTGGAAACATATGTATTATACCAACACTAATTGATATAATATGGCCAGCATTATTGGCTAATAAAAATAATTTATTATTATATATTATAGAAATAATATGTATAATAATTTTAATAATATTTATGGTAAAAATGCACAAAAGAACACAATATGGAAATGAATTACTTGTAAAAATAAAAGGATTTAGAAGATTTTTTAAGATAACTGAAAAATCCCAGCTAAAAAGATTAATTATGCAAGATTCTAAATATTTTTATGATATATTATCATATATATATGTTTTAGATGAGTATGAAATATGGATGAAATATTTTAAAGAAATGGACTTAAAAATACCTAGTTGGTATAATTCAAAAGAAGATTTATGTATGCAAGATTTTTTGAATTTTTTATTAAAACAATTGTAAAAGAAATTTAATTTGAGGTGAAAAGATGGAAATAGGAATTGTAATTTTAATACTTATTGTAATATTAGTATATGTTTTTATTCAATATAATTCTTTAGTAAAGTCAAACAACTTAGTAAAAGAAGCATTTTCAACAATGGATGTATATTTAAAGAAAAGATGGGATTTAGTGCCAAATTTAGTTGAGAGTGTAAAAGGATATGCTGAATATGAAAAAGAGATATTTAGTGAAATAACAAAATTAAGAACTAATAGTTATGATGCAATGACAACAAATAACAAAATTAATATGAATGAACAATTAACACAAGAAATTTCAAAAATTATGGCTATTTCAGAAAATTATCCAGAATTGAAAGCGAGCAGTAATTTTTCACAATTAAGTAAAGAATTGACCAAAATTGAAGATGATATAGCAAATAGTAGAAAGTATTATAATGGAACAGTTAGAATATTGAATAATCAAATACAGATGTTTCCAAGTAACATAATTGCAAAAATTTTTGGGTTTAAACAAGCTAATATGTTTGAAGCCAAATCAGAAGAAAAAAATAATGTAAATGTAGAATTATAGTTTGAAAGAAAATAAAGTCATTCATTACGATGTATGTCTTTAAGTGAAGATAGAAAGGAATAAAATTTAAAATGAAAAAACAATATTTAAAATATATTATTTTGTGTTTAATTTTATTATTATGTATAATTCCAAATAAAATTTTTGCAATAACTTCAAGTGGAGGATATACAATTGATAATTATAATATTAATATGGTTGTAAATGAAGATAATACATTTGACATAACAGAAGAAATAACAACATATTTTGATAGTGCTAGACATCGGAATATTCAGAAAGATACCAATAACAAATAATATAACAAGAACAGATGGAACAAAATCAAGCAATAAGGCTCAAATAACTAATATTAGTGTTAGTGAAAGTTATACTACTTATATAGAAAATGGATATAAAGTTATAAAAATAGGAAGTAGCGGACAGACATTAACAGGGAAGCATTCATATACAATAAAGTATACTTATAATATAGGGAAAGACTCTTTAAAAGATGTGGATGAACTATATTATAATTTAATTGGAAATGAATGGGACACAACAATAAAAAAATTATCATTTACAATAAAAATGCCGAAAACATTTGACCAAACATTATTAGGTTTTTCAAGTGAAAGGAAAGGTTCAACCAGTAGTTCTAATATTTCTTTTAATGTAGATGGAAATACTATAAATGGTTCTACAAATAAATCATTAAATGTAGGAGAAGGAGTAACAATTAGACTTACTTTGCCAGAAGGATATTTTATTAATGCTGGTTTCAAGATGGACATGTTTTCAATTATAATAATAGTAATTTCTATATGTGTGTCTTTAATTGCTATTTTATTATGGATGAAATATGGAAAAGGTGATAAGGTAGTAGAAACAGTAGAATTTTATCCACCAGAAGGATTTAATTCAGCTGAAATTGGATATATATATAAAGAAGGTGCAAATAATACATCAATTATTTCATTACTTGTTTATTTAGCAAATAAAGGATATTTAAAAATTGAGCAAATAGAAGAACAAGGAGTATTTAGAAAAATAAAAAGTTTAAAATTTGATAAACTTAAAGATTATGATGGAAATAATGAAAATGAAAGAGCTTTTTTGGATGGATTATTTTTAGATGGAAGAGATTCGGTAACATCATCATTGTTGTATGATAAGTTTTATAAAACAGTAGATAAAATAAAAAGCAATATGAATACTAAAGAGAATAAAGAGCAAATGTTTGATTCAAAATCAATTATATGTGAAAAAATACTTATAGTTTTGGCTATTTTTATGTTTTGCATAATTACAATAAAACCAGTTTTAGAATATACTGAATTGACAAATTTAATATTTGCAATATTATTTCCATTGATAGGTTTTTCTGTTTTATTTGGAATGCTGTTTGGAAATACATCAATATCAATAAAAATCTTTGGAGTAATATGGGGACTAGGATTTGGAGGAATTCCTTGGACTGCAATTGTATTGCCAGCACTATTAAATAATGACACATATTTATTTTCATATTTTATTGGAATAATATGTATAATGATTTTATGTATATTTATAAAAATAATGCCAAAAAGAACGAAGTACGGAAATGAATTATTTGGAAAAGTAAAAGGATTTAAAAGATTTCTAGAAACTGCTGAAAAACCTCAACTAGAGGGCTTAGTAGAACAAAATCCAGAATATTTTTATAATATATTACCATATACATATGCTTTAGGTGTGTCACAAATATGGATGAAACAATTTGAAACAATAGCTTTAAAAGCTCCAGATTGGTACGATTCAAGAGATGATTTTAATATGAATAACTTTAGTACATTTATGACTACAACAATGGCCGTTGCAACAACAGCAATGTCTTCTAGTCCAACAAGCAGTGATGGAGGTTCATCTGGTGGTGGTTCATCTGGAGGAGGCTCTGGTGGAGGCGGAGGAGGTTCATGGTAATCTTCTTAATATGTAATAAAAATAATTGCAATAAAAGCCTTGTAAAAAAAATAAAAATATAGTATAATTCAAACGGATATTCGAAAAAATATCCGTTTAATTTTATGCTTATGAGGAAGGAAAAAATAATGGAAGATATATTAAAAGGATTAAATGACAAACAATATGAAGCAGTAGTAAATACAGAAGGACCATGTCTTGTAATAGCAGGTGCAGGAAGCGGAAAAACAAAAGTATTAACACATAAAATAGCATATTTATTACAAGAAAAAAATGTATTACCATGGAATATATTAGCAATAACATTTACAAATAAAGCAGCAAATGAAATGAAAGAAAGAATAGAATTGCTAGTTGGAGATAAAGCAAAAGACATGTGGGTTGGAACATTCCATTCAATATGTGTACGAATTTTAAGAAAATTTATAGATAGAATCGGATTTGATTCATCATTCATAATATTTGACTCATCAGACCAAAAAACACTTGTAAAACGATGCTTAAAAGAATTAGATATAGATGAAAAAATATTAAATGACAGATCATGTTTATCAGAAATAAGTAATGCTAAAAATGATATGTTAGAACCAGATGCATATAGTGCAAAAGTACATGGAGATTATAGAAGAGAAAAAATTGCAGAAGTATATGAAATGTATCAAAAAAGATTAAAAGAAAATAATGCAATAGATTTTGATGATATAATAAACTATACAATTAAAATTTTATTAGAAAATGTAGATGTATTACAATATTATTCAGATAAATTCAAATATATATTGGTAGATGAGTATCAAGATACAAACAAATCACAATTCACACTTGTAACGTTATTGGCATCAAAGAATGGAAACATTACAGCCGTAGGAGACAATGACCAAGGAATATATAGTTTTAGAGGTGCAGATATTGCTAATATATTAAATTTTGAAAAAGACTTTCCTGGAACTAAAATAATCAAATTAGAGCAAAACTATAGATGTACAGGAAATATATTAAATATAGCAAATGCAATTATAAAAAACAATGAAGTGAAATATGAAAAAAAATTATGGACAGAAAATGGAGAAGGAGAATTACCAGAAGTATATTGTTCAGATAATGAATATGATGAAGGAAAATATATTGTAGACAAAATAGAAGAATTAAGAAAAAAGAATAATTATAAATATTCAGATTTTGCAGTATTATATAGAATGAATACACAATCAAGAGCAATAGAGGAAATTTTACGAAGAGAAGCATTACCATATAAAATTGTTGGAGGATTAAAATTCTATGAAAGAAAGGAAATTAAAGACATAATTTCTTATTTGAGATTAGTACAAAATCCATCAGACAATTTAAGTTTGAATAGAATAATAAATGAACCCAAAAGAGGAATTGGGAAGACAAGTTTAGAAGCAGTTGAACAAACAGCAGAGCAAGCTGGAACATCTATGTATGAAGTAATAAAAAATGCACAAAGTTATGGATTAAACAGAGTTTATACAAATTCAAGAGAATTTATAAACTGTATGGAAGAATTCATGGTTCAAAAAGATAATCTAAAAATATCTGAATTAATACAAAAAATATTAAAAGATACAGGTTATACAAAAGCACTTGAAACAGAAAATACAATAGAAGCAGAAAATAGAATTGCAAACCTTGAAGAATTTTTAAATGTAGCAACAGAATTTGAAGAAGAATCAGCTGAAAACACATTAAGTGAATTCTTAGAAGGAATAACATTATCAAGTGATTTGGACAATGTAGAAGAAACAGAAGATTCTGTAACATTAATGACATTACATAGTGCAAAAGGACTTGAATTCCCGGTAGTATTTTTAGTAGGAATGGAAGAAGGAGTATTCCCAGGTTTTAAATCAATTGGAGAAGACAAAGATATTGAAGAAGAAAGACGTTTATGTTATGTAGGAGTAACAAGAGCAAGAGAAAAATTATTTTTAACAAGAAGTAAACAACGTACAACATTTGGATCAACATCATTTAATCAACCATCAAGATTTTTGAAAGAAATTCCAGCTGAAATGGTAGATGGATATGAAGAAGCAATGGGAAGTGGAATTACTTATGAAAAATCTAGTTTTGGAGATAGTGGATATTCTTGGAGCTATGGAAGTAGAAATAATGGTAATATTAAATCATATAAAATTCAAGAACCACAATATGCAACATCAGCATCAAATATATTTGGTTCAAGAAATAATAATGAAAAAACAAATGAAAACTCAGGATATGGATTTAGAACAGCAGAAAGTTTCTTAAATAATTTGAATAAAAAGAATCAAAGTAAAGGTGTTGATTTATCACAATATCAAGCAGGAACAAAAGTATATCACAAAAAATTTGGAGAAGGAACAATAAATTATGTTGAACCTGAAGGTGATGATTTAAAAGTTGATATTAATTTTGATAAATTTGGTCATAAAAGGTTAATGGCAAAATTTGCAAATTTAGAAATAATATAAAGATAAAAAAGAATCTAGATATTGATTATAAATTATTTCAATAACTGAGATTCTTTTTTGACTCTATAATATCTATAATAAATGTTGTTAATCTTAAATAAATATAGTATTAATATAAAATTAAAAGCTAAATGTAAAATTTCGAAAGTAAATGTATTTTAATAATTCGTTTTTTTTGGTATTTACTTTTTTATTGAATCAAAAATAAATAATTAAAAAAAATTAAATAATTTAAAAAAATTCAAATAAATACTTGAATTTTTTTAAAACTTATGATATTATATATAAGCATTTGGAAATCGAGGCGTAGCGCAGTTGGTAGCGCGCGTGGTTTGGGACCATGAGGTCGCAGGTTCGATCCCTGTCGCCTCGACCAGAAAAAGAGACTTTTTACAAGTCTCTTAATTTGTTTTTAGGCTATTTGAAGCCTTTTTTCTTTTCTCTAACTTTTTCTAAATTTCTCTATATTTGTGTTACTGCATTCAATGCTACATTCAGCTAAAATAATTTGAATGTAATAATTGCATTCAAATTATTTTAGCATAAAGGAAGTATCTTTAATTATATTTTTTAAATTTTAGTATAATAAAAGATAACAAGATGCAAATTATACAAAATTTCATCTTGTTATCGATATATATATCTATTTTCTAAATAAATTTATAATTTTTTCAATTATTTTTTGTAAAAAATTCTTTTCTTTTACTTCAATTAATGAAGTATTACTTTCTGAGTTTTGCAAATTTTCTTGTTTGTTCTTAAACAAATTATTTACATTATATTTTTCTTGTTTTTCTTCCTCAAATCTCATTCTATCTATTTTTTCTTTATTTAATATTTTTGCTCTTTGATTATCTTGTGCCCAATAATCTCTAAATAAAATCGATATAATTAGTTTTGCTTTTTTTGATACATTTTGGTCATCAAGAGATTGTAAAGGATTATAATTAAATATATAATTTTTATTTTGATTATCGGAAAAAACTTTAATCATATCTTGTGGTATTTTATTATAATCTGTTTTAGGTATAAATTTTAATATTTCTAATACCTCTGTATATGCATTTGCATATTCCATACTAATCATAATATACTCCTATTCTTTTGAAAGATTATCTTTATCTTTTTGTTGATTTAATTGTTGTTCTATATCTTGTTGAACAGCATCTTTAGCTTGTGTATCATTTTGCTCACTTAATGTTTCTTTACCAAGAGCTTGTGTACTTACAGATTTTAAGTCTTTTGCTTGAGAAACTTCTTGTATTTTTTGATAAAATTTATTTACATATTGCAAGAGTTCTTGCTTATTTGAAGTAAGATTTGATATATCTGCAAGTAATAAAGGTATAATGTCTTCTTGTGAATTTTCTAAGGCATTCATATCAAGCTCATATTTATTATTTACTAATTTTTTAGATATATTAGCGTAATTAAGTCCGTTCTTGATCAAAGTCAATGTTCATAATAAATTCTCCATTTTCAAGCTGATCAGAACCAACATTATAAAAACCTTCTAGAATTTCAAAACTTATTTCATCATTAATATTCAATCCAAAATGAACATTAGAATCTACTAATTTTTTTGTATCACCAAGATAATCGTAATTAAATTGAGGTTCTTTATCAAATACGTGAATTTCATCACCTTCAAGGCAAACATGAAGTCCATCAAAACAATAATATTCTACTCCTTCTTCAGTTGTCTTAATTAAATTTTTTGGTAAACATTTAGATTTTATATTTTCTAGCATTGTTCTATATTTATTATATGAATTAGCTGTTTCATTTTTTTCTACCATATCTTTCCCTCTCTTTCGAATAAAAATAATTAATTTAATTTTATCATAATAAATTATTTTGTCAACAACAATTTTATAAATTTAAACTATTATATAATCGATGTATGAATATATTATCTAAACTCGTTAACTATTTACATTTCTTCCTCATCTTCAAACCAATCAAAACCACTAGAATTAGCTTTCTTCATTGCATATTCTTTCATAGCCTGTTTTGATAAAGTCTTATATCTTCTAATTTTTCTTTTAGGTCTATGATTTATTTGTGAGTTAGAAACCATATTGCTGATAGCAATAATCCCACCAAGAATGTTATTAAACCTGTTTTCCATTTTATTTTGGAAATCTTGCTTTTCTGTTCCTCTTTCGTTTCTTTCAATTCTTGTTTCAAGTTGTAAAATTGATCTTTCAACTTTTCCTCTACCAATTTTTTCATTTCCTCGTTCATTCGAATATTGTCCTTTAATAACTTTTCCTGTGTATCTTGTACTTTCTTTTTCATAATTGTTATATCTTCTACTATTGCTTGTTCCATTTGATATAAATCCTTGATTATCTCTGGCTCTATTAGATAATAATCCATCTTTACTATTGATGGAACTACTTGATTTTCTTGTATTATTTGATTGTTCTTTTTCAATTCTTCTAAATTCATTTTCCATTGCTCCTTTTGAATATTTTTCATCATATAATTTATTATCTCTACATTTATATCCTTCAGGTGTTGTATATGTAATGTATTTTCTTGTATCTGTCCAATTAACTTGATATCCTAATTTATTCATATTTTTTATAAACTCTTCTTTTGTATTACTTTCTGCTAATGATAAATCAATTGCATTCATTAATTTAAATTTCCAACTCTTACCTTGTTCAGCAACTCTGTATTCATTTCTTTTTATGTATTGTGTGTTTTCTTTTTTAGGTATAACTGAAGCTCCTATTTCCAAACACAACTTGTCTGAATAATCTTTTAAATCTTGTAAATTCTTTTTACTCATTTGTATTTTATATCCATTTTCAAATGAAACTGAATTTACAACTAAATGGTTATGCAAATGTTTTTTATCAATATGTGTTGCGACTAATACCTGGTATCCATTGAATTTTTTTGCTAATCTAATACCTGTATTATGAACTTGATCTGCAGATAAATTATCTTTTGGGTCAAATGATTGAATAATATGAATATACTGTCTGCCATTATTCTTGTTATATAATTCTTTTGTATATAACATTTCTTCTAAACTACTTTCAGCTAAGCAGTCTTTCCCTGTTATCAAATTAGCATTTGTTTTCTTGTCTTGTGTAACATAATTTATAATTGTTTTTAAATTTGCTTTTGAACTAATTGCTTCAATAATTGCCATATGTTATTCACTTCCATTCGCAGTTCTTTCAAGTCAACTACTGTAATTATTTTTTCATTTGCAAGTCTTGTTAATTGATTAATATTATTTCCTATTCTTCTAAGTTCACTATCTACTTTATCTAATCCATTTACAATAATAATTTTATCTTTTAAACAAGAACTAATTATAAATTTAGAAATAGTCATATTATACATTTTTGATTTTTCTTCAATTTTCATCTTTTCACTTTCAGTTAATCGTATATTTATCTTCTGATTTTTTTGCATTCAACTTCCTCCTTTATTTTCCCTAAAACAGATTAAAGGGGTTGGGGTTCTCCCAATTTTGCAAGCTCTATTTGTAGTACTTGTACTTACAAATAGGAAGCTTGCAATACTATATATTTGATATTCTAATTACTGCTATTTACAAAATTTAATTGGTTATTATTTAAATAGTTATTTACTTTTTCAATTTCATCTTCTTTAAATTTATTGAACACAGATGTATATGTATTTAAAGTTACTGTAACATCTTTGTGTCCCATTAATCTTTGTAAAACTACTGCTGTCATTCCTGCTTCAATACATCTTGTTCCATAAGTGTGTCTTAAACAATGTGTGCTAATATTTTTAGAATTTACATTTAATTCTTCTTTGAAAATTCTTTTTAGCTCTTTATTAATTGCAGATGTTCTTATATAACTATCATTATTTGTAAATATTAAATTGTATAAATTTTCATTTGTATATTTTAGTTGTTCTTCAAAAATAGGCACTAAAAATTCTGGTATAGGTAAAATTCTATTACCTGAATATGTTTTGGTCTTATTTCCTAAAATAATCGCAAATTCTTTATCATTTGTAAGTGTTCTCTTAACATATAAAACTTTATTTTCTAAATCAATACTCTCTTTGCTTAATGCTAGTACTTCTCCTATTCTTAATCCCATATACATTTGTATTAAAAATATATTTTTATATGGTTCATCTTCTATTGAAATTTTATTTAAATATTCTGTAAATGATTTTTGCACATCAATATCTAATGCTTCAACGACTTTAGTTTGCTTATTGCTTTTAGGTTTTATTACTTCATACATAGGATTATATGAAATATATTTTTTAATTTCTGCCCTACGATATGCTTGTACAAATTGTTCATAAAGTTTCTTAATATATGAATCACTTAAATCTTTTACAGAATTTAAAAACTCTTGAATATCATCTTTTGTTATATCTTGTATTTTCATATTTCCAATTTTGCTATTTTTAATTTTATTGATAGTCCATTTTAATCTAGCATATTGACCACCAGAAATTGTATTTGACGCAAGTTTTTCTTCTCTTATATCTTCCATTATTTTTACTAATTCAATTCCATTTTTCTCTACATACATATCATTATTCATTTTATATTTAATCTCATTTAATTTATTTAAAACCTCTTTTTGAGTTTTTCCATATACTGATTTTCTAATAGCTTTTCCTTCTGAAGATATTCCTGATATGTATTGACCTATCCATCTTTTATTTTTCTTATCTTCAAATATTGTACCTTCGCCATTTCCTCTTCTTCTTTTTTTCTTCATAATCTTGACCTCCTATTTTGCAAGTTCATTTATTAAACTTGAAATGTAATATTCTATTATATTTTCAATTTTTTTACTTTTTAAAATGTTACCAAATACTTTCTCTAGTATCGGTAAAGTAACTTTTTCTAATAATTCAGCTTGTTTATTATCATATAATCTTTTGATTGCTGATTGATATAATTTTATTTGTGTTAATAGATTTTCTGGTAGATATTCTGCGTTTTGAATATATATTTTCTTTTTATTGAAAATCGCATTGTATTTTGTTGTTTCCTCTTGAACTAGTTTTGCTTTATTTAATTTTAAATTAATTAACTTTAATCTATCATTCAATCCATCAGTTTCTATATCTTCATCTATCTCTATATCTAACTCTTTATCTATCTCTTGTGGACTATTTGGTGGACATTGTCCACTTAATAATTTTTGCTTTTCTCTCTGTTCTCTTTTTTGTTTTGCCCAACCAGTTTCACTACCAACCATATTTTCAAATCCTGCTATTTTTAAGCAAATTCCATCATCTGTATATATTAAATTTAGTTTTTTAAATAATTCCATAGCTACAATAACAGTATCTTTACTAAAATATTTAGTATCTCTTGCTATTTTATCTGGATCATAAGGAATAATCATTTCTCCAACTCTCGATGCTAGTTCACCATTATTGTTAGCAGTTTGTAAACATAGCATTTGGTATAAAACTATATATTGACAACCATCTTTTTGTGATAATAAAAAATCTATCTCAGCTAAATTAAAAAAATCAGTTTTTAACTTTATCCAATAATATCTCTTTGTTTTTTCCATAATCTACTCACTTTCTAATATTTCTACTTAATTTTCTATTGTTAGAAGTAAGGAAAAATGATATAATATTCTTATAAAGATTACGAATGTCTTTATGTAGCATTTGTGCAAAAGCCTGCTCGCTAAAGTGTGCTTTTGTATAAATGTTTTTTATATTTCTCATATAACATCAATCCTTTTTTCCATCTTCCATAAAATATAGGCTATCTTTTGTATTTTTCTAGTTTTGCCTATATTAACAGATGGGAAGTCTGCACGATTAAATATTTCGTTTGTTTTGTTTTCCCCCATATATAAATCTTTTGCTACATCTTTTACAGTCAACATTTTAAATGGGTCATCCAAGCTTTTTACAGCTTGTTTTACTAATTCTTTCTTAAGTTCTTCACTAAAACTTTCATTCATAACTTTGTCCTCCTTCAAAATTATATCTATCCTTTTTGGATACTTAATGAGTAAAAAAATAAATTGTTATTTATATATTCACTTTTATTGCATTCCTCCTTTCAAGTCTATTTATATCCGTTTTGGATATTTATATATTAATCCATAATGGATATAATGTCAATATATTTTTCAAAATTTTTTGAACTTTCTATAACTTTTATGTAAAAAATATTTAATTTTTAGTAATCATTGACTTTCCAAAATGGATATGATAAAATTTATACATAAATTAAGAAGGAGAAAAAACTATGACAAATGGGGAAAGAATAAAGTATTTAAGAGAGAAAAATGGCTTTACACAAAAAGATATTGCTACTAAATTAGGAGTAGAGCCTGCAGCAATATCAAAATATGAATTAGATATGAGAGAACCCAATATTGAAGCAATAAAAAAATTGTCAACAATTTTTAATGTGTCAATTGATTATTTATTAGGTAGAACACCAGATGTTTTTGTAGATGAAACAGATATATCTACACTTGATATATCGGGTATTAAAGATAAATACAACTTCACAAAAAAGAGAATGAATAAAGTTAAAGAAATCTACAAAAATGACACTACACTAAACACTGCGATAAACGAATTATGTTGTGGTGTAGGAAAAACTACTTTTGGAGAAACTATAACAAATACAAATATTTCTATGCTAAAAATAGCTAATATATTTAATGATTTTGTAAAGAGCAATGATCCTAAGCCACAAATTATGTTGAAAATTAAAGATTTAAAAAATAGTATTATAATTGTTGAAATTGATTCTTTTGATGACGAAGAAATGCCACTTGATGCTACTGATAGAATTGCTTTATATACTACAAAATTATCACAAAAATATAATGTGCTTGGTTTAGTAATGACAATTGATAAAGATGAAAATTGTAAAATTATTGATGCAATATATCAAAAAAATAAAGATACTTATTATACTCAATTACATTTGCCTAAAACAGTTTTAACTGCTGGTGAGTATATAGATATAATGAAAAGATTATAGAAAAGAGGAAAACTATGACTATTTTAGAATTTATTTTAAATAATAAAGATTATTTAGAAGATTTAATTACAAGAAGTACTTATCATTCAAATGCTATTGAAGGAAGTACACTTACTTATGCTGAAACTTATGCTATTCTTTATAATGACAATAGCTTTAAAATAGAAGGAAAAGAGCCAAGAGAAATATATGAGGCTATCAATCATAAAAAAGCATTAGAATTAGTTTTTAAAAATTTACAAAATAATGAAGAATTTGATGAAAGACTTATAAAGAAATTAAATGAAATTATAAACAGAGATATTAAAGATACTGAAGGTTATAGAGCTGTACAGGTATTCATTCAAGGTAGTGAACATATTCCACCTGAACCTGAAAAAGTGCCAAATTTAATGATGTATTATATATACAATTATAATCACGACGAGCAAGATATATTTACTAAAATTGCTAGATATCATATCGAATTTGAAAGAATACATCCTTTTGAAGATGGAAATGGTAGAACTGGTAGATTACTTATAAATTATGAATTTTTAAAAAATAATTTGCCACCTGTTGTTATAGCAAAAGAGGATAGGGTAAAGTATTTTGAATTTTTGAGAAATAATGATAGTAATGGCTTAGCTGAATGGCTAAAAGATTTATCTACTAGAGAAAAAGAAAGAATGAAAAAATTTGGGTATGAAAAAAATTAATGTTGTAGCAAGGAGTAATTATAAATGAAAATAAAAAATATAGAGGAATGTGAAACTTTAGCAGAAGAAATTTTAAAAAATATAGAATTATCAGAGATACCAATGGATAATATAATATTAAAAGGATTACGACTTTGTAGATTAATGGGAGATGAACAAGGAATTGATTTTTTTAGCTATGAATCTTCTGGATATCCGATAGATAAGGAAGGATATCTTACCAATAGAGCATGGGAAATATGCAAAATTGCTGGAAGAATCTATATTGAAACTAATGACAAAAAAGAAAAACAAGAGTTAGCATATACAGAAACAATTGCTGAAATGCTAGAAACTATAAATATACAAACTGAAAGAATGAAATCAGCAAAAGATCCTCAATCTTATGGGGCAGATTTTACACCATATATGATTTCTTGTGCAAAAAATGTAGTTGAAAGAAATGGTATCGTAGCAATAATAAAAAAGTATGAAAAAAGAATAGGTATCGTAAAAGGAAAAATTTATGATTATACTTTAAAAATATATAATCAGTTAACATATAGTAATACAGTTGAAGATATATTTACCGAAAAAAGAAAAATAGTAGATGTCAAATTGCTAAATTTATGCCCAGAAACTATTAGAAAGTTTTCGTCAATATTTCTTAATATGGATTCTAATAATCCAGAAGATTGGGCTAATGCTGTACATACTTGTAGAAGAAAATTAAAGGAAGTTGCAGACAATTTATATCCACCCAAACCAGAATCAATTTTTATTGGAAAAAAAGAAATAAAATTAGGTGAAGAACAATATGTTAATAGATTAATTCAATATATAGAAAGTAAAAGCAAGAGTTCTACATATAATGCTATTGTTGGGTCAAATTTATCATATATAGGTAATAGAATAGATTCCGTAAATAATGCAGCTTGTAAGGGAACACACGATAAAATAAATTTAAATGAAGCAAAAAGTTACGTAATTTATACATATTTATTACTTGGAGATATTTTAAATTTAGAATAGTTACTGCATTCAAACTACATTCAGAAAATTCTAAAATGCAATAAAATAAGCTAGTTTGGGCTGGTAAACTCTCGTCGCCTCGACCATATTTTGCCCCTTTTTCAAGGGAATTTAAGAGAATTTATAAAAATTCAAAAGTTATGAATTATGCTATTTTTCAAAGAAATTTGAGAATAGCATAATTTTTTTGAGTTCAGAAAAATTTTATAAAATTCGGTTATTTTCTTCAACCAAACATTTCAACAAAGAAAATTATAAAATTTCAACAAATTTTAACAAAGCAATTTTGCTTGAATTATTTCAATAATTTCAAAGTTCTTCATAACAAATTGAAAGGAGAACTTATTTATGGAATTTATCCCATACAAATCAAATGAAACACTAGAAAATAGATATTATCAAATACCACAAGAATTATTTGAAAATTCATTATATAAAGATAAACTAAATTCAGATAGTAAAATACTTTATGCTTTTATAATTGATAGATTAACACTATCACAAAAAAATAATTGGATAGATAGTGAAAATAATATTTATCTTATTTTTACAAGACAAGAAGTTCAAGACAAATTAGGTCTATCAGAAAAAACAGTAATAAAAGCGTCTAAACAACTAGCTGAAACTAGATTAATATTTGAGAAAAGACAAGGTTTAGGAAAACCTAATCTAATATATGTTGGAAAAATACAACATGAAGAAATTGCAGAACAGGAAAATCTACAGTTGCAAAACTGTAAAAATTACAGTTCTAGAGATGTAAAATCTACAGTTCAAGAACTGGAAATTTTACAAGGAATCAATACTAATAATATCAAACATAATATAATCAATACTGATTCTATCAATCCTAAAAGCAATGATGAACTTTTATTGATAAAAGCAAAAAAGTGAAAAAAAATAAAATTTGAATATGAAAATAAAATTAATCGCCTAGAACACAAATATAAGAAAAAAATAAAAGAATTAGAAAAAGAAAATAAAGGCTTAAACAAAGTAATTGATAAATTTTAAAATAACTTAAAAAAGTTTCTTAAATGGTTATGTCATAAATTTTCATATCCTTGCGAGGATGACCTTATAAGAGATTTTAATAAAGAAACATATTCGTATATCAATTTTGAGAAGCAACTTGATACAAGTCATTTTGAAAAGGAAGATAATGAAATAGATTTTGAAATGTAGAAAGGATTTAATAAACATGGAAATAGATTATAAAAAATGTGGAAATTACTATATTCCTAACTTAGTAATCTCTAATACTAAAAATTATGAATTAGGAAAGTATGGAAGAATGAGATTAAATTATTTAAAAACTCAAAAGAAAGCAGAATATACAATATTACTAATGTAAGATAAATTAAGTAAGCACTTACAGGAAATTGATAAAATAGTAACTAATAGATATAACCTGCTAATGAAACAATTGGCAGAACAGGAAAATATCATAGAAGAATTAAAAGCCATAAATCAACTTGATTGGGTTGTCAAAATGAATTCAATTAAAAATCGTGCTGAAGAAATTATATTTAATGAATTAATTTATGTATAGGGGGATTTGCAATGGAAGAAAAATTAAAGCCATTTATAGAAGAATATAGCGATGACTTTTATGAGAGCATTGAAGATATATTAAAGGTTTTAAGTTTTTTGGTCTGTGTGCATAATGCTTCTAAAACTTTTCCTCCTCTTTTACTTGCATAGACCATATCACTTCCCGTATTTACCCAAAAAGCTTTTTTCTTTTTAGGAAAATTGCATATCGCTGTAATCGACATACAAGCTTTTTTGGTATCAATTAATTTAGATTTTTCAGCATTCCAAGCAACCAATAACGGTTTCTTCAATGATTCATATCTAAATTCTGAATTATGAGTAATCCAATTAATACGGTCGTATTTTTGTGTCCATACGTCGTATAATGTAGAAAGAATCTTATTTGCAACCTCCTCCATTTCTTGTGTCATTGAGATGTTAGATTTTACAAATCCTATAAATTGTACATCTTCATTCTCAATTTTCAAATAAACTGCCTTGTCCATTGTTCCTTCTGTCATAATTGTAGTCTCCATCATAATGTTCTCTCCTCTTTATCTTCATTTTTTTAGGTTACAATATTACACTTGCCTTTCTCCAAGTGCTTATTCTAAGTTTACGTTAACATTTATATTTTATCATAAAATATGGGAAAGGTCAATTTTTATGTAAATCAGGCCTTACTTTTACTTATTTTTATATGTTATATTTTAAAAAATTTTTGACTTACATTTTAAATTATTGAACTATAAAAAAATTTTTTGAATATTCAAAAACCATTTGACATATACTAAAAAAAGTAGTATACTATATTTAGCTTAAGCAAGAGAATAAGTCGAAGAACTTAAATGTTCACAGAGATATGTTGGTCGCATATCTCTTTTTTTGTGTGCAAAAATAAAATAAAGGCAGTTGGTCAGACTGCCTCCTAGCTTTTGCTAGTCTTGAGAATTGTCATCTTTATTGCTATCACTTAAGCTAAGTAATAATAAAACAATAAGACGCCATATTAAGTCAAATGAACTCAAAATGTTCACATCCTTTCCCAAAGATTTCCTTTGAAAAGGATAAATGCATTATACTCTATAATTCTCCAAAAAACAATAATTTAAAATAATTCTATATGCAAAATACAATTTGTTTTTAATATTAAACATATATTGATTAATTTTTATTTATGTTTTTTTATCCAATCGCAAAAATCATAACTAGAAATTTTATTTTCTCGATATTTTTTTAATTCTTTTCTTGCTTTTATCTTCCAAATCATAAATTCTTCTCTACTTGCTTGTTTATTTTCTTTATCCGTTCTATAAATTTGTGTAATTCTTCTCTGATATTCTCTTTTATATGCAAGTTCTGCTTCATCTTCTAGCACTCTTTCCTCATAAGCTTTGCGAGAAGCAAATGTTTTACAAGTAGTTTTGAAACATTTTCTATAACAAGTCCTACCTGTGCTCTATTTTTATCTAAAGTGTCAATATCACTTAAAAATGATTTATCATTTTGGTTTGCTAAATAATCTTCATAAGAAATTTTACAATAATCATCCAATTTCTTAGAAAATACATCATTATAATCGAATTCTTTACCTTCTACAATATTAGAAGATCTTTGAGAATTAATTAAATTAATTAAAAATTTGTTATATAATATCATAAGTTTATCTCCTATAATTTTATAAAGAAATTCTAACATCAAAAAAATAAAATGTCAATTTGTAAAAAAATAATTAATATAATAGAAAAATTGATAAAAATGTGATATATTCTTATTAGGCCAATATAGGAAACTTGATATAAAAGAATAAGAATTAAAAATATGAACAAGATTAAAATGTAAGGAATGTGATAAAAATGAGAATAATATTAGCTTCAGGTTCTCCAAGAAGAAAAGAACTATTAAGTTTAATAACACCAAAATTCGAAATTATAGTAAGTGGTGTAGATGAAAGTTTAAAAGAAGGACTAACTCCAGAACAACAAACTGAAAGACTAGCATATATAAAAGCAAAAGATGTTTTCGAAAAAACATCAGGAGACAGAGTAGTAATTGGTTCAGACACGATTGTAACCAAAAAAGGTAAGATATATGGAAAACCAAAAAGTAGAGAAAATGCAATTCAAATGATAAAAGAACTTTTAGAAGGAGATAGGACACATAGTGTAATCACAGGATTAAGCATTTTAATTGAAAAAGATGGTGTGTACAAAGAATACAAAACATTTGATGAAGTAAAAGTATTCTTAAAAGAAATGTCAGAACAAGAAATAGAAAAATGGGTTGACTCAGGAAAAGCAATGGACAAAGCAGGAGCATATGGTATTCAAAATGAATTTTGTGTATTTGTCGACAAAATTGATGGAAATTATACTAGTATTGTTGGACTTCCAACTCAAAAAGTTTATGATATCTTGAAAAATTATATTGATTAAAATAAAAAATGAGATGAAGATAAGTGAATAGTTCATTTATATCCATCTCATTTTAATATATAGAAAAGTTCTCATGTAACGTCCTATTAAGGTTATAATTGTTAGTTTTTGGTGATTTGTTACTTATACTTGAAAATTAAGATTTTGTAACCAATAGCGATTATGAAGTTTTATTCGTTTTAAAGATATTTAAAAACTTCTTCAGGATATAATATTTTTGATTTATTTTTAAAATCATCAATATCAATCCATTTTGCAGAAAATTCTCCACCTCTGTCTATAATATTATATTCATCTTTGTAATCACTATCTGCAATATCAATTGAATAAAATAAAATTAATTCATGAGCATTTCTACCATTAAAAGTAAAGATATTTTCAGAAATACCAAGAAAATCTTTTACAACAATATCTGTATTAATTTCTTCTTTAAATTCTCTCTTTAAAGCATCAGAACTTTTTTCAAGAAACTCAATACCACCACCTAAACATCTATAAAAAGTTTGATTTTTTACTTTATCAAACTTTTCTTCTACAAGTAGTTTATTATTTTTTATTGCTAAACCTAATGCAATGGGTCTGATTTCAGTATATTTATCCATATGTGACCTCCTTTTTTTATTAATTATGATATTAAATTATTTGAAAATATTTTATAAGCTAATAGAAATAAAGTCAAGTGAAATATGGATTAATTTATAAAAATGTGATATATTATTTTGGAAAGGAAGTAGAGAATATGAAAGCAGTTGTTATATCAGATATACATGGTTCAGGATATTATGCAGAAAAAATAAAAGAGATTAATGAAAGAGAAAATCCTGACAAAATAATATTATTAGGTGATTTATATTATCATGGACCTAGAAATGAGTTGAGTCAAGAATATAAGCCAATGAAAGTGGCAGAAATTTTGAATTCTTTAAAAGATAAATTATTGGTTGTTAGAGGAAATTGTGATGCAGAAGTTGATGAAATGATTTCAGAGTTTAAGTTTAATGATCATATTTTAATGGAGATTAATGGAAAAAAGTTTTATTTTACACATGGTCATAAATATAATATTGAAAATATTCCTTATGATGATTTTGATGTTATGATTTATGGACATATTCATCAAGGTTTTATTCAAGAGAAAGAGGGTTTTGTTTTTGCAAATCCTGGTTCAATTTCTCTTCCAAAATGTAATTCTGCTCATAGCTATATTGTGCTTGTTGATAATAAGATTGTATTGAAAGATGTTGATGGTGAAGTGTTAAAGGAGTATGAAATGAAAAAATAAAAACAAGGGAGCAAATTTACATTTGCTCCCTTGCCTTTTGACTTAGTTAGTCAAAGATTTCGCTGAGATCAATGATCTTGGCGATTTCATCGGAGTGCTCAGCCAGCTGGTTGAAGAGAGTCTTGAGCTTGTTGCTAAGCTCTTTCTTGTTTTCCTCATCAACGATACCGTTGGCTTTTGCAAGCAGTTCGTCGAGCAGGCTAACCAGCTCAGAACGAGTCTTATCACGCATCTGGACAGCATTGATAACTTTCTGAACTTCCTGAACCCATTCAATGATGTCCAGGAACAGATCATAGTTATCATACATTTTGAAAAGGACTGCCAAATCCTTTAAGGCTTTGTAAACGTCCTTTTCAGTGCCAGCTGCGCAAAGAGCGTTCTTTGCATCGGTGATTTCGGAAATCAGCTGTTTGTAGCGTTCTTTCCGGCTCATGTTGTAACTAATCTGATACATAGTTTGCAACTCCTTATTAAATTTTTTGTTAAGGTTTTTACCTCGAACATTTATTAGTATACCATATTATGTAAAATATGTCAAGGAAGATGGGGAAAGTGAGAGAATTGTATTGATATAAACTGGAAAGGGATGGATGAAGTAATTTTGCTTTTTGAAGTGAAAAATATTTTATTTATAGGAGGTATATGATATAATATGACTGAAAATAATTGGAATAAATAGTAAGAAAGGAAAAAATATGTCAAATTCAAAATACTTAGATTCATTAACTAAAGAGGAATATGATAAATTAACTCAAAAATTATTTAATCAGCAAAAAGGAAAATGTTATATTTGTAGGAAAGATATGGACTTAGATTTAAATATAACTAATATAGATCATATTATACCATTAGTTAATAATGGTAAAGACGAAGAAAACAATTTTGGATTAACGCACGAAAGTTGTAACAAATCCAAGCAAGACGCAGACTTAAGAATAGCTAGAACATTAAGCAGGTTAAATGTTATAAAAGAACAAACTCCAAAAGGAGAGACAACATCATTAAAACATGTATTACAATATTATGGTGGAAGTAAATATGATTTTAAATATAAAATAAATAACAATATTATGGAATATTCATTTTCAAACATAGGAGACAATAATATTTATAAGACTACGGTTTTTGAGGACAGACTATCTGGAGAAAAATCTTCATTTATAGAAGTTCCAATAGAATATGTCTTTCATGATGAATTAATTAATCCAAGGGGAATAAATAGTAGTTTTAAGCTATTAGTAAAAGAATTTTATAAGGGAAATCCACAACTACATATAAGTCTAGCTAGAATTGATGAAGGAAGAATAAAAATTTTTGATGGACAACATAAAGCAGTTGCTCAATTGTTATTAGGAGCAAAGAGGTTAATAGTTAGAGTTTTTATTGATCCAGATGTTGATAGATTAATAGAAACTAATACAAATGCTGGAAGCAAATTAAAACAAATTGCATTTGACAAATCAATAGTTAGACAATTACATAATACATTATATATGGAAAAGCTTGAACAATATCAAAGTGATCATGGATTAAAGTCAGATGATTTCAATTTTTCGGAAAAAGATGTTGTTGAACATTTTAAAGGCGAACGTGGAAATATAAGACAATACATAATAAATAGTATAAAAAATCAAGTTACTCATAATTCTAAACTTACAGATTATATTGATTTTGATGGTAGAGGAAAAGAACTTCCAATATCATATAGTACATTTGAAAAAACATTTTTAGCATTATTTATTAATTCAAAAACAATATTATCAACGAATATTAATTATAAAGAAGATGAAGGATTAAATCCTAGAATTTTGGAGCGCAACCAATTAATAAAATTATGTGATATATTAGCGGCAGAAATATATGAAAAGAAGTTTGACGTAAATGTAGGTGTAAATAGAATAGAGCAAAGATTAATAAATGGCAGAGATAAAGATATTACAGATGATCATTTGGTTGCATATAGAGTTAGTAAAGAAGAAATTTTGGCAAATTGGTTAAAATATGTAGAGAAAGTTATAAAAGCATTTTTTATTAATGCTGGAAAAAGTTTTAATGAGGAAAACTTATTTCAACAACTTTTTGAAGAGCAATTATGGGAGAATATTAGAATATTTATAAAAAATTTTATTCAGTTGCCTTTATGGAAGAATAGAGAATTGGCTAGTACAATATTTTCAGGAAAATCTAATTATAATTATTGGAAATGTATATTTGAGACGGGAAAAACAGTTGATGGTGTTCAAGTTTTGGCTCAACCAATAAATTATATGGATATGATAAAGAAGTAAATTATAGTTTTAAAAGCATAGAGTGAATATAAAAATATGTAGTTACCATAAAAAGGTTCAGAAATGAATCTTTTTATGCAACTATATAAAAGCAAAAAATTAAAAAGTTTTTGTTATTTTGCCACAGGCTATTTTTGTACCAGAATTACCACTAGGTTGAGTTGTAAAGTCATCTGGCATATCATGAATGATTATAACTTTTCCAATTATATCTTTTATTTTAAACTTATTAGTAAAAATACTCATATAACTATATCCATTGTTTTCAAGTAATGGTGGTAAATTACCAGCATGATATGGATGAGGACAATTTTCTGGATTATAATGACTTTTAGCATTAGCAAATTCATCATTTAAGTTTCCTGTACAAGAAGTTCCGTTCATGAATATGAAATCCAAAAAATCTACCTTTGCAATGATCTTTAGATTGAGGTAACCCATTAATTTTGGCAGTTAATATTACACCTTTTTTTACTTCTTTACAAGTAATTGTTCCATTAATTTGGGGAAATTTCTTTCCTCCTTTTATATTTGCTTTTGCAGTATTAAATAACATATATATTTCCCCCTAACTTTTACTTTATATTATTATATGAAGAATATATAGAAAGCGAGATTGAAATGGATTAGAAATTTAACAATAGAAAATATGAAAGTAATTATTGTTGGTAATATAAAGTATATATTTTTAGAAATTGAGATATAATTGTGTAAATGCTTAAAGAGAGTTTTTTTATTGAAAATCATAGCATGAATATATTGATATGTTATATAAAAAAATATATCTTTTAATAAAAATTATATATATTAAATGGAAAGGATTATATAAATGTTAGAACAAACACGAAAATTAAAATTAGTATTTACTGAAACACAAATGAACAATATTAATAAAATAATTGAACAAATAGAAAAAGAAGGAGAAGAATATAAAACAATTGATTTATGGAAATTTGATCAGAGTATTGGAGGAATAGGCGGATACTGTCAGGGATGTGATCCTGCTCTTTCTAATCCGTTTCAGGGAACAGAATTTAGAAATGCTTATAGATGTTTACAATATATTAGAAGTGATATAGACATATTAAATGTAAATTATACTGCAAGAAATATAATAGAAAATTGTGGACATCATTTTGAAGAAGTTATAAAAATATATTTAAAGAAAAATTATAAGTTTATATTGATAAAGACTAATAGATATCCATTAGGAAAATTATTAAATTATATAATTAATAAAAATATATTTGATGAGAATATTACAAATGAATTAAAGTTATTTGTTGATTTATATAATATATCAAAACATGTTATATTATCAAATGATGAACTTGATAGGACATTTCATGCCGATGATGCTATTATTTGTTATTTGGCTTGTAGAATAGTAGGAAAGAAAATATTATTAAATATAGATGAAGAAACAGAAAAGGAAACATATGAGATTGATTGGAACAAATATGGAACAAAAGTGATAAGATTTTAATAAAAAATTAAGTATATAACTTGAATAAGCAAAATGCAAATTGAGGATTGGAAGAAATGAATATAAATTTAATTTAAAGAAATATATTGGATATTAATTTAAAAGAATTTAATATTTATAATTTTTAACCCGAAGGTCGTAAGTTCGAGTCTTACCCCCGCAACCAAAGCGTAGCAAGTCTTTTAGAGATTTGCTATTTTTTATTTTACCACTAAAAAGTGCCATTTGGGGAAATGGTGGGGGAAGAAATCCTCAAAACTTGTTGATAATTCTAATAAAATTTCAGTAAAAGACTATGGGAAACCTAAAATATTATTTAGTAGTCTTTTACAGCTTTGCATATAATCGTTGGAACAAAATCAAAGATTTTGACAACGATTTATTTTTTTATCGTGAAAAGATTAATGACTTTAGTGAAAAAAGTTTTTAACTAATTTCTTGGTAGTAGCAAGTTTTCTAAAACATAACTTGCTTTTTTATTATGTGCAATAATAGGATGCACATAAAAATTAAGCGTTGTTGTAATCTGTGCATGTCCAAGTCTTGCTGCTACAATTGGAACATCAATATTTTGTGCTATGAGTAAGGTCGCATTTGTGTGCCTTAACCCATGGAAGTTAATTACAGGTAGTCCTATTTGTTCTACAAATTTTACAAACCATTTACTAATAGTAGAAGGATGCATTGGCTTACCATCTGCTTGTACAAATAACCTATTAGAATCAGTCCATAATTCGCCATATAACTCTTTTTGTTCATCATACCATGATTTATATTCTTCAAGTAATGAAACAACGAAATCTGGTATTCCGACTTCTCTAATAGAACTTTCTGTCTTAGGTGTTTTGGTAAATACACCTTTGTCTGCCAAATACTGACTAGAACGATTAATGCTTACAATTCCATCATTGAAATTAATATCGTTCCATTCTAATCCCATAAGCTCTCCAAGTCTAACTCCAGTAAATACTGTTAAGATGATTGCAGTTTTATATTTAATTTGTTCTTGAGAAAGATCCATTAAATTTGAAACTAATATTTTACTTTGTTCATCATCATAGTATTTTCTTTTAGGCTTTTTAGTTTTAGGTGCTTGAACACGTTCTGCAGGATTTGAAAGTATTAGTTGCCAATACACTGCTTTTTGTAACATAGCACGAAGAAGTCTGTGATGTTCAACAATATTTTTTGATGAAAGTGGTTTACCTGTTTTTTACCATTGTTGTCTTTTCTTCTTACTATTTGAGTATCTTTACTTAATAAGTCGTAGAACTGCATTATATCTGTTGGTTTTATTTTATCAACATGAAAATGCTTAAAGAAAGGTATAATTCTAGTTTCTAGTATTCCAATATATCTTTTGTATGTTGAAGGTGCTAATTCTTTTTCGCCATAATCTCTTTTCCATATTTCTACAAAGTCTTCAAATTTAAGAGATTTTCCTTCAATGTACATACCTTTTTCACATCCTTTCAGGCATACCTATGGGTGGGAGGAAGAATAATATATCTGTTAACAATATAAATTATACAAAAAATGATAACAAAAGCCAGCCGTTAATCTTAAAAAAGGCATAAATACAAGAATAAACAAGCTACGATAGGCATTATTATGTCTAAAAATAAATAATTGTGCCTAAATAAGGCATAAACTATTGACAAAAACAAGAAAATAAATTATAATACATCACAGGAGGTAAGCAAATGTTTACTAAAGTATGTATTGAAAATTTTGAAGGTATTTTAAATAGGATACAATTTGATTTTATAGCTAAAAGTAGAAAAAAGGATGAACAAATATCTTTATATAAAACGCATGATGGAATTTATATTAACAAACTTGTTGGCATATTAGCAGGAAATGCAAGTGGAAAAACAACAGTTATTGACGCTTTAGGTACACTTGGTAGTTTAATGCTTGAACCTATTATGACTCTAGATTATAAAGAAGAAAGAAAAAAAATAAGAAATCTTATTAAAAATATGGAATATGATAAAGATCAAATAAACCAAATGATAGAAAAAATCAATAATAGTGTTGTTATAGAGGTTCAAAATGTGAGTAAGCCAGAAGAAGATACATATCTTGAAGTGGAAATGTATATAGAAGATGAAATGCTAACGGGATACTATAATTACATTTTACAATTGAATGGGAAAAATAGAAAAATCGTTAAAGAAGAATTTTCATATAGAAAAAATTACAATGACGAAAAAGACTATATTCTTGATTTAAAAAATACAACAGAATGTCAATTATATTATATTAATAGATATCATGATAATATGTTAGATTTAGAAATGATAAATAAGGAATCTCTAGAATATAAATACAAATACATAAATACATTTTTTAAACATTATATTAAAAATTCTGATATTATAGGAATTGATATACCAGATTTTATTGAAGACATGAGCTTTATAAAATTTTACAAAAAAAATTCAAAATTGATGGAAGCAATAGTAAAAATAATTGATCCAAAAATAAAGTGTATTAAAATGAAACCAGATAATGATAATGAAGAATTAATATATGAATTAAAAACAGGTGGAAGTATAACCAGAGAAAGCCTATCAACTGGAACAAAAAGGTTCCTAAATTTGGTTTTAAATGCAATAGATGTAATAAACAAAAATGGAAATTTATTAATTGATGAAATAGAGCTAAATATGCATAAAGAATTAATATTTTTAGTATTAAGATTATTTGTGCAATTAGATAATAATGCAACGCAAATTTTATTTACTACTAATTTACCAGAAATTTTTGATTGTTTAAATGAAGAAAATCAAAAATTATTTAAGCAAGATGCAATATACCTATTAAACAATATTGATGGGAATGTTGAAGCTATGAAAATGTCAAACATAAAGGTAGATGGAAAAAGAATAAAAGGAGATGCTTTAGTCTCTACTATATATAAAAAAGAGCAAATCATAGTACAACCAAATAAAGAACAAATAGATGAATTCTTAAAAGGAATAAAATAAATTGACTTTTATGAGTTAGTCGTAAAACAAACTTAAATAAAAAAAAGAACCAAGCGAATGTTGGTCCAATATAAGTGTATATATTAATCTCCCCAGATCATACATACATTTATATTATAATACAATTTGTTGCATTTGTAAATACGAAACATTTGTCTGGTTCTGGAAAGGAGGACCAATATGTTCTGTTATATTATAATGAAACAACTAGAATAAGATGGTCTTAAGGAATTAAGACTATTTTTTATTATAGGAGGAAAGAAGATGAAAAATCAATTATATAATTTATTAGCTGCAAAGCAAAATACATTAGCAGCATTTTTAGGAGAAAGTGGAACAATACCACATCCTACAGGAAATGGTGATAATTCTGAAGAAAGTTGGAAAAAATTTCTTAAAGAAATACTACCAGGAAAATATGGAGTGGATAAAGGATATGTAATTGACTATGAAGGAAATGTAAGTGAACAAATTGATTTGATTATTTATGATGCTTTATACTCACCTTTTGTATTAGTTAGTAATACAGGAGAAAAATTCATTCCAGCTGAAGCAATTTATGCTATTGTTGAAGTTAAACCTAATATCGATAAAGGAAATATAGAATATGCTAATGAAAAAATTCAGTCTGTAAAAGAGTTAAAAAGATCATCAAGAGGTATGACATGTGCAGGAAGAAGAACAGCAGGAAGAAATTTAACACATATATTAGGAATCATATTGGCTACTAATATGGATATAGCAAATGATGAAACAATTATTAATCATTTAAAAAACAATAGGAATATCGACTTGGGATGTGCAATTAATGGTTATTCATTTACTAGTATAAAAAAGAAAGATGGTAGTATAGAATTTGAAAAAACAAGTGCAGATGAATCGATATTAGGGTTATTCTTTAATCTTAATAATGAATTACATGAAATTGGAACAGTAGCTGCAATTGATATTAGAAAATATGCAAATGCATTAAATTCATTTAATTTTAATACGGAGGAGGATTTTAGAACAGATGAGTAAAGAAAAAGATTTTGAAGAGTTTCTACATAATATTGAACCATCTCCAACAACCAAGAAATATGTTTCGAGTATACAAACAAATTTAAGAGGTTTTCTGGAATCTCATGATGTATATAAAGAAAAAGTAATAGAGACATTTTTAACTGGTTCATATGCAAAGCATACATGTATTAGACCAACTAAATATGATGGAAAGACAGATGTTGATATTGTTGTAGTAACCAATTATACAGAACAATATGATTCAAAAGAAGTACTAGATGAATTATACAAAGTTTGTAAAGAAAAATACGATAATGTAAAAAAACAAAGTAGATCAATAGGAATAGAAATGGAAGGTACAGAAATAGATGTTGTGCCAATGATAGAAGATAAGATTTTTTCAATGTATAAAATAGGAAACAAGAACGATGGAAAATGGAAAAGGACAAATCCTAAAGGTCATATAGAATGGTGTACGAGAATTAACCAAGAAAATCATGATAAATTTGTAAGAATAGTAAAAATTTTTAAATGGTGGAGAAAAAATAATTGTCCCCAAAATATTAAATATCCGAAAGGAATAACACTTGAAAAAATTATTGCTGATAATTTATATGATTGTAATAATACGTATGAGGACATTGTACTTAATACCATGAAAAATATAGTAAGTACTTTTAGACCTTATATTGAAAATGGAACAAAACCATTTATAGCAGATCCAGGTATATTAACAGATAATTTATCAGATTGTTATGAGTTTGAAGATTTTAAGTATTTCTATAATAAACTAGAAAATCATATAAACATGCTAGAAAAATATAATTGTTCTAATGAAAGTTGGAGAAAGATACTTGGTACTGAATTTCCTAAGGAACAAATGGCAAGCAATTCATTATTAGAAGCAATAAAAGACAAATATAATAGTTTTTTTAATGTACCTTATAAAGCAAAGCCAGATTGGTATGAAGGAAGTAATATTTCATTAGTAGATGTTAAAGTAAAGTGCTATGATAGATATAATTATTTAATAGATTATAATCCAGAAGGAGATAGTATATTAGATAAAAGTGTAAATATTGATTTTACAGTTGTAGGTGCAGCAGCATTTTCAAGTAACACTAAAATATTTTGGCAAGTCGTTAATACTGGAGAAGAAGCAAAAGAAAATAATTGCTTAAGAGGTGGATTTGAAACATCAAATATTTATTCCTATGGTAGACACGAAAGTACATCATATACGGGAACTCACTGGGTTCAAGCCTTTGTAGTAAATAATGGAGTGTGTATAGCCAAAAGCAAGGAAATATTAGTAAGAATAAAATAAAAATAGGAGAAAATTTCTCCTATTTTTTATCTTGTTCATTTACCCATTCCTCAAATTCTTCATGAGTTATTTTACCAGAGTAAAAATCTTTATACATTTGCTTTCCTATTTTTCTGTATTGTTCAAGATCTTGTTTATATATTTCTATTTCTGGATTTCTATCACGTCTAAGTTGTTTTTTACTTCCAAGTTTTCTATATCTATCATAGGTAGGGTCATTTTCTAATTTCCTTTTTTGATATTCTCTATTTCCAATATCTTTACAGGTTAATTTGTCTTCAATAATTCTATCACAATAAGTTACTGTTTCTTTGTGTGTTATAAAATATCTTTTACAATTACCACATATTTTAATGAGTTTATCATTTATTGCTACTACATTAAATAGTGTAATATAAAAACTTGTAAATAAATTAGTAGTTTCAAATTGTTGAAGACTATGAAGTTTTCTTCCAGTAGGATCTACTTCTTCGATAGCAGAAACTAAAGCATCAACATCATAAAATTTAATAAGATCTTTTTGTATAGGAAAACTGCTATATTGATAATCTAATAAATCTGTTGAATGAAAATCTTGTTTAAATTCTGAAAAAGTATTTGGATTTATTTGATTATACAAAAAAAAATATTTGTTTATAAGTTAAATATTTCATGTCAAAAGAATTATCAATACCATAAACAAAATTAATACATTTTTTGAAAATATTTTGATAGTATATTAAATTATCTTTTTCTTTATCATAATATTTTTGGGCTAATTCTACTATTTCTTTTACAGGGTATAAAGTATCTAGTTCAATATACTTAATATCTTTATCATCTAATTTATCTATAAAATAATCAAAGAAATTTATAAAAAACAATAAATAATCATTAAATACATCAAAATCATAACTTATGAAATCTAAAAGAGAAAGATCATAATGTTCAACAGCAGTAGTTGGCTCGAAAACAATATAACCCTTTAATTTTTCAATATTATCCTTAAAAGTTAATGGCTTTGATTCAATTGTCTTATCTATTTCAGTAATTGCGTTTAATTCACTTAGTATTTTTTCTCGTTCTGATTCAGAATTAGCTTTCTCAAGTTCTAGAACTAATTTTCCAAATCTTTCATCAGGAGGAACATTTCTTAAATTTGCAAAATACTTATTATTATTTTTGCTGATAGGTTTGCTTAAGTATGCTCCTGAAGTATGAATGAATATTTGAGAAAAACATGAAGAAGCAAAAGAAATACCGATTTTATTCTTTCTTTCCATATCAAATCTCCTTTGTTAACAAATCATAAAAAAACCAAAAGTTTCGTTTTGATAACTGAATTCACTTAATCTAGTAGGATTTTACCATATTGCGTGGTAAAATTCAATTAGTTAACAAGAAAAACTTCATAAAACTTGTTAACTATGGCTAGCCAATTCAAATACATAAATGAAAGGAGGCATTTGTATGGAACTACAAAAAGTACAAAGGACAACACTAACAATGAAAGAAGCAGCAGAGTATTTAGGAATTTCTTACTGGTTAATTAATCAATTAGTAAGAAGAAAAGAAATACCAGGCTCAAAAGTTGGTGGAAAATTCTTGTTTAGAGTACAAGTATTAGATGAATATTTGAGTTCTAAAGAACAAGAATCAGTTAACTACTAATTAAATAGAAAGAGAGGAAAGGAGGATATGTATGATATTCAATGGTTCAAACTAGAAAAGAATATTTTCTGTAATAGAAAAATCCAATTGCTTCTAAGCCTGAATGATGGAGATACATATTTTAGAATATGGATACAATTATTATCATTAGCAGTAGAATGTGGAGATGGTGGAAGATTAATAATTGGAAATAATCCTATTTCTATTAAAGAATTTTCGAAAATTATGGGAAAATCTTCGAAAAAAATGAGCAAAATATTGGAAAAACTTCTAGAATTAGAAATGCTTAAAAAGGAAGAGAATGTATTTGTTATAAAAAACTGGAACAAGTATCAAAGCCTTGATAGACATGAAGATTATCTATCAAAGAATAGTGAAAGACAAAGAAAATATCGTGAAAAATTGAAAAATGAAAGTGAAAAAAGTAACGTTACAGTAACGTCACGTAACGCAACAGAAGAGAAAAAAGAAGAAAAGATAACAAAAGAAATAAGAAAAGAAGAAAATATAGGAGAGGAGGAAAACAATGGATTCAGAAAGTACAAATTATGATGAAGTTATACACAATAGATTCAAAAAGTGTGAATTTTGTGGTAAAGAATTACGACCAATAGGAATTGATTATCTATATGTAAATATTTCTGAAGATAGTATTGAATATGAAAGATGTGATTGTAGTAAATCTAAAGAGTATTGGAAAGAAATAGACAATAAAGAATGCGAACAGCAAAAAAGAAATAGAATTAGAAATATTATAAATACAATCTACAAACAAAATTATATAGGCAGAAAATTACAAGAAATGAACCTAGAAAACTTTTATTTTGATTCAAGTAATAAGTATGTGTTAGATGTTGTAAATGATTATATCAATAAAAATAAAGATACAATGAAACCTGATAGTCTGATAATAATGGGCAAGTCAGATGTAGGTAAAACACATTTAGCAGCAGCTATTGCAAACAAATTAATAGAGAATGATAAAATAGTTTTAATGGAGAGATTAACTAACCTATTGGACAGAATAAGAGAAACTTATGAGAACAATACTAAATCAGAAAATGAATTAATAGAGATTTATTCAAATGCAGATATGCTTATAATTGATGATTTAGGAACAGAGAAAATAAGTAACTGGGCATTAGAAAAATTATACACAATAATTCAGAATAGATATGAAAATGGGTTACCAATAATCATAACAACAAGGTTTAATAAACAGGGATTAATTGAAAGATTTAGTTATAGTAAAGATCCAGATTTAGTAGATGCAATAATATCAAAATTGTATCAGATGTGCTTTGGAATAAAACTAAAAAACATGAAAAAAGAGTTAGTATAAAGTCGGCAAACTTAAAAATACTAACCCCATCAAGTTAAATATATTTTAATATAAAAAATAAAAAAAGTAAATAGAAAGAGAGGAATAATTTATGATAAAAGGAATAGAAACAAAAAATATACCTGTAGAAAAAATTAAAATAGGAGACGAAGAATTTAAACCAAAAGATAGTGATTTTTATGAAAATTGGTCACTAAGAATAAAAAGGGATGGAATTAAAAAACCATTTCTTGTTACTAAAATAGGAGAATATTATATGCTATATAATTGTTTAAATACATTTACTATTGCAAAAATTATAGGACTTAAAGAGGTGCCATGTAAAATTATAACCAACAAAATGATGAACAATAAAATAAAACAATTAAACTTTTCTAGAAGAGATCATAAGCTAAAAGAAATCGAATTATAAAATAAAAAGTACCTGGATTTTTCTAATCCAGGTACTTTTTTCTGTCCTATTAGAACATTAAAAGGAATAATTAATGTACCTAAAATGATGCATAAAAAAATCAATATAGTCAATTTTTTGTCCTAGCAAGCAATGAATTTGGGAGACCGAAAAAATGATTTCTTGTCCCAGCAAGCACTGAAATTGGGAGACCGAAATTTCTGCTTTGCTCAAATTCTATTCAATGGGATGAAATCCCAATCCCTTTATTACGTATGTATATTTTATATCTTAAATAAAAATAAGCCTTTACAAAATAATAATTTAGTATTAAAATAAAAAATATAAGAAAATAAATAAAAACTTTAGGATATTAAATATAGATTGGGGGGCAAAATGATATCTTATAAGCCGTTACGAAAATTATTAATTGATAAAGATTTATCATGTGGGGAATTAAAAGATATTTTGCAGATATCTTCTGCAACTATGGCAAAATTAAATTCAGACAAAATAGTATCATTGGTTGTAATAGATAAAATATGCAAATATTTAAATTGCAATATACAAGATGTAATGCAATATGAAAATAAAAAGAAGGAGAAAAAATAATATGTGTTTAGCACAAGTTTGTAAATCACCAATAAATTACACAGGAAATAAATACAGAATTTTACCACAGTTTATTAAATGTTTCCCTAAAAATGTAAATAAATGTGTTGACTTATTTACAGGAGGAGCTACTGTTGCGATAAATCTTATTGCAGAAGAAATTATTGCTATAGATAATAATCCTAAAGTAATAAATTTACTTATGTTTTTAAAAAAACAAGATTATTCAACTTTAATAAACAAGATAGATACATTAATTGAAAAGTATGGATTATCAAATTCATATAAATATGGTTATTCATATTATAGACAATATGTAGAAGGAAATAATGGATTAAAAAAATATAATTTTGAAGGATATAATCGATTAAAAAATGATTACAATAAACTAAAGGATAAAAAAACAGATAAGGCAAATTTATATCTATATTTACTTATGGTTTACGCTTTTAATAATGATATTAGATTTAATTCAAAAGGTGAGTTTAATTTACCAGTAGGCAAGACAGACATGAATAAGAATAACAGAGAAAAATTAAAAAAATATATTGATATATGTAAAGAAAAGAAAATTGAATTCGTCTGTAAAGATTTTAAGAAAATAGACATTAAAGACCTAAAAGAAGTGGAATTTGTATATGCTGATCCTCCTTACCTTATTACTGATGCAGTATATAATGAAAATGCAGGATGGAATGAAAAAGAAGAAAGAGAATTATTAAATCTGTTAGATAAATTAAACAAAAAAGGAATAAAATTTGCTTTATCAAATGTATTACAAAAGAAAAAATTAAATATAAAAAATGAAATTTTATATAACTGGCTAGAAAAGAATAAAGATAAATACTTTATAAATGAAATAGAATATCATTATAGATCAGCTAGTTATAATAAAAAGAATAGAGATGGATTAGAAGAAGAAGTACTAATTACAAATTACAAAGTGGAGGAATAAAGTTGGGACTAAATATAGAAAATAGAAGATATATAGGAAATAAAAGTAAACTTTTAAAATTTATAGATGATACCATAAAAAAAGAGAAAATAAGATTCTGTACCTTTGGAGATGTGTTTTCAGGGACAGGAGTTGTTGCAGAATACTTTTTGAATAAAGGCAAAGAAATATACGTTAATGATTTATTGTTCTCAAATTTTGTTATATATAAAGCATTGTTAAGTAACGAAAAATATGAGGAAGAAAAAATTATAAAAATTATAGATGACTATAATAGAATAGATGTTGAAAAAATACAGGATAATTATTTTTCTGATAACTTTAGTGGAAATTATTATCATTATAAAGATGCTAAAAAAATTGGATATGTTAGGGAAGATATTGAAAATAGATATTTAAATAAAGAAATTAATGATAGAGAATACTATATTTTAATATCATGTTTATTATATTCAATGGATAGAATATCTAATACAGTGGGTCACTATGAAAGTTTTTTAAATAAAGAACCTGAATATAAGAACTTACAAATAAGTAATTTAAATATTAAATTATATAATTCAAATTCGCATATTTATAATGAAGATGCTAATAGTTTAGTTAGAAAAATAAAAGTAGATGTAATGTATATAGATCCGCCATATAATGCTAGACAATATGCTAATTTTTATCATTTATTAGAAAATGTTGCACAATGGAAAAAACCAAAAGTATATAATAAAGCCAAAAAAATGGAAAGAAAAAATATAATGAGTGAATACTGTAAGGCAAATGCAAAAACAGTGTTCACAGATTTGATAGAAAATATTAATGCTAAATATATTATTGTATCATATAATAACACATATGAAGCAAAAAGTACATCATCTGTAAATTCAATAACATATAATGATATGATGCAAATACTTGAAAAAAAGGGAAAAGTAAGCGTTTATGAAACAGATTATAAATTTTTTAATTCAGGAAAAACAAATTTAGACAAACATAAAGAAAGATTATTTGTTTGTAAGGTGGAGGAATAATTTATGACTATTTTGGAATATTATAAAAAAATGTCTGAAGATTCTAAAATTTATAGTTTGTATTCAAGGTGTGGAACTACAAAAAAAATAAAAGGACTAGGAATTAAACCATTAGGAAACGTATATTGGTTTAGAAACACAAATTTTAGATATAATATAAGTTTTATTAATGATTATAAAAAATTCAAATCTGTTGCAGGATTAAAAAGTAGCGAATGGCCTAAAAATAGTTCATATAAACAAAAACAACATAAAATATATACAACTAGAATGAGACAAGCAAAAATATTTAACAGAAAAAATGTAGATGAGGAAGATTTATATTTTCCTAATCCTAAAGGATTATTTATAGAAAAAATATTAAATAATAGAGACTTAAAAGAAAAAGATATATGGATTTTATCATATATTCTTTTATTAGATGCATATTTTGATGTTAAAGTAAATTACATTATAAATAAAAGTTTTGAAATTATCGATACTTTAATAGAGCAGGGATTAACAGAAGATATAATTATAGAAACAGCAAAAAAAATAATTGAAAGCCAAGATAGAGATTTTGAAGAATTATTAAAATATGATTTTGTATATTTTGAATCTTTTTTTAAACCATATAATAAAAAAGGATATAGTATAAATTTTATACCAGAATATATTAAAGCTTCTGCTGAAGAAAAAATGGAATTATATTCGTATATAAGATTTAATTGGAACAATGGAGAAAAAGAAAATCAATGTATAATAGCTAAAAAATTCCAGAAAATTCCTAATCAAGGAAATTACGATAAAAACATGTTGATAGATGATGCTAAAACATTGTATATTTCTGAAAATTTAAGAAATATTGGAGAGGTTTCATTTAATAATTTTATAGATATTATTTTAGAGAGTTATGAGAAAATAGAAAATTATAATAGAGCTTTGGTAAGAAGTATTATAGATGGTAATAGAGATATATTTCAAGATATATATTATAATGTGTTAAACATTAGTAAAGAAAATAATATAGAAGATGTAATTAGCGAAAATGAAATCAATTCGTTTTCAGAGGTTGAAGGCCCAGAACCAAGAACTGATATAGGAGAAAACGAATTTGAAGAAATAAAAAAATGCAAAAGCAGTTCATTAAAAAAGGAAACTGCTAAAAGAAGATCAGGATATCTTTGCGAACTAGGTGATAGAAATAAATGTCAATATTTCACATCAAAAGCATCTAATAAAAATTTCTTAGAAGCACATCATCTTGTACAAATGGAATTCAGTAATGATTTCGAAAATAGTATAGATGTTATTGCTAACCTTGTTGCGTTATGTCCTAATTGCCACAGAAGGCTGCATCATGCAAAAGACGAAGATAGAGTAAGAGATATTGAATATTTATTTTCAAAGAGAAAAGAACAATTAGTGTCAAAAGGGATTAATATAAAGCTTAAAGAATTAAAAGATTATTATAATATTGAAGAATAAATAAAAGGGGAAACATTTTCCTCTTTTATTTATTTTTTATATAATGTATGATACAATATTAACGGGGGAAAAAAGATGAATTTAGTAGATATATATAAAGATTTATGTAGAAATAATAGATGGTATGATGCTTATTGTTCTACAGGTGAAAATTCAAATGGAAAAATACTATATTTTTTAAATACAAATTATAGAAATTTATGGGTATTTGAGACAGGTTATGATGTTTTTAAAGAAATTGAAAATATAGGAAGAGACCAATGGATTCATCATGAAAATCATGGGGAAGAAAAAGAAAAACAGCATACAGTTAATATGTTAAAATCAAAAATTTTTTCTAGGGCATCAAACAAATATTATAGAAATAAAAAAGGATTAGCCTTTGGTGATATGTTAGATAGTGATTTTTCAAAAGAAGAGCGTTGGATACTTATATATTTAACAATTCTAAATGGATATTTTGCTAATATTCCTAATTATATAGATGTAAGAAGCAATGAAATTGTAAACTTTATGGAAAAAAGAGGTGTAAGTAAAGAAAAATATATAAGTATCTTAAAAAACTTTATTGATAGTTGCGATATTGGTACAGAAGAAATATTTATGAATGATTACTTATACTTTGATTCCTTTTATAAAGATTTTGAAGACATTGATTTTTTACAAATGTTTATTAATGCAAGCGATGCTGAAAAGAAAGAATTAAAAGAATATGTGCAAAGTCGACCTAGAAATAGAGAAATTACAAAAGAAGAAACATGTACAATATCATATAAATATAAATCAACAGGTTCATATGTAAAATCCACATTAGTTGATAATGCGAAAATACAATATTTTTCTCTTATTTTACTAAACAATTCATATAAAAACTATGAAGATTTTATAGATTATGCACTATTCAGATATAATGAAATATATATAAATATTGATATAGAGAAAATAAAAAGTTTTATAGCAGATCATGAAGCAGTGTACAAACTTATATATGAAGAATTATTTGATATCATACAGTATTCTTTAAACTTTAGAGATGAAAAAGAAGTTAATGAACAAGATGTAGACTTAAATGAAAAAATAGACGATACTGATATGTATGCAGTTGAAAAATACAACAGAGTAAGTACTGTATTGAAAAAACTTGCTAAAGTTAATAGTAACTACAGATGTGAGCTGGAAGATTTTTATGGATGTCAATATTTTACAAGCAAAGAATCACATAAAAATTATGTGGAAGTACACCATTTGATTCCTAGAGCAGTTGGAAATGATTTTGAAAATAGCATAGAAGTTGTTGAAAATTATGTAACATTGTGTCCACATTGTCATAGATTAGTACACTTAGGCGAAGATGTTGAAAGGAAACCAGCATTGCACAATCTATATTTAAAAAGAAAAGAATTATTACATGAAAAAGGATTGGATATATCTGAAAAGGATTTAAAAGATTATTATTTGATAGAAAATTGAAATAAACGAAATTGAAAGGGGAAATAGTAAATATTATGGATACTGAAAAAATACCATTTTTAATGCCTAATAACTTTATTATAAGGAAAAGCATAAAGGGGATAGAAGATAGCTATAATAACTTTTGGGATATAATTGCTGAATTGGTTCAAAATAGTGTAGATGCAATTAATAAAACGGAAGAAAGAAAGGGGAGCATAAAAATAATTATTAATGCTCATAAAAGATCAATACAAGTTATTGATACGGGAATAGGGATAGAAAAGGAAAAAATACCAGTTTTATTAACACCATTTTCTACTGATAAAGAAGATGATAAAGAAACAATTGGAGAAAAAGGAGTAGGACTAAAATTTGTTTTGTTTTCGAGTGACAATTTTATTATGAAGACAACAACTGATAAATCTACTGAAAAATTTGTAGTAAAAATACCTGGAGCAAAAACATGGAAGAATAGTGATAGTGATGAAGATTTTTGCTTAAATTTATCTTCAGAAAATAAAGAAGGATTCATAGGAACAGATATATGTGTTGAAGGGATTGAAAATCAGCAATTATTTGAATTAGATTTTAATTCTATAAAGTATGTAATAAGGACTAAAACTGCTATTGGAAATGTTTTGAACTTATTTGATAATAATTCAAATATTGATGTTACATTGATATATACTGATTTAGCTGAAAATACCAAGGAAGAAAAATTGGAATATAAATATTGGATACCTACAGAAAGTTTGGAAAAAAAGGATTTGTTTGATTTAGAAGTTTTTAAAAAATGGCTAAAAGAAAATCCAACATCATCAGATCAGGAAAAAAGAAATAAATTAAAAAATAAAATTATATATAAAATGGGTGAATATAAACATAACAATGTGAGAACAATAAAATTTTGGACATGTTATGTACCACAAAGAACATTATGGAAAAAGATTTCGTGCAAAGATGGATTATTAGATGAAAATGATATAGACAATGAAGACATTTTACAAGATAAATTTTTCACAACACATCAATCAGGGATATACACATCAGTAAAAGGAATGCCAACAGGAATTATAATCGAGCCTCCACTTACAGGTAAAACTGGATATTGGCCAAATTTATTTATGATTTTTGAAGATGATATGCTAAAATTTGATATAGGAAGAAAATCAATAAATGGAAGTATCAAAAATATTTATAAAAAATATGCAAAAGAAATATTTAGTGATTATACAAAATACATTTCAAAGTATGTTGCAGGAGAACCAGATATAGACAATAATCCAATTTGGGATAGAGATGAAATAAAAATGAAAATTGATAGTTTGCCAGCATTAAATAATTCAATAATTAATTTTAAAAAATTACCATCTGAGCAAGAGGCAAGTGTAGCAGCAATTTTTTATGAACTTGTAGGAATGGGAAAAATAGATAAGGTTAAACCAATAATATCAGGATATAGAGAAAAGTATGATCTTTATGCAGAATATAATAATCATTTTATATGCATAGAATTTAAATCACATCTAAGAAATATAATTAGAGATTTTGAAAACAACGAAAAATATGCAAATGAAATAGATTACATTGTTTGTTGGGACGTGAATGATACAGATATTCAAGAAATGAATAAAGCAGATATATCTTTAACAACAATTAATAAATCTAATTTGTTCAAAGAAAATGAAATGATATTACCAGAAACTAATTATATTTTAAATTATTCAAATCAAGCAACGCCAATCTATATTATTGATTTAAAAAAACTAATATTTGATTTAGAAAATAATTAGATGTGAAAAATTACAGTAGTTATTTCTTATATAAAAAGGCGAGTTATGTACTGAACCCAAAAAATTGGACATTTTTTGATTAGGTACTAAGCAACTTCTAAGGAGTGAGTTCTGTATTGAACAGGGCTCATTCCTTTTAGTTTGCCTTTTATCCTTTTATTATTATAATAATCTATATATTCTATTATATCTTTTTCTAATTCTTCTATCGTTTTATAATCTTTCATATAAAATAATTCTGATTTTAATAAACCAAAGAAATTCTCTGCTAATGAATTATCTAAACAATTACCTTTTCTTGACATACTTTGCCTAATGCCTTTTTCTTTTAATAAGTGTTGATATTGCTTCATCTGATACTGCCATCCTTGATCTGAATGTAATATCAAATTTGTATTATCTGGTATTTTATTAAAAGCTTTTTCTAACATATCTACTACTTGTGCGAATACCGGATGTCTTGATAAGTTAAAACTAATTACTTCTCCATTAAATAAATCTACTATAGGTGATAAATACAGTTTTTCGTTATGTACTTTAAATTCTGTTACATCTGTAACCCATTTTTGATTTGGTTCTTCAGCTTCAAATTCTCTATTTAGAAGATTATCACATATTTTTCCTATTTCACCTTTATAAGATTTATATTTTTGAACTCTAATAAAACATTGTAATCCTAAATCTCTCATTAATCTTATAACTGTTTTGTGGTTAATTATAAATCCTCTATTATGAAGTTCTAATGTAATTCTTCTATAACCATATCTTCCTTTATTTTCGTGATATATAGATGTTATTTGTTCTTTTATTTCTTTGTATTTATCTGGTACTTGCATTCTATTTAATTGATAATAAAAAGTACTCCTTTTTACTTCTGCAAACTTTAACAAAGTCTCTAATTTAAATTCATGCCTTAATTCATCTATTACTATTACTTTTTCTCTTGTTTTGGCTTTGTCCTTTCCTGAATTAAGGCTTGCAATTTTTTTAAGTATGCATTTTCCATTCTTAATCTTTGAACTTCTTCTATTAAATCTTCTTTATTTTCTTTAGATAATTTCTTTTTTCTTGGTTTAGAACTCATATTTTTATTTCTACCACGTCGTTCTCTAAACAATGCTTGTGGCCCTTCCTCATAATATATACGTTCCCATTTTAATACTATAGTATGATTGGCTAAATTAAATTTTATAGCTGTTTCTGTTGCTGATAAATGGTTTTTATGCATATATTCTACCACATCTTGTTTAAATTCTCCACTATATGAAGTTTTTTTGTTTTTTAATAATCCTGCTACTCCTTTTTCTTTATATCTCCTAACCCATTGATATACTGTAGTCTCGCTTGGAATATTAAAATATTTTGCTGCATCTGAATATCCATGATATTGTTCTACACAATATTTTGCAACTTTTAATTTTAACTCATTTGAATATTTTGACATAGAAAATGAACCCTCCTTATTAAACTTTTTTGTCTAATAATTTGGGTTCACTTCATATTAGTTCGCTTAAAAAAACAAGTAAAAATCACTTTTTTATTCCAAATATTTTTTCTATAGAAGCAATTGTAGTTTTTTGTTGTCCTTTCAATTTATTAAGAATTCCTTGACTCTCAAATGTATTAAATATTTGTTTTTCTATTTCATAGTAGTTTTTCTGACATACTCTTAAAGTAATATTATAGTCTAATCTTCCTATTCGTTCCATACATGGATTTCCATCTTTATCTTTCTCTATTTGAAATGGTTTTATAATATTTTCTTCTGATTCTTCTTGCAATTCTAATCCTTTCTTTATATGGGAATTATCTATTAGTAAATATTTTTTGAAATTTTCTATCTTTTCAATTGTTTGTGGCATGTCCATATACTTTTCAAAATAATAATTTTTATATTTTTGTATTATTTCCTTACTATAATTTGTTAAACATTTACCTTTTTCGTTTAGGGTACATAAATCTAATAAAAATTCTGGAATTGAAAAAACTTTTCCAGTGTTCTTTAAATAATAAGTTTTATGTTCTTTTATAGGAAAAATAATTTCTCCATTGCCAAATTGTTTAGCTATTTGTTTTTTCTCTGATTCTATTATATCATATTTTTCTAATAATAATACCTTTATACTTCCAGTTTTATTTTTTCTTGATATATCATTTATATTTTTTTGACTTCGAAGTATACAATCGCACGCATTTTCTATAATTAGTAGATATTGTTCTTTATTCTCTTTTAGTAATTTTGTTTTAAATATATCTCCTGTAGATATGTCTTTATAAAATTTGTTAACAGAATAATCTATATTTTCCCAAATTGATATATTGCTTTGCAATATATTTTCTACAAATTCTATATCCTGAGATTCACGATATTTTCTATATTGACTATTTGTTGTTAATGTACTATTATGTGAAACGAAATTTTTGATTTTATCTTTTTGATAAAAATTAAATTTTTCTAGTATATTTTTTTCTTTATCAAATTGTTCATTTTCATGCATTTTTGTTATAGCCTTTTTGATAGTATTAATACTATCAGTAATATTATTTCCTTCTATAAAATTCTCCTCTGATATTCTTGATATTTCCTCATTATCTATTTCACAAATTGAATCATAAATTTTATCTGTTTTGCTCTTTTCTAATACCATATAGTGATATAAAGCATCACCATAAATACAATCTGATATTTTTGAATTTAGCTCTTGATCCAATTTTGTATCTAGATTTTTTTCTATTGCAAACATTTTATAAATATAAAAATTACTCTTTCCAGGAGATGTTATTCTTTGTTGTACATAGGCTAATTTTTTTGAGTTATTTACATATTCATCGCTTATATTACTTGAATATACAATTATTAAATGATTTACACCATTTTTATCCGATTCTTCTATTATATTTGGAATACTTTCTTTAATAATATCTTTATTACTAACTTCATCCATTTCCTTATCAAGAATAAAAAGACAATTTTCCGTATTATACTTTTGGAAAATAGATGGTTTGTATTTATCTATTTTATCTACAGCTATTCCTTTTAATTGTAATGCTTCTAAAATTTTATCTAATTTTTCTAAATGGGGTGGTAATTGATTTTGCATATCATTTTTTGAATTTATCAGTTTTATTAATTCTTCATCATTATCATCATATGCATTTTTTAAAGTTAAGTAGCCTTTATTAGATATTTTACGTAAGAGTTCTTTCTCATTTTTTGGATGTAGTTCTTCGATAAAATCTATTATATCTTTGCTTAAGTCTATATTATTATTTTGAGACCATTCATTATCTATAGAGATTATTTTATTAATATTCATAAATGCTAATTTTTGTTTAATTTGTTCTATATTTTCGTTTTCCATCTAATCCTCCAATAAATTACTTAAATTAATCTTAAATTTGTATAATCTTCCGTTTTTTCTATCTTCATCTAGTTCAATCGTTGAATTCATTTGACTTAGTAATTCAGTTACTATATATAAACCTAAACCTCTTCCATTTTTCTTCATTGTAGTAAAAGGATTAAATAAAGAATCTTCTATATCTGGATGAATTCCATTTCCTGTATCCCAAAAATAAATATAACCTTTTTCATCTATGTGTATTAATATTTCTTTTTTATTAACTTCCTCATAATTAATCCAATGTAATGAATTTAAAAATAAATTATCAAATATAGTAATAATATATCCTCTATTTGCTTTTATAGTAAAATTTTTTCCTGATATTTGTACATCAATATTGCTATTTTTTGCTTTTATTGCCATAGGACCATCAGTTTTATAAGATTCCTCTAAAAGTTTTTTGATATCTATATTTTCCACAGTATTTTTTTGACTTCTGTATGTAGGCTCTAAATGATTTAATTGTGCCCTCATAAATACAGTCTCATCTATAATAGAATGTTGATTATTAATTAACTTATTTTTACCATTAAAAGTATCATCCAACTCATAAGCAATATCTAAACTATTTTTTGAATATTGCTTAATATTTCCTTCTATTCTATTTAATTCATGAGTCATTGACTCGATTATAATTGCTTGACCAACCATTGGGGCAATTTCTTTTATTTCATCTATTTGCCTTTGTAAAATTTCCCTTTCTTGTTCATTCTTTTTTTCCACCTTTGAATCTAATTTAAAGAACTCATCAGTTATATGTGATATATTTTCTATTTCAGCAATATTACTTGTATTAGCCTTTAAATTATTGATTGATATTTTTAATTCTTCCTTCTTATTTTCTTTTTGTTTCTCTTGCGAAATTTCCATTTTATACTTTATCATATTATTTTTAGAGTATAAAAATCCTTTTTCCTCTTTTGTTTTTAAGTCAAATCCATCTCTTAATTTAATGTCTTCATTAACCAAAGTAACAGCAATTATATCTTTAATAATTTTAAAGAAGTTGTTTCCATATTCATCTTCAATAAATCCTTGCCTATTAGTTTGTTCTTCTAAGTTTTCACTAGTTTCACCATCTAAATTAATATAGCCAGCTATAGTATGCTCTTTATAAATATTACTTTTTAATCTTTGACTCATTTTTGTAAAATCTAACCAATCATTTTTTCCATATGGTAGTATTCTAAATTCATTTCTAAATACAAATATTCCATTTGCTTGCTCCCACAAATTATCAAAATCACTATTTGTTTTAATATTATCAGCATTTAGATTTTTTATAATTTCTTTTTTATTTCCTAAGTCAGTAGCATAAATAGCCCCACTTAAAATTCCTGGAAAACATAATTCATTATTTTTGGTACTAAATGTAATATCTCCAACTTTTGGAAGTATGCTTCTTATTTCTTTTGAGTTTTTTAAGTCAATTTCATAATGGATATTATATATTTTAGGATCAATATTTTTTTCCTGTAAAACTAATTTAGTTGATGCATTTTCTCTATTCTTTTTAGTACTTACAATTCTATTATTAATATATTTTTCTTTTCTATTTATATCTAAAGATAATATCCAATTTGAATTTAGATTAAAGTTAGCGCTAACATCACTTATTTTTCTAATTAAATCTTCATCTAGTTCTTCTGTGGTAAACTTCTCACCATCAATATATAAATATATTTCGAATCTACTTTCCTTGTTCTTGGTAAAAGGATTTATCATTCCAAATATTTCATTTTTTAATCTTTGCCTTTGAGTTTTATCCAACTTCCAGAAATTTGTATTTTTAATTCCTAAAATTTGTATTTTCGTTCCATAAGTTGGTTCTGGATTAATATGCCTTTCTAAGGTTGCCTGTATTTTATTAAAATCTTGATCTACATATAAACTCTCCCAATCAACAAAAAGTTTGAACTCGTTAAATCCCTCTAAATTGCCTACTAACTCATCACTGATTCTGTCTACTCTAGGAGTAGTATATACATTTATATATTTTCCTAATCTATTAAAGGCTAATCTTCCTAAACCTTTTTTTCCAAGAACTAGTCTTTTAAAGTAAGGTGAAATTTTATATTCTTCCTTAAATCCTGTAGATATTCTTAAAAAACTATTTTCAATAATAGATGGTGTCATTCCATTTCCGTTATCTTCTATCTTTATCATTCCAATACCGTGTGATGTTTCAGCTTTTGTATCAACCTTTATTGTAACTTTAGTTGCATCCGCATCATATGCATTTTTAATTAATTCCATAAGTGCCACTAATTCGTCTGATATAAGTTGTTCTCCTAATTGAGAAATAATTCTTGTAGAAATAGATAAGTTTAATAATTTTGTTTTATCCATAACTTCCTCCATTTTTATTATTTGTCTTATTATATCATGTATATATTTTTTTTACAAATTTATGAAATTAATTTACATTTTTTATTTTTTATTGTATTATTATAAACAGAGGAGGTATGTTATGAATTTAGCTGATAAAAATATAATAAATTATATTAAGAAAAAAAAGCAAGAAGAAGAAACCTATTGGGACTTTAAAAATTTAAATTCTAAAGACTCAATTTACTATGCACACTCTTACCCAGCTAAAATGGTACCAGATATGCAAGCAGAACTTATAAATATTGTACTGCAAAATGATTCTAGCATAAAAAATATTTTTGATCCATATATGGGGTCAGGAACTATATTAATAGAGGGACTTTGTAGAAATTTAGATACAATTGGTATCGACATAAATCCTTTAGCATACTTAATGACTTTAGTTAGGACAACTAAGATTTCTATTTCTCTTCTAAGAGTTAAATCAGATAAATTGTTAAATCTAATTAATAATACAAGAAATGTTAAAGATTTTAAATTTGATGGAATTAATAAATGGTTTAATGATGACATAATTCATCAACTAAGTAGAATCAGATATTGTATTATGCAAGAAAATGATATTTTATATAGAAGAGTTTTTTGGCTTGCTTTTGCAGAAATTGTAAGACTAGCTAATAATTCTCAAAAATCGACTTTTAAATTACACATAAAAAAACAAAATATTATTGAGAGTTTCCAGTATGATTGTATAAAAAATTTCAGTAAACAATTAGAAAAAGACATTAATAGTTTTGATAATTTATATAGAGCTTTTAATATAAAGAATAAAACTCGAGTTTATCTTGGCGATACAATTAAAGTTATGAGTGATAAGCGAAAGTTTAGAGATTGCTCAGTTGATTTGATTGTAACATCACCTCCGTATGGAGATAATCATACAACTGTGACTTACGGACAATTTTCTATTTTACCTTTACGTTGGATTGATATTAATGATATAAAAAGCAATATGGATAATTCAATACTAAAAACATTAACAGAAATTGACAAAGAAAGTCTTGGAGGAACAAATTATTCTATAGATGTAATATACAATTCAAATATATTAAAAAAATCTAAAACATTATCATCAACATTTGATGCGTTAGTTAAGGCAGGAGAAAAAAATAAAGCTAGAAAAGTAGCTAGTTTTTATATAGATTTTTATAATTCTTGTGTTGAATTATCAAGAGTTCTAAAAAAAGATAAATATGCTATTTTTACCATAGGAAATAGGAGAGTAAATGGAGAAGTAGTTCGATTTGATTTAATTTTGTCAGAATTATTATCTACACTAAAATTAAAACGAATTTATGATTTTGATAGGAATATTCCTTCAAAAAGAATTGCATCTAAAATTTCACGTTTAAAAAATAACAAACCTGTTTATTCAATTCAGACAGAAACTACTTTAATATTTAGAAAAAGCTGAGAACGTTATAGCATATGTATATATAATAGTAAAAAGTGCGAAAAATAACATTTCCTTAAGAAAGTCATTTTCACACTTTTTATTATACTAAATTATAACTTCAACCCACTAACAATCAACTTAATAGCATCACTAAATCCACTCATATAATACTTATCATTCCAATAAGAACAATACTCCATAAAATCCTCATAGATAAAATCTAATTTTTTAGAAAAATAGTTGTAATTCTCACTAGAAACATTATTTAAAATATTTTCAGAATAATCATCAAAATTAATTAAATGCTTTTGATCATTTTCATCCATACGAGATAATTTCTCTTCTCTAAATTCTAACCATTCCTTTAAGAAATTTTCACTTTCATTATTATTTAAAATATCACAAATTTTCATTGTAAAAACCTCCATTTTTATTAAAAATTTTTGGGGACAAATTTGGGACAATCATTGCAAAAAAACCACAAAATTTAACCGATTTCATAATCTTACCAATTTGCTCTAACCCTATTAAAACTAATAAAAACTCAAGTTAACAAAATTTCTCAAAAATCACAATCAAATTCTCATAACCCGAAGGCCTATATTCTTAAATTCTATTCAAACAAATAATAAAACAAGCTTAACTAACAAACAAATCAGTTCAAAAAACTATTCCCAATTATCACCAAAAGTGTTATAATAAAAAGAAAAAATAGGAGAAAAACTATGAACCAAAAAACAAGTAATGAAATAACAATAAAAATAAAATGTCAATTGAGCGAATTCTATAAAATAATAGAAGAAAAAGGATTCAAAAAAATAAGACAATTCTCAATGGACGACACATATTTCATACCAAAAGAAATAGAACTAGATAAACTAAGTACAAGAGACATTTTATCGAAAGCAATATTAGTAAGAGATATTATAGGAAAAACTTCAAATAAAAGAACAAAACTAATAACATATAAAATAAAAAATATTGATGAAAATGGAAATATATTAAATCAAGAATCCATTAACTGTAACATTTTAAATATAGAAGACGCAAAAAAGTTATTAAAAGCAATAGGATATGAAGAAATTATGAATATAAAAGAAGAGGATATAGTATATGAAAAAGACGGATTTGAATTAGCAATTAAAAATATAAATAATGGTGACAAGTTAATAGAAATAGAGGAAACAGAGGAGCTAAATACTATAGAAAAATTAATTCAAAAAGTGAATGAAATAGGAATACCAATTTATACAGATAACTATTTCGTAAAAAAAGCAGAAATAGAACTAGATAAAATATTAAATAAAAAAAGTGAAAATAGACCTAAGAAGTATTAACAAAAAATTTTAGCAATGCAAGTGAGAGCGTGAATCTTAGTCAAATTAATTCCAAACTCCAATAGCAAGAAAGGATCAAAATATAAAATGGTAAAAAACATAGTAAAAGACATAATGTTCCTATCACAAAAATCAGAAAAAGCAACAGAAAAAGACAAATATATAGCACAAGACCTGCTAGACACACTAAAAGCAAACAAAGACAGATGTGTAGGGCTAGCAGCAAACATGATAGGATATAATAAAGCAATAATCTGTATATCAGGAGGAATATATGACTTTATAATGATAAATCCAATTATAACAAATAAAAAAGAAGAATATCAAACAGAAGAGGGATGTCTATCATTAATCGGAGAAAGAAAATGCAAAAGATATAAAGAAATTGAAGTAGAATATATGGACATAAATTTCAATAAACAACACGGAAAATATAATGGATTTATTGCAGAAATAATCCAACATGAAATAGATCATACAAATGGAATAATAATATAAAAAATAAATTGGCTAACAACAATACAATAAATACAAAAAATACACACAAAAAGCATAAAAATTAAACAAACAAAACAATGATTGACTACTATACATAAATAGTATAAGATAAAAATGCAATTAAATTAAAATAAAAAAAATTCCAAAAGAAAATCAAAAGAGATACTTTTAGACAAAACTAAAGGTATCTTTTTGAATTTTAAAGAGGAAAATAGTTTGAAAAAAAATCTTTCTTTATAATGTGTAGCATTTAGATAAGCAAGAAAGGAATGGAAAATAAAATGGATGGAAAATCGTATGTATTAGAAAACATTATTCAAAACTATAGGATAAAAGATGAAGAAAAAGTAACATCTGAAACAATATATCAAATACTAGAAAACACAAGAATAACTATACAAGAACTAAAAAAATGTTTAGGAATCCCAAAAAATACATATGCCAAATTAAGAAAAGGCGAAAAATGTTATTTTATATGTAGACTTTGTACAAACATAAATAATAATAGAATTAGATATAAGCCAGAAGAACGAAAAATATTAAAACAGTATATAAAGAATGAATATTTAATTACAGAAGACATAAAAGAAATGAGAAAATATATAACAGACGATATTAGATTAATGAAAATACTAGATATAAGTGCAGAAAAATATATAAAGATATTGAATGGAAAAATAAAAAGAATAAAAAATAAGATTTTTGATTATCAAGATAAAATAAATATAAGAAATGATATAATAAAAGATATAAAAAATGACAAGATTATAACTCCTAAAGAAGTGAAAAAAGCCAAAGAAGATAAAGGGTATACAGACTATCAAATAAAAGAATCATTAGGTCTTAATCAAAAACAATATGGAGAATTAATAAATGGAAAAGAGGTAAAACTTAAAGAAATTTCACAAAAAGATAAAGTAAAAGCAGATTTATTGAAAATAGATATAGAAAATTTAAGCAAATTCGGAGACAGAGATTATTCAACAGAAGAGATAATGGATATTTGTAAAGAATATAATATTGGAATAAATACATTTATAAAAGAAATAATTGGAAACAAGAAAAATCCAGAATTAACTCGAAAAGTATTTAATATTTCAGACGGAAAAATATATTTAGGAAAACAAAAGCAAATAAGTAACGAATTAATCGAAAAAATATATTTTGCAAAAGATAAAACAATTGAGAAATTGGCTATTGTGATAGCTCAAATGTACGGAAGATTAAACAATTTTGAAGACTTAAAACAAGAAGTATACTTAAAATTAATAGAGAATGGTGGAAAAATTGAAACCAATTTATCTTATGATCAAAATTTAGTAATAAATGTCCTTATGAAAGGCATAAAATACGCAATGTTTAATTATTTATCAAAAAATAAATTTGAAATAAGTCTTATTCAACAAACAACAGATGGTTATTTTGATTTACTAGATATAATTGAAGATAATACATATAATCCACAAGACGTATTTGAAAATAGTAATACAGATACATTATTAAGTAGTGAAGATATAACAGATCAACATAGAGAATTTTATGAAGTATTAAAAAGATATTCAGATATATTGATAGATAACAGAGAAAAAGGATTAGAAAAAATAGCTCAAATATTTGATATTAGTGTGGAGACAGTAATGCAGAAGATGTTAGAATTACAAACAATTGCAATTAATAGTCAGCTAGTAAAACTTGATTCAAGAGGACGAGTATTATTAAATGAAGTCATTTAATAATTTTTGCTTGAAAATATAATATATTTGAGATATAATAAAAACGATAAAAAATGAAGAAAGGAGTGTATGGTGTATTTAAGTATTAAATATCTCATACAATGATATCATGAAAACAACAGTATATTTAATAAGACACTCAGTAAGAATCAATACAAAAGACGTAATAGAAAGTTGGAAAACAAGTCAAGACAAAGTATTAAGAAGTGAAAAAATAATATTAAGTGTAACAGGAGAAAAAAGAGCAGAAATACTAAGCAATGAAGAAGAATTGCAAAACATAGATGTAGTATATACAAGCAATTGTGTAAGAACATTACAAACAGCAAAGTATCTATTAGAAAAACAACATTTAAAAGCAAATATAGATGAAAGATTTGATGAAAAAAGAGTAGGAAAGCCAAATGATAAAGAATATCCAGATTGGTATACAAGACAATATGAAGACGAAAATTTCAAAACAGAAGGAGGAGAAAGCCAAGCTGAAGTAAGAGAAAGAGTAAATGAAGCATTCCAAGAAGTTGTTAGTCAAAATAAAGGAAAAAGAATAGCAATATTTGCACATGATTATGCAATAATGTATTTCTTATTAAAATGGTGTAAATTAGAAAAAGTAACACCCAATAGAGAACTAAAATTAAGCTTTAAAGGCAAAGTAGTATTTGATAAAAGAATAAATTCACCAGAAGTATTTAAATTAACTTTAAATGACGAAAATGAAATAGAAGAAATTGAAAATATTCCATTTGATGATTTAGAGTTTGATGATTTTAATAAATAATAAAAGCAAAATAGACCTAATATCCAGTAAGTTAATTACAATATTAGATCTATTTTTGTTACTAAAATTTACAATATTTTATTTTACAAAAACAAAAAGAATGTTATAATTATAAAAAAGTTTAATTAAGAAATAATATGAATGTGGGGGAGACTTTAACCAAAAAATATATTATACAAGGAGGAAATATGTGTACTGCAACAACATATAAAACAAAAGACTTCTATTTTGGGAGAACATTAGATTATGAGTTTTCTTATAATGAAGAAATAGCAATAACACCAAGAAATTATCAATTTAATTTTAGAAATAAAGAATCAATAACAAATCATTATGCAATAATAGGAATGGCTTATGTAGCTGATAATTATCCATTATATTATGATGCAATAAATGAAAAAGGATTAGGAATAGCAGGATTAAATTTTGTTGGTAATGCTCATTATAATGAACCACAACAAGAAAAAGATAATATTGCACAATTTGAATTTATTCCATGGATTTTAAGCCAATGTGCTACAACAAAAGAAGCAAAAAGGTTAATTGAAAAAATTAATTTACTAAATGTTCCATTTAGTGCTCAATTACCATTAGCACAATTGCATTGGATTATTTCAGATTCAGAGGAGTCTATAACTGTAGAAGCGGTGAGAGATGGAATCAAAGTATATGATAATCCAGTAGGAGTATTAACAAATAATCCACCATTTGATAAGCAATTATTTGCTTTAAATAATTATATGAATTTATCTAACAAATCATCAAAGAATTCTTTTGCACAAAATCTAGAATTGCAACAATATAGTAGAGGAATGGGAGCAATAGGGCTTCCAGGGGATTTATCATCACAATCAAGATTTGTTAGAGTAGCATTTGTAAAAATGAATTCTGTATCTGGTGAAGATGAAAATGAGAGTGTAAGTCAATTTTTCCATATACTTAATTCAGTTGATCAGCAAAGAGGTTGTTGCCAATTAGATGATGGAAAATATGAAATTACAATTTATACATCATGTTGTAATGCAACTAAAGGAATATATTATTATACAACTTATGATAATCATCAAATTACAGCAGTTGATATGCACAAAGAAAATTTAGATGGAGAGAGTCTTATTAGATATCCATTAATAAAAGGTGAGCATATTAATTATCAAAATTAGTAATAAATATCCACAAATAGTGCAATTTTTGTGGATATTTGTGATATAAAAATAAAGAAAAGGAGTGTAAAAAGATGGACTTAACTATTGATGTTGAAGATTACAAATTAAATGTGAGGGCTACAGTAATAATTGAACATAATGGAAAGATTTTAGTGCATAGAAATGTGAATTCCAATCATTATGCTTTAATGGGAGGAAGAGTCAAAATTGGAGAGGACTCAGAAACTACAGTAAAAAGAGAAGTTATGGAAGAATTAGGCAAAAAAATAGAGGTTATTGGATATGTTACAACAATAGAGAATTTTTTTGAAATGAAAGGTTCTAAATATCATGAAATATTATTTGTACATAAAGCAGAATTTGTTGATGAGGAAGATAAAAAAATAGAGTATACTTTAAAAAATATTGAAGGAGAGGATTGGCTTAAATATGAATGGTTAGACATTTCTAAAATTGATGAATATCCATTACTTCCACCATCAATAAAAAGTGTATTAAAAGAAAATAAATTTCCTGTTCACAAAATTAATAAAGACATTTAATTTTTTTATAAAACTTAAACTATGATGAAAGAAATGAGGAGAATTATGGCAGAATTTTGGGATATATATGATGAAAATCGAAATAAAACAGGTAAGTTAGCAGAAAGAGATGGATACGAATTTAAAGATGGAGAATATCATATTGTCGTAACTGGAATAATTTTTAATTCAAAATACGAAATATTGATAAGTAAAAGAGCTTCTTGGAAGAAATATGGAGGACTCTGGGAATGTAATGGTGGTTCAATATTAGCAGGAGAAACTAGCTTGGAAGGAATTTTAAGAGAGTTAAAAGAGGAATTAGGAATAATATTCTCAGAAAAAGATGCTACCTTTTTGAAAGAAGTCAAGAGAGATAAAAAAGTACCAGATTTTAAGGATTTATGGATATTTCAAAGAAATATTTCTATAAATGAGATTACATTTCCGGATGGAGAGGCAACAGAGGCTAAATGGGTTACAATTAAACAATTTATAAATATGTATAATAATAATGAAATTGTTCCAACAATTGATTTTGGAAAGGAAGAATATAAAATAGCAGTTGGAATTTTAAAAAAGAAAAAGTCAGAAAAATATTATGATAATACAGAATCAAATATTCCAAGGAAAAATGTAAAGTATTTTATAGAGAATGTGAAAAATATTACTGGTAAGGCAATTGATATAGGTTGCGGAGCTGGAAATGATACAGTTTATTTAATAAAAAATGGATGGAGTGTTACTGCAATTGATAAAGAAAATATAAAAGAAAGAATTTCAAAAAGATTAAGTTCTGATGAAATGAAAAGATTTGAATTTCAAAAACGAAATTTTGAAAATATGCAATTAGAAGAAGTAGATTTAATTGTGGCTAATTACAGTTTATCTTTTTGTCATAAACAGGAATTTGATGAAATGTGGAAAACTATAAAGAAAAATATATGTAAAGATGGTTATTTTGTTGGGAATTTTTTTGGAATAAATGATTCTTGGAATAATGCTGAATCTAATATGACATTTTTTACAAAAGAGCAGGTACTAAATTTATTTGATGAGTTTGATATTATTAAGTTTAATGAAGTAGAAAAAGAAGGCTTAACAGGTCTTGGAAATATGAAACATTGGCATATTTTTAATGTTATTGCAAAGGAAAAATAATTAAAAAGCACTATATAGCAAAATGTAGTGCTTTTTTGTATGCTATTTTCCTAATATTGGAAAAGAATAAGCAAAAAGCAATAAAAATACTTGTAAAAAAATGTAAAATATGGTATAAAGAAGGTGCAATTTGTCGAATTTTAATATTACAGTAATTTACATTTATATAGATTAAAATTTAACAAAGTTAATAATTTGTATACATGTCGTACGATAATTACTTTAATGTAGGAAGCTTAAATAAGTTTGTATACAAGGAGGTGAAAAATATGAGAATGAAATTATATTTTACATTAGAAAATGAAAAAATGCCAATTGATTATAGAAGAAGCATAATCAGTTTTATAAAATTGTCATTATCTGAATATAGTGAAAATGAATTTAAGAAGTACTATAACCAGAAAGATAATATTATAAAACCTTATGCTTTTTCTATTTTCTTTAGGCAACCACAAATTAATGGGCAAGAAATAATACTAGAAGACAAAAGATTTGAAATGAATATGACAATAGAAAATTATGAAACAGCAATTACGATATACAATGCATTTAATCATCAAAAAAACAAGAAATTTTCTATTAATCAGAATTCGTGGGCATTACAAAATATTGTACTTATACCAGAAAAAGAAATTAAAGATAATAAAATAGTTATAAAATTTCAATCTCCATTATGTGTTCGCAAAAGAGAAGAAAACAAAGACTATTATTATTCTTTTGAGAATGAAAGATTTGAAGAAACATTAAAAATGAATGTTAAAGAACAATTGAAAATAACAAATATTCCATTAGAATCAGTAGATACACTAAAAATTACTCCAATTAAAGCAAAAAAAGTAATTATAAAATTTTATGAAAAACAAATAGAATGTTCAACAGGAATTTTTGCATTAGAAGGAGATATAGAACTCTTAAGTTATTTATATAAAGCAGGGATAGGAAGTAAACATAGTGCAGGATTTGGGATGTTCCAAATTGTTTAAAAGGAGGTGCAAAATTGAAGATAAAAGTATACTTAAATGATTGGTTTTATAATGCTGGAATCGTGGGATTTTTAAGAATTCTTGAAGATAATGATGATGAATTTGCGATTAGAAAAAATAATTATATTGAGTTTGATACAGAAAATTTAAGAAATTTTCACAAATATTATTTTAATTATTTTTTCAAAAAATATAATGTTGCAGAAAGTGTAAAAACTAGAACCAAGAGTTTATTTGATTATTTGGAAAATAATATAGAAGTTGAGTTTGAGGATAAAGATAAGGAAAAAGAGCGAAAAGATAAGATAAAATCAAATAAAAAATATATTAAAGACACGATAAAAAAACAATTAGGTAAAATTAAAAAAATTGACGAAATTATATATGAAGAAATGAAAGAACAATATGAACAAATTGATAAAGTAAATACAAAACAAGAAATTATAGAAATAAAAGAAAAATTGATTTCAAATATAGAAAAAGACAATATAAATAAAAGATTAACATTAAATTTATTTAAAAGTATCTTAAGTAATACATATTATGGCCAACCGAGTTTTCTAAATGTAGTTAAAACAGCATTATCTTATGAAGAACAACAAGAAGTTATGCATAAAGATTATGTAAGCAATATTGTGGAAACAGGTTTTATTAATGGTATTATTCAAAATGAGTATAGTATTGAACAAATAAAAGAATATATAGAAAATTCAAAAGAAGGCAATATTACACAAGATATAGAAAAAATCTATTCAAAAATAATAAAAGACTATATTGATAAATCAAAGACAATAGAAGATATCCAAAAATATTTAAAAGAAAAAGTAATAAAAAGATGTTGTATGTGTGAAAATGAAATAGGATTGACAACAAATTATTCAGAAGGAAACTTTGTGCCACTTGCTATAAGTAGTGATAATGCTAGAAATTTCTTTTGGAATCAAAATGTAAATATGCCAATATGTGATGTATGTAAATTAATTTTATTTTGTATACCAGCAGGAATGACAACAATAACAAAAACAATAAAAGAAAATGGAGAATATAGAGAAAAACAACTACTAAGTTTTGTAAATTATGATACTGGAATAGATAGATTATATAAAACAAATATTAATTTTGGAAATAAATCAAAATATGAAAATAGAAATGAAAATCCTTATTCAGAATTAATATTAGATATTGTAGAACAAGATAAACAGGTAAGTATGTGGCAATTAGAAAACATATTTGTTGTAGAAATTGAAGCTGAATATGGAGCATATAGCAGGATTGAATATTTTAATATAAAAAGATACATGTCAATATTTTTTACACAATATGCTGAAAAAACATTATCAAAAATATGGGATTACAGATATAGACTACAAATAGTTGACTATATTATGAAAAATAAAGATATAAAATATATAATTAATGACAGGATAAGAGATGAAATGTTAAAAGGTGAAAAGAAAAATGGTTATAATTCATTTTTAGCAACACAAATAAGAATGATATTAAATACTTTAAAAAAGGAGGGAAAAGAAGTGGAAGATATTAAGAAAAATAATGACAAATTATATGTTATTTATAATTTAGGAGTTCAAATTCACTCAGAATTAAAAAATAAAGGTGAAGACAACAAACTTGATGGATATACATATAAAATGCTAAATAGCATAAAAGCAGGAAATAAAAAAGAATTTATGGATATTGTAATAAGATTACATATGGCAATGGGAAAAGATGTATCACCAATTTTTATAGAAACTATGCAGACTACAGGATTAGATTTTGAATCAATAGGACATAGTTTTTTAGCAGGATTAATATCTAATAAATATGAGAAAAAAGAGGAGGAAAAAATAAATGGATAATATAAAAAATAAAAAAGGATTATCAATTACTCTAGTATTTAAAGGTCAAAGTTTAAATTATGGGGAAGGAATAGGAAATATATCTGAATTAAAAAAATTAACAAGAGGAGATGGAAGTGTTTATACATATGCTTCTAGACAAGCATTAAGATATGACATAGTAAGACTTGGAAATAAATTATTTAATTGGAATTTACAAGTTGTAAATAAAGATAAAGGAACAATTCAATTTGATGATAAGTTTACAATTCAAGATTCTCAAGAGATGGATCTTTTCGGGTATATGAAAACAGCAAAAAATGATGGTTCAAATATCAGAAGTGCAGCAGTTAGATTAAGTAATGCAATATCATTAGAAGATTATAAAAGTGATATGGATTTTTTAAATAACAAGGGATTGGCAGATAGAATTAATGAATTTCCAAACCTTGCAAATGTTGAACAACACTTAAGTTATTATACATATACAATAACAATAGACTTAGAAAAAATAGGAAAAGATGAAGAAATAGAATTATCAAATGAAGAAAAAACAGAAAGAGTAAATCAATTATTAGATATAGTAAAAATATTAAATAGAGAAATAAGAGGAAGAGAAGAAAACTTAAGCCCAGTATTTGTAATTGGAGGAATGTATGACATAAATTCACCATTCTTTTTAGGAAGAATAAAATTAAATGGAAAAAATGGTGAATTCAGTATTGATAAAGAAATGTTAAAAGATACAACAACCTTAACAATTGGAGATAAATCAATTTTAGATGACACAAAAGTAGGTATGTTAAAAAACATATTCAAGAATGAAAAAGAAATAGAAGAAATTTTTGAAGGAAAAACAAAAAATATAGAAGAATTTTTCAAAGACTTAAAAGAAAAAGTAACTGAATATTACAAAGCATAAAAGAAAGGATTGGTATAAATGAAAATTTTAAAACTAAAACTATACCAAGAAACAGCATGCTATAAAAAGCCATTCGCAACTAAAGTTGCTGAAACATATCCATTGCCACCATATTCAACAATAATAGGAATGTTTCATAAAATTCTTCAGGCCCAGCCAGGAGAATATTTTCCAATGAGTATATCTGTACAAGGAAGTTATGAAGGGATATTTAGTAATTATCAAAATTTAAGAATGTATAAAGGAAAAGATAAAGTAACATCAATGCCTAGAAATGTTCATCAGTTGTTAGATGTTAATTTAATTATTCATGTACAAGCAGAAGATGAAATAATTGATAAAATTTATCAAAATATAATTAATGGAACAGAAACATTTACATTAGGGAGAAATGAAGATATCGTAAGGATTGATTCGATAAAAATTCTAGGAGATGTTAATGAGGTCGAAGAACCAGAAATAAAAGAAAATGCTTATGTACCAGAATGGATAGATAATGAAGTTAATGGAATTAATTATAGATTAAATACAACATATAAAATACAAGATAATATTAGAAAATGGAATAAAGTTAATGTCAAATATGTTGAAAAGTATACAAATCAACATATAGAAGAAATATTACAAGATGAAGATGGAGACAATATTTATTTTTATAGTGAAAGGATTCAAAATGAATTATAAATATTATGCAAAATCAAATCCAATAGAAACAATAAAAGAACATACTGATAAATTATTAGAGAATCTTGAAATTTTAAAAAGAACTTATGGTGCGAAAATAGTACAAGTAATAGATATGCCAGAAGATAGATTTTGGCAACTAATGGAAATAATATGTAAATATCATGATGCAGGAAAAGTTTATTCAGGTTTTCAAAATGTAATAAGAAAAGCAATAGGAGAACCACTATTGGTTACAAAATTTAATAATGAGCAAATAAAGCATGAACAAATATCTCCAATGTTTGTACCCTATAAAGAATATGAATTAACAAAAACAGAAAGAAAATTGGTATATCAAGCAATTTACTATCATCATGAAAGAGAAAATATAATACATATAGATGAACAATTATTAAGTGAAATAATAAATGAAGATATTGAACCTAATATTGAAAAAATAGAGAATGAATTACAAATCAAAGTACCAGAATTAAAAACAACATATTTAGGAATGGTAGAAGGACAAGCTAGAATAACTGAATTTGATGACATATATAAAGATTATTGTATAATGAAAGGATTGTTACATAGATTGGATCACTGTAGTTCTGCTTGGATACCAGTTGAAGATGAGACAAAAAATGAAATTTCAAAATTCGTAGAAGAATTTATGAAGAAACAAGATTTTGAACCAAATGATTTACAACAATTTGCAAAAGCAAATCAAAATAAAAATGTTATAGTAATTGGTTCAACTGGTATGGGAAAAACAGAAGGAGCATTACTTTGGAGTAATCATGATAAAACCTTTTTTACATTACCATTAAGAATAAGTATAAATGCAATATATGACAGGATAAAAGAAACAATAGGATATGAGCATGTTGGATTATTACACTCAACAGCAATAGATTATTTAGATGATAAAAATGAAGAAAATGAATTTGAAAAAATAGAACAAGCACGAAATTTGTATGAAAAAATTACAACATGTACAATAGATCAAATTTTTCCATTTGTATTTAAATATAGAGGATATGAAAAAATATATGCAACATTAAGTTATTCAAAAGTAGTAATTGATGAAATTCAAGCATATTCACCTGAAATAGTAGCAGTTATTTTAAAAGGCTTACAAATGATAAATAATTTAAATGGAAAATTTATGGTAATGACAGCAACACTTCCTAGAATATATAAAGAAAAGCTAGAAGAAATGGGAATAAAGTTTGAATATGATGAATTTATAAAAGATACAATAAGACATAAAATTCAATTAGTGGATTCAGGAATAGAAGAAGATTTAGAAGAAATAAAAGAGAACTCTAAGAATAAAAAGGTATTAATAATTGTAAATACAATAAATAAAGCAATTGAAATATATCAAAAATTAAAAGATGAAGATGTTCAAAATGTTAATTTATTGCATTCAAGGTTTATACAATCAGATAGAAGTGAAAAAGAAAGAAATATAAAAGAATTTTCTAAAAATAGAGATGAAGCTGGAATATGGATAACAACACAAATTGTTGAAGCATCATTAGATATTGATTTTGATATGTTATATACAGAAATGTCTTCATTAGATAGTTTATTCCAAAGATTAGGAAGATGTTATAGAAGTAGAGAATATTGTGAAAACATTCCGAATGTAAAAATATATATCAAAGACACAAGTGGAGTTGGGTATATATATGATGAAGAAATATATGAAAAAAGTATAGAACTATTAAGACCATATAATGGAGCAATATTACAGGAAAAGGTAAAAATTGATTTAGTTGATAAATTATATTCAAAAGAAATGTTACAAGGAACAGAATTTTATAAAAAATTTAAAGAGGCATTTAAAATATTAGATAACATTATTGATTATGATACTAGTAAAAAAGATGCTCAACATATTTTAAGAAATATTGATAATATAGATGTAATACCAAAGATTATTTATGATGAAAATCTGGATTTATTTGCTGAATATGAAAATGAAAAAGAAAAGAAGAAAAAATATGAATTGAAGAGAAAGATTGATAAATTATTTATATCAATCAATAGTAAAAATAAGTGGAAATTGGGCAATTTTATAACAGAATGTCCTTATATAAGAGGAAAATATATTATTGATACAAAATATGATAAAGAAATTGGACTTCTTTTAGAAGCTGATGAAGGTTATTCAATAGATTCGCGAGAATTGTAATAGGAGGATTGTATGAATATTACAGGAATAATGGTTTATTATTATTTTATATGTGAGCGAAGATTATGGTATTTTGCAAATCAAATAAATATGGAACAAAATAGTGAATTGGTACAAATTGGAAAGATAATAGATGAAACAACATATAGCAGAGAAAAGAAAGGCATTTTAATAGACAATACTATAAATATAGATTTTATAAATAATGGTGCAGTATTACATGAAGTCAAGAAAACAAAATCAATTGAAGAAGCTGGAATATGGCAATTAAAATATTATATGTATTATTTAGAACAAAAAGGAATAAAAAATATCAAAGCGGAAATTGATTTTCCACTATTAAGAGAAACGAAAAAAATTATTTTAGAAGATGAAGATAGAGAAGTATTAAAAAATGTTGTTATAGGCATAGAAAATATTGTAGAACAGGACAAGCCTCTTAAAGCTATAGATTCAAAGATTTGTAAGAAATGTTCTTACTTTGATTTATGCTATGTATAAAAAGTGTATAGAAAGGAATTGTTAAAAATGAAACAATCATATTATTTATACAAAAGTGGGAGGCTTCAAAGAAAAGATAATACATTAGAAATAGTATATAAAGATAATACTAAGAAGAGTATACCTATAGAACGAGTGGATGATATATATGTTATGACAGAACTTGATTTTAATACGAGTCTATTAAACTTTTTATCTCAGTTTGGTATAAATGTGCATTTTTTTAATTATTATGGATTTTATACAGGAACATATTATCCGAAAGAATCTCTTGTATCTGGAAAACTATTAATAAAACAAGTTGAACATTATAATGATAAAGAAAAAAGATTAGATATTGCAAAAGCCTTTATAGAAGCGGCATCATATAATATTTATAGAAATTTAACTTATTATAATAATAGAGGAAAAGACTTAAAAGATTATATGAAAGAGATAGATTTTTTAAGAAAGCAAATAAAATTGTGTAAAGATGTGCCGGAATTAATGGGAATAGAAGGAAATATTAGAAAGGTTTATTATGATTCATGGAATATTATAATTAATCAGGATATAGCTTTTGAAAAAAGAGTAAAAAATCCTCCAGATAATGCAATAAATTCGTTGATTTCGTATGTTAATACAATTATATATACAAGAGTTTTAAGTGAAATCTATAAGACACAGCTAAATCCTACTATAAGCTATTTACATGAGCCATCTGAAAGGAGATTCTCATTGTGTTTAGATATTGCTGAAATTTTCAAACCAATTATAGCAGACAGATTAATTTTTTCTATGTTAAATAAAAGGCAGATAACTGAAAAAGATTTTGAGGAAGGTCTTAATTTTATTTATATAAAAGATGAAGCACGAAAAAATATAACAAGAGAAATTGATTTGAGATTACAAACTAAAATTAAGCATAAAAAATTGGACAGAGAAGTGAGTTATGAATATTTGATGAGATTAGAGGTATATAAATTAATTAAACATTTGCTTGAAGATGAAGAATATGAAGGTTTTAAAATGTGGTGGTAATATGTATGTTATTTTAGTTTATGATATAAATTTAGAAGATAAAGAAGGACAAAAGGTATTGAGAAATGTTTTTAAGACATGTAAAAAGTATTTGGTACATATTCAGAATTCTGTTTTTGAAGGAGAGTTATTAAATTCACAGGCTATTAAGCTGAAAACTGAATTGGATAGGTATATTAGAGAAAGTAAGGATAGTGTGATTTTGTTTAAAAGTAGAAATCAACATTGGATGGAAAAAGAGTTTCTTGGTATGATTGAAGATGATAAAACAGATAATTTTTTGTAAATTTGAAAAATCTGTCGATCTATAATATTGCTAAATTATATGGTTATGGACAGATTATGAAAATTAGAAGAATAAAGGACATGAACGAGAAATATAGATTTTTTAAATGTTTTGTGTTATTATAATATGAGATGGACAGAATTTTAAGATGAAACATGCTTGGTTTAAGGCTTTAATAAAGTCCTATATTAATTTAAATATATTAGAATGTAAATATTTTAGGTGGAGTATACAATGCAGAAATAATATTTGAATATTAATTTAAATATATTAGAATGTAAATAGCGAAGTATCAGCTAGTGCTGGTTTAGATGTGCAATATTAATTTAAATATATTAGAATGTAAATGTTGTTGCGTGTCTTGGTATGGCTTGGTATGTAAAGATATTAATTTAAATATATTAGAATGTAAATTTTAAATGGTTTTGTTTAAATAATTTTCCATTTCTATATTAATTTAAATATATTAGAATGTAAATTCAAGTTTTATGGAAATTATAAATAATGCTTGCAGATCATATTAATTTAAATATATTAGAATGTAAATAAAGATTCCAAAGGTGTAGCACATGAGCTTGGAGTTATATTAATTTAAATATATTAGAATGTAAATGTTGTTGGATTAATTAAATTATTAAATGGTAGAACAATATTAATTTAAATATATTAGAATGTAAATGAAATAAATAATTTTTTGGAAGATGTTAATATTAGATATTAATTTAAATATATTAGAATGTAAATATAATTACTGCAAATACTGCATTTCATTGTATCGTCATATTAATTTAAATATATTAGAATGTAAATAAAGAATTTAAAAATATGATAAAAAAAGCAGAAGATATTAATTTAAATATATTAGAATGTAAATGGAATTTTTAAATAAAAATGATGGGATTTTTTATGGGATATTAATTTAAATATATTAGAATGTAAATCCTATTATTGCCAATATTCCTGCAAGTGTTTTTCCATGATATTAATTTAAATATATTAGAATGTAAATTTTTAAGGCTGGCTTCTCCAAGCACGATAATGCTTTTATATTAATTTAAATATATTAGAATGTAAATATATAAAGTTTTTTCAAATCTTTCAATGCATTAAATATTAATTTAAATATATTAGAATGTAAATCCTAATATCTCGGCAGTTACTATTGATTTTAACATATATTAATTTAAATATATTAGAATGTAAATAGGTCTAAAGTTCGATGTGGACAATACTTGTTTGCATATTAATTTAAATATATTAGAATGTAAATATCGTAAATGTAAAATATTTAAAAGACACAGAAACATATTAATTTAAATATATTAGAATGTAAATGTTCAACAAGAAATGCTTGAAGGTGATACTTTTGCAATATTAATTTAAATATATTAGAATGTAAATAAATGAGAAAAAGAGCAGGTAGTGGGTAATGAAATCCCATATTAATTTAAATATATTAGAATGTAAATCATTTAAAAGTATACACCATTCATTTAAATATTTTTATATTAATTTAAATATATTAGAATGTAAATTTTGAAAGAAGCTGTTTTGCTTCTGGAGATGGCAGATATTAATTTAAATATATTAGAATGTAAATGGGAGTGGCTTCATTCTTTGATGTTATATTAAACAAATATTAATTTAAATATATTAGAATGTAAATATAATTTCAAGAAGATAATAGAGAAAGCAAGAGAAGATATTAATTTAAATATATTAGAATGTGAATATCATTACGGGTATTATGAATTGTAATAATCATTTGTATCAAATGCTGGTTTACAAAAAGAAAAAGTATTAATATAAAAGGTTATAAAAATTAAAATAAGAAGTAATATGAGAAAACACAATTACTTCTTATAATTAGTAAAAAACTAAAACCCAATAATCTCATTATAACAGCTAATAGCAAAATTATCAGTCATACCAGAAATATAATAAATAATAGCCTTATAAAAATCCATAGAAACAGACATATCAAAAACAACTTTATTTTTCAAATTAGAATCAGACCTATCAGTCAAATTCCAATACTTCTTAATCCAATCAACAAAACTAGAAATAAGAACAGGATAGAAAACCTTAATAGAATTCAATTTCTCCAAAGTATTTTCATTATCATAACATTCAGCCAAAACATTAAAAATCTGATTAATAACAAGCCTAAAATAATCAAAAGGATATTGAAGATGTTTGTTAAAATAAATATGTTCATAATTAAACTTTTTAATATCATTTAATAATTTCAAATTTTCATCAGAAAAACGAAGACCATTTTCAGGTGAAGAATTTGAACAAATATCATAAATTAAAGTATTAATAATATTAGAATTATTAATCTTTTGAGCTCTATCATATTTTAATAAATCGTAAAGTTCATCTAAATGATTATCAATAATATGTAAATATATTGCATCTTCAATATCACGAATTATATAAGAAATTTTATCAGAAATTTTTACTACACAACCTTCCCAAGTATAAGGGCTATATTGATTAGGATAAGTATAATTGCTTAAATCAATATAATCATTTCGAGGTTTTATACAATTTTCATCAATTTCACCACAGTGTGAAATAATACCATCTCTAACAGCATAGGTTAAATTCATGTTTTCAAAATTAGAATTACAATCTTCTAATAATTCAATATTATCAACAATGTTAACACCATTTTTTTCATGCCAAAAAGAATCTCCAATATATTTTTTTGATATTTCAGATAAAATTCTTTCTCCTTGGTGACCAAAGGGTGCATGGCCTAAATCATGCCCAATAGCAATAGCTTTAGTTAACTCTGTATTTAAACCTAATGTATTAGCAATAGTGTAGCTAATAGAATCAACATGGCTAACATGTTCCATTCTTGTACAAATATGATCACTGGTAGGTGAAAAAAATACTTGAGTTTTGTGCTTCATTCTTTTATAAGCATTGGAATGTAAAATTCTATTGTAATCTCGTTCAAAATCACTTCTTAAATCATTTTCTCTCTTATAAATTTCTTTTTCTCTATGTATTAAATTATTCCATTTCGGATTATTAATATCAGCTTTTTCATTTATAAATTTTTTCATAAAATCAATCCTTTTGTAATATATTTAAGTTTTTATTAGGGAAAAATTCCTATAAACTATATAACTGATTATATAATAAAAAAATAAAAAAATCTATATAAAAATAAATTTAAATACTTATAAATATATTAACAAAAAGCCTATCCAAAAAATCGTATCATCGAATATACGATTTTCCTAGAAAATATGATATATTATAACTAAAAGTCAAATAAACAGAAAGGAATGAAGAAATATGGAAGTGAAACCTATGAAAATTTTAATTATAGAAGATGATATTAATGATTGCAATAATTTTATAAGTTGTGCCAAAATGAGGAAAGATATAGAAATAGTGGCAGTAACAGATTCTGACATTGATGGATTAAGATATGCTAGAAATTTAAAACCAGAAGGAATTATTTTAGATTTAGAATTAAATAATAGTTCAACGGGTAATGCAGATGCATTGAGTTTCATAACAGATTTAAAAGCTTTGAATTTAAATTGTGATCCAATAGTTATAGTAACAACACATGTAAATTCAAAAAGAACATATGATATTTTACATAGGAATGGTGTTGATTTTATATTATATAAAGATCATCCAAAATATTCAGCTAATTTAGTATTAAATCATTTCATAAATATGAGAAAAGCAGATTTGACTATAGAGGAAAAGAAATCTGTGGAAGATACATTGAAAGATGAAAAAAGTAAAATTTCTAGTTGTATAAATAAAGAATTAGAGCTTGTTGGTATAACATCAAAACTAAAAGGAAAAGCATATATTCATGATGCAATTTTATATTTAATTGAAAATGAAGGTGCTAGTTCTAATTTGATTCAATATTTATCTAATTTGCATAAAAGGTCTGCAACGACAATTACTAATGGAATACAAAATGCAATTTTCCATGCATGGAGGGTTACTCCAATTGAAGATTTGACTAAGTATTATACGGCAAGAGTTAATTATGAAACAGGAGTACCAACACCAATGGAGTTTATTTATTATTATAAAGATAAAGTAAAAGAAATGATATAAAAAGAACTGATTTTTATAGATCAGTTTTTTTTTTTTTGCTTTCAAAAATAGTAACAAATAGTATTTTTTGAAAAAAACTGAAAATCTAGAAAAATAAATGTTTAAAGTAAGAAAATTTACACAATCTGTAAATAAAATAAAAATTGGAATAAAATTCCAAAAAAATAACTAATAAAATTTAAAAATTACCAAATTATTTATATATTCTCTATCACCCAAAATCACTTGTATCAAGACTTAGAATGATATTTTGATTATATCAAAAACATGATGGATCGAGCACAAAAGATAAAAAGGTGGTGAAAGAGAATGGACTGGTGGGATGAATTAATGGATTGGATTGGAAAATGGTGGGGCTAAAAAGCCAATAAGCAGTGTAAGAAATTTCTTATATTGCTTATTTTTTTATTTTAGGATATAATGAAAGAATAAAAGAAAAATCTATGGTGTTAGTTTCATTTGATCAGTCCATAAAAATGGCTGTAAAGTAATAGAAACAAATCTGCAGTGTATTAAATATATTATACATAGTGAAGTATAATATATCAAAATTTAAAAGAAAGGAAATAATCAATTATAGATTAATATTTCTATATGATTGATTATACGAGAAAAGTAATGAATATTGACAGTGTCATTATTGTGAATATAGTTAGAAAATTATTATTTGTTTTTTCTACTCAATTTATAATTCTAAAAATTATAAATGATAAAGAAATTTTTTCAGTTAATAAAATTTTAGGATATATATGTCTAATTATTTTAGCACCAGTTATAGAATTAATTAATTATAAAACTAATTTTCTTAATAGTACTGTATTTTTTGTTTTTTCAATGAGTTGTATATCAACATTAATAACTAAAAGAAATATAGGATATAATATATTTTTAACTACTATTAGTATAGCTTTTTGCTATGCAATCTATTTTATTTCTTTAATTTTAAGTTTTTTTATAAACAAAATAATATTAAGGAATATAAATGATTACATAAATTTTATTGTGATAATGTTTATTTATTTAATATTATTAAAACAAGTATTAGACGTAAAAAAATTTAAATATGGTATAGTTTCTCTACAAGATAAATTTTCTAATGAATATATAGATGTTCTTATATTAAGTATTAGTGTAGGCATTTTAGGTATAGGTGTTGTGTTTTACAATAGAAATAGACTTTCGACTAATAACTCATTTTGCATTTTTATAATTTTTCTAGTCTTAATGCTCATAACTATCCAAAAATCTTTACAATTATATTACAAACAAAAAATGTTAATAAAAGACTTAAAAGAAACAAAAGAAGAATTAGAAAACAAGAAAAAAGAAATTGCAGAACTAGAAGCAGAAAATATTAGAATAAGTAAGAAAAGACACACGATAGTACATAAACAAAAATCATTAGAATATAAATTATCAGAATTATTAACAAAAACAGAAATAAGCACAGAAGATGCTACGGAAATAAAAGAAAGGTTAGAAAAACTAAAAAATGATATTTATGATGAAAAAGAAATAATAGAATTAGATAAAACAGGAGTTACAATAATAGATGATATGTTAAAATGTATGCAGGCAGAATGTCAAAAATATAAAATAGAATTTACACTAGTACTAAAGGGAAATATACATTACATGATCAATAATTTAATTTCTAAGGAAGAGTTAGAAACTTTATTAGCAGACCATATAAAAGATGCAATAATAGCAGTAAACCATACAGATAATATAAACAAAAGTATTTTGGTAAAATTAGGAAATATAGATGGAATATATGGATTATACATTTATGATTCTGGAGTAGAATTCAAAAAAGAAACATTAGACAATCTTGGAAAGAAACCAGTTACAACATATTCAACTGAAGGTGGTACTGGAATGGGATTTATGAATACGTTTGATACCTTAAGAAAGCATAAAGCAAGTTTAATAATAGAAGAGATAGGAAAACCAAGTGTTGAAAATTATACAAAAGTTTTAATGATTAAATTTGATGGAAAAAATGAATTTTTAGTAAATAGTTATGAAGAATGTAAATAATATGGAAAGGGACTTGTTTATAGTTCCTTTTTTTCTTGTAATATTATAAATGGTAATATTATAAAAAATATTGACAAATTTCCATAATGTATAGTATAATGTTAGCCGTAGTTAACAAAGAGATTAAGAGTTGAAAAGAAGGAGAAAATATGATAACTAAAACTTCAGAAGAATATTTAAAAACAATGTATGTATTAAAAAAACAAAATGGAAATATTAGAGTAACAGACATTGCGAACAAAATGAATTGTACGAAACCAAGTGTAAATAAAGCACTAAATAATTTAAAAGAAGAAAAATTAGTAAAATACGAAACATATGGAACAATAGAATTAACAGAACAAGGAGAAAATTTGGCACAAAAAATTTTAGAAGCATATGACATTGTTTATTTGTTTTTAAAAGATGTATTAGATTTAGATGAACAATCTGCAAAAGATGAGGCAGAAAAAATAAAATTAGTAACAACAGATGAAACAATAAATAAATTAGCCAAATATGTACATAATGTTTTAGGATTAAGAGAATTAAATTGCAATTATGATATAAATCAAGAAAAATGTAGATGTTGTGTAAAAAGAGCAAAAACGAAGAAAAGTAATGATATGCAAAATTAATAAAAGGAAGGAATAATAAAAATGAGTAAAGAGTTATTAGAAATAAAAGATTTACATGTAAATGCAGGAGAAAAAGAGATTTTAAAAGGTTTAAACTTGAAAATAAATAAAGGAGAAGTACATGTAATAATGGGACCAAATGGTGCAGGAAAATCAACACTTGCAAATGTTATTTTAAATAATCCAGAATATACAAAAACAAGAGGAACTGTTGAATTTGAAGGTGAAAATATAAATGATTTAAGTACAGATAAAATAGCCAAAAAAGGAATATTTATGTCATTTCAATTGCCAGAAGAAATACCTGGAATTTCAACAATGAACTTTTTAAAATACGCAAAAAATAAAATTACTGAAAAACCAGTAAAAGTATTTGAATTTAGAGATACTGTAAAAAAATATTCAGAAGAATTAAACATGAATCCAAAACTAATTGAAAGAAACTTAAATGTTGGATTTTCTGGAGGAGAAAAAAAGAAGAATGAAATATTACAAATGCTTGTATTAAATCCAAAATTAGCAATCTTAGATGAAACAGATTCAGGATTAGATGTTGATGCTATAAAAATAGTTTCAAAAGGAATTGAAATGTTCAAAAATGATGATAATGCAGTTTTAATAATAACACATAATACAAGAATATTAAATCATCTAAAAGTTGATTATGTACATGTTTTAGTAAATGGACAAATTGTAAAAACATCAACAGCAGAATTAGCAGAACAAATTGAAGAAACAGGATATGCACAATATAAAAAATAGAAAGGAAATCTATATGTCAAAAACACAGGTAAATGAGATAGATAGAAATATATATGATATAAAAAATAAAGATGACTATGAATTTAAAATGCAAAAAGGTTTAAGCAGACAAATAGTTGAAGAAATATCAAAAAGAAAAAATGAACCAGATTGGATGTTAGAAATTAGACTAAAAGCATTAGAAATGTACGAAAAATTAGAGCTTCCAACATGGGGACCAGATTTATCAGAATTGAAAATGGATGAAATAGCAACATATGTAAAACCAAAAACAAATCTAAATAGTTCATGGGAAGATGTGCCAGATGAGATAAAAGACACATTTGATAAATTAGGAATACCAGAAGCAGAAAAGACTTCATTAGCAGGAGTAGGAGCACAATATGATTCAGAAGTAGTATATCATAGCATGAAAGAAGATTTAATAAAACAAGGAGTAATCTATACAGATATGGAATCAGCTGTAAGAGATTATCCAAAAATAGTAAAAGAACATTTTATGAAATGTGTACCAATAAGTGACCATAAATTTGTTGCATTACATGCAGCAGTATGGTCTGGAGGATCATTTGTATATGTACCAAAAGGAGTAAAATTAGATATACCATTACAATCATATTTTAGATTAAATTCTCCAGAATCAGGACAATTTGAACATACATTAATAATAGTTGATGAAGGAGCAAGCTTACATTTTATAGAAGGATGTTCAGCTCCAAAATATAATAAGGTAAATTTACACGCAGGATGTGTAGAATTATATGTAAAAGATAATGCATATTTAAGATATTCAACAATAGAAAATTGGTCAAAAAATATGATGAACCTAAATACTAAAAAAGCAATAGTAGGAAAAAATGCACAAATAGATTGGGTAACAGGTTCATTTGGTTCAAAAATTTCTATGTTATATCCAATGAGTATATTAAATGGTGAAAATGCAAAAACAGAATATACAGGAATCACATTTGCAGGTGGAGGACAAAACTTAGATACAGGATTTAAGGTAATTCATAATGCTCCAAACACATCATCAGTAGTAAATTCAAAATCAATTTCAAAAGATGGAGGAGCATGTACTTATAGAGCATTAGTAAGAATAAATGAAAATGCAAAAAATTCAAAATGTAGTGTAAGTTGTGAATCATTAATGTTAGATGATATTTCAAGATCTGATACAATACCTGTAAATGATATTAGAACAGATGAAGTAGAGTTTTCACACGAAGCCAAAATAGGAAAAATAAGTGATAAAGCAATATTTTATTTAATGTCAAGAGGACTGTCAGAAGAAGATGCAAAAGCAATGATAGTAAGAGGATTTGCATATCCTATTTCAAAAGAATTACCGGTAGAGTATGCAGTTGAAATGAATAATTTGATAAATCTAGAGTTAGAGGGGGCAATCGGATAATGGAAAAATTAAGAGTAAATGATACACCAGTAAGAACAGCAAGAAATTTTTTAATAAACAATATTGAAATTGAATTAGAAATGCCAGAAAAGATTGCTGAATTTAAAAATGTAGAGATTATTAATAATGGAAGCATGATTGATAATCAAACAACAAATCAAGCATTAACATATGGAACTGGTAAAATTTTAGAAGAATTAAATTATGAAACAGCCAATAATAAAATAAGAATTCAAACAGGAAACAAAAAAGAAAATATTAGAATTAAATATATATTTGATGATGAAAACTTTAATTTGATAAATCAAATAGAAATTATTGCAAATGGAGATACAAATATAATAATAGAATATATATCAAATACAAGTAAGAAGTGTTTCCATAATGGAATTATAAGAACAATAGCAAATGCAAAATCTAAATTGGATATAACAATTGTAAATTTATTAAATGAACAATCAGAGAATTTTGAAGCAATAGAAAATAAATTGGAAGAAAATTCAAATGTAAAATATACAATTATTGATATTGGTGGAAAAACGAGTATATCAAATTATTATTCTAATATTATAGGTGATAATGCTGAAAATGATTTAAAATCTATATATTTAGGAATAGATAATCAAATAAAAGATATTAATTATATTACAGAATTAAGAGGAAAAAAGACTAATATAGACATTGATGTTCAAGGAACTCTAAAAGATTCTGCAAAGAAAAACTTTAAAGGAACAATTGATTTCAAAAAAGGTGCTAAAAAGTCAAAAGGTAATGAAAATGAATATTGTATGCTATTATCAAATAAAGCAAAATCAATAGCATTGCCAATGCTTTTATGTACAGAAGAAGATGTCGAAGGAAATCATTCAACAGCATCTGGAAAAGTTGATATGAAACAATTATTTTATTTAATGACTAGAGGATTAAGTTATAAAGAAGCTGTGAAATTAATTGTTAAAGCTAATTTTCAAAAAATAATTGATAGAATAAATGATGAAGAATTAAAAAATGTGATATTAAAAGAGATTGATAAAAAGCTAGATTAAAAAAGCTCCCAATCTCGCACTGCAAGATTGGGAGTGAACAAAAATTATATTGCAAGAAGTAAAATTGGAATTCCGAAGCCAATCAACGATAAACCACCAAGAAGGTGGAATAAGAAGAAATGATGTCTATCAGACATACACCAAAATCCAATACCAGTCAACATCAGCCCTAAAAGCATTAGGGCAAAGTTGAAGTCTGCTGTGATATAATGCATAATGTTCATATAAAACCCTCCAGAATTAAAAAAATTCGGTCAACCTTTATTATATCACTAATAGGAAAAAAAGTCAAAGAAAGGATTGCAAAAATGAATGTTGAAAATATAAAAAAAGATTTTCCACTATTAGAAAATCGTAATATAGCATATTTAGATAGTGGAGCTACAACTCAAAAGCCAATACAAGTAATAAATGCAATAGAAGAATTTTATAAAAAAAATAACGCAAATCCACATAGAGGAGCTTACACATTAAGTATTGAAGCAACAGAAGCTTATGAAAGTACAAGACAAAAGATTGCGAAATTTATTAATGCGAAACATCCAGAAGAAATAATTTTTTCAAAAAATGCAACAGAAAGTTTAAACTTAATAGCATATTCATATGGAATGGATAATTTAAAAAAAGATGATGAAGTTGTTATATCTATAATGGAACATCATTCAAATTTAGTACCATGGCAAAAAGTAACAAAAGCAACTGAAAGTAAATTAAATTATATGTATATTAATGAAGAATTCGAACTTTCAGATGAAGAAATTGAAACAAAAATCACAGATAGAACAAAAATAGTTGGAATAGCACATGTTTCAAATGTTTTAGGAACAATTAATAATGTAAAAAAAATAATCAAATATGCACACAAAAAAGGAGCAATAGTAATTGTTGATGCATCACAAAGCATTCCACATATGAAAATAGATGTACAAGATTTAGATGCAGATTTTTTAGTATTTTCAGGACATAAAATGTTAGCACCTCTTGGAATTGGGGTATTATATGGAAAAAGAGAAATCTTAAATAAAATGACACCATTTTTAATGGGTGGAGATATGATTGAATATGTATATGAACAAGAAACAACATATGCACCATTACCAAATAAATTTGAAGCTGGGACACAAAATGTAGAAGGTGTTGTAGGATTAGGTGCTGCAATTGATTACATTCAAAATTTGGGATATGACAAAATGCAAGAGTTAGAAAATGATGTATTAGCATATGCAAGACAAGAATTATCAAAATTAGATTATTTAACATTATATATGACTCCAAATGAAAAAAATCATTCAAGTGTAATTTCATTTAATATAAAAGGAGTGCATCCACATGATGTAGCCAGTATATTAGATTCAGAAGGTGTATGTGTGCGTTCTGGAAATCATTGTGCACAACCACTTATGAGATTTTTAGGAATTGATTCAACATGTAGAGCAAGTTTTTATTTTTATAATACAAAAGAAGATGTAGATAGACTTGTACATGCTTTAAATAAAGCTTATGATATGTTTAAAAAATTTATAAAATAAAGAAAGGCTAAAAAATGGAAGATTTAACAGATGTATATAATGACTTAATAATGGAACATAGTATGAATTCATATAATAAAAAGAAGCTAGAAAATGCAGATTATTCAGAAATTGGCCATAATCCAAATTGTGGAGATGAAATAACACTAGAACTAAAATTAAATGGAGATAAAATTGAAGATATGGCATTTTCAGGACATGGATGTGCAATTTCACAAGCTTCAACATCTATAATGATAGATACTTTAAGAGGTAAAACGATTGAAGAAGCAAAAGAAATTATAAAAACATTTATAGAAATGATAAAAAGAGAAATAACAGATGAAGAACAATTAAAAAAATTAGAAGATGCAATAGCATTTAAAAATGTATCAAATATGCCTGCAAGAGTAAAATGTGCATTACTTGCATGGCATACATTAGAAGATATGTTAAATAAAAATGATGAAAATGGAAAAGGAACAATAAATTGTTGCCATTAATTATAAAAAGGAAAATGAAATGGAAAATAAAAAAGTATTATTAGGAATGAGTGGCGGAGTAGATAGTAGTGTATCAGCATTACTTTTAAAACAAAATGGATATGATCCAATAGGAATGACACTAGAATTATTTGCAGGAAGTAGTTGTTGTAATATAAGTACATATATAGATGCCAAAAATGTATGTAATTCAATTGGTATTCCACATATTACAGATGACTGTAAAACATTATTTAAAAAATGCGTAATACAAGATTTTATAGATTGTTATTCAAATTGTAAAACACCAAATCCATGTATAGAATGTAATAAATATATGAAATTTGGATATATGTGGGAAAAGGCAAAAGAATTAGGTTGTGAATATATAGCAACAGGACATTATGCCAAAACAGAATATAGTGAAAAATATGGCAGATGGGTATTAAAAAAATCAAATGCTGGGAAAAAAGATCAAAGCTATGTTCTATGGAATATTCCAAAAGAATTAATTGAACATGTATTATTTCCTCTTGCTGATTTTGAAAACAAAGAACAAATAAGAGAAATTGCAAGAGAAAATAATTTAAAAGTTGCAAATAAACCTGATAGTGAAGACATATGCTTTGTACCAGATGGAAATTACAAGAAATTTTTGGAAAACAATTCAGATATAAAACCTAAAGTTGGAAATATAGTAACAGCAAAAGGCGAAATTTTAGGAAAACATACAGGATTATATAATTATACAATTGGGCAAAGAAAAGGATTGGGAATATCTTATAAAGCACCATTATTTGTTATAGGATTTAATCCAAAGAAAAATGAAGTAATTGTTGGTGAAGAAAATGAATTATATAAAAAAGAAATAACAATAGGAGAAATAAATTTGTTATTATTTGATGAAATAAAAGAACCAATTAAAGTTGATGTTAAAACAAGATATTCATCAAAAGTCGCAAAAGCAACAATTCTTCAAAATGGAGATTATATAAAAATAGAATTTGACGAACCACAAAGAGCACTTACACCAGGTCAATCAGCAGTATTTTATATTGATGATATTGTAGTTGGTGGAGGAAAAATATTATAAAAATCGAAATTGCATTTTATGTATAGTATAAATATAGAAAACATACAAATAATAAACAAAAAATATTTAATTATGAAAGGAATTAAAAATGCCAGATTTAACAAAATTGGAACTAGAATATATAAGGCAAATAATTTTCTTAAACGATATGAAATATCAAAAAATAAGCACATATTTATCACAAATACAAGATTTGCAAGTACAGCAGATATTTAACAATATATTACAAGATGCATTAAATATTAAACAAGTACTTATGAGTTTTGTTAATAATTAGTATATGAAAGGTATAATATAAAGATGGAAGAAAAAACAATGATAAATGATGTTATCCAAGATTTAAAGTTAAGTATAAAAAACTATCAAAATGCAATATGTGAATGTGATAATATAGGATTAAGACAAATAATACAACAAATAAGAAATAATGAAGAAAGTTTGCAATATGATTTAGTTAAAATAGCAAATTTGAAAGGATATTCAAATCATTCTGCAAAAGCAGAAATTAAAGAAATTGATAATTTGAAAAAACAAATTCAATAGTTTAAATAAGATTCAAAATCCCTACGGAAACTTGAATCTTATTTTATATACTAGGAAAGTTTTATGATATAATAGCTATAATTACTAGGCATTTAAGGTTTTCTTCTTTTGGTCAAAAATTTAAATTGGGAGAGCCCAAAGTGCAACTCCATCAAATTGTTTTATAAAAAATATAAAAATGAGAAAACAAAAGAAAAAAAGATAATAAAAGAGAAAATGAAAAGATATATCATAAAAATGGCAAATAAGGAAAATTGCCAAAATCAATAAAAATAATATAAAATATAAAAAAATTCTAAATAAATAATAAAAAATGAACAGGAGAAAAATTAATGATAAAAAAAATACTAGTATTAGCAAGAAAAACAATGAAACTTACAATACTTTTAGTGATTTCTATATTATTAATAATCTGTGCAGTAGCTTTATTTTTTAAACCAATATATAGTGTATCACTAAATGGAGAACAAATAGGATATAGCAAAGACAAAAGTAAATTACAAGCCGAGATAAATAAATACATGGAAAATGGAGATGGACAGGAAAATGTTGCATTTGTTCAAATTGAAGCAATGCCAGAATATAAAATGTGCTTATTAAAGAGAAATATAATAACAAATGATGATGAAATATTTGAATCCGTAAAAAAGCAAGGCATTACATATTATAATTATTATGCAATTTCAATTGGTGAAGAAATTAAGGCATATGTAAAAGATTTTGCATCAGCAGAAGAAATTGTAAATAAACTAAAAGAAAAAGAAAGCACAAATGCAGATGAAATAGTAATAACAGAAATATACGAAACAAATTTAGAAGAATTTTCAGATGTAGAAACTGTTGTAGCAAATTTGTACATAAAAAAAGTAGAAGTACCTAAAGTAGCAAAAAAATCTGGAAAAGTAAATACATCTGCCAATTTATCATATCAAAGTATAGGGATTGGATTAAATTTAATAAGACCAATTTCAGGAACAATAACATCAAGATTTGGTTCTATTAGTAGAGTTAGATCTGGAGCTCACACAGGCTTAGATATTGCAGCATCAACAGGAACTCCGATAAAAGCAGCAGCATCAGGAGTAGTAACTTTTTCAGGAACTAAGAGTGCATATGGAAAAATGATAGTAATTTCACATGGGAATGGAATAGAAACTTATTATGGACATTGTAGCAAATTATATGCTAATGTTGGTGACAAGGTAAGCCAAGGAGAAACAATAGCAGCAGTAGGTTCAACTGGAAATAGTACAGGACCACATTTGCACTTAGAAATAAGAGTAAATGGAGTTGCATATAATCCACAAAATTATGTATATTAAAAGTCAAAGGAATAACTTTTAAGTTACCGAAAAAGTAACTTCAAAATTATTCCTTCGATTTTTTTATATAGTAGGAAAGTTCTCTGAACTTCCTAGTATATAAAAGCTACAATCGTTAGCTCTTCGAGATTTTATCACTTAGCTCTGAAACTTAAATTTGACGAGAACAAATCAAAGAAAAATTGGAAACTTTTCTTATTTGCTCTAGTAGTTGAAAACACAAATTGGTTAAAAAAGTAATATGTAAAATTTTAAATTATTATAAATCAAATGTATTTATACATTCATTAATAGCATCAGTAATAAAAATATTTTTTCCATATTCATTTAGAATTCCCAAAAATCCGTGAAGAAAAATCTTTTTTTGTGCTAAATTCACAAAGAATACTATCTAAATTATTAGAAAACTTACTAAATGAGTGTAAATAATAAGTATTTTTTAGTAAAAATAAAGAAAATGATTCAAAAACAGACCAATTCATATTTTTTACATATGTACAAAAATCTAAGAAATCATCAAAATTATTAAATTTATAAAAAACATTATTTCCAATATTTTTTATGAAATTAGAATCAATTTTTGTAATAGTAAAAACATAACCATCATTATAATTTAAAATTTTAATTAAAATATTTTCATCTTCAATCTTAAAATTAAGATTTTGTTCAGCTAATTTTAGGACAGATTGGATAAAATTTTGTGAAAATGTATTATTTGAAAATAATATTTTTTTTGAAATATTATTCTTATTCAAATCTTCAAAAGAAAAAAATATTTTTATTTTAGTATCATTTATTTTTTCAAATTTCATATAGAAACCTCCAATATATTTATATTATACAATGAATAAAAATATTTTTAAAGAAACAATATTTACCAGGTATACAAGATTTCTAGAATAAGGTAGAAAAGAGTTTTAAATTTATAAAATAATACTTGAAAAAAACTAAAAAGCAATGTATAATGATAACACAATAATAGGGGGTTCCGTAAGGAAATATAAAAGAGAATTGGTATGACAAATACATAAAATAAAAAAGAAAGGAAGAATATAACATGCCAATTAAAATGAAAAATTTACCAGTAACGGAAAGACCATATGAAAAATTAGAACAATATGGAGAAAAAAATTTAACAAATGCAGAGTTATTAGCAATAATAATAAAAAGTGGAACGAGAGAAGAAACATCAGTACAATTAGCGCAAAAAATTTTATTATTAAATGAAAATCAAGATAGAAATAATCTGAATTTTTTAAGAGAAATAACAATTGAAGAATTAAAAAAAATAAAAGGAATTGGAAAAGTAAAGGCAATTCAAATAAAAGCAACATGTGAATTAGCGTCAAGAATGAATTCGATAGACAATTACAAAAACATAATAATTAGTAAACCCAGTGATGTTGTAGATATACTATTTGAAGAAATGAGATTTGAAAAACAAGAGATATTAAAAGTGGTAATACTTGGAAATAAAAATAAATTATTAAAGATTAAAGATATAGCAAAAGGATGCGGAAATTTTGTAAAAGCAAGTATAAAAGATGTACTTAATGAAGCAGTTAAAGTACAGGCAATGCAAATTATACTTGTACATAATCATCCATCAGGTGACGTAACACCAAGTAAAAATGATATTGAATTTACAAGAGAAGTAAAAAAAGCTTCTGCAATATTAGGAATAAATTTAATTGATCATATAATAATTGGAGGAAATAATTATATTAGTATTTTTTCAAAAATAGGTGTAGATAATATATAAAAACATTTGGAAGGAATGGGGAAAATGAGTTTTTTATCATTAAAATCTAGAGATATAGGAATAGATTTAGGAACTGCAAATATTTTAGTTACATTAAATGGAAAAGGAGTTGTATATAGAGAACCAGCAGTTATAGCAATCGAAAACCAAACAGGTAATGTCATAGCAATAGGAAATGAAGCTAAAGAAATGTTAGGAAGAACACCAAAAGAAATAAGTGCAATAAGACCTTTAAAGGATGGTGTTATTGCAGATTTTACTGCAACGAAGTTATTATTAAAAAGGATAATGGATAAAGTATGTAGAAAATATAATGCAATAAGGCCAAGAGTGATTGTAGGAGTACCATCAGGAATTACTGAAGTAGAAGAAAGAGCAGTTGAGGAAACAATAATACGAGCAGGAGCAAAAGAAGTTTATTTGATTGAAGAACCAATGGCAGCTGCTATTGGGGCAGGAATAGAAATTGAACAACCAAGTGGAAATATTATAGTTGATATTGGTGGAGGAACAACAGAAGTTGCAGTAATATCTTTAGGAGGAATAGTATTAAGTAATTCAATAAGAATTGCAGGAGATGAACTTAATGAAGATATTATAAACTATGTAAAAAGAGAGTTAAATTTAGCAATAGGAGAAACAACAGCTGAAAACATAAAAAAAGAATTAGGATGTGCATTACCTTTAATGTCACAAATGAGTATGAAAATTAAAGGAAGAGATCTTACAACAGGATTACCAGCAACAGAAATAATTACATCAGGACAGGTAGAAGAAGCTATAAAAGATTCAATTGCTCAGATTGTTGAAGTGGTAAAAATAACATTAGAAAAAACACCACCGGAATTAGCTTCAGATATTATGGAAAAAGGAATAATGTTATCAGGTGGAGGAGCTTTGGTTCAAAACTTGGATAAGCTTATTAGTATGGAAACAGGAATGCCAACATATGTTGCGGAAGATCCATTAGAATGTGTAGTAAGAGGAACAGGAAAAACATTACAAGAAATAGATAAATTAAAAACGGTACTAAAAAATGCAAGGAAGAGATAATCTTTGAAAGGAATTTGTATGGAAAGAAATAGCAAAAGTGGAGTAATAGGAGTAATTATAACAATAATTATATTAGTGTTACTTGTTGTATTTACAAATAGGAATACTGAAAATATATCTACAATTGAAAATTTTGCAAATGTTGTTATTGTACCAATTCAAAATGGTTTAACATATTTGAAAAATAAAATAAATAATAATGATAAATTTTTTGAAAATGTAAATGAACTCAAAACAGAAAATGAAGAACTAAAACAAAAAAATAGTGAACTTGAAAAAAGTTTAAGAGAATTTGAAGTAATGAAAACAGAAAATGAACAGTTAAAACAACAATTAAATTTAGCTGAAAAATATGGAGAATATACAACTGTCCCAGGTACAATTATATCAAGAGACATAAGTAACTATTCAAAAACACTAGTAATAAATACAGGATCAGAAAATGGGATAAAAGAAAATATGACAGTTATTGCTAATGAAGGACTTGTGGGATATATTGTATCAACAACAGCAACAACAGCAAAGATTCAAACAATAGTAGATAGTGCAAGTTCTACGAGTTGTTTAGCCAGTACAACAAGAGAAGTAATGACTTGTAAAGGAACAATAGAAAGTGAATCAACATTAAAAGCAACAAATTTAAAAATTGGTTCAAATGTAATCCAAGGTGATAGTGTAGAAACATCAGGAATGGGAGGAATCTATACAAAAGGAATACATGTTGGAAGAATAAAAAAAGTTGAAACAGGAACAAACAGAATTGATTCATATGCTGTAATAGAAACAGCCGTAGATTTTAACAAACTAGAAACAGTACTTGTAATAATAAAATAATGAAAGAGAGTTTTATACATGAAAAAAGCATTAATATATATATCTTTAATTTTCGTGTTTATATTTATCTATTTGATACAATCTTTATTTTTTGTAAAATTTACAATAGCAGGAGTAAAACCTAATATAATAATAATATTAGTGCTTTTCATAGGACTATTTATTGGAAGAAGTAGAGGAATAATATATGGAATAATATATGGAATTTTTATGGATTTATGGATTGGAAAACATATTGGAATAACTTCAATATGTTTAGCAATTGTCGGAATTATTGGAGGAGCATTTGATAAAAATTTTTCAAAAGATAGTAGGATTGTAATTTTACTTATAGGAGCATTTTGTACAGTTGTATATGAAATATTATTATATATTTTTCAAATAATATTTTTTCAGGTTAGTGTGGAAATATTTCCATTCTTGAAAATCTTAGCAATTGAAACAATATATAATATCCTTGTAATAATAATTATATATCCAATTATAAAAAATTTCGGATATGAAGTAGAAAGCGAAATAAAAGGAGATAAAATTTTAACAAGATATTTTTAGTTAGAAAGAAGGTGAAAAATTGAACAAAAGAATTAGCTTTGATAAAGATACATCATGGGAACAAGAAATTGGAGTAAAACAAGTTAATTTTAGATTTAATATAATAATAATATTTGTATATGCGATTGGGATAATTCTTATTGCTCAATTATTCAACTTACAAGTAGTACATGGTGAAAGCTATAGACAACAATCGAATACAAGACTTTCAAGAATAAGTAAAATAGATTCTGTTAGAGGAACTATTTTAGATAGATCTGGAACAGAATTGGCAGGAATTAGAGCAGTTAATAATGTTGAAATATATAAAACAAATGTATCTGATGAAGAATTAAATACAGCAATATTAAAATTAGTTAATTTATTAAATGAACAACAAGCCACATATTCAGATACATTTCCAGTAAAAATATCACCTTTTGAATATACTATATCAGATAGTACATTAGAAAAATGGAAAAAGAAATATAAACTTTCAGAAAATGCAACAGCAGAGGAAGCATTTTATAAATTTAAATCTAAATATCAAATTTCAACAGATAATATTGAAGATATAAGAAAAATAATTTCAATAAGATATTTAATAACAACAACAGGATATAGTGCAACAAAACCAATAACAATTTCAAAAGATGTAAATGATACAGTTGTAGCACAAATAAATGAAAGAAATGGTGAATTTCCTGGAATAAGTATGGATACAACCGCTGAAAGAGTGTATAATAATGGAGCATTAGCAGCACATGTAATTGGATATACAAGAACAATAAGTGATGAAGAATATCAACAAAGAAAAGATAAATATGACATGGATGATATTATTGGAAAAACAGGAATAGAATCTATGTTTGAAGAATATTTAAAAGGAACAAATGGTCAAAAACAAGTTGAAATGTCTGTAGATGGAACAATAACAGGTGAAAATGTAACAAAAGAAGCAGTTGCAGGAAGTAATATAATGTTAACAATAGATTCAACATTACAATCAGTTACACAAGAAGCATTAGCAAGTTGTGTAGAAAAAATTAGAAGTGGTGGATTTTCTCAAGTTTATGATGCAAAAGGTGGAGCAGCAGTAGTTATGAACGTAAATACTGGAGAAGTTTTAGCAATGGCAAGTTATCCTTCATATGATCCACAATGGTTTGTAGGAAAATTAGAATCAGATAAATGGAATTATATGAATGATAGTGAAACACATCCATTATTAAATAAAGCAATACAAGGAACGTATGAACCAGGTTCTGTATATAAAATGATAACAGCAATTGCAGGACTTGAAACAGGTGCAATAACATCAAAAGAAAAAATCAATGATACAGGTGTTTATACAAAATATTATCCACCAAGAAAATGTTGGTACTATACGAATTATCATAGAGGACATGGGTATTTAAATGTAACGCAAGCACTTCAACATTCTTGCAATTATTTCTTTTATGAAGCTGGAGATAGAATGGGAATTGATGCAATAGCAAGATATGCTCTACATTTTGGTTTAGGAAAATTAACAGGAATAGAACTACCAAGTGAGAAAACAGGAACATTAGCTCAAAGAAAAGATGGATGGGGACCAGGAGATACTTTAAGTGCAGCAATAGGGCAAGGTGATAATAGTTTTACACCAATTCAAATTGCAAAATATATTTCATCAATAGCTAATGGAGGAACTGTTGTACAACCAACAATAGTTAAATCTATTTTGAATACTGATAGAACAGAAGTATCTCAGGAAGAAATTAGAAATTTTGTAAACAATAAGCTAGGAATAACAAATCAAGATGATGGAATAGAAATAAATGCAGAAAGCATAGAAATAGCAAAAGAAGGAATGAGAATGGCGACAAGTGAGGCTGGAGGAACTGCATATAATATATTTAAAAATTTTATTGTAGAAGTTGCTGGAAAAACTGGTTCTGCTGAGACAGCACAAAGCAATATAGTAAATGCATGGTTTGTATGTTTTGCACCATTTGATAATCCTGAAGTAGCTATAGCCGTAATGATAGAAAATGGTGGACATGGAAATTATGCTGCTGAAGTAGCAAGAGATGTATTAACACAATATTTTGGTATGAATGTAGCTGAAGAAATAAGTGAAAGCTTGTCTGCTGTACCATATGTAGAGCAAATAAGATAAAAGTTATAATTTTGGAGGAAAATTTAATGAGTTGTATTAGCATAAACCTAAAAAAAGAAGAAACACTAGTAAAAATTGAAGATAATGCAACAGAAGAAGAAATTATAGAAGAACTAAAGATAAAAATGCCAGAACTAACTAAATTGTATCAAGAAGAAAAAATACCAATTAGATTTTCTGGAAAAATTTTATCAGATAAAGAACTACAAAATATACAAGAATTTGTTAAACAATATTTAGATGTAAAGATAAATTTTGATACTCCAACAAGTCTTGGATTACATAGTATTGTAAGAAGTTACAAGGAAAAAATAGAAAATTCATATACTATTTTTCATAAGGGATCTGTAAGATCAGGACAAAAAATTGAAGCAAAAGGGACTGTTATAATTATAGGGGATGTTAATGCTGGAGCAGAAGTTATTGCAGGTGATAATATAATTGTTCAAGGAAATCTAAGAGGATTGGCGCATGCGGGAGCAAAGGGAAACAAAGATGCTATAATTACAGCTGGAAATCTAGAAGCAGTACAAGTAAGAATTTCTAATATTGTAAGAGAAATTGATAGAGTTGAAGATTCAAATGTTAATAGAGCATATATATGTGTGAAAAATGATAAGATAGAAATAGAAAAATGGTAAGAAAAAGGAAAGAAAAGATGTCAAAATCTAGTCTTTCTTTTTTTATTATGTAGGAAAAATCTCCTAGTAGGTGATTTTCCCGTACAGAATAATTATATGAATGTAAATAATTACTATTACATATAAAGTTTTAATTAACTTATAAGTAGTAAAACAAGAGAAAGAAACAAACCTTCATCTTTAACATCTTCTTTGTATAAGAAAAAAATTAAGCTTAAAATAAGAACATCATCAAAATATAATTTTAATCCAAATAAATCTAAAACAAAATCTTTATTTGGAGGAAGATTTTGTTGATTGAAAATATTTGATGCTTTATCAGAATCAGTAAAAAAATTTTGTTTTTCATTAGGAGGCCTTTTTGGAAAATTATTACTATTTTGATTCTCTGAAAAATTAGGGAAAAAAGAAAAAGGCCTATAGTTTTTGGAAATAAAACTTTTTCTATAAATATTATTATAGAAAAAAGGTGAAGAATTTCTGTAAAAGTTTTGCATATAAAGTCCTCCTAGGATAGTAAAAAACTAATCTTTTTTATCATTATTAGGTTTATTCATAAGATCCGCAATTTTACTAATATTTAGCATATTTACATATTGATCCACTTTATTTTTTTTACTATCTCTTAAATATGGTTTTAATGAATACAATAAATTGGCTCTAGGATCATTTTTATTATTCATATTTTCCATAATTGATTTCATTTTTAAAATAGTATTCATATCTAAATTAAAATTATTTTTGTTAGAAGAATTTTCGCTATTTGAAGAGTTAGAAGAATTAGAATTAAGCATAGAACTTAAATTGTTAATCATTTCAGGTGAAACCTGGTTTAAAATATTATTTATGTCCATATTTTGGAAATTTGAATTTTGAGATGAATTATTGTTTAAATTCGAAGACTTCATATTATTCAGCATTTGTTGAATTTCTGATGGAATATTTCCGGTATTAACCATATTTTTTACATTGTTAAGCATATCATCTATATTATTTGACATATTATCACACTCCAATTTATTAAAATATATGTTTTATTAATTATTATATGAATAATATTTAATAAATGTGAAAAAATAAGTATTTTTAATTGACTTTTAAAACATAAAATAGTACAATATAAATTGTATAAATGTTTAAAATATGAATTATAAAAGTGGAAAGGAAAAATAAAATGAACAAGAAAATTTTTAAATTTTTAATAGCTTTTATTATGTTTTTTAGTATAGTTTTTGGACTATTAGTAAGTCAAATTGGAAGTTTTGCAACAGTAGCAGAAAAACCAATTTATATAAACTTAGGAAAGTCGAAAAATGTTAATGGAAAAAATATAGGTTATGGAGTTGGAGATCCAACAGAATCTAGTGGAAATTATATATGGGAGATTAATCAATATAACACAAATAATGTAACAGACAAGGTAACAAACCCAAGAAATTTATATTGTATAAAAGCAGAGTATGGAAACTCATGGGTAAGTAATACTGGAAATGAAACAAATATAGTTGAATATAATTTATCATATGATTTAGAAAAACAACGTGAAGAGATATTGAAAAAATTAAATAATCTTAGTAAAAGTACAAGTACAAGTACTACTCAAGACACAAGTGAGAGTATAATAAAAGATTTATTAACTCCAGAAAAAGGAGCATATAATCAATTATTATGGATATTAGATAATGCATATATTCCTGGAACTACAAATAAAGAAGAATATTTAAAAAAACTAAAAGCAGTTGGTGATTCTAGTATAATGGGAGATACATTAACTGATGAAGATATAATAGCAATTCAAAAAATGGCAATATGGTATTTCACAAATTATATAATTCATGATGATACAACAAATTTTGAGAGATATAATAAAGTAAATTCAGAAACTGGGCTTTGGTTAAAGATAACAGATGATAATTGGACTACACAAGCAAGCATTGGAGAAGGAACAAATGAAGAAAGAAGAAAAGTAGAGTCAGATTTATTGTATAAAAGTTTAATAAAATCAGCAAATGAAGGAGCAAATGAATACAATACAACAAAGACTCCTGTAAATATAAATACAGAAGGATTAACAAAAATAGCAGATAACAAATATAGTATTGGAATAAAAAAAGTTGAAGAAAATTATATATTAGGACCAATAAAATTAAATGGAACAAATAATATATCTTCACAAATAGAATTAAAAGTAACAGATAAAGACGGAAAAGAAATAGCTGATTATAAAATTTCAAATTCAAACGGAGAAGAGCAAAACAAAAAAATAACGGATTACATAGGAAATACAGAAGGATTTTATATAAAAGTTCCATCAACAAATGGAAAAACAATAAAAATTTCATTTAATATTACAAATACAGAAACAAAGAAAACATTATGGTTAAAAGGAACAGAAACAGAAAATAGAATAACTTTAGATGGAGAACAACCTTTAGTTGAAATAACAAGAACACCTGAAACAATAGAAACAGAATTAACAGCAGAGTATACAGAATTTGATTTAGCATTACGTAAATACATAATAGAAGTAAATGGAAAAAAATTAACAGATTTAGATTTACCATCAAGAAATCCAAAAGTTGACGAAAACACATTGAAAACAGGAACAACAGCAACATACAATCATAGAAAGAAACCAGTAGAAGTTAAAGAAAAAGATGTTATAACATATTCAATAACAATATATAACGAAGGGGATATTGATGGATATGCAAGTCAAATTATAGATCAATTACCAACAGGATTAATTGCATCAAATTCAAATCCAGCAATAATAAAATCAATAGGAAAAGATGGAAAAGAAAAAAATCAATATAAAATTACACTTGGTGTAGAACAAGTTAGAACAGCAAATGCACCAGCAAATTCAATAGTATTTGATATTGTAAATACGAAAGATAATCCTGCACAAAGTTTAAAAGCTTATTCAGAAAAAGATGGATTAGATTATGAAACATTAACTTTTAAATGTGAAGTAACTCAAGTTGCTGATAGTGAAAAGGAAAAAGTATTAACAAATGTTGCATGGATATCAGGAGCTAAAGACTCAAGTGGAAACGATGTAACAGATAGAGATTCATCACCAAGTTCATCACCAAAAGTTAATAAAGATAATATGGAAGACTACAAAGGAAGTATAGAAAACAAAAACGAGTTAGGTGACGATGAGTATTTCTATAAAGGAGAACAAGATGATGATGATTTTGAAAAATTAGTTATAAAACCAGTAAAAAAATCTTTTGATTTAGAGTTAGTAAAATTTATATCAGCAGTAAGTAAAGACGAAAAAATAGAAGATGGCGAATATTTAACAGATACTAAGAAGTCTGATGGTACATATATCAGAGCCCCTAAAATAACAATTGAAAAAGATGCAAGTAATGAAATTAATGATAGAAAAATAAAATGTGATTGGAGTCCAAGCAACAAAACTCCATTAATTGTAGAACCAGGAGATTATGTACTATATACAATAAGAGTATATAATGCAGGAGAAACAGATGGATATGCTGCAGAAATAAAAGATCATTTGCCTGACGGATTAGAATTTGTAGATACAACAGATGAAAAAGCTGAATATTTTGGAATATGGAACATTGAAGAAATAGTTGATGGAAGACAAGTAATATCAACAAATATTTTAGCAAAAGGTAAAGGAAAAGAGAAAGATACAGTAGAAGGTGATGATAACTATAGAGCAAACTTATTAAGAGCCTTAAAAGATGAAGAAGTATCAGATTCAATACCAAGAAATCCAGATTATAGAGATGTTCAAGTTTTGTGTAAAGTTACATCAAAAACAAAAGATATATTAGTAAATTATGCTCAAATATCAAAAGATACTGACTCAAAAGGAAATGAGATAGATGATAAAGATTCAACACCAGACAATTTACCAAAAGATGGACCACATGAAGATGATGAAGATTTAGAAAAAGTAACAATAAAAACTCCAGACAAATATGGATTAGTATTAGTAAAAGAAGATAAAGATGGAAAACAATTAAACTCAAAAGCAGAATTTGAAGTAACAACAAATGGAAAAAAAGAAACTAAAGAAATAACAGGAAGATTAACAATAGCAGAAGATGTAGTTATAGATGGAAGTCATTTAACAGATGATGTATATGTAATAAAAGAAACAAAAGCACCAGATGGATATTGTGAGTTTGATGGTATAATAACAATAACAGTAAGTAAAAAAGAAAAAGCTGATGGAACAGGATATGAAAAATCAATTAAATATACAGTAGTAGATTCAAAAGGAAATGATATTACGAATAAAAAAGATGCAAATGTATACTTAAATGAAGATGGAAATATTTATGTAGAAGTTAAAGACTATGAAGAACCAGAAATACATAAAGGTGTAAAATATGTAGAAAATCAAGACTCAGGATATAATGCAGATGAAGTACATGAATGGGTAATAGAATCAGACATTCCATCAAACTTAGATGATTACAAATTCTATAATATAGTAGATGATATAGATTATAGATTAAAATTTGAAGGAACAAATAAAGTAGTTGTAAAAATAGGAAATGCAACATTAAAAGAAGGAACAGATTATAAAATAACATTTGTAGAAAACACATCAGGAGTACAAAACAAAACAACATCAGGAAAATTAACATTAACATTTTTAGATACAGAAAATGGAATGAATGCATCAACAGCATTAAAAAATAATCAAGGAAAGAAGATTCAAGTTACATTTAATACAACATTTGCAAAAGACGAAAAAGGAAATCTTTTAGCAGCAATGGGAGAACAAATTCCAAACCAAGCTAAGTTAGAATATACTAATAGCTCAAGTGACAATAAAGTAACAAAAGAATCAGAAAAACCAGAAGTACATACAGGCGGAATTGTTTTATATAAATATTATGAATTAAAAGACGAAAAACATTCATTAGAAGGAGCTAAATTCGGAATCTATGCAACAGAAGAAGATGCAAAAAATAACAAAAATGTTATAATGACGGCAATATCAGATAAAGATGGACTTGTAAAATTTGTAGGGTTAAAATATGGTGGAGATGCAAAAGACAGTGAAAACAATAAGAAACAAGACGGAACATATAAATATGATGCAAATAAAGCAAGTACAAATTATTGGATAGCTGAAATAGAAGCTCCAGATGGATTTGAAAAATATAATAATATATTAAAAATAACAATAAATAAAGATAGCTATGATGAAAAGAAACCAATATATGAAGTAAAAAATAATAAATTAAACTTTGACTTAGCATTAAGAAAATTCATAACAAAAGTTCAAGACACAGAAGTAACTACAAGAGTACCACAAGTAAAATATGAAGATGGTAAAGTATCTTATGAACATACAAAAGAACCATTAATAGTACATGTTAATGATATTGTAATATATACATTAAGAATATTTAATGAAGGAAATATTGATGGATATGCAAGTGAAATAACAGATGATATTCCAGATTACTTAGAATATTTACCAGAAAATGAAACAAATACACAATACTTATGGAAAATGTATGATAAAGATGGAAATGAAACACAAGATGTAAGCAAAGCAGAAAAAATTAAAACAACATATTTATCAAAAGAAAATGAAAAAACGGCTGGAGAAAACTTATTAAAAGCCTTTGATGGAAATGTTGAAAATATTTCATATAAAGATATCAAAATTGCATTTAAAGTAAAAGATCCAAATTCAAATACATATATAATAACAAACCATGCACAAATTTCAGATGATTCTGATAAAGATGGAAATCCAATAGAAGATATAGACTCAAAACCAGGAGAATGGAATGAAGGCGAAGATGATCAAGATGTAGAACATGTAAAAGTTGAATATTTTGATTTAGCATTACTAAAATATGTAACAAAAGCAATAGTAATAGAAAATGGACAAGAAAGAATTATAGAAACAGGATATAATGGATTAGAAAATCCAGAACCAGTAGTAAAAGTAGAAATCAAGAAAAAACAACTAAAAAATGTTATAGTAAAATTTGCATATGGAATAAAAATCACAAATGAAGGAGATATACCAGGATATGCAAAAGAAATAACAGATTATATTCCAGCAGGACTAAGATTTGATGCAGCAGACAACCCAGAATGGAAAGATGAAGGAAATAATGTAATATCAACAAGACAATTAGAAGGAACATTATTACAACCAGGAGAAAGTGCAACAGTAGAAGTTATCTTAACATGGATAAATGGAGCAGACAACTTAGGAGAAAAAATAAATACAGCAGAAATATCAGAAGACTATAATGACCATGGAGATGTACCAGACAGAGATTCAACACCAGATAATCAAGTACCAGGTGAAGATGATATAGATATAGCAAAAGTTATATTAGCAATATCAACAGGTATTGGACAAACATATTTTGGATTAACAATTGGATTACTTTCTATAGTATTAATTGGAATAATTCTAATTAGAAAGTTTGTATTATAATATGATAAAAAGAGAAGCTAGAAATTAAATTCTAGTTTCTTTTTATATCTAGAATAAAAACGAAGATATTGTAGATATCCCTAAGAAGAGACCAGAAATATGAAAAAATGGTCAAAAAATGTAATAAAAATGTAATATTTGTTAAATATATTATTTCCTTAAGAAATATGGAAAATTGTCCAAATACATATATTGATTTTTTTTAAAATTTATGGAAAAATAAAAGTATATATATATTTAAATTGCAAAGGAGATATTAGGAGATATGAGAAAGAAAATATGTAGTATTATATTGTTAATAATTTTATTACTAAATAGTTCAATATTAACAATAGTTTCAACAGCAGTAGATGAGCTAGAAAATTTAATAAAATCTACTAATACTGAGGCACAAAGAAAAATAAATATGGACTTAAATTATGCACAATTAACTAATAAAGTCCAAAATGAAATGGTAATAACGGGAAATATAGAAAGGGATTCAGAAGATGATCCACTTTATGAAAATCCAATTATAACTTTTGAGATGCCTTCAGAAGTTGAAAAAGTTATAATTAAGGATGTAAATGTACTATATGATGAAGAAGTACAATTAGGAGAATATGAAGTAATACAAAATGAAAATGGAAAACAAGTTGTAAAGATTTCATTAGTAGGAAAACAAACAAAATATCAAACAGACGGAATAAATAAAGGTACGTCAATAAGATTTTCAGCTAATATTATGTTAAAACAAGATATAAAAACAGCAGATACTAAAATAGTTATGACATGTACAGACGGAACAGATAGCACAAAAACAGCAAAATGTGAAAAAACAATTAAAGTAGTAAATGCATCTGAAATACCAGCAATAGAAGAAACAACAGATGAACAAGAAGGAACAAAAACATATGCTAATGGATTATTAATAGAAAATAAAACAATACTTGGTGATACAATTTTAAAAGATGATAATGTTGTGTATGAAGGTGAAATAATAAAATATGAAGTAAAAATAACAAATACAACAAATGAAGATATAGATAACATTAAAGTTGTTGGAAAAATCCCTAATTATATGACATATGTTGAATTATATGATAATGGATTTTGGGGAGATACAAAAGAATATAGAGAAGATGAGACTGTAAAAGAAAAAGAGATAGTAGTAGGAAAATTAAAGGCAAATGAATCTGAAAAATATTATTATGAAGTAAAAGTTGGCGAAATCGATACAAGATCATTAAGTAATAAGGCAATAGAAAAATATATAGAGATGATTAAAGATAAAGATACAAATAATTTAACAACAGAACAACTTCATGATTTAAGAGCAAATACTTTAAAACAAGCAATACTAGAAATACAGCCAGATGTAGCAAAAGATAAGATGCAAAAAATTATAGATGAAGTAATGGCTGGAATAGACAAATATGGAGATGACAATTTATTTGCAAGTAATAATAAGAGGGAAGATTTTAGTTATGAACAGGATACGAATTTACAAACATCAGTATTAATAAATGAAGAAATAGCTAGTACATATAATATAAATGTAAAAATAAAATTAAGTGAATTAAATTTATATTTGATTCCTATAGTGTCAAGAGTTAATAAAAATGAATGGCTTTTTGACTTACAAGTAGAAAATAATAATTATGATGAAACACTAAAAACAATAGTAACAGTTAAATTGCCACAAAAATTTGAGTTTGAAAGTATAGAGTCAAGATATCTTCAAGAAAATGGAGAAAATGAAAAGGTAGATTATGAAATAAAAGATAATATAATAACATTAAAATATGATTTAGAAAAAAATAAAAATAAATTAATAAGAATAACCACTAGAGCTGTAGATGAAGATGAAACAGAGAATTGTTTATATGAAGAAATTGCTACTGCAAATGCACAAGTAAATGATAATGTTATATATAAATCTAATCAGGCAGTTGTAAATGGTGGAGTTGAAGCAGTAAAAATCACTCAAATATCTGATAAAAATGGTGAAAAATTAAAAATGTATGATGAAATAACTTATACATTTAATATACAAAATATTGGATATGTGAGAGAGGAATTTGGAGGATTTACAACCGTAAATTTTGAAGATACTATTCCTAGTGGCTTAGAAATTATAGACATTCAATATAATGATAATGAGGTTTCTAGTAAAATAGTAGATTCTATAGAAAAATTCGAATTAAAAAGAGTAAATAAAAAGCTTAATGCAATTGAGTTAAATGAAATAAAAAATGCAGAAAATGAAAACGGTACAAATGTAAAATTAAATATAAATATAAAAACTAATGAAACAAGTGTAGTAACCATAAAAGCTAGAGTAAAGAAAATAGAAGAAGAAGAGAAAAATGAGGTTATTGAAAATTCAGCGATAGTAAAAGGTGAAAATATAAAAACTAAACAATCAAACATTATAACAAATACAATATATAAAACTAATGGAAAAGTAAATATTCCAGTAACCCCATCAAATCCAACAGAGTCTACAAAACCAACTCCAGACCGACCAACAAGTCCAACAAATCCAACAAATTCAACTAAACCTATAAATAAAGAATATTTAATATCAGGAAAAGCTTGGATAGACGAAAATGAAGATGGAAAGAGTGAAAATGGCGAACAAGCCAAGACTGATTTACAAGTTTATTTATATGATATTACAAATAAAAAATTTGTAACTGATGAAAATGAAAAAGTAAAAACAGCCAAAACAGATAAAAATGGAAAATATTCATTTGAAAAAGTATCAAATGGCAAGTATTATGTAATTGTTGAATATGATTTAAATGAATATTCAATAACAGATTATAAGAAAACGGGAATAAGTGAATTAACAAACTGTGATTTTATTTCAAAAGAAGTAATAATGTTTAATGAACGAAAAACAGTAGGTATTACAGATATAATAAATGTAGAGCAAAATATAGAAAATTTAGACATTGGGTTAATACAAAAGAAGATATTTGATTTTAAAATGGAACAATATATACAAAAAATAACAGTTGTAAATACAAAAGGGACAAAGGAATATACATATAATAATAAAAAATTAGCGAAAGTAGAAATAAATTCAAAACAATTTAAAGGCTCAACAGTAGCTATAGAGTATAAGATAGTAGTAACAAATGTTGGAGAGATAGCGGGAAATGTAAATGAAATAATAGCGGAAATACCATCAAAATTAGATTTTCATTCAGAATTAAATAACCAATGGTCAAAATCAATGACATATAATTTGAGTAATACAAGTTATAGATCAACTGAAATAAAACCAGGAGAAAGTATAGAAGCAACATTAATATTATCTAAAACATTAGATAATGATTCAGCAGGAACATTGAAAAATGTAACAAAGATAGGAATAAGCGAAAATGCAAAACATATAGAAGACAATAATAAAGAAAATGATGTAGATAGTACAGAAGTAATAATAGGAATATCAACGGGAATAAAAGAAACTATTGGAATAATAGGAGGAATATTATTAGGATTAGTAATCATTGCAATAATATTTGTATTAATAAAGAAAAATCCTAAAATTTTCAATAAGAAAACATTATTTTTCATAATGATGTGTATATTTGTTAGTTTAGGAAGTATTGCAGATGCGGTTACTATAACTAATGGTGGTACATCAGGAAACTTTACTCATACAGATAGTAATGGAAATTCATATACTTGTATGGATCATGGTGATGCTCAATGCTCTGCCGGAGACACATATACTCTAATAGAGTCTAATATGATTGCTTCTGGTACAATATATCCAAAATTTGCTAATCAAGAGACTGGAGAGGAACAAGGTGCCATAACATTAGCTGGAAGTATATCAGTAACAGGACAGTCATCTTTTGTTGTTAATTTAAGCTATACAGATACTACAGGGGCACCAGGAGATATTGTTATTACAGTATCAGACTATGGAGGTACAGCTACTCAAACTGTACCAGCTGGAAGTGGAAGTATTAGCATACCTTGTTCAAGTTCGCTTGAATTTGTACCTGGTGCAACAGTAAAAGCCGAGAAAAAATATGAAACAACAGCAACATATTGGGAAAATTGGGAACATATATATCATGGAGAACATACAGCATCATATACATATGGTACGCCGATTGAAGAATCAACCAGTGAATCTACAATAAAAAATCAAGCTAAAGTATGGTATTCATGTGTATATCCAGAGTTTAGTTCAAGACAAAAAGGAACAGGTGAATATAGAATTTATTCTGGAAATGGATCAAATCAGACATTTAGTAGTAGATCAGCAGCAGAGGATGCTTGGAGAGAATTGAATCCGGAAATGGCTGAAAATCATTTTAGTCCAAGTGTTGAAGAAATAACAGAAACACTTTGGTATATAAGTGGTTGGGGAAAAAGAACTTTGCAAAGACTAAAAAGTATAGAGAGAAAAGAAAGACCATTTGCAGTACTTTATGCATGGGAAGATTCAATTTCATTTGATTCTGGAAATTTTCCTAAAAAGCTAACAGTAAATAAAATAGATTATGACACAGGAGCAACATTATCAGGATGTAGATTCAGTATAAGTCCAACAACATTAGGAGGAGTTTCTGAACTTTCAGGAGGAGAAACAATAGATAGGGTAATGCCTGGATCATATACAATTACAGAAATAAGTGCTCCAGATGGATATGAGTATGGTGTAGGACATTCAGAAACAGTATCAGTTTCAGGAGGAGATACATATGTTACATTAGGACCTTGGAAAAATATAAAAATGACAGGAAATTTAAGCTTAAGAAAAGAGGATTCTGTAACAGGTCAAGCCTTAGCAGGTGTAGTATTTAATATTAGTGGACTTGGAACATATACAACAGATTCGAGTGGTGAAATAAATATATATGATATATTATTAGACGAAGATGGTTCAAGAAGTTTTACAGTAACAGAAGTATATAATCCATACTATGGATATGTGTCAGGAGAATCATTTACAGTAACAATATATAGACAAAGATCTGATGAAACTGTTGAAGGAAGTGGAAAATTTGGATCAAACACATATACAAAAACAAACACATTAAAATACGCTAAATTATCAGGATATGTTTGGGAAGATATGTTAAATGGTAAAGATAATTCAGGAAGAAATGACCTATATGATGAACCAGATAAAAAAGTACCAGGAGTTAAAGTAAAATTATATAAAGAAGGACAATTGATTGGAGAAACATGGACAGACAATGAAGGAAAATATTCATTTGGAAGTAGAGAAAATGGTAAGTCAAATGCAGAAAATTATTCAAAAGATAATATTTTACTAGAAGATGCAAGTAAATATTATGTAGAATTTGAATATAATGGTGTAAAATATAGAAATGTTAAATTAAATATAGATCCAACAAAAACAAATGTCTCAAGAGCATCAGAAGAAATAGCATCAGGAAAGTCTAATGAAAATTCAGAAGAAAGACAAAAATTTAATGAAAAATTTAGTACAATAACATCAAATACCCAAATAGATGGAAATAATACTTCAACAGGTAAAGCATTAGATAGTGAAAATAAAGAAACAGGAGAATTAAATTATAAATCACTAAAAAGTCATCAATCATCAATAATATATGGAGATAAATCTATATATAATGGAACAAGTGGAGAAGGTAAGTTTAGTGATGCAGAATCAGAAGCATATGGATATAATATATATCACATAAGTGCAACAACAAAAGAAAATTATGATTTTTCAACATATGTAGATTCAGTTAGAAATACAACAGGATACACTGATGAAATTAAAAATATAAATTTAGGATTATATTCAAGAGAACAAGTAGATGTAGCAATAGATAGTGACGTAGAGAAGTTTATGCTAAACATAGATGGATATGAACATACATATACATATAATGGAGTTAAAGAAGAAAGCTTTAATGAACAAATGGATGTAAAACTAAAAGAATTACAAAATAAATATTATGAAAGACAATTACATGAATCATCAATAGCATATAGTGCAACAGAAGCAGGAAAAAATTTATATGCAGAAATAACATATAAAGTATATTTACAAAATAAATCAGGATTACAAGCACAAATAAAGAAACTAAAATTAGATTATGACAGTAGTTTAATACTAAAATCATATAATTATTATAATAATAATGAAACAGAGCAAAAGAGATCAGAAATAATAGGAGTAAATGAAGAAATTCCAACAATTCAAGATGGAAAATTAAGAGAAACAATAATAGATTTAGAGCAGATAAAAGTTACAGAAGAATTTAATCCTATTATAAGTGCAAATGGAAAAAATGTATTAGAAATAACATTTAGAATAAATGCTAATACAATAGCAGAGATTTTAAATAAACAAGAGGGAATTAAGTTTGATTTCATGGCAGAAGTAGAATCATATTCAACATATGCAAAAAATGAAGAAAATGCATATAGAAGAGAAGATGGAATATATGCATATGCAAGTATAGATAAAAACTCAGCAGCAGGAAATACACCAGTAGAAATAGACAACAATAAATTTATAACAGACAAATTTGAAAATGATACAACAATAGCACCAACATTTAAACTATCAAAAGGAAGTCAAACAGTAATATCAGGAATAGTATATGAAGATAGTCCAGAAAATAGAAAAGTAACAGTAAATGAAAAAGTAACAGTAAATGAAAGAGTTGGAGATGGAAAATATAATAGACAAAATGAAAATGTAATGGGAGATGTACTTGTAGAATTAATAAAGGTTTCAAAAGAAGCTGATTATACAGCAGATAGTGCAAGAGATTCAAGTCAAAAACAAAAACAAGTATATAATAACCAAGATGATAACAACATAGCACATTTATATAAAACACCAACAAATAATGATCCTGTAGACACAGGGGTAATAGCAAGAACATATACCCAAAAGGATGGAACATATGAATTTAGTGGAGTAATTCCAGGAAAATATGTAATAAGATTTGTATATGGAAAAAATATGAAAGCAATAGATGATAAAGGAAAATATACTGAAGGAGACACTCATACAACAACAATATATGATAAATCAGGAAATCCACTAAAAGAAATAGAAGCAAGAGAGTATAAATCTACAATAATAACAGGTGACTACATATCAACAGCATTAAATATAACAAATGGAAAAGAAGAATTAAATGGAGATTATTCATGGTTCTTAAATGACAAAGATGAAAATGGAACAAGATATTCAGATGCAGTAGATGATGTAGAATATAGAGCACAGTTAGAAAAAGATGCTACAGTAGATAATAAATTAGTAGCAGAAAATAGAGAAAGAGAATATGTATACACAGAAATGCAAGCACATACAGCATATTTCAAATTAGGAGTTGAAGCAGATGATAATCATAATGAAGTAAATTCAGCAACATTGATAACAGATGGAAATGGAACATTAGATTATACATATTCAATAAAAAATATTGATTTAGGAATAATAGAAAGACCAGAAGTAGATTTACAAGTAGATAAGCAAATAACAGGATTAAAAGTATCATTAGGAAATGGTCAGGTATTAATAAATGGAAATCCACAAACAGACAAATTACCATATGTAAGAACAGGATTAGATGACTTTGTACCAATAGAAATGGATACAGAAATATTACATGGTGCAACAATAGAAGAAGAATATACAATAACAATCAAGAACAATTCACAATTAGACTATGCAATATATCCAATATTATCAGGTGAGACTTTTGATTCAGACATAATTGCAAGACGTAGAGACTATTATTACTATGGAAAAACAGATAGATTATCAGATACAGAAAAACAAGAAGCAGTAACAACCAGAATAAGTGTATTAGGAGATTATCTAGGAAATGAATTAACAGCAGATGAAAACACAATGGCAGGAGAAAATTGGAAAGCAAAAACAATAGAAGATATAACTAACTTATTATCAGAAGATAGTAAGAAAGCAATAGAAGACGGAAAATATACAATATATACAACAGGAACATTTGCAGATCCAGATGCCAATATAGTAACAATAGGAAGTTCAAAATCAATAAAATACAAGGTAAGTAAGTTATTATCAACAACAGCAGATACAATGAGATATACAAATGATGTAGAAATACTAGAATATTTAGGATATAGTCCAACCAAGAAAACAATACCAGGAAACTTGATACCAGGAAAACCAAAGGAAAATGATGAAGATTTTGTAAGAACAACAATAACACCACCAACAGGAACAATAATATCAAGATGGTTATATGTAACAACGGCAGTAGCAGGATTAATTTTAGTAGGAGCAACAATAATCTTTATAAAGAAAAGAATATTAATAAAATAAACAAAAGACAAAATAATAAAGATAGCAAGTTAATGATTTAGCTTGCTATTTTTGTCGTTTGAATTTTATTTTTTTTAGTTAATGATTTATAAAATATTAATGAAAAATTGGAATTTTAAGGAATTTTAGGGAGGGGGTGTATTGAAAAAGTATATAAAGTATGGTAAAATATATAAATGGAAAAGGAGAAATAACATGAAAAAAACAATAAAAATAATAATTGTTGTGGGAATAATATTGATGATTTCAACTATTATAATAGTTTTGAAAAATCGAAAACAAGAATTAGATAAAGAAAATAAGGAAATAAATCAAGACGCAATAAAATTTAAAAATGAATATGAAGAATTAAATGGAACAGTAAGAGAAAAAGATGGGCATATTTATAATAATGTAAATATATCAGAAAATAATCCAATCGTATATATTACATTAGAAGAACTTGTTAATATTTTAAACAGTGGAGAAGGAATAGTATTTATAAGCAATCCTACATGTCCCTATTGTAGAGCATCAATTCCAAGTTTGTTAGAAGTAGCACGAGACTTAAAAGTAGATAAGATTTATTATTATAATACCAAAAGTAAAAATGAAAACTATAAAGAACTGACCAAAACTTTGTTGGATAAAGATATAATAAAAAGAAATGAAGAAGAAAATGATGAATGGAATATCCCACAAGTATTAAATATAAAAAATGGTGAGATTTTATTATCACTTAAAGGAACTGCATATACATTAGAAAATGAACAGACTAAATATGATGAATTAACAAAAGAACAAAAAAGTTATATATATAAAGCGTATTATACAATATTATCAAAGAAATAGACATAAAGTTATTGAAACAAAAGACTTTGTGTGATATAATAAAAGTAGTGTTTAATGAAATAGGAGGTAAGTTATATGAGAAAAAAAATATGTAGTTTATTATTAATATTGATATTATTATTAAATAGTCCTATCTTAACAATAATATCAGCAGCAACAGAAAACACAAATAATACGGATGAAAAAATAAATATGGAATTAAATAAAAAACAGTTAACAAATAAAACACAGAATGAAATGACAATAACTGGAATATTGAAAAGAGAATCAGAAGAGGATCCTCTTTATGAGAATCCAGTTATAACTTTTAAAATGCCACAAGAAGTTGAAAAGGTAGTAATTAATGATATTAATATATTATATGATGATGAACTAAAATTAGGAGAGTATGGCGTTGAAAAAGATAAAGATGAAAACATAGTAATAAAAGTTCCATTAATAGGTAAACAGACTAAACATCAAACAGATGAGATGACAAAAGGAACTAACATAATAATTTCAGCCAATATAATATTAAAACAAGAAATAAAAAATACAACATCAAAAATAATAATGACATGTGTTGATGGTGTAGATAGTACAAAAAAATATACTATTGAACAAGAAATAAAAATTATTAATCCATCTCAAATAACAGCTCCATCAATTTCAACAGATAATATAGAAGGTACAAAAGTAAATGTTAATGGAATTGATATTAATACAAAAGTAATTTTAGGAAGCAAAGAATTAAAAAATGAAGAAACAGTTTATTCTAATGAGATAATAAAATATGAAGTATCTGTTACAAATACAACAGATGCGGAAATAAGTGATATAAAAATTTTGGGAAATATTCCAGAAGGTATGACATATGTAGAATATGATAAAGAAGCATTTTCATTTTGGAATGAGAGATATACAGGATTAGAAACTTTAGTTCCAGATTCTAATGGTGTTTATTGGCAAGATGATACATATCAATATATTGTTGATGAAGAATTAAAACAAAAAGAAATAGTAGTTGGAAAATTACAAAAAGATGAAACAAAAACATATTCATATGAAGTAAAAGTTAACACAACAAAAGACATGAATATTGACACAAACATTGATGTGACTTTAGGGGATAAAACTATATATACATATAAAATTTCTAATAAAGCTCAAGTTGGAGAGTTTGAAGTTAGAATGAGACAATACCAAAGCAGAACAGCAAAAAATGAATTTGATTATAATGTTGTAATTAAAAATTTAACAAATGAAGACAAAAATGCAACTGCAACATTAAATATACCAAATTTAGCAGAAATAAAAAATGTAAGCGAAATATTTGGCGATGAAGTAACATATGAAGCAAAAGATGGTAAATTAACTATTAATTTAGGAAAAATTCCAGCTAATGGATTTTCAGCAGTAACATTTAGTATAAAAGTAAATACTACAGATGAAAATGAAACGGAAACATATAAATGTGTAATGGGAATTGATGTTCAATCAACTAATAGTTCAAAAATATACAGTTCAAACCAATGTATAGCAAATGGATGGATAGAAGCTGTAAAAGTAACTCAAAGTTCAGAAACTAATGGTGAAAAAGTAAAAGAATTTGGACAAATAACATATATATATGAAATAGAAAATACAGGATATGTTATAGACGAATGGGGTGGATATACATCTATTACATTTGAAGATTATATTCCAAAAGAACTTTCAGTAAAAAGTATAGAATATAACAATTTTGAAGTAAAAAAAGAAAATAAAAATTCACAACTAGTATATACAGTAACAAATACAGATAATAAAATGAGTTCTATAGAATTAGCACAAGTTAATGGAAGAGATAATGAAAAAACACCAAGATTAAAACTTGATTTGAATATTAAAAATGGAGAAAAAATAACAATAAAAATTGTAGCTGATGTAAAAGCATTTGATTCAAAAGAAAATAATATAGAAATTTCAAATTCAGCAATGGTTTCTGGTGAAGGAATAAAAACAAAACAATCAAATATTATTCAAAATACATTAGTACATCCAAAAACAACTAATATAATTGAAATAGATTCAAATGGTAACATTATAGATGGTGGAGATACTCCTACACCAACACCAACTCCAGGAAATAATTCACAAAATACAAAAACAAAATATTCAATTTCTGGAATGGTTTGGATTGATGAAAATTTAAATGGTCAAAGAGATAGTGGAGAAAAATCAAAAGAAGGAGTAGAAGTTTTACTTTATGATATTACAAATCAAAAATTTGTAACAGATGAAAAAGGAAATGTATTAACTAAGAAGACAGATAGTGAAGGTAAATATACATTTACCAATATATATACTGGACAATATTATGTTATCTTTGAATATGATACAGATACATATAATGTAACAGATTATCAAAAATCAGATGTAGAAGCATCTAGTAATAATGATGCAGTAGAAAAATATGTTAAAATTTTTAATGAAACAAGAACAGTTGGTATGACTGATAAAATTGATTTGACATATTATAAAAACAACTTAGACTTAGGCTTAGTTGAAAAGAAAAGTTTTGATTTAAAGGTAGAACAATTTGTTCAAAAAGTAACAGTAACAAATAGTAAAGGAACAAAAGAATATACATATAATAACAAGAAACTTGCAAAAGTATCAATACATTCAAAACAATTTATAGGTTCAACAGTTGTTATAGAATATAAAATTAAAGTAACCAATGTTGGAGACTTAACTGGAAAAGTTTATGAAATTATTGATGAAATACCATCAAATATAGAATTTCATTCAGAATTAAATAATGGATGGACAAAAGCATTAGGATATACAATAAGTAATGTAAGTTATGCTAATACAGATATAAAACCAGGAGAGAGTATAGAAGCAGTAATTACATTAAGTAAAACATTAGATGATAATGATGCTGGAACATATACAAGTACAGTAAAATTAGGAACAAATGAAAGCATAAGACATACAGAAGATATAAATAATGAAAATAATACAGATAAAGCTAGTGTAATTATAGAAGTTGCAACAGGAATTGGAACAACCTTCAAAATATTAGGAGGTGTAATATTGGTATTATTATATGCATCATTAATGGTATATTTTATAAAAAAAGTTGTAAATAGAAAAGGTATGTTTGTAATATTTATGTTTATATTTGCAATGTCAGTATTTTCATTTACTTCAAAAGAATATGCTTATTCTATAGAAGGTACAATGGCAGATTTGCAAGCTCAAGTTGGAGAAATGGTACAAAATGCAGTATTAGAAACAACAAGTGGATATGATAAAAATGTACAGATAGTTTTAGTTGATTATAAAGGGAAAGGCACAGGTACTTTTCTAATTATGAATGAAGATGGAGTGGTTATAAGAAGAGGACAATGTTCAGAACCAGGAAAACATTTCCATACAGCAAAATCCGGTAAATTATGTTCTTCAACAACAGATTCAAGCACAGGTGAAGATGTGGATGACATATGTATAGAGGGAAGTTGGAGTGAGGATGCAGTTCCTAGTATTTATCAAGGATTTGAAGATTTACACATAACTAAAACAAATTTCTATGTAGATGGTGTAGACCCTAATGGAGTAAGACTTGAATGGAGTAATGATGGACTTGATTTTTCTATAAAGGGAGATTTACCAGGAGACTTTACTACTGATGAAACAAAATCTTTATGGGAAGCAATAGGTTCTGTAATAGATCCAAATAATTTGGGAACATATGATATGGATAAAATCCAAAGTAAAATAAAAGGTGAAACTGGAATAAATGGAAGTGCAACAGCAGAAATGCTACAAGGAAGTAGTGGGGTAACATCGTTAAGTATAACTGTAACAAGAAAAATAAAAATTACAATAGAAATTGAATATCAGTGGACAGATATATATAAAGTAGATGCGTCATGGACTTGTCCTGGATGTGGTTTAAAGAGTACAAATGCTAATCAAACAATTAAAGGTATTGGTACAGGAAAAATCAGTAAAGAATATGAACAAGAGTTTTCAACAACAATTACATTTGAACCAAAAGAATTACCAAAGAGTTTAACAATATACAAATTTGATGAAGAAACAGGAGAAATGTTATATGATCCATCAAATCCAAGTTCATCAGAATTTAAATTTTTAGTAACTAATGATGCAGGAGGCCGTTGGGAAGTTGGAGTTGGAGAAACAATTACAGGACTACATGCAGGAACATATCATGTATGGGAAGTTAATTCACCATATGGATATGGAGTATGGGATGACAATTATGATACAAGTAAAGGATATAAAAAGCTTCAAGACATTGTAATAAATGAAAGTGATGTTATAGTTGTAATAAAATTATATAATAAAAAGCAATTTATAGATATGTCTGGATATGTTTGGGAAGATATGTTAAATGGTAAGGATAATTCAGGAAGAAATGACTTGTATGATGAACCAGATAAAAGAGTACCAGGAGTAAAAGTAATATTACATGATACAGTGAGAAACAGAGAATTAGTAACATGGACAAATGAAAATGGTGAATATCATTTTGGCTCAAGAAATAAAGACTTAACATATACAGATGACACATTAAGAATTGCAGATTTAGACAAATATTATATTGAATTTGAATATAATGGTGTAAAATATAGAAATGTTAAATTAAATACAGATATAAATATAGCAAATGCCTCAAGAGCATCAGAAGAAATAGCATCAGGAAAGTCTAATGAAAATTCGGAAGAAAGACAAAGATTTAATGAAAAATTTAGTACAATAACATCAAATACCCAAATAGATGAAAATAATACTTCAACAGGTAAAGCATTAGATAGCGAAAATAAAGAAACAGGAAAATTAAATTATAAATCACTAAAAAGTCATCAATCATCAATAATATATGGAGATAAATCTATATATAATGGAACAAATGGAGAAGGTAAGTTTAGTGATGCAGAATCAGAAGCATATGGATATGATATATATCATATAAAAGCAACAACGCTTGATAACTGTAATTTTAGTGATTATCTAGAAGAATATATTAAAAAAGAAAATACAACAATAACACATATTTCTGAAATTAAAAATATAAATTTAGGATTATATTCAAGAGAACAAGTAGATGTAGCAATAGATAGTGACGTAGAGAAGTTTATGCTAAACATAGATGGATATGAACATACATATACATATAATGGAGTTAAAGAAGAAAGCTTTAATGAACAAATGGATGTAAAACTAAAAGAATTACAAAATAAATATTATGAAAGACAATTACATGAATCATCAATAGCATATAGTGCAACAGAAGCAGGAAAAAATTTATATGCAGAAATAACATATAAAGTATATTTACAAAATAAATCAGGATTACAAGCACAAATAAAGAAACTAAAATTAGATTATGACAGTAGTTTAATACTAAAATCATATAATTACTACAACGAAACAGAGCAAAAGAGATCAGAAATAATAGGAATAAATGAAGAAATTCCAACAATTCAAGATGGAAAATTAAGAGAAACAATAATAGATTTAGAGCAAATAAAAAACATGAAAAACTTGGAATATAGTCCTATTATAATTGCAAATGGAAAAAATGTATTAGAAATAACATTTAGAATAAATGCTAATACAATAGCAGAGATTGTAAATAATCCAGAGGGAATTAAGTTTGATTTCATGGCAGAAGTAGAATCATATTCAACATATGCAAATAATGAAGAAAATGCATATAGAAGAGAAGATGGAACATATGCATATGCAAGTATAGATAAAAACTCAGCAGCAGGAAATACACCAGTAGAAATAGACAACAATAAATTTATAA
>CAKOVS010000002.1 GCA_934122085.1 uncultured Clostridia bacterium | reverse complement strand
TATACTTATATCACAAATTTAAAATTAGGACATTTTCCTAAATGATATATTAAGACATTATCATAAATGAATCATAAATTAATTTTATATTGTTTTATTGGGGTTGACTTTATTAGTTTTTATTGATAAAATCTCTTTAGAAAATATATCATTAAGTTATAGATTTAATTGAAAAATATTGTTGTACATATTGCATAATTTTAAAGTACATATTACAATTTAATAATGATATACAATATACTTAATAAAAACATTTGCAAAATACAAAAGAAAAGGGAGGGGAAAAGTTTAAAAAATAAGACCAAAAGATAAAAATATGTAAAAAATACAATATATTAGGGAGGAGAGAAAATAAGATGAACATTAGAAAAAAACAACAAGGTATAACGTTAATTGCATTAGCAGTAACAATAATAGTAATGCTAATATTAGCAGGAGTAACGATTGCAGCATTAACAAGTGAAAATGGAATAATAAATCAGGCAAATACAGTAAAAGAAAAAAATAAAGTAGCGAAAACAGAAGAAGAAGCAAGATTAGAATATTCAAATTTAATATTAGAAAAACAAATGGATGGACATGGAGATACAACAGAATTAAGTGATGTAATAGAAAGACTAGAAGAAAATGGATATGATACAGTAGAAAAAGATGGAAAAAACTATATAAAAATAGGAGAATATTATTACGAAATAAAATTAGAAAATGAGCAAGTAAGCATAGCCAGAGAGAAAACAGAAGGAATAACAGGAGGAATAGCTGGAACAAAATATGAAGAGGATACTAAAGTTAAGATACGAGGAAAAGAAGTATCAATCCCAGCAGGAGCAACAATATCAAAAATATCAGGGGAATATGAAAATGTAGATAATGGAGTAGTAATCTATATAATAAATGATGATAATGCAAATTGGGATAATGTAGAATATATGCATAAAACATATGATCAGTTTGTATGGGTGCCAGTAGATAAAAATAATGTAATATTAGATTTAAGTACTACTTATGCAACATTAGATGAGGCAGGAATAAGAGCAAAAGTACAAGAACAAATAAATGCAGGAAAATATCCAATGGCGATAAAGACAGGAACAAAGACAGATAATAAAGATGATTATATAGGAGTATTATATCAATTTACAGAAGAAACAAATGGAGTAGTAGTAGCACCAAATTCAAATTGGACGCCAAAATCATCAAAAGGTTGGACAAGTTTGAGCAGTTATAGAGAACCATTAGGGTTAGGAGATAACATTAATGGAGATATATCAAGTAATTTAGCACAAATAAATGGAATATTAGGAACAACATATAAAGATGCATCTAGTTTTGGAAAAGAATTACAAAATCAATATAATGTAATGGTAGAAAAGGTAAAAAATGCTGGAGGATTCTGGATAGGAAGATATGAAACAAGTAATATGGATACAAATCAGGTAGCAAGTAAAAAAGGAACAACAAGTGGGATAAGTACTGGTATAACATGGTATGGAATGTATGCAAATCAGAGTTTATATTCAAAAAATATATTAAAAAATTTAAATTATAAAACAACGAAAACAAGTAGTATGATATGGGGAAGCCAGTATGATCAAATAATGATATGGATGAAGAACGTAGAAAATGATAAAGAAACAACAAGAGGAAAATATTATGTAATAAATGGAGTTGTAAAAGGAAATTATGGAAAAATAACAATAGATGGAAATGAAATAGAAGATGGAAATAATGATATTACATCCCCAGCAAAAACAGGAAGCATGGATGAATATAGAGTAAAGAATATATATGATTTAGCAGGAAATGTTTGGGAATGGACACTAGAAGCAGGTGGCAATCAAATTAGAACTGTACGAGGAGGCGGCTACGATATTCAAATGGCTGAATATTCTAGACCAGATGTTCGTAGTTTCACATATCCTAATACTAGAGATGCTTACCATGGTTCTCGTCTTACAATTTATTAATATGACTTATGACATAAAATGATTAATTAAAGATTGCTTAAAATACAGACTAGGAGAGATACTCTTAAGTCTGTATTTTATATAGAGGGTGTATAATATGATGTGTGAATTTAGTAGCATGTCATATTTTTTTGTGCGAAAAAGGAGGAAGCCAATTTTTTTATATACATCAAGACAGAGTTAACAATAATATGTAAATTTTTTGCGAAAATTATTGCTAAAAATATAATAACATAGTAAAATATGTATAAAAAGAAATATGCTTATAACAAGGAGCAAAATGTTATGAAAAAAGTTGTAGGAATAATAGGATTTATAATAGTAGTAATAATAAGTTTAGGATTATCAATATATCTACCAAATAAAGATAGAATAAATGATGAAACAGAAGATAAATTAATTATATATAGTGTAATAGAGGAAAATGGAAAATACGGAGTTAAAAATCAAGAGGATAAAATTATTGTAAAACCACAATATGAGCAAGTAGTAATTCCAAATGAACATAGGGGAATTTTTATATGTGATAATGATGGAGAAAAAACAGTAGTTTATAATGAAAAAGGTTCAGAAATATTTAAAGAGTATGAAGCTGTTGAACCAATAAAATTATCAAATTTATTAGAAGAAAAATATGAAAAAAATGCAATAATATATCAAAAAAATGGAAAATATGGATTATTATCAATAACAGGAAAAGTAATTTTAGATGCTAGATATGAGCAGATTTTCAGTTTAGGATATAAAGAAAATGAAGTAATAGTAAAAGATAATAACAAATATAAAATATATGATGTAAAGGGAAAACAATTAATAAAAGAAGAATTTGATTCAATTCAATCTGATGAATATTATAATGAACAAGATGGATATAAAAAATCTGGATATATTGTTTGTAAAACAACAAGTGATGGATATAGATATGGTTACTATGATTATGATTATGATGAAGTATTAATAGCAGATTATAATCAAATATTAAGAATTGTTGATGTAGCAGATAAAAATAATATATATTTAATCGCAGCAAAAAATGGACAATATGGTGTCTTTATAAATAATGCTAAGGTAATAAATACTCAATATCAATCAATAAATTATGAAAAAGATTTTAATTTATTTATAGCTGAAAGAACTGGAAAATATGGAGCATTTAATGAAAAAGGAATAGAAGTCTTAAAAGTTGGATATGATTCACTAGAAATAAAAGGAATATATATATATACTACAAAAGGAGATGAAAAGAAAGTATTTGATAGGGAAGGAAAAGAGGTAAATATTCCATTTGATACCACAATTGAAAAAACTGATAATGATAATATTTTTATAAAATATGAAAATAATAAATATGGTGTAATTAATAAAAATGGTGAAAATTTAATAAATTGTGAATATGATTTATTACAAATTATAAGAAATACAAATGCATATCAAGCAGTAAATTTTGAAACAAATACAATATATATATTTAATAATAAGTTGGAAAAAACAATAGAAATTCCAAATGCAACAATAAATGTTGAGAATGGAGAAATAACAGTTTTTAATGAAGAAGTTAATTATAAACTTGATAGTAATGGAAATGTTATGTTAGATAATTAGTTTAAAAATAAAAAATAGGTAAATACTTTTTATAGGTATTTACTTATTTTTTGTGTTGATTAGCTAGTAAGCAAATAAAAATAAAATACTTTAAAATTTTTTTGGGGGAGTGATTATATGAGAATTGGAATATCATTAGCAGGCGGAGGGATTAGAGGAATAGCACATGTTGGAGTATTGAAAGCACTTGAAGAAAATAACATAGAAGTGGAAGCAATTGGAGGAACAAGTGCAGGTAGTATAGTAGCAACATTGTATGCAATGGGATATAGTCCATATTATATATATTTACTATTTAAAAGATATGCAGAAGATATTATAAATATAAGAAGTAAACCAATACTAAGTGGAGTAACTAGTTTTATAAAAAGCAATAAAGTAGGAATTGTAGGATTAAGTGATGGAGAAAGATTTGAAAAAATGTATGATGAATTAGCAAATAAAAAAGGATTCAAACTAGTTGGAGACATAAAAATGCCGCTTGTAATTTCAGCAGTTGATATTGGAGAAGCTAAAGAATATATTTTTACAAATTGTGCTTCAAGACAAAATATGAATGATAATTATATTACAGAAATAGGAATTGGAAAAGCTGTTAGAGCTAGTAGTAGTTTCCCAGCTATATTTTGTCCATGTGAATTTAAAAAGCATATATTTATGGATGGTGGAGTTTTAGACAATATTCCAACAGAAGAGTTAAAAAAAATTTATAGTGGAAAAATAATATCTGTAAATTTTGAATCAGATCAAGTTAGAGAAGATTATGATGTTATGGATATTATAATGAAAACACTAGATATTATGGGAAACAAATTATCAGTTAATTCATTGAAAAAAAGTGATTTAATATTAACAATTCCAACAAATGGAACAGGATTGATAGATATTAATAAAATGGATATCTGTTATAAATATGGATATGAAACTACTATAAAAAATATTGATAAAATAAAGAAAATTATAGGATAAATTATATATGTTTATAAAAATTTAGCAAAATCTGTCGATGAAAATATTCCCAATATTGTAACAATATATTGACAAAAGTATATAAAAAAATTATACTAAGTATGTTAAATAATTTCAAAACACTTTTTTTCAAGAAATTTAAATCAAATATTTGTTGTTTCTTTTAGAGAAAAGCTAAAAATCAAATAAAACGTTTTATTAAGTATATAAAAAGGAGTAGTGATTATTATAGAAAATAATAAAGTAGAAGAATTGAGAAATATAATTGAGAAATCAGATAAACAATTAATTAAAATTTTGAGAAAAATATTACATATACAGATAGATAAGATAAATGTTGAGAAACAATTAAGATTGAAAAATATTTCAGAATATGAGTTTGAAGTGATAAAAACAAAAGCAAAATTAGATGATGGAAATGAACTTGAAATTTATTTAAAACCAATAAAAAATTCAAGAATAAAAGAATCTATATTTTGTTATTGGTGTTTAATTTATGAAGAAGAGTTAGATGATAAAAATATTAAAACTGAAGGAGAAATGGCTTTAAATAAAGTATTAATATCAGAATTAACAAAGAAAAAGTATTATCAAAGTGTATTTTTGGAAATTGAAAATAATAAAGGAAATATATTAGAAACTGGAACAGAAATTAATTTTATAGATATATTAAAATATATAAAAGAACAGGACAGCGAAGAAGATAATGAATTAAAAGAATATTTTGAAGGATTAGGTGATTATATGTTATTAGTCGGAATAAAGGTAGATAGAAAATAATAAAAATATAATTTAATTAATGTAAAAAAACAACAGTAAAGATAGAAATAGTATAATAGATATGAAAAAATAACAAAAATATTGTAAAATTTAGTCAAAACTTGTATAATATTGATGAAATTTATATAAGAAAGGATGAAAAAATGAAATATACATATAATCCAGAAGGAGTATGTTCTATGCAAATGATATTTGACATAGAAGGAGATATAATAAAAGGTCTAAAGATTATCGGAGGATGTCCAGGAAACACTGTTGGAGTATCTAGGCTTGTAGAAGGAAGAAAAATTGATGAGGTGATACAAATGCTAAAAGGCATAGAATGTGGAGTTAAGGGAACTTCGTGTCCAGACCAAGTTGCAAAAGCATTAGAAAAGTATAAAATTGAAAATTTATAATTTTTAACAAAATAAGATGCACAATTTTGTGCATCTTGTAAAAAAATTAATATAAATCACTTTCAGATAAATTATTATTTGATTCATTAACTTTATTTCCAGACTCAATTCCCATGTATGGTAAAATTTCAGCAAACATTTTACCTGCTGTTGGGGCAGCAATTTGTCCACCATTATGCAAAGTTCCTTTTGGATTTTTTAATATAACAAGTAAAACAATTTTTGTATTTTCAACGGGAGAAATTGCAACAAATGAAGCTGTATATCCATCTTTTGAAGTTGAACTTGTTGGCTCTGATGTTCCTGTTTTTCCACCAATAGAAAATCCTTTGGCTTGTTCTGCGACTCTATATCCTGAGCCGGCAGAAACAACAGATTCCATCATTGATTTTACTTTATCTGCAGTAGATTTTGAAATAACTTGACGAACTTCTTTTGTTTTAAATTCAGTTACTTCTCCAGTATCAGTATTAGTAATTTTATCAACTAATTGAGGTTGGACTAGAACTCCATCATTGGCAATTGCAGCAACAGCTGAAATCATTTGAATTGGTGTAATTGTAAATTTTTCACCAAATGACATTGTAGCAAGTTCGTGTTGATTTATTTTATTTAGATCATAAAACTTACCAATTGCTTCACCAGAAAGTGAAATACCAGTTTTTTCAAATAATCCGAAAGCTTGATAATATTTATATGATAATTGAGCACCAATTCGCAATCCTAGTTCTATAAATGCAGGGTTACAAGAATGTTCAAGAGATTCTCTTAAAGATTGTTTTCCATGAGGTTTTCTCCAATTCCAACATCTTATAGGTTTTTCTTCACCATTTATATAATAATATCCTGTACAATTAAATTCACCAGCTGTATCAGTTTTTACTAAATTTTCTTCAAGACCTATTGAAGATGTTATTAATTTGAAAACAGAACCAGGAGCATAGGTATCTGTTACAGCTTTTGGAGTCCACATTCTGAGTAAAGCTGTAGATTTTTCTTCACTAGATAATGTATCCCAGGTTTCTGCTAATTTACTATTAGGAGTATTACGATTATTAGGATCAAAATTTGGATAATCAGCCATAGCTAAAATTTTACCTGTAGAAGGATCCATTGCTATTGTAATTCCACTATCACATTCGTATTCATCAACAGCAGTTGCCAACTCTCTTTCAATAATTCCTTGAATATTTACATCTATTGTTAAATTTAAATCATAGCCATTTTCGGCAGCTATATATGATTTTTCAGAATTGGCAATTTCTGATTGACTTGCATCTTTTAAACTAACAGATTTCCCAGCAGTACCACTTAAAAATGAGTTCCAAGAGTATTCAATTCCATAAGCACCAGAGTTATCTGCATTTGTAAAACCCAATACAGTTGAAGCTAAAGTACCATGTGGATATGTTCTAGAATTAGTTTCTTCAAAATTAATTCCTGTTGTAAATTTTAAATTATTTTTCCATGTTTTTATTTGTTCAACTTTTGTTTGTTCAACTTCTGTTGCAACAGTAAATCTTTTAGTATTATTTTTTAATTTATCTAACAATTCCTGATAGTCTATTTCAAGTATTTCAGATAGCTTTTGTGCAATAGTTTCTTTATTTTCATCTTTTACATTAGAAGGATCTAGATATATTTTATCTGTTTCATAACTCATTGCTAATGTTTCACCATTAACATCATAAATTGTTCCTCTTTTAGCAGAAATTGTTTCTGTTTTTGTTTGTCTTGCCCTTGCCGCACTTTCTAATTCAGAACCATCTACAAATTGCAAAAAGATTAATCTTATAATTAATAATATAAAAATTAAAACTATTATAACTAAAAAAGTTTTTAATTTTATATTAGAGGTTGTGTTAGCAACATTTATATTATCAAATTTATTCTTTGTTTTTTTCTTTTTCATAAAATCACCATTCTTTTGTTTTTACTCAATTTTATAATAAATGGTAAAAAAAAGCAATAAAAATTAAAAATATCATGGAGGAAATATGTTATCAAAAATAAAGTCAATATCGTTAATAGGATTAGAAGGAAATTTAATAGAAGTTCAAACAGACATAAGTAATGGAATACCGGAATTTGAAATAGTTGGACTACCAGATACAAGTGTTAGAGAATCTAAAAAGAGAATAGTATCAGCAATAAAAAATTCTAAAATAGAATTTCCAAGTAAAAAAATATTAATAAATTTAGCACCTGCTAATATAAAAAAAGAAGGTAGCTCATTTGATTTACCAATTGCAATTGGTATATTAATATCAATTGGTAGTTTGCCCAATTTAAAATATAGTGAAATTGTAAATACTATTTTTATAGGTGAACTTTCTCTTGATGGGAAAATAAACAGAACCAATGGAGTGTTCGCAATGTGCGAGGAAGCTAAAGAACTTGGAATAAAAAGAGTAATAATTCCAAAGGCAAATTCAAATGAAGTTTCTGTTATAAAAGGACTTGATATTATTCCAGTAATAACATTAAGTGAAGTTGTAAAATATTTAAATAAAGAAATATTTATAGAAAAAAAATCTGAAAGAAAAGTAGAATTTGTAAAAGAATATAATATGGATTTTATGGATATTAAAGGACAAGAAAATGTAAAAAGAGCATTAGAAGTAGCTTCTGCTGGAGGTCATAATGTACTCATGATTGGAAGTCCAGGAAGTGGTAAAACAGCATTAGCTAAAAGAATTTTGACAATCTTACCAGATTTAACATTAGAAGAAGCAATAGAAACAACAAAGATCCATAGTGTATCAGCTAATTTAACTAGAGAAGGATTAATATTAAGTAGGCCTTTTAGAATGCCACATCATACGTCACCAATAAAATCAATAATTGGTGGTGGAAAAGTTCCAACACCAGGAGAAATAAGCTTAGCTCATAATGGAATTTTATTTTTTGATGAATTGACAGAATATAATAGGGTTGTATTAGAAGCATTGAGAGAACCTTTAGAAGAAAAAGAAATTATAATAAATAGATTAAGTGGAAATTATAGATACCCTTGTAACTTTATGTTTGTTGCAAGTATGAATCCATGTCCTTGTGGATATTATGGAGATGAAGATAAAGAGTGTAAATGTACATCAACAGAAATACATAGATATTTAAACAAAATAAGTGGGCCATTATTAGATAGAATAGATATTCAAATTGAAGTAAAAAGAACAAAAATAGAAAAGTTAAATTCAAATATAAAAATAGAAAATTCTAGTAATATAAAACAAAGAGTTAATATAGCCAGAAAAATCCAAATAGAAAGATACAAAAATTTTGGAATAAAATCAAATTCAGAACTAACAACTAGATTAATTGGAGAGTTTTGCAATATGAATGACGAGGCTAATATATTACTGCAAAGGGCTTTTAAAATGCTAAAATTGAGTGTTAGAGGATATGAAAGAGTATTAAAAGTAGCTAGAACTATTGCAGATTTAGATAATGAAAAAATAATAAATGTTAAACATATAGCAGAAGCAGTTCAATATAGAAGTATAGATAAATTTCTGAATAAATAATTTCGGAAAAATGGATAGGAGGAAGATGAAAAAATATGAAGAAAGAATAATCGAATATGCAGATGTTCTATATCCAAATAAATTAAGAGAAATAAAAAATCCACCAGTAAGATTATATACAAAAGGGAATATAGAATTATTAAATAGTATTGGAATTGCAATTGTGGGTTCAAGAACTAATACACACTATGGTGAAAAAATGTGTAAAACTTTTACTAAAAAACTAGTTGAATATGAATTTACAATTATAAGCGGACTAGCAATTGGAATAGATGCTATAGCACATAAAACATGTATAAAATATTCTGGAAAAACAATTGCTGTTTTACCATGTGGATTTGATAATATATATCCAAAACAAAATAAAGAATTAATTGATGAAATATTAGAAAATAAGGGACTTATAATAACAGAATATGAAAAAGATGTTAAAGCAGAATCAAAAAAATTCTTAGAAAGAAATAGAATTGTAGCTGGTTTAGGAATTGGAACACTAGTAATTGAAGCTGGTTATAGAAGCGGAACAAGTGTTACTGCTAGATATACTAAAAGTTTAAACAAACCAGTATTTTGTGTTCCAAGTAGTTTAGAAAATTCAAAAGGATTAGGAACAAATGAATTAATCAAAAATGGTAGTAAATTGGTAACAAAGGTTGAAGATATATTAATAGAATATCCTAAAATTAAGTTTAAGAAAAAATTATTAAAGGAAAAAGAAAAACAAGTTCCAAAAGAATTGGAAAAAGTATATAAATGTATAAAAAATGAGCCAGCAAATATTAATCAAATTGTAAGAAAAACTAAGATGTCTATACAAGATATTAGTTATAAAATAATGTTATTACAATTAGAAAATCTAATAGAAGAATTACCTGGACAAGTGTATAGAATAAAAAATGGAGAAGATGATGAATAAAAGAAAATTTGGAATAATAGGCGAAAAAATGGCACAAAAATATTTAAAAGATAATAAATATGAAATAATTGAAAATAATTATTATACACGAAATGGTGAAATAGATATTATAGCAAGTAAAAACAATTATATTATATTTGTTGAAGTAAAAACAAGAACTAATGAAAAATATGGAAAACCTAGTGAAGCTGTAAACAAAACTAAAAAAATTCATATGAAAAGAAGTGCTGCTATATTTTTAAAAGAAAATAATTTTTCTAAATTTATTGTAAGATTTGATGTTATAGAAGTATATATTATAAATGGAAAATGTAAGATTAATCATATTAAACAAATAATTTGAAATAAAGATAAAGAATGTGATATACTAGTATAAAAATGTATGAAAGGAGATCAATATAAATGAAAGAGAATAATGAAGAAATAATTAAAATTTTAAAAAAGTCAGAAGATGACATAAAAAATAGAGATGGGATAGAAGCAGAAAAAATGTTTAAGGAGCTAAGAAAAAAATTTGGATATAAAACTATACAAAATAATAGTTACACCAACAGCTTATAAAGAAATAATAGGAAAATTATTATAAATAAATATGTAATACTATATACAATAGATGATATTGAAAAAATCGTATATATATCACATATGTATTATATTGGAAAAAATTACATATAGAAAATGTAAATATAGCCTTAAAAATCGCAAAATATTAAGAAAATCTTTAGAAAACTGCTTGCAAATTGGAAAATATATGATATAATGTAAAAGCTAAGTAAAGCCAATACGAGAAAGGAAGATTGAAAATGAATTGTAAAGTTGAGAAAACAGAAAATGCAAATGAAGTAAAATTAGAAATTACAGTAGACGCAGAAAAATTTGAAAACGCAATGAAAAAAGTATATTTCCAAAATGCTAAATATATTAATATACCAGGTTTTAGAAAAGGAAAAGCTCCAATGAATATAGTAGAAAAATATTACGGAGCAGAAATCTTTTATGAAGATGCATTTAATGAAGTTGCAACAGAAGCTTATGATGAAGCAATTGATGCAAACAAAATAGATGTAGTAAGCAGACCAACAGTTGATATAGTTCAAATGGAAAAAGGAAAAGATGTAATATTTACAGCAGTAGTACAAGTAAAACCAGAAGTAGAATTAGGAAAATATAAAGGAATAGAAATAAAGAAAATAGAATATCCAGTAAAAGACGAAGATGTTCAAAATGAAATAAAACAAATGCAAGACAAAAACTCAAGATTAGTAACAGTTGATGACAGAGCATTAGAAAATGGAGATACAGCAACAATTGATTTTGAAGGATTTGTTGATGGTGTTGCATTTGAAGGTGGAAAAGCAGAAGGACATGAACTAGAAATAGGAAGCGGAGCTTTTATACCAGGATTTGAAGATCAATTAGTTGGAATGAAAATTGATGAAGAAAAAGAAATAAAAGTAACATTCCCAAAAGAATATTTCTCTAAAGATTTAGCTGGAAAAGAAGCAACATTTAAAGTAAAACTACATGAAATAAAGAAAAAAGAATTACCAAACTTAGATGATGAATTTGCTAAAGATGTAAGCGAATTTGATACATTAAAAGAATTAGAAGCAAGTATCAAAGAAAGACTTGAAAAAGACAATGCACAAAAAGCAAAATATGAAACAGAAGAAGCTGCAATAAAAGCTGTATGTGATAAATCAAAAGTAGAAATTCCATCAGGAATGGTAGATATGGAAGTTGATCACATGATCCAAGATATAAATCAAAGACTTTCATACCAAGGTTTAAAATTAGAACAATACCTAAAAATGATAGGAAAAACTGAAGAAGAAGTAAGAAAAGAATATGAACCACAAGCAATTGAAGCAATAAAATCAAGACTTACTTTAGAAGCAGTTAGAAAAGCAGAAAAAATTGAAGCAACAGACGAAGAAATAAATGCCAAATTAGAAGAAATGGCTAAAAACTATGGAAAGAAAGTTGAAGAAATTAGTGATAACGAAAACTTAAAAGATTATATCAAAGAAGGAATCGAATCAGAAAAAGCAATTGATTTCATAGTAAAAAATGCAAAAATAAAATAAAGTAAAAAGAAGTTAGGGGGAAAGTCTTTTATTAAAAATAGAGAAGTTTTACCTAACTTTTTCTACTCTAATAGACTATAATTAGAGTAAATATTTATATACTTGTGATAAAATTACAAGGGTAGGGAGGATAAATTATGTTAGAAAAATCAAGTTTAGTACCATATGTTGTTGAACAAACAAGTAAAGGTGAACGTTCATATGACATATTTTCAAGATTATTAAAAGACAGAATAATATACTTAGGAGAAGATGTAAATCCAACAACATCAAGTTTAATAGTTGCACAAATGTTATTCTTAGAATCAGAAGATCCAGATAAAGAAATATATTTTTATATAAATTCACCTGGAGGATCAATAACAGATGGAATGGCAATTGTAGATACAATGAATTATATAAAATGTCCAGTTGAAACAGTATGTGTAGGACTTGCAGCAAGTATGGGAGCAGTATTATTAACAGCTGGTGAAAAAGGAAAAAGATTTGCAATGCCAAATTCAGAAATTATGATACATCAACCATTGATTGGTGGTGGAGGACTACAAGGCCAAGCAACAGAAATTAAAATTCATGCAGACCATTTAGTTCGTACAAGAGAAAAATTAAATAAATTCTTAAGTGAAAGAACAGGAAAACCACTAGATGTTATAGAAAAAGATACAGAAAGAGATAATTATATGACAGCAGAAGAAGCCCTAGAATATGGTTTGATAGATGGAATTATGACAAAAAGAGCTTAAGAAAAAAGGAGATTAAAATGGCAAAAAATGATATACCAAAAAGTGTAAAATGTTCATTTTGTGGCAAAACACAAGATAATGTTAGAAAAATAATTGCTGGTCCTGGTGTATATATTTGTAATGAATGTGTAGGGCTATGTAATGAAATAATTGATGCTGAATATTCTGATGAAGACACATATACTTTAGCAGAATTAGATGAGATTCCAAGTCCAAAAGAAATAAAAGAAATTCTTGATGAATATGTAATTGGGCAAGAAGAAGCAAAAAAAGTTCTTGCAGTAGCAGTATATAATCACTATAAAAGAGTTGCTTATGAAGAAAATATTGAAGAAAAAAAAGAAATAAGTGATGATGATGTGGAAATTCAAAAAAGCAATATTTTATTAGTAGGACCAACAGGATGTGGAAAAACATTATTAGCAAGTACACTTGCAAAAATATTAAATGTACCATTTGCAATAGCAGATGCAACAACACTTACAGAAGCTGGATATGTAGGAGAAGATGTTGAAAATATTCTTTTGAAACTAATTCAAGCTGCTGATGGAGACATAGAAAAAGCAGAAAAAGGAATTATATATATTGATGAAATAGACAAAATAACAAGAAAATCTGAAAATCCATCAATAACAAGAGATGTAAGTGGTGAAGGTGTTCAACAAGCATTATTAAAAATAGTAGAAGGAACAATAGCATCAGTTCCACCACAAGGTGGAAGAAAACATCCTCAACAAGAAATGATACAAATAGATACATCAAATATATTATTTATTTGTGGAGGAGCGTTTGAAGGACTAGAAAATATTATAAAAGATAGAATTGGAAAAAAATCAATAGGTTTTGGTGCTGAAATTCAAAGTAGTAAAGATATGGATAAATACGAAGTATTTGAACAAATACTTCCACAAGATTTATTAAAATTCGGAATGATTCCAGAATTTATAGGTCGTTTACCAATTATAGCTACATTAAAAGAATTAGATAGAAAAGCATTAATAAAAATAACAACAGAACCAAAAAATGCATTAGTAAAACAATATAAAAAATTATTAGAAATTGATGGTGTAGAGCTAGAATTTGAACCAGATGCACTTGAAGCAATTGTTGATAAAGCAATTGAAAGAAAAACAGGAGCAAGAGGATTACGTTCAATAATAGAAAATGTTATGACAGATATAATGTATGACATTCCATCAAATGAAAAAATTGAGAAATGTATTATAACAAAAGATACAATTCAAAATAATGCAAAACCTAAAATTATAGAAAATCCAAATAAAGAATCTAAAAAGAAACAAAGAGTTCAAGCAGAAGTAAAAGAAACTGCATAAAACATGTATAAATAAAAAAAGCTGAGATAATATATCTCAGCTTTTTTTCATATACAAAACTATTTATTGTTATTTTTTTGATTATTATTTTTTTTACTATTATTATTTTTATTTTGGTTATTATTCTTTTCTGACATAAATAACACCTCCAATTTTAATTTACAAAAATATTGTCCCCATAGTTGCAAGAAATATGCAATTATATTGTAAAAAACAAAAAAAAGATATATAATAAGGACGAAAATCGAAAAAATGAATACAATAGAATGAATATATTTCAGTAAAAAGAAATATTAATTTGCACCTTTGAAAGGATGAGATAAAAATGGAATTTAAAAATAAAAAATTAGAACAATTTGAAAAAGATATAGAAAATAAAAAAATAGCAGTAATTGGAATGGGAGTAAGTAATATTCCATTAATAGATTATTTGCATGAAAAAAAAGCAGATGTATCAGTATTTGATGACAGAGAAGAAGATAAAATTTCAAAAGATATTTTAGGAAAATTAAAAAAATATAATTTTAAATATTATTTTGGAAAAAGAAATTTAGACAATTTACATGGATTTTACTTAATTTTTAGATCACCAAGTTGTTTGCCTACAAAACCTGAATTAGAAAAAGAAGCGCAAAGAGGAGCAATAATAACAACAGAAATAGAACAATTAATAAAAATGGCACCTTGTAAAGTAATTGGAATAACTGGAAGTGATGGAAAAACAACAACTACAACATTAACAGCTAGAATTTTAGAAGATGCAGGATATAAAGTCTATTTAGGTGGAAATATAGGTATTCCATTATTTACAAAATTAAATGAAATAAAGCCAGAAGATATAATAGTACTAGAATTAAGTAGTTTTCAATTAATGGGAATGAAAGTTAGTCCAGACATATCTGCAATAACAAACATAACGCCAAACCATTTAAATGTACATAAAGATTACCAAGAATATATAGATGCTAAAAAGAATATATATAGAAATCAAAAAGATACAGGAATACTTGTAATAAATGCAGACAATGATTTAACTAGAGAATGTCAAAATGATGCAAAAGGTGATGTTATCTTATTCAGTAGTAAACAAAAATTAGACTATGGATTTATTGTAGAAGATGGAATTGTAAAAGAATGTAATGATGGAATAAGAAAACATATTGTATCACAAGATGAAATAAAATTAAAAGGAATTCATAATTTAGAAAATATATGTACAGCATTAGCATTAACAAAAAAATTAGTAAGTACAGAAAAAGCAGTTGATACAATAAAAGAATTTGCAGGAGTACATCATAGATTAGAATTGGTAAGAACACTAAATGGAGTGGAATGGTATAATGATTCTGCAAGTACAACACCAACAAGAGGAATATCAGCATTAAATTCATTTAATAAAGAAATAGTGTTAATAGCAGGTGGAGCAGATAAAAATTTAGATTATACACCGATTGCAAAACCAATTGTAGAAAAAGTAAAAAGTTTAATATTAATTGGTCAAACAGCAAATAAAATATATACAGCAGTAAAAAATGAATTGGAAAATCAAAATAAAACTTTAGATATACATATGTGTGAAACATTTAGAGAAAGTTTAGAATTAGCAAAAAGAATTGCAAAACCTGGTCAAATAGTATTATTCTCACCAGCAAGTACAAGTTTTGATATGTTTAAAGATATGTATGATAGAGGAGATCAATTTAGAGAAGAAGTAAATAAATTTTAAAAACAAAAGAAATAGAGGTGGGGGATTAATGACAATAAAACAAGCAATAACAAAAGGAATGATAATGTTAAAATCAAATAATGTAGAAAGCCCAAAATTAAAAGCAAGACTATTATTACAATATGTTTTAGATAAACCAAGGCAATATATTATAGTTTATGATAATAAAGAAATTGATAAACAACAACAATGGCAATATTTTGTTAATATTGAAAAACTAACAAAAGGAGTACCATTACAACATATAACACATAGACAGGAATTTATGAAAATGGACTTTTTTGTTGATGAAAATGTATTAATCCCAAGGCCGGATACAGAAATATTAGTTGAAGAAGTCATAAAAATTGCTCAAAAATATAATTCACCAAGGATATTAGATTTATGTACAGGAAGTGGAGCAATTGCAATATCATTAAAAAAATTTGTGCCAAATGCAGATATAACAGCTGTAGATATAAGTGAAAAGGCATTAGAAATAGCACAAAAAAATGCAAAAAAATTAGAAACAAAAATAAATTTTTTGAAATCAGATTTATTTGATAAATTAGATAATAAAAAATTTGACATTATAGTTTCAAATCCACCATATATAAGAAAAGATGAAATAAAAAAACTAAGTGAAGAAGTTCAAAAAGAACCCAAAATTGCATTAGATGGTGGAGAAGATGGATTAGATTTTTATAGAATAATTACAGAACAAGCAATTAATTATTTAAAAACAGGAAGTTTTCTATGTTTTGAAATTGGATATAATCAAAAAAATGATGTAATTAAAATAATTGAAGATGAACAAAATTATAAAAATACATATTGTAAAAAAGATTTATATGGAAATGACAGAATAATAATAACACAAGTTTTATGATTGGAGGAAATATGTCTTTTTCAACAGAATTAAAAGAAGAGATAAGCAAATCAGAAAAACTATCAAATAAAGAAAATGTTAAATATGAACTTATGGGATATTTGATGAGTAGTAATATATCTGAAGAAAAAAATAAAATAAAATTTTCAACAGAAAATGAATATAATATTAATAGATTTGCACGATTGTTGAGTAATTGTGGAATTGAAACATATAATATAAACATCCAAGGAAAGTTATTTGTAATAACTTGTCCAAAAGTTGAAATCCAAATAGAGAACTTAACAATAGAGCAATTGAAAAATATAGTAAGAGGAGCCTATTTGGGCTCAGGTTCTATTAACAATCCTGAAAATACATATCATTTAGAAATAAGTGTTAGAAAAAAAGATTATGCAGATATTATAGTAGAAGGATTAAGTAGTTTTGATATAAAAAGTAATGTTATAGAAAAAAATAAAGAATATACAATATATTTAAAAGATGGTGAAGAAATCTCAAAAACATTAGCTTTATTAGGGGCAAATAAATCTGTCTTAAAATTTGAAGAAATTAGAGTAAAAAGGGAAATGAATAATAAAGTAAATAGATTAGTAAATTGTGAAACTGCAAATATGAATAAAACTATGAATGCTTCAATAGAACAGATTGAAATAATAAGAAAATTAAAACAAAATGGTGAATTCGAAAAATTAGAAGAACCATTAAAAGAAATAGCAGAACTTAGATTACAAAATCCTAGTGCAAGTCTGATAGAACTTGGAAAAATGTTAAAAACACCAATAGGTAAATCTGGAGTAAATTATAGATTAAAAAAAGTAATGGAGATTGGTAAGAAAATAGATGATAATAAAAAATAAAATAGGAATATATGTACATATCCCATTTTGTAAGAAAAAATGTGATTATTGTGATTTTATATCATATTGTGGAAAAGATGATTTGATTGAAAAATATGTAGATTCAGTAAAAAAGGAAATCGAGCATGTAAAAATAAAATCAGAAATAACAACAATATATATTGGTGGAGGAACACCATCATATATAGATAGTAAATTTATTGTGCAAATATTGGAAAAGATAAAAGAAAAAAATGTTGCACAAGATACTGAAATAACAATTGAAGTTAATCCTGGAACAGTAACTCAAGAAAAACTACAAGACTATATTGATTGTGGTATTAACAGAATAAGTATAGGACTACAAACTACAAATGATGAGTTATTAAAGCAGATTGGTAGAATTCATAATTATGAACAATTTTTAGAAACATATAAAATGGCAAAAAAAGTTGGTTTTAAAAATATAAATGTTGATTTAATGTTAGGACTTCCAAATCAGAGAATTAGTGATTTAAAAGAAAGTTTAGAAAATGTACTGAAATTAGCTCCAAAACATATATCTGTATATTCATTAATTGTTGAAGATGGTACACCTATTGCAACTAAAATAGAAAATGGAAAGTTAAAATTGCCAGATGAAGAGTTAGAAAGAAATATGTATTGGTATGTTAAAAATACATTAGAATTAAATGGATATAAACATTATGAAATATCTAATTTTGCCAAAAAAGGGTATGAATCAAAACATAATATGAATTGTTGGAATCAAATGGAATATGTTGGAATTGGTGCAGGTGCACATTCTTATAGAGATATAACAAGATATTCTAATACTGAAGATATAAAAGAATATATTAAGAATGTTCAAAAAGGAGAATTTGAAAAAAATAGAATTATACATGAAATACAAAAAGAAGAAGATTCTAAAAAAGAATTTATGCTTCTGGGGTTGCGTAAAATAGCTGGAATAAAAATAAGTGAATTTAAAAATAAGTTTGGAGATAATCCAATTTATTTATACAGAAATGAATTAAAAAAACTTTCTGATGAAAAATTAATAATAGTACAAGATGATAATATTAGATTATCTAATAAAGGAATAGATTTAGCTAATTTAGTGTGGGAAGAATTTGTATAAACATTAAAAAATTCAAATTTTGGCCTGAAAATGTAACGAAAACATAAAAAACACTTGATTTTTCCAAAAAATGTGTTATAATAATGAGCGTAAAAAACACATAAAGAGTAGTTTATTAGGAAGTGCCTATGAAAATAGGTCCAAATAGATGAAGATACTTTATGGAAGTTATAACAAAAAGGGAGGAATTAGAAATGGCAGTAGTTGCAATGAAACAATTACTAGAAGCAGGTGTTCACTTTGGACATCAAACAAGAAGATGGGATCCAAGAATGGCAGAATACATATTCCAAGCTAGAAATGGTATTCATATCATCGACTTACAAAAAGCTTCAAAGAAAATTGATGAAGCATATGAATTCATCAAAGAACAAGTAGAAGAAGGAAAAACAGTTCTATTTGTAGGAACAAAAAAACAAGCTCAAGATTGCATGAAAGATGCAGCAATAAAGAGTGGAATGTACTATGTAAATCAAAGATGGTTAGGTGGAATGTTAACAAACTTTGATACAATTCAAAAAAGAATTCAAAGATTAAAAGATCTTGAGAAAATGGAAGAAGATGGTACATTTGATGTATTACCTAAAAAAGAAGTAATTCTATTAAAGAAAGAAATGGAAAAACTAGAAAAAAATCTTGGTGGAATCAAAGAAATGGACAAATTACCAGGAGTTATCTTCTTAGTAGATCCTAAAAAAGAAAGAATAGCAATATTAGAAGCTAAAAAATTAAACATACCAGTAGTAGGAATTGTAGATACAAACTGCAATCCACAAGACTTAGATTATCCAATTCCAGGAAATGATGATGCAATAAGATCTGTAAGTTTAATAGCAGATGTTATGGCAAATGCAATCATTGAAGGAAAACAAGGTGAAAGCTTTGAAGCAACAGAAACAGAAGAACAAAATGTTGAAGAAGAAGTTACATCAATGGAACAAGTTGCAAGTGAAGCTGACGAAAAAGCTGAATAATAATTAAGAATAAAAGAGTGGGGCTCTACTGCTCTACTCTATTTTAATAAGTATATATAATAATTGAAATAAACAATTATTAAAATTTAAAAGGAGGAATAAATAATGGTTACAGCTGCATTAGTTAAAGAATTAAGAGAAAAAACAGGAGCAGGAATGATGGACTGCAAGAAAGTTTTAACAGAAACAGATGGAGATTTAGAAAAAGCTGCAGAACTTTTACGTGAAAAAGGAATTACAAAGGCTGCAAAAAAATCAGGAAGAGTTGCTGCTGAAGGTATGGTAGAAGCATATATTTCAGAAGATGAAAAAGTAGGAGCAATAGTTGAAGTTAACTCTGAAACAGATTTTGTTGCAAAAAATGAAGAATTCAGAACATTTGTAATGGATGTTGCAAAACAAATAGTAAAAAATAATCCAGAATCAGTAGAAGCATTATTAGCAGAACCAGCAATGTTTGAAGAAGGAAAAACAGTTAATGAAGCATTAATTGGAAAAATAGCAACAATCGGAGAAAATATTTCAATAAGAAGATTTGCAAGATTTGAAACAACAGATGGATTAATTGAAAAATATATTCATGGTGATGGAAAAATTGCAGTATTAGTAAATATGACATCTGGAACTAAAGAATTAGCAAAAGATGTATGTATGCAAATAGCTGCAGCAAGACCTGAATTTATTGATAGAAATCAAGTACCTGCTGAAAGAGTAGAAAAAGAAAAAGAAATTTTAAAAATTCAAACAATGAATGAAGGAAAACCAGAAGCAATTGCTGAAAAAATAGTTTTAGGAAGAATTAACAAATTTTATCAAGAAATTTGTTTAGTAGACCAAGAATTTGTTAAAGATCCAAGCAAAAAAGTTTCTGACATATTAAAAGATTCAAAAGTTCTTGAATTTGCAAGATTTGAAACAGGTGAAGGTATCGAAAAGAAAGAAGAAAACTTTGCTGAAGAAGTTATGAAACAATTGAAATAAGTTATTTAGAGAGAATTAGAATAAAATCTAATTCTCTTTTATATATTAGGAAAGTTATTTGATAATAAAAAACATTGTTTATTAAAATTTATAATTGCAAAATTATGTAAATTGTGTTATACTTAATATATGTTTAAAAACTTTATACTTGAATGACTTATGGAGGTTATTTATGATTAGAATGACAACAAATGTTTATGAAGCGCAGTTAGTTACACATGCTGGAGTTTTCCATGCAGATGAAGTGTTGGCAACTGTCATTCTTGAAGAATTATTTGAGAATGTAGTCGTTTGTCGGACACTGAAAGTCCCAAAAGATCTAAAATCAGATGTTATAGTATATGATATTGGAGGAGGTCGTTGGGATCATCATCAAAAAGGAGGAAATGGTGTACGAGAGAATGGAATTCCATATGCTTCAGCTGGTTTGATTTGGAATGATTTTGGAATGAGATTGTTAAAAAAGAAATATATTAATTCTAAGTCATTGTGGAGTGCTGTTGAGAAAATGTTGATTCAAGGAATTGATGCTGTAGATAATGGTATTGTAACAATTCCAAGACCAGAGATTTCGGTGATGAACATTAGTCAGGTAATTTCTGATTTTAATCCAACTTGGGATGAAGATGAAAGCTTTGACAAAGCTTTTAAGGAAGCTTGTGAATTTGCCAAGAAAGTATTTAACAATACATTAAAGAAGGCAATGTCTTCGTTAAAAGCCAAAAGTTATATTGAAGAAGCTATTGAAAAATCAAGAAATCATATCATGATTTTGGAAAAGTATGTTTCTTGGTCAAGATCGCTTTATTTTTCTAGAAATCCCAAAGCATTGGAAGTGTGGTTTGTTATATATCCGTCTCTTAGAGGTGGATACAACTGGCAAGTTGTTACTACTGATTTAAAACAGCATATTCCCATGAAGGCGGTTCCAGATAATTGGTTAGGATTAAAGGGAAAGGAGTATCAAGAAGTAACAGGTGTAAAAACAGCATTATTTTGCCATCATGGAGGATTTGTTGGTGCTGCAGAAAAAAAGGAAGATGCAATTAGGTTAGCTGAAATTGCAATAACTTCATAAGTAAAAAAACAAGATAGGAAAGTTTTGATTAGAACTTTTTTGTCTTGTTTTTTTATATAATAATATTGGTTATTTTAATATATAATTGAGCTAAAAATCATTAAGTATATAACTTAATGATATATTTTCTAATGAAAATTTTATCAATAAAAACTAGTAATGTCAACTAAAATAAAACAATTTTATAAAATAAAATTTGAAAATTTTTTGTTTTTATAAAATCTTTCAAAAGCGCTTGAATTAAGGTATTTCCTTAATATAAAAATGATAAAGTTATATACTTAATGTTAAAAATATTTCTGCACATATTGCATAACTTTAAAATATACATTATAATTCAGCTATGATATGCAATATGATTAATAAAAATATTTGCAGAAATACAAAAGAAAAGGGAGGGGAAAAAGTTAAAATAGGAAGACTAAAAGATAAATATTTGTTAAAAATACAAAATATAGAGAGGAGAAAGTTAAGATGAACATTAGAAAAAAAGAGCGTGGGATAACTTTAATAGCATTAGCAGTAACAATAATTGTGATGTTGATATTAGCAGGAGTAACAATAGCAGCATTAACAAGTGAAAATGGAATAATAAATCAAGCAAGTAAAGTAAAAGAAACGAGTAAAGTAGCCAAAACAGAAGAAGAGGCAAGATTAGAATATTCAAATTTAGTATTAGAAAAACAAATGGAAGGACATGGAGAAGAAACAGAATTAAGTGATGTAATAGGAAAACTAGAAGAAAATGGATATGAAACAGCTGAAAAAGATGGAAAAAATTATATAAAAATAGGAGAATACTATTACGAAATAAAATTAGAAAATGAGCAAGTAAGTATAGCTAGAGAGAAAACAGAAGGAATAACAGGAGGAGCTGGAGGAGGTACTGGTATAGCAGGAAATAAATATGATAAAGATACAAAAGTAACAATAGGAGGAAAAGAAGTATTAATTCCAGCAGGAGCAACAGTATCAAAAATATCAGGAGAATATGAAAATGTAGATAATGGAATAGTAATCTATATAATAAATGATGATAAAGCAAATTGGGATAATGTAGAAGATATGCAGAAAAAATATGATCAGTTTGTATGGGTACCAGTAGATAAAAATAATGTAGTATTAGATTTAAGTAGTAATTATTCTACTTTAAATGATGCAGGAATAATAGCAAAAGTACAAGAACAAATAAATGCAGGAAAATATCCAATGGCGATAAAGACAGGAACAAAGACAGATAATAAAGATGATTATATAGGAGTATTATATCAATTTACAGAAGAAACAAATGGAGTAGTAGTAGCACCAAATTCAAATTGGACGCCAAAATCAACAATTTATAGAGAGCCATCAGCAGTATCAAACTATGATACATCAAGTAATTTATCACAAGTAAATAGTATATTAAATACAAATTATTCAGATGCATCTAGTTTTGGAAAAGAATTGCAAAGTGAATATAATGAAATGGTAGAAAAGGTAAAAAGTGCAGGAGGATTTTGGATAGGAAGATATGAAACAAGTAATATGAATACAAATCAAGTATCAAGTAAGAAAGGAACATTAATTGGAATAAGTAGTGTAACATGGTATAGAATGTATGCAATACAGAGTTTATATTCAAACAATGTATTAAAAAATGTAAATTCTAAAACAACGAAAACAAGTAGTATGATATGGGGAAGCCAGTATGATCAAATAATGATATGGATGAAGAATATAAAAAATGATAAAGAAACAACAAGAGGAAAATATTATGTAACAAATGGAGTTGCAAAAGGAAATTACGGAAAAATAACAATAAATGGAAATGAAATAAAAGATGGACATGACAATACTATATTACCAGCATCAACAGGAAGTCGAGATGAATATAGAGTAAAGAATATATATGATTTAGCAGGAAATGTCTATGAATGGAGCCTAGAGGCCGGCAACAACTACGGTCGAGTTTTACGTGGGGGCAGTTACGACAGTACGAGTGCTAACTACTTTACTAGACCAGGCACTCGTTACAGCGGCAATCTTACCAGTAGCGTTTCCAACAATGGTTCCCGCCTTACACTTTATTAGTAAAACGTATGACCCAAAATGATTAATTAAAGATTGCTCAAAATACAGACTAGGAGAGATACTCTCAAGTCTGTATTTTATTTTATGAGCTATCACTCTATCTTGTGATATTCCTACTAACCGGTGCGTTCTGAGTAATTGGAGGGTATCAAATAGGTTAGGACAATGTGATAATTACATTTAGTTACGAGAATGTAAAGTTGCTAGGAAAAAATATTTATAAGGATAAAATAATGAAATGCTACAAGAATCGTGAATAAAGAAATGTGAAAGTAACTGAAACATATTAATAATAGGCTGGACACCAAAATGTTTTACGTTGGTGTAAAGATAGCGGAAATAGAATTTCAAGCTTATTCGGTTTAAAGGCATATCCTAAGTAAATAACATTATCTTAATTAATTAAGTGGGATAACCCCATAGTATTCCATATGAAAAAAATGGTAGGTAAATCGTGAGGAATATACAATATACTGTGGGAACAGGAAATAGGAGAAGCGAATGGATATATGCAATGTATATCATAGAGTTTCAAAATTTGACTCGGTCGAAAGATAGCAGACACCTATTGGTCTTTGATTACAAAAAGAGGAGAATTACTATGAATGATAACAATCTCAAATACGCTAAAAGCGAGAGAAAATCAAACAAATTTGAAATAACAAAATGGAAACAAATAGACTGGAAGAAAGCAGAAGAATTTGTCAATAGACTACAAATCAGAATTGTAAAAGCTGAAAAAACTAATAAAAAGAACCTAGTTAAAAGGTTGCAATATTTATTAGTGAATTCATTTTATGCAAAAGCAATAGCAGTAAGAAAAGTAACAAACAACAGAGGAAAGAAAACAGCGGGAATAGATGGAGAAATATGGAAAACGGAAAAGCAAAAACTGAAAGCAATTAAGTCTTTGGATACAAAAAGATACAAAGCTATGCCAACAAGAAGAATATACATAAAAAAGCCAAACGGTAAATTAAGACCATTAAGTATACCAACTATGAAAGACAGAGCAATGCAGACACTATATTTGTTGGCATTACAACCAATAGCAGAAACGAATGCAGATAAAGGAAGTTTTGGTTTTAGAATGTATAGAAGTTGCCAAGATGCAATGGAAAGAATATTCACAGTATTGTCACATAAAAATGCAGCAGAATGGATATTAGAGGGAGATATTAAAGGATGTTTTGATAACATATCACATGAATGGATGCTAGAACATGTAAAAATGGGCAAAAAGATATTAAGTCAATTTGTAAAGGCGGGATATGTATATCAAAAGAACTTATTTCCGAATAGCCAAGGTGCTATGCAAGGAGGGGCAATAAGTCCGACATTAGCCAACATAACATTGGATGGTTTAGAGGAATATATACATAATAATATAAATCTGGGAAAAAGGGTAAAGATTTTAAAACACAGAGAACACAAAATAAATTTTATTAGATACGCAGATGACTTTATAATTACAGGAGAAAGTAAAGAAACGCTAGAAAAGGTAAAGAGCATTGTAAGTGAATTCATGAAAGAAAGAGGACTACAATTATCAGATGAAAAGACAATAATAACACATATTACGAAAGGATTTGATTTTCTAGGTTGGAATTTTAGAAAATACAGAGACAATAAACTAATAATAAAGCCAGCAAAGAAGTCAGTCAAAAAAGTAATAGATAAAATAAGAAAAAGAATAAAAAAAAATTCAAATCAAAAACAAGAAACATTAATTAAAAAACTAAACCCAGTAATAATAGGCTGGAGTAACTATCATCAAGTAGTATGTGCAAAAGAAACATTTCAAAAACTAGATTATACAGTATATAAAATGCTAAAACATTGGGCAAAAAGACGACACAATAACAAAGGTAGATATTGGATATACAACAAATACTGGAATAATATAAACGGAAGAAACAATGTATTCGAGGAAAACAATATAAGATTAAAAAAATTTGCAGATGTTCCAATAATAAGAAAAGAAATAATGAACTTAAATAAAAATCCATATTTAGATAGGAGATACTATCAAGCATACAAGATAAGACAACAAGCAAAAAGAGAAAAAGCATATAAGAATTTGGCTGTCTATGAATTAGGGTATAACGATTTATAGATTACAAAGGCTCGAGCTGTATACGGTGAAAGTCGTACGTACAGTTCCTAGAAGAGGGGAGAATATAAATTAGAAATAACGAAAGTTCGCTCCTTATTCGACTGAGTGCTAAAGCCGTGAATTAGAAGGAAGAAAAAAGTACTTTTATAAGTAGGCAGTTGAAAAATAATATATTATTAGTGAATCGGAGATGCACTGAGCTGGTCAATACCAACACACAGATTATGTAAAATAAAAACCTAAAATACTTGATATTTTAGGTTTTTTTAATTAATTTACAAAAAAAATTGCAAAAAATGTAAAATAATGCTACAATAAAATAGTATGATACTAAATGTAAATATAAAAGGATGTTAAGAAAATGGGGAATTTAACAAATGCCCAAAAATCAATTTGGGTAACTGAACAATATTATAAAGGAAGTAGTATAAACAATATTTGTGGAACAGCGATAATACAAGAGAAGGTAGATTTTGAAAAACTAGAAAAATCTATACAAATAGTATGCCAAAAACATGACAACTTTTGGTTAGAGATTAAATTAAATAACGGAAATGCTGAACAAGTGTTATCTGAAAAAAAAGAAATTCAGATAGACACTATTAATATTGCTGGCAAAAATCAGTTAGAAACAGAAAGAAACAAAATCGTAAAAACAAAATTTACATTAGAAAATTCAAAATTATTTAAATTTTATATCTTTAAATTTATAGATGGAAAAGGGGCATTTATGCTCAATATACACCATCTAATTTCAGACGCGTGGACATTAGCGCTTATTTGTAATGACATCATAAAAACATATTCAGAATTAATTCAAAATAAAGAGGTAGAAACAAAGGCTATATATTCATATATAGACTATATTAAATCAGAACAACAATACCAAGAAAGTGAAAAATATAATAAAGATAAGCAATACTGGCTAGAAAGATTTAAAACTATTCCAGAAGTTGCAACAATACCAGGAAGCATAAAAGGAGACATTGACGAAACAAATCCTGCAGGTGAAAGAAAACAATATAAAATCTCAAAAGAAAATGTAGCAGAAATAAAAAATTATTGTAAAGAAAATAAAATATCATTATATAATTTTTTTATGGCTATTTATGCAATATATATAGGAGAAGTATCAAATTTAGATGAGTTTACTATAGGTACACCTATTTTAAACAGAATAAATTATAAAGAAAAAAATGCAGCTGGTATGTTTATAAATATGGCTCCATTTAAAATTAATATTAATGAAGATATAGAATTTAAAGAATTTATAAAAAATATAGCAAGAGACTCTATGGATATGTTAAAACATCAAAAATATTCATATCAATGTTTGTTAGAAGAATTAAGAAAAGAAAATAAAAGTATTCCAAATTTATATAATATTTTATTATCATATCAAATAACAAATGCAAAACAAAATGAAGGAAATATTGAATATGAAACAGAATGGACATTTAATGGTTATTGTGCAGATAATATAGATATTCAAATTTATGACTTAAATGATACTGGAAATTTGAATATAGCATATGATTATAAGACAAGTATTTATAATTCAGAAGATATTTCAAATATTCACAAAAGAATATTAAATATTATGAAACAAGTAGTATCAAAAGAAGAGATAAAACTTAGTGAAATTGATATTGTTACACCTGAAGAAAAGGAAAAATTACTTGTAGAATTTAATAAAACAGAATTAAAATATGATGAAAACATACCTTTTATAAAATATTTTGAAAAACAAGTAGAAAAAACACCAGATGATATAGCAATTGTTTTTGAAGATAAAGAAATGACATATAGAGAATTAAATGAGAGAGCAAATAGTTTAGCATATAAATTAAGAAAAAATGAAGTAACTAATAATACTGTTGTAGGTATATTATTAGAACGTTCATTTGAAATGTTAATATCAATGTTAGCAGTATTAAAATCAGGAGGAGCTTATATTCCAATTGCACCAGATTATCCCAAAGATAGAATAGAATATATGCTTGAAGATAGTGAAGCAACAATAATATTAACAAGTCAAAATAGAAGAAATTTAGCAGATAAAAAACTTATTAATGTTAAAGATGAGAGAATATATGAAAATCATAAAGAAAATTTAGAAAATATTTCTAAACCAGAAGATTTATCATATTTAATATATACATCAGGTTCAACAGGTACTCCAAAAGGAGTAATGTTAAAACAAAAAAATTTGAGCAATTTTTACAATTCGATGAAAAATATAATTGAATATTTAAAAGATGGAAAAAATCATAAAATCCTTTCAATTACAACAGTTTCATTTGATATATTTGGATTTGAAACATTAATGTCATTAACAAGAGGATTAACTGTATATTTAACAAGTGAAAATGGTCAAAAAATGACATCAAAAATAGAAAGAATTGTAAAAGATAGCAATGTTGAAATAATGCAAACAACACCATCTGTAATGAAATTCCATTTGGAAAATTTGAATGATGAAAATAGTTTAAAAAGTTTGAAATATATAATGTTAGCAGGTGAGCCTTTAACAAAAACATTGGTAGATAGAATTAAACAAATAATTCCAAATGTAACAATTTACAATGGATATGGACCATCTGAAACAACAATATTTTCAACAATAGGAAATGCAACAAATCAAGAAGAAATTACAATAGGAAGACCTATTAATAATACACAAATATATATCTTAAATAAAAATAAAAAAGTGATGCCACAAGGAACAATAGGAGAATTATATATTTCTGGAGATGGTGTTGGAAAAGGATATATGAATAAAGAGCAACAAACAAATGCGAGCTTTATAATAAATCCATTTATAGATGGAAAAGTTATGTATAAAGTAGGAGATTTAGGTGCTTTTGATGATAAAGGGGAAATTACTTGTTATGGAAGAATCGACAATCAAGTAAAAATAAGAGGATTAAGAATAGAACTTCAAGAAATTGAAAAAAAAATGCAATCTGTTTATAATATTCATGATTGTGTTGTTGTAAAAAAAGTTGTAAAAGGAAAAGACGCATTATGTGCATATTATGTGGAAAGAGGTCATGTATCTAAATCAGTTTTGAAAACAGTTTTATATTCAAAATTGCCAGAATATATGGTCCCACAATATTTTGTAAAAATGGAACAATTACCACATACACCAAATGGAAAAGTTGATAGAAAAGCTTTGCCAGATCCAGTTATTGATGAGAATGAACTTGAAATTGTAAAACCTAGAAATGAAATTGATAAAGAATTAATAAAAATAATAGAAAAAATGTTACAAGTTGATAAAGTTGGAATTAATAATACTTTATTAGAACTTGGAGGAGATTCTTTAACAGCAATTACATTAACAACAAAGGTTTTATCAAAATTTAATGTACAATTAAATATAAAAGATATATTGTCAAATTATACAATAAAAGATATGTCAGACTATATAGCAGAAAATCAAACAAAAGATATATCAAAAGTAAAAATAGAAAAAGTACCAATTCAAGACACATATCCACTATCATCAGCTCAAAAGAGGATTTATTATAGTGTGAAAATGATTGGTGAGGATAATATTGTTTATAATATTTCTTGGGCTATGCTAGCAGATGAAATTTTAAATAAAGACAAAGTACAAAAAGTATTTGAAAAAATAATAAAAAGACATAGTACATTAAGAACTGAATTTATAATTCAAGATGGTAATGTTGTTCAAAAAATAAAAGATAATGTTGAATTTTCAATACCAATATTTAAAAATACAGAAAATGAAATTAATAATATTGTTAATAATTTTGTAAAGCCATTTCAGATTGATAAAGCACCATTAATTAGGGTTGAGTTACATTATATAGATAATCAAAAAACATTATTATTATTAGATACACATCATATAATAATGGATGGAACAGCATTAAACAATTTAGTTATAGAATTTAATAGATTATATAATGGAGAAGATTTGAAAAACATTCCTATTCAATACAAAGATTATGCAGTCTGGGAAGATAATTATAATAAAAGTGATTCCATAAAACTTCAAGAAAAATATTGGATAGATAAATTTAAAGACTGTGAATTTATGCAACTAAATTTACCATATGATTACAATATGCCAAGTACAAGAAGTTATAATGGAAATACAATAACAAATATTATAGATGAAAAAAGTTTTAGAAAAATAGAAAGATATGCGAAAAAAATGGAAGTATCACCATATATGTTTTTTGTATCAGCATTTTTCATATTATTATATAAATATACAGGGCAGGATGATATAAATATTGGTAGTCCAATGGCAAATAGAAACAGAAATGAAACTAAGAGAATGTTTGGAATGTTTGTAAATAATATAGTTTTAAGAGGAAAAATAATTCCAGAAGAAACTTTTAAAGAATTTCTTAGTAAAATAAAAGAACAATTATTGGAAGATTTAACATATCAGCCATACCCATTTGATATGTTAGTAAAAAAATTGAAAATTGACGTAGATGCATTGAGAAATCCATTATTTGATGTGATGTTTACATATCAAAATAAACAAGAAACATCTGTAAAAATAAATGATAAAGAAATAAAAGTTATACCAATCAGCAATAATATTGCAAAATTTAATTTATCATTAGAGGTACAACCCAAAACTCATACAATTAATATAGAATATCGTACAGATTTGTTTAAAAAAGAAACAATAGAAAGATTATTTAACCATTATATAAATATAATACATTTTGTTATGAATAATATTGATGCAAAAATTAAAGATGTAGATATACTTTCAAAAGAGGAAAAAAATAAAATTGTATATGGATTTAATAATACCAAAAATGATTACCCAGAAAAAACATTTTCTACTCTTTTTGAAGAACAAGTTGAAAAAACACCAAATAAAATAGCAGTTGTATTTGAAGATAAAATGTTAACATATAGAGAATTAAATGAAAAAGCAAATAGTTTAGCATATTTTTTAAGAAATAAGCAAAATGTTAAAAGAGAAAGTACAGTCGGTATAATGGTAAATAGGTCATTAGAGATGATAGTTGCAATATTAGGTGTTATGAAAGCTGGTGGAGTATATATTCCGATAGATCCAAACTTCCCAGAAGATAGAATTAGCTATATGCTTGAAACATCGTCTGCTTCAATATTACTTATAAGTGAGAAAATAAAAGATAAGATTAATTATAAAAATAAAGTTTCAATAGATTTAGAAAATAAAGATATATATGATTTACCAAATAAAAATTTAGAAAATATAAATAAATTATCAGATTTACTTTATATAATTTTCACATCTGGTTCAACAGGGAAACCTAAAGGTGTAATGCAAACACAAAGAACTTTAATAAATTTTGCACATTATTGTAATGATTATGTAGGATATTTAAAAAATCTGGAAAATCAAGCAATTGCATCAATTGCTACAATAAGTTTTGATATATTTTCATATGAAGCCCTTATCCCATTGCAAAAAGGAGTTAAGGTTGTTATAGCAAATGATAATGAAAAAACAACATCAAAATTGTTAAATAATTTAATGGAAAAAAATAATATAACAGCAATGCAAGCAACTCCATCTGTAATGCAAATATTTGCTAATGATATAGAAAATATGCCATATTTAAAAAGTTTAAAGTATTTAACTTTAACAGGAGAACAAGTTCCAATAAGTTTAGTAAGAAAGTTAAAAGAATATGGGGATATGATTATATATGATGGATATGGACCTACTGAAACATATTATTGTACATTAACAGAAATAAAAAATGATTTTATCACAATAGGAAAACCATTTTATAATAATCAAATGTATATTTTGGATAAAAGTTTAAAACCAGTTCCTGTTGGAGTTGTTGGTGAAATTTATATTGCAGGAGAAGGATTAGCAAAAGGATATTTGAATAATCCAGAGCTAACAGAAAAAAGCTTTATTGCAAATCCATTTATAAAAGATGCATATATGTATAAGAGTGGTGACTTAGGAAAATATATGGAAAATGGAGAAATTATATGTTTAGGCAGAAGTGATAGTCAAATAAAAATAAGAGGACTTAGAATAGAACTTCGGAGAAATAGAAACGTTAATTGCTAAATATCCTAATATAGAAAAAGTTGCTGTAGTAAAACAAAACGCTAATAATAGAGATTTTATTTCTGCATATTATGTTGCAAATAAGAGAATATCTATATATGAATTAAGAAAGTATTTATCTAAAAGCTTACCTAGGTATATGATTCCATCGTATTATGTTCCGTTAGAAGAATTTATATATACTCCTAATGGAAAAATAGATAGAAAAAAATTACCATTACCTCAAAATTTATCTAAGATGAGTAATGAAGAATATATTGCACCAAAAAATGAGCTTCAGAAAAAATTAGTGAAAATGTTTGAAAATATTTTAAATGTTAAACCAATAGGAATAAATGATAACTTTTTTGAACTTGGTGGAGATTCATTATTAGCAATGAAACTAAGTGTAGAATTATTAAAAATTACAAATAAAATTTCTTATTCAGATATTTTTAAATATTCTACAGTAAGTGACATGGAAGAAAAGATAAATTTAAGTAATGAAACAATAATTCATAATAAAATTGAAGAAATACCAGATAGTACATTGAAAATATTAAAAGAGACTATACAAGAAAGTAAAATTGAAGAATACCATCCAAGAAATATCTTACTTACAGGAGTAACTGGATATTTAGGAATACATATTTTAGAAGAATTTATAAGAAATGAGAATGGCAAAGTTTATTGCATAATTAGAAATGAGCCAGGGCTATCAATAAATAATAAAATAATTCAAAAATTAAAATATTATTTTAATGGAAAATATAGTGATTTAATAAATAAAAGAATAATTCCTGTTCTTGGAGATATATGCAAAGAGAATTTTGGACTTTCATCTGAAATGCTGGATAAAATTGCAAACGATATTGATGTTGTAATAAATAGTGCTGCAAATGTTGCACATTTTGGAAAATACGAGAATTTTTACAAAACAAATGTAAGTAGTGTGAAATATATGCTTGAATTTTGTGAAAAATATAATAAGAAATTTTATCATATTTCAACGACAGGAGTATCAGGAAAGAAATTAAATTCAAACTATAGTGCAGAAAAAAATGACAATGAATTTAAAGAAAGTTCATTATATATAGGTCAATATCTTGACAATGTATATACATATAGCAAATTTGAAGCGGAAAACAAAATTTTTGAGGCAATTTCAAGAAATGTTGATTCATATATTTTGCGTTTAGGAAATTTAATGCCAAGAATATCTGATGGACTTTTCCAAGAAAATGTTTATGAAAATGCATTTGTAACTAAGATTGCAACATTTATGAAATTAGGCATAATTCCAGAGTCATTGTTAAAAAGTAATCTTGAATTTACACCTGTTGATGTAGCGGCTCAAGCAATATATAAAATTGTAACAAATGTATCAAAAAAGAATAGAGTATTTCATGTATATAATAATAATTTTATTACATTAGAGAATTATATAGAAGATATAAAAGAGTTTGGATATAATTTAAAAATTACTACAGAAGAAGATTTTAAACAAGAAATATTAAAAATTTTACAAGATGAAAATAAAAAAACAATATTACAAAATATAACCAGTGACCTTGATAATAATTATAATTTAAATTATAATAGTGATATAAAATTAAATTCTGATTTTACAATCAAATATCTTAATAAATGTGGATTTAGCTGGTCTATGATTTCAAAAGAATATATAACACAATTTATTAAGTTGATAGGAAAGGGGATATAATACATGTCAACAACAGACTCAATAGTATTTTGGATATTAGTTTTTGTATCTGCTATATTAATATTTTTCTTAAAAAGGCTTATAAAGCCGAAAGAAAAAAAGAATTTATCAAAAATATTTATAATACTTTTTGCTTTAATGTTATTTTGGCTAATTTGTATGATATTACAAATGATTTTCTTGGACAAATATAATATCAGTTTAAAATATTTTTTCGATTTATATTATATAAGTATTTGTTTTTTACCAGTTGCATTTTACTTTATGACTATTATATTTGAAAATGGAAAAGTAAAGTTTAAATGGTCATATATTTTATTATTTATAATACCAATAATGTCATTGTTATTACTTTGGACAAATGATTTTCATCATTTATTTTATAAAGAATATTCAATGAATATATCAATAACATATGGACCATGGTTTTATGTACATACATATTATACATATTTGCTTTTTGTAGTATCATTAATAAAACTATTAAGATATTCTATTAAAAATTCTGGATTTTTTTCAAAACAAGCAATATTACTAATTATAGGGTCATTAGTACCAATAATTGTAAATATGCTTGGAAGTATTGGAAGTATTAGTATGTCAATATATGCTACTCCAATTGCGTTTTCAGTTACTATAATTTGTTTTACTATTGGAATATTTAAATTTGATTTATTCAAGATTGCACCAATAGCCTTACAAAAAATAGTTGATAGAATATCTGATGGTTATGTAGTATTAGATGATAATAATATGATAATGGATTTTAATAAAACATTTTTAGATATATTTAAACTAAGTCCAGAAGATATAAGAAGTAAAAATTTTATAAAATTTTTACAACAAAGGAAGATTTCAGAGCAAGTAGTAGAAAAAATTAGAAAATCAATAAAAAAAGCAAATTCTACAGAAACAACAGTATCATTTGAACAGCAATTTGTAAAAATAAGAAAATATTTTAGAATAGAAATAACACCTATAAATTCAGACAATAATTCATTAGGAACATTATTTTTATTAAAAGATATAACACAACATAAAGAAGATATGGAGACAATAAAAAATAATCAAGATATCTTAATGGAAAGAGAACGTTTAGCAGGGCTAGGACAATTAATAGGTGGAATTGCGCATAACTTAAAGACACCAATTATGTCTATAGCTGGTGCAACACAAGGATTAGAAAATTTAATAAAAGAATATGACGAATCAATAGATGATCCACTTGTAAATTCACAAGACCATCATGATATCGCAAGAGATATGGAAGAATGGATACCAAAAATAAGAGCACATTTAGAGTATATGTCTGATATCATAACAACAGTAAAAGGACAAGCTGTTGCATCATTATCAACAGATGATACAGAAGAATTTGCAATTGCAGAGCTAATAAAAAGAGTAAATATATTAATGAAACATGAATTAAAAAATGCATATATTTATTTAAATGTATTGATGAAAATAGATGAAAATCAAATTATACATGGAAATGTAAATGTTTTAGTACAAGTTGTAAATAACATGATTTCAAATGCAATACAAGCCTATGCAGGAAAACATGACCAAAATATACAATTAGAAATAAGTAATATAGATAACTATATAAATATTGCTATCACAGACTTTGCAGGAGGACTTCCAAAAGAAGTACAAGATAGACTATTTAAAGAAATGGTTACAACAAAAGGAAAAAATGGTACAGGACTTGGATTATATATGTCATATTCAAACATAAAGGCACATTTTGGAGGAGACATTACATATCAAACAGAAGATGGAAAAGGAACAACATTTAATATTTTGATTCCTATAAATAAATAATATAATGTATAGTTAAAAAGACTATATATTTCAGGATGAGTGATAAAATTTTATACAAAAAGGGAGTAGAGGACTAATGAGAAAAGCATTACAAAATCAATTAAATGAAGAAAGAAAATATAGAATAATTGGAGTAGATGATGAAGAAGGAATACTTGATTCTTTAACAGTGCTTTTTGATAATTCTGAATATGAATTTTATGGGGCGCAAGATCCAGTAGAGGCAATTGAATTAGTAAAAAAAGAACATTTTGATTTAATGTTATTAGATTTTATGATGACACCTTTACATGGAGATGAAGTTGTAGAAGAAATAAGAAAATTTAATAAAGAATTATACATATTATTATTAACAGGACACAAAGACATGGCTCCACCATTAGAAACAATTAAAAGATTAGATATTCAAGGCTATTGTGAAAAAAGTGACAAATTTGATCAATTACAATTGTTGGTTGAATCTGGTATAAAATCTGTTAAACAAATGGAAGAAATAAAAAGAATAAATGATAAACTTTCAGAATCAAATGATAAACTTGAAAAAGCTTATTTAGAAATGGTTGAAACTTTAAGATTTGCTGTAGAAGCAAAAGATACATATACAAGAGGTCATTCAGATAGAGTTTCAGAATATTCAGTTCTAATTGGTCAAAAATTAGGATTACCAGAAGATCAAATAAAAACTTTGAGAATAGGTGGATTATTCCATGATATTGGAAAAATTGGAATACCTGATAGTATATTATTAAAGCCAAGTAAACTTTCAGATGATGAATATTCACAAATAAAAAATCATCCAGCAATAGGTGCACATATATTAGGTTCTGCAGATATTTTTAAAGATATTATTCCAATAGTAAAACATCATCATGAAAAATATGATGGAACAGGATATCCTGGAATGTTAAAAGGTGAAGAAATACCATATTTAGCAAGAATTGCAGCTGTTGCAGATACATTTGATGCTATGACAAGTAGAAGAAGTTATAGAGGTCCAATTGATATTGAACATGTAAAAGATGAAATAAAAAGATGTGAAGGTACACAATTTGATCCTCAAGTAGCAGAAGTTTTTCTTGATATTTTGAATAATAATTATGAAAAAATACAAGAAATACAAGATAAATATGTTAGTGAATAAGATAAAAACTGGATTTAGATTTTTCTAAGTCCAGTTTTATATATTTTTATGATATTTTCATAGAAAGACCAACTTTTTTACGTTCTTGATCAATTTTTATAACTTTAACTTTTACAATATCTCCAACAGAAACAACTTCTGAAGGTGATTTAACATATGAATCACTCATTTCGGAAATATGAACAAGTCCATCATATTTTACACCAATGTCAACAAATGCACCAAAATCAATAACGTTACGAACAGTACCTGTAAGTACCATTCCTTCAGTTAAATCTTCAAATTTTAAAACATCACTACGAAGAACAGGTTTTGGCATATCTTCTCTTGGGTCACGACCAGGCTTTGATAATTCTGATATTATATCAGCTAATGTCATTTCACCAATATCAAGTGTTTTTGCAGTTTCCTCAATATTTACTGATTTTAATTTTTCTCTTAAAGAATTCAAATTTTCTTTATTTTTTAAATCTTCAATTTTAAATCCTAATAATTCTAATAATTTTTCAGTTTGTTCATAACTTTCTGGGTGAACAGCTGTATTTTCTAATGGATTTTTTCCATCAGGAATTCTAATAAATCCGGCACATTGTTCATAAGCAACTTTTCCAAGCTTTGGAACTTTTAATAATTCTTTTCTTTCTTTTAATTTACCATTTTCATCTCTATATTTTACAATATTTTTTGCAATTGTATTATTAATACCAGAAACATATGAAAGTAGAGAAGGAGTTGCAGTATTTACATCAACACCAACTTTGTTTACACTATCTTCTACAACACCTGTTAAGCTTTCTGATAATTTCTTTTGATTTACATCATGTTGATATTGACCAACACCAATTGCTTTTGGGTCGATTTTTACTAGTTCAGCAAGAGGATCTTGTAATCTACGAGCTATTGAAATAGCACCTCTTATTGATACATTTATATCAGGATATTCTTCTGTTGCAAGTTTTGAGGCAGAATATACAGATGCACCAGCTTCACTAACAATTACATAACAAATATCATGTTTTACTTCTTTAATCATATCTGAAACAAACATTTCAGATTCACGAGATGCAGTACCATTTCCAATTGCAATCATATCAACATGGTCTTTATTTATTAAATCTAATAAAGTTTTCTTTGCACCTTCAACATCATTTTGTGGTGCTGTAGGATATACTGTAGCTATATCTAAAACTTTTCCTGTTTCATCAATTACAGCTATTTTACAACCAGTTCTATAAGCAGGGTCAAATCCCATAACAGTTTTACCTTTTATAGGAGCACCTAATAATAATTGTTTAGCATTTTGACCAAATACTTTAATTGCTTTTTCTTCAGCTTTTTCAGTTAAATCTGAACGAATTTCTCTATCAATAGATGGTTCAATTAATCTTGTAAAAGCATCTTCAATTGTATTTGTAAGCATTTCTGTAAATTGAGTTTTTCCTTTTATTATATCTTTTTGAATATAATATAAAATTTTATCTGTAGGTTTTTCAATAGATACTTTTAGGAAATCTTCAGCTTCACCTCTATTAATAGCTAAAATTCTATGACTTGGAAGTTTATGTACTAATTCGGCAAATTCATAATACATTTCATAATTAGATTTTTCATCAGGTTTTGCGGATTTTGTTACAATAGTACCTTCACGATAACATATTTTTTTGATATATTTTCTATATTTTGCGTTATCAGAAATATTTTCAGCGATAATATCTAAAGCACCTTGAATTGCTTCTTCAGCTGTTGCAACAACTTTATCTTTATTATTTTTGTCTTCATCAGATAAATTATCAATATTTACAAATTCTTGAGCAATTTCATTAATATCTTTTTTCTCTTCTTGTGCAATAATAATATCTGCTAATGGTTCTAATCCTTTAGCTTTTGCAACAGTAGCTCTTGTCTTTTTCTTTTGTTTAAATGGTCTGTATAAATCTTCAACTTCTGCAAGTGTTTCAGCTGATGCAATTGCAATAGTTAATTCATCAGTCAATTTTCCTTGTTCATCAATTGATTTTATAATTTCACCTTTTCTTGTTTCTAAGTTTCTAAGATATGTAAGTCTTTCACCTAAATCTCTTAAAATTTCATCACTTAACCCACCTGTAGCTTCTTTTCTGTAACGTGCGATAAATGGAATTGTATTTCCTTCATCAATTAATTTTACAGCATTTTCTACTTGTGTATTTTTTACATTTAATTCTTCTGCTATTTTATTTATAATTTTATCCATAGTCTTGTCCTTTCTAAATTTACCTTTACAAATTATATCCTCAAAGTTTGCAAAAATCAAGAGATATAGAAAATTCAATTTGAAAAAATATCTAAAATGTAGTAAAATTTTTGTATAAATTTAATATTCATTTAATGAATAAAAAGTAATATATATAAGGTGATTTATATGAGAATATTAATAGTTGAAGATTTATCAAAAATTGCTGAAATATCTGTACTAACTTTTGAGAGTTTGATGTTTGAAAACAAAATTAAGTTTGAATATAACATACAAAAGGATTTGAAATTAAAATGTAACAGTGTTCAAATAAAACAGCTTATTGCAATACTATTAGATAATGCAATAAAACATAGTGAAGAAAATGGAGAGATAAACGTATTTCTTGGAAAACAAAAGAATGATATTGTTTTGAGTGTTTCTAATAAAGGAAAAGAAATTCCTAAAGAGATTAGAGATAAGATTTTTGAGAGATTTTATAGAGCAGATGAGTCTAGAAATAGGGAGAGTAATAGATATGGTTTAGGTCTTGCTATTGCTAAGAATATAGTTGTAAATCATAATGGTAAGATTTCTGTTGATTGTGAAGGCGGATATACTACTTTTAAGGTTGTGTTTAAATTATAAAAGTATTATGAAAAAATGACAAAAAATAAAAACTTGGTTAAAAAATTTCAAAAAAAACAAGGAATAATTTAATATTCCTTGTTTCTTCTATTATAACCATTCTCCAACTTTTTTAATATAAATCTTTTTTACAATTTGAACAAGAATAACATATAAAGCAGTCAATCCAATAACAATTAAGTAATATAAAGGTGGTAATATTTCAAAATGGAATGATGAAATATTATGGAATAATATTGGAGTAATTATAGTACCAATTATTGTAACCATAGTAAGAGCAGTTAAGATAGGATTTGCTTTTGATTGTACAAAAGGAATTTTTGATGTACGCACAAAATGGATTATTAAAGTTTCACTAATTAAACATTCAACAAACCAAGCTGTTTGAAAATATGATTCACTAGCAATATTGTTATATCCTAAAATAAACCAGAATGCCAAGAATGCTAAAACATCAATTATTGAACTAATAGGTCCCATAACATTCATAAAAGTTCCTAATCCTTTTGTATTCCATTTTCTAGGCTTTAATAAAAACTCTTTATCAACATTATCATAAGGAATAGCTATTTGAGAAAAATCATATAAAAAATCCTGTAAAAGCATTTGAATAGGTAGTAATGGTAAAAATGGTAAGAATATACTTGCAATAAAAATACTAAAAACATCACCAAAATCTGAACTTAAAGCCATTTTCATATATTTTATAATATTTCCATATACTTTTCTTCCTTCAACAACACCATTAAAAACAACTTTTAAATTTTTCTCCAATAAAATTATATCACTAGCTTCTTTTGCAATATCTGTTGCAGTATTTACACAAATACCAACATCAGCATTATGAAGAGATGGAGCATCATTTACACCATCTCCCATATATCCAACAACATGACTATTCTTCTTTAATATAGTAATAATTCTTTCTTTTTGTAAAGGATTCATTCTTGCAAATATATCAACATCTTCAACTTGTTTTGAAAGTTCATCATCAGACATCTTATCAATATCAGAACCAGTTAAAATTTTATCATTTGGAATTCCAACTAATCTTGAAACATTTTCAGTAGCATATTGATTATCACCAGTTAATATTTTTGTAGTAACACCATATTCTTTTAAATTTTTAATTGTAGTTTTTACATCTTTTTTTGGTGGATCAAGAAATGCAACAAATCCGATAAACACCATTTCAGATTCATCAGAAGAATTAAATATATCTTTACCAGAATATTCTCTTTTTGAAGCTAATGCAATAACTTGCATTCCCTGTAAAGCTAAATCTTTTGCATTACTATTTATATTTGCAATCATATCTTGAGTTAAATCTTTGTGTTCACCATTTATCTTTACAGTAGTACATCTTTTTAATATTTCTTCCAAAGCCCCTTTTGTAATAATTCTATAATGATCATCATGTTTTACAACAACACTCATTATTTTTCTTGTATAATCAAATGGAATTTCGTCAACTTTTTCATAATCAACAATTTTTTCTTTAATATTATGCTCATTTCCAAATGTAATAACAGCTTTATCAACTAAGTTTTTCATTCCAGTTCCATAATAACTATTTAAATAAGCATATTCAAGAATTGATAAATCTTCTTTACCTTCAACATTAATATACTTTTGTAAAACAATCTTATCTAATGTTAAAGTTCCTGTTTTATCTGTACACAAGACATCAATTGCACCTAAATTTTGAATTGATTGAATGTTTTTTACAAGAGTTTTCTTTTTAGCCAATGTTTTAGTGCCTTTTGTTAAATTAACATTAACAATCATAGGGAGCATTGTTGGAGTGATTCCAACAGCAACAGATAATGCAAATAGAATTGCCTCTAATACATCTTTACGAATAAGTGCATATATAATAAATACTGCAATAGAAACAACAAGCATATATTTAATAAGAAGTTTTGTTATATTATTCATACCTTTTTCAAAATTTGTAATTTCTTTTTTATTATCAATTTGTTTACCCATATTTCCTAAATATGTTGAAAATCCTGTGCTGATAACAATACCAGTAGCATTACCACTTATAACACTTGTACCCATCAAGCAAATATTAGATAGTGAAAAAATTTCATTTGATGGTATATAAGAATCCTTTTTTTCAATAGGAGCACTCTCACCAGTAAAAACAGATTGATTTAAAAATAAATCCTTACTTTCTAAAATCATAACATCTGCAGGAATTATTGAGCCAGCATTTAAATGAACAATATCACCTAATACAATATCTTCTGTTTTTATATTTTTTTCTTTACCATTTCTTATAACAGTTGCAGTAGAAAAAAGTTTACTCTTTAAAGACTGATTAAACTTATAAGTAGAATAGTCTTGGAAAAATCTTATCAAAGCACTTGCCAAACCAATAGCTAAAATAATTATAGTTCCAAGAGTATCATCACCAACAAATTTATTTATAATTGCTAAAACTATAAGAATAAAAATAAATTTATCTTTAAATGAATTTATAAAAAAATAAAACCATGAATGTTTTTCTTCTTTTACTACAATATTTTTTTCATCATTTTTATGTTTTTCTTCAATTATTTTTGAAGATAGACCTTTTTCAATATCAGAATTAAATTCATTAAGTATTTCATCTTTTGACTTTTGAGCTATATTTGTATATTTTTCAAGAATTTTCTTATCATTATTAACTAATTTTTGATTTTTAAATTTATTTTTTATAAAAAATAAACGAATCATTTATATCACTCCTTTGGACGAATTTATTATAACACAATGACTAAAAATGAAAATAATTTTATAAAAAAATTTTTATATTTAATATTTATTTAATCTTTTAAAACTAAAATACATTTAGAAAGTAAGAAATAAGACTTTCAAATAATATTAGGAGGATAACAATATGAGTAGAAAAGTAAAAAATATAATTATGATAACAATTATAATTATAGTATGTATTGCAAGTGGATTTACTATAAAGCTTGCTAAAGAAAGTGGAGAAGGAACAAATCAAGGAAATCCACCTCAAATGTTAAATTCAAGTGGAGAAAATAATAGTAATGGACAAATTGGAACACCACCAAGTAAGCCAGATGAATCAAATGGAAGTAATTCAACAGAACCACCAGCAAAACCAAACGATTCAAATGGAAACAATTCAACAGGATCACAACAAAATCAAATACAAAATAATATGCAAATGCCAGGAGGTCAGGGAGAAACAGCCAGTAATATAACATATACAGCTAATAAAGAAATTTCAGAAGACTCTACAATAGAAAGTGGAGAATATTCATCAACAACATCAAATGAAAATGCAATCATTACAACAGGAGATGTAGATGTAAACTTATCAAACATAACAGTAGACAAAACAGGAGATTCAGACGGAGGAGATAGTAGTAATTTTTATGGAAATAATTCAGCAATATTAGCAAAAAATGGAGCAAACTTAACAATAAAAAATACAACAATAACAACAGAAGCAGATGGGGCAAATGGAGTATTTAGTTATGGAGGGTTTGCAACAACAAATAATTCATCAAGTGATGGAACAACAATAACAATAAGTGACTCAACAATCACAACAACAGGAGACAATGCAGGAGGAATAATGACAACAGGTGGAGGAACAACAAATGCATCAAATTTAACAATAAACACAATTGTAAATAATGATAGCACAGGAAACTTTTTAAGAGCACAAAAAGACTCATGGGGAAACACAGGATCTAACGGAGGAAATGTAACATTAATAATGACACAACAAAATGCAGAAGGAAACATTGTAATTGACTCAATATCAACATTAGATATGACAATGAGTGAAAGCTCTTATTATGAAGGAACAATAAATGGAAGTAATGAAGCAAAAAGTATAACATTAAAATTAGACTCAACATCAAAAATAAAATTAACAGGAGATTCTTATGTTACATCATTAGAAGATTATGACACAACATATAGTAATATTGATTTTAATGGATATAAATTATATGTAAATGGAGTTGCTATAAATTAAATGAAATAGAGCCAAATTTGTAAAAGATTCAGGCTCTATTATTTTTTTTATATAGTAGGAAGGTTATACTTTCCTACTATATAAAAAGTTACAATTGCTAGCCATTTGAGATTTCATCGTTTCGCTCAGAAATTCAAATCGGATGAGAACAAACCAAAGAAAAATTTTCAATTTTTCTTATTTGTCGAGCTTAAAGTAACATTAAAACTTTTTGTTATATATCCTCTGCTAATATTAATTAAAATAGTATCACCAGGGGATTTTTGAAAAATATATTCTCTTAAATCTATCATATTATTAAAAATTTTATCATCTATAGAGGTAATAATATCTCCAACCTTAAGCCCACTAGAATATGCAGGACTATCTTCATTTATATGTGCAATATAAATTCCATTTGGAACATTTGTAGAAGAAACATATGGAATGATTTCTTTATCATAAGCATAAATTCCTAGATATGATTCATCAAACGAATTGTCTGAAATAAATTTTTCAATTACAGGTTTAACAACATTTATAGGAACAGCAAAGCCAATTCCCTCAGCAGATGTAATTTTCACACTATTTATTCCAATTACTTCACCAGTAGATAAAAGTAATGGACCACCACTATTTCCGGGATTGATAGAAGCATCTGTTTGAATCAAATCAGTCATATATGAAACAGAATTGTTTTCTTCAATTTTTATAGTTCTATTTGTAGCACTAATGATGCCAGATGTTATGGTTCTTCTAAATTCATATCCTATTGGGTTGCCAATTGCATAAACAGTTTCACCAGATTTTACTTTAGACGAGTCTCCGAATTTAACAAAGTTTAAGTTAGAAGCATTAATTTTTGAAACTGATAAATCTAATTCAGAATTACACCATAAAACAGTTGCATCATAGGTATATCCGTTTTCTAATGTAACATAGCATGTACTAAGTTTTTCGCCAGTAACATGACAATTACTTAAAATATATCCATTATTTGAAACAATTATTCCAGTACCAATTCCTAAATCATTTAAAGAATTTGCTGAAAAAATAGAATTAGAATGTGATTTTATTTTTGAAATTCCAACTACACATGAAGATACATCTTCTAACATATTTGAAATATCTGAAATATCAGCTGATGAAAAAGATGTATTATCAGAAGTACTGACTTTTGATATATCATATTCTGGAGTAATTTCAATATTACTATATGTAATATATAAATAATATGCAAAAATTAATAAAATACTTGATAAAATTAAAAAGAATAGAATATTTCTAAATAAATGAGAACTTTTTTTCATAACTAACCTCCGTAGAATAATTATGTACAAAATTTATTAAAATAAACAAGAAGAGGCTACAAAAATGTAACCTCCAAAAAATTATTCTGAATCAGATACTTCTAATTCATTTTTTGAACATCTATCACAATGTGGAAAATCTTTCTTGTCGCAATCTAATTCAACACCTTTTAAACAGTTTCCTTCATGATGACATTTAGCACAAATTTTAATGTGTTTTACTTGATTTGCCCAAATTTGTACAGCATATTTTTTGCCTGGGCAAAGAGGACCAAAAACAAATTCTCCGTCATCATCTGTAAAGGTATGAGAAACAGGTTTTAACTCTTTTTTTCCACATTTATATTCAATTTCAACTAATTTTACAACAGCATCTCTTACTGGTTCTTTGAAGCAATCTCTAACAATACCATAAATAACATCTCTATGGTCATTAGCCAAAGTAATATCTAAATCAAATTGTTTGCCATCAGCGATAAATCCGTCAATATCAACTATGGGGCACATTGGCTCTGGTTTTCTTTCATCTATTTCCATAAATAAACTCCTTTAATAAAATTTAGGCAAAGCCTATTAATTTATAATATGAAAAAATAAAATAATTGATAATAATAACTAGCCAAAAACATAAATATATTATATAATAACACAGTTATAAAATGTTTAGAGGGGAAAGAAAATGGATAGTAGATCAATTGGAATATTTGACTCAGGAGTTGGTGGAATAACTGTACTCAAGGAAGTTCAGAGAGTATTGCCGAAAGAAAATTATATATATTTAGGTGATACTAAAAACTTTCCATATGGAAATAAAAGCAAAGAAGAAATAATAAAATTTGCAATTGAAAATGTAAAATATTTAATAAATCAAGATGTGAAAATAATAATAATCGCATGTGGCACAGCTACAAGTCAAGCAATAGAAATATTACAGCAAAACTATGAAACACCAATAATAGGAATTATTGAACCAACAATTGAATATATAGAAGAACAAAAATATAAAAAGATAGGAGTAATTGCAACAGAGGGAACAATCAAAAGTGGAGCATGGGAGAAAAAATTAAAAGAAAAAATTGAAAATATTGAAGTAATAAATGAAGCATGTCCAATGCTTGCAACTATTGCAGAAGAAGGAAGAGCAACAGGCGAAGAAGGAAGAAAAGCAATTAAAAAATATATGAAACTCTTTAAAGAAAAGAAAATAAATAAAATTATTTTAGGATGTACACATTTTCCAATATATGAAGATATAATAAAAGATGAACTTGAATATGATGTTGAATTAATAAATACTGGTGAAACAACTGCTAATTATTTAAAAAGATATTTGGAAGAAAGAAATTTATGCAATACTATTGGTGGAAATATAAAAATAAATTTAACAAAAGAAGAAGAAGAATTTTCAAAAATAGCACAAAATATACTAGTATGCAATTAAAATACAAAATTATGAATAAAATGTGAAAAAATTTTTTTAAAAAAATTTTTTTGAAAAATGTATTGAAAAAAATAAAATAATATGGTATAAATAATATTGAGTTATTAAATAATAAATAGAAGAGGTAAGTAATATGAAAAAATTTTTTAAATTAACATTAATTATGGGAATTACATTAATTACATTAACAATGTCAAATATAGCAAATGCTGCAGAAAATGATGACGATATTCCAATACTTGAACCTGGAAATCTATTAACAACAACATCAACAACTACAGCGCCAACAACTAAAGCTACTACTCAAACAACATTGGATTTAACAACAAAATCAACTACAACAACATCTAAGACAACCAAAACAACAAATACAACATTACCACATACAGGTATAGAAGATAATACAGGAGCAATTGTTGCAATAGTAGCATTAGCAATAGTAGGAATAAGTTCATTTGTAGTAATAAAAAAGAATAGTGATATTTAAGATTAAGAGAAAAAGTAAAATAAAGGTTATCAACAGAGAAAATTAGTCACAGGCTGAGAACTAATTGTGGAAAACGTATTTGAAAAACTAACTCTTTAGCTTTCTAACGAATAAGTTAGACGAATAAGATACGTTAAAATCTTAAAATAAGTTAAAAATAGGATGGAACCGTGTAATATAAACACTCCTATAGGTAGAAATATCTATAGGGTGTTTTTTTTTATGGCAAATCCAAAAATATAGGGAGGTATAATTATGATTAGAACAATACAAAAAGATGGACAAATTTTAGATATGGAAGAAGGAAATGAAGAATTACAAAAGACAATATGGCATACAACATCACATATATTAGCACAAGCAGTAAAAAGATTATATCCAAATACAAAATTAGGAATAGGACCAGCAATTGAAAATGGATTTTACTATGATTTTAGAGTAGAAAAACCATTCACAGAAGAAGATATAGCCAAAATAGAAGAAGAAATGAAAAAAATAGTTAAAGAAGATTTGCCATTAGAAAGAAGTGTATTATCAAGAGAAGAAGCAATCAAGTTAATGGAAGAAAAAGAAGAACCATATAAAGTTCAATTAATAAAAGAACTTCCAGAAGGTGAAACAATATCATTCTTTAAACAAGGAGAATTTATAGATTTATGTGCAGGGCCACATATAAATAGAACAGGAAAAATAAAAGCAATAAAATTATTAACAACATCTGCTGCATATTGGAAAGGAAATCAAGAAAATGACTCAATGCAAAGAATATATGGAGTATCATTCTTAAAAGCAAGTCAACTTGAAGAACATCTAAGATTATTAGAAGAAGCAAAACAAAGAGATCATAGAAAAATAGGAAAAGAACTTGAATTATTTATGACACATGAATTAGTTGGTTCAGGACTTCCAATGTATTTGCCAAATGGAGCAACAATAAGAAGAATATTAGAAAGATATATTCAAGACAAAGAAATAGACTTAGGATATAGTCATGTATATACACCATCACTTGCAAATGTTCAATTATATAAAACAAGTGGACATTGGGATCATTATAAAGATGACATGTTTCCTGCAATGAAATTAGATAATGAAGAAATGGTATTAAGACCAATGAACTGTCCACATCATATGTTAGTATATAAGAGTAAACAACGTTCATACAAAGATTTACCAATAAAAATAGGTGAATTAGCTAATGACTTTAGATATGAAAATAGTGGAGCTGTTTGTGGGCTTGAAAGAGTTAGACAAATGTGTCAAAATGATGCACACTTATTTGTAAGACCAGATCAAATAAAAGAAGAAGTTGGAAATGTATTAAAATTAATAAAAGAAGTATATCAAAAAGACTTCGGATTTTCAGCAGATTCATTTAAATACAGATTATCATTAAGAGATAAAAACAATAAAGCAAAATATATAGATAATGATGAAATGTGGGAAACAGCAGAATCACAATTAAGAGCAATATTAAAAGAAATGAATATAGATTTTTATGAAGCAGAAGGAGAAGCAGCATTCTATGGACCAAAGATTGACATTCAAATAAAAACAGCATTAAATCATGATGTTACAATACCAACATGTCAATTAGACTTTGCATTACCTGAAAGATTTGATTTAACATATGTTGGTGAAGACAATAAAGAACATAGACCAGTAGTAATACACAGAGCTATACTTGGATCTTCTGATAGATTTATATCATTCTTAATTGAAGAAACAAAAGGTGCATTCCCATTATGGTTATCACCAATACAAGTAAAAATATTACCTATTACAGATGCTCAAATTGATTATTGTACAGAATTAAAAGCAAAATTAAGAGCTAAGAGAATAAGAGTTGAATTAGATGATTCAAATGAAAAAATTGGATATAAAATCAGAAAAGCTCAACTTGAAAAAGTTCCATATATGTTAGTTATAGGTGCAAATGAACAAGAAAATCAAGTTGTAACTGTTCGTGCAAGAAAAAATGGAGCTAATTTAGGTGAAATGACAATTGATGAATTTATTGAAAGAGTTCAAAATGAAGTTGAAAATAAAGCTATAGATAGATAAACAAAAGGAACTATGAAAATAGTTCCTTTTGGGATATAAAAAATAAACGAGATATTAACATATCTCGTTATTTTGGTTGGGCTGGCTAGATTCGAACTAGCGCATGTTAGAGTCAAAGTCTAATGCCTTACCGCTTGGCTACAGCCCAATATATAAAATTATAAATAACACATATAAGGTATTATATGGGGTGGAAGATGGGACTCGAACCCACGGTCTCCAGTGCCACAAACTGGCGCGTTAACCAACTACGCTACATCCACCATTGTTTAGTACATTTGTGAACACAGTAATTATTTTAGTATGTTTTTGATGATTTGTCAAGATATTTTTAGGAAATTGTTTGATTTTTTATAAAAAATTTGTTAATATAATAAGTAATAATGAGGAACGGAGGGAGTTGGACAAAAAGTCTAACAAAAAAAATATGGCAAATGTAATTGTAATAGGTGGCGGACCTGCTGGAATGATGGCAGCAATAACAGCAGTCGAATACGGAAATAATGTAACTATAATAGAAAAAAATTCAGATTTTGGAAAAAAATTATTAATAACAGGAAAAGGTAGATGTAATATAACAAGTTCATTATATATGAGTGAATTTATAAAAAATACACCAGGTAATGGGCAATTTTTATATAGTGCATTTCAAAATTACACAAATACAGATATAATAGACTTCCTAAAAAATCAAGGACTTGAAGTAAAAGAAGAAAGAGGAAATAGAATATTTCCAGTTACAGACAAATCTATAGATGTATTGAATTGTTTTAAATCCAAAATAAATGAATTAAAAATAAAAAAATTGTTTAATACAAGAGTTCAAAAAATTTTAGTACAAAATGGTGAAATATTAGGAGTAAGGACAGAGAAAGAAATAATTCAAACAGATAAAATAATACTAGCAACAGGAGGAAAAAGTTATCCATTAACAGGATCAACAGGAGATGGATATTTAATAGCTCAAAATATAGGACATAAAGTAACAGAAATAAGACCATCATTAGTTCCTTTAGTAATATATGAGAAGAATGAATGCAAAGAAATGCAAGGATTAAGTTTAAGAAATGTTGGAATAAAATTTATTGATGAATCAAAAAATAAGTTAATATATGAAGACTTTGGAGAAATGATATTCACACATTTTGGAATTTCAGGACCTACAATTTTAAGTGGTTCAGCACATTTGGTAAGATATAAAGAAATAGATAATTTAATGAAAGAACAAAAAATAAAATTGCAAATAGACTTAAAACCAGCATTAACAGAAGAACAATTAGATGAAAGAATATTAAGAGATTTTAAAGAATTTAAAAATAAACAATTTAAGCATGCATTAGACAAATTATTACCACAAAAAATGATTCCTATTGTAATTGAAAAAGCAGAAATAAATGAAGAAAAAAGAGTTAATGAGATAACAAAAGAAGAAAGAAGAAATTTAGTAAAAGTATTAAAAAAATTTGAACTTACAATAAAAGACTTTAGACCTGTAGAAGAAGCAATTATAACAAGTGGAGGAATAAATATAAAAGAAATAAATCCAAAAACAATGGAATCAAAATTAGTAAAAGGTTTGTATTTTGCTGGAGAAATAATAGATGTAGATTCATATACAGGAGGATTTAATTTACAAATAGCATATTCAACAGGTTACACTGCAGGAATGCATGTTGGAGATTTAGAAGAATGAAAGAATTTTATACAATATTAAAAAATGAAACAGCAGAAATTATTGAAAAAAAATCAAAATTTATAGCAGATATTTATCCAGTAAGAAATGTGGAAGAAGCAGAAAACAAAATAAAAAAAATAAAAAAGAAATATTATGATGCAAAACATCACTGCATAGCTTATAGAATTATAGAAGAAGATAGAATAATTGAAAAATCAAGTGATGATGGAGAACCATCAGGAACAGCTGGAGCTCCTATGCTAAATATATTACAAGGAAGTAATTTATGTAATATAATAGTTATTGTAACAAGATATTTTGGTGGAATTTTACTTGGAACAGGTGGACTAGTTAGAGCATATTCAGATGCAACTAAAAAAGCTATTCAAAAAAGCGAATTAGTATCTCAAAAAGATGGTTTTGAAATTGAATTAGAAACAGATTATTCTAATTTAGAAAATTTTAAATATTATTGTAAAAGTAACGATATAAATATCATAAATATTGATTATTCAGAAAATATAAAAATAAAAATTGAAATGGAAAAAGAGAAAAAGGATATTTTTTTGAAAAACATCGAAGAACAAAAAATCAATAAAATAAGAATTGTCGAAAGTTGTCGAAAAATAGTAAATATAGTAGTAAATAAGTGATTGAAATGTCAAAAACTTCCAAAAATATATTGTAATCTTAAATTCAATATAATATAATCCAAAATGTAAGTTTTTTACAATTGAAAAATAGGAGGAAAAAACATGAGAGAAAAAATCACAGTTTTAATAGCAGATGATAATCAAGAATTTAGTACAACATTAGCAACATATTTAAAAAATCAAGAAGATATGGTAGTTGTGGGAAGAGCAAAAGATGGAAATGAAGCTTTAGATATGGTATCTAGTCTAATGCCAGACGTATTATTATTAGATGTAATAATGCCACATTTAGATGGAATAGGGGTTTTAGAACAAATGAACATGATAAAATTAAACAAAAAACCTATTTGTATAATGTTATCAGCAGTTGGACAAGACAAAGTAACCAGAAGAGCAATTGAACTTGGAGCTGAATATTATGTTGTAAAACCATTTGATATAGATTTACTTATAACAAGAATAAGAGAATTAAAAAATTACAAACCATCATCACAAAACAATAATTTTATTTCAAGAGAAATAGGAATAAGTAAATCACAATATATTGATATTCCAAATAACTCAGCAAATAAAGAAGAAAATATTGAAGCATTAGTTACCAATGTTATACATGAAGTTGGAGTACCAGCACATATAAAGGGGTATCAATATTTAAGAGAAGCAATTATTATGGTTATAAATGATATTGATGTTATAAATCAAATTACAAAATGTTTATATCCACAAATAGCCAATAAATTTCACACAACTCCATCACGAGTAGAAAGAGCAATACGCCATGCAATAGAAGTAGCATGGGGAAGAGGAGAACAAAAGACAGTAGAAAACATATTTGGATATACAATATCAGCAGCCAAAGGAAAGCCTACTAATTCGGAGTTTATAGCAATGATTAGTGATAAATTAAGGCTTGAACTTAAGAGTGCGTGAAATTTAAAAGACTTGAGAGAAGCCAGATACAGAAATTTGTAATATCAATAAATAAATACAGATTGCATTTTTTGCACTAGATTTAATAAAAAATCAGTACTTAATCCAATAGATACAAATAGACTAATGCAACAAACATAAGAGATTTATTGCCTAACCTCTAGTATTCATGAAAAAGAATATGGAGGTTTTTATTATGGAAAAAATTGATTTAGAAGTAGACGATTTTATGAGTTATTGTGATTATAAAAATTTAGCGCAAAGAACTATTTTAAGTTATGAGCAAACATTAAGGTTATTTATTAGATATTTACAAGATATATACAAAGTAACAAAGACAGAACAAGTAACAGAACAAATTATTTTAAATTATATTAAAAACACTAAAGAGAGAGGAAAATATATACCCACATGTGTTGAGAAATAATTTTGCAAAAAGATTTAAAAAGAATTATAAACAAATTAAACTCAAAGTATAAATGTAAGAATAAAGTGTAAATAAAATGATTTTGAAATTTATGTAAAATATCTTGAAATATCTATTCGAATGTAGTATATTACTTGTAACCTTTTCACTGACAGAAAGGTAGTCCTTGCTTAAGGATGGAAAGGGGGTACATAATATGTCATCATACGACTTAATCTTACAATTAATTGAGATGTTACTTGCTGAAAAAGACAAGAACAATCAATTAAGAGATGAAAAAATGAATGACAAAGACTAACATATTTAGTCGGAAGCGGAAACAATTGCAGGTGTTTCTGCTTTTTTGAAAATAAAAAAAGTATGTGTAATTGCAGTTACACACACCAGTACATAATATATGTCAATACGACTTATGACACATTTGCTTAAGCTAAATATATAATAGCATTTTTTTTTATATTTGTCAAACCTAAAAATTAGATCTATTTTAATCTTCTAAATTATTAAGCCCATATTCTATTAATTGATTTACTACATTATTAAAACTTAAATTATTTTTTTCGGCTAATTCATTTATTTGGTCAAATGTTGTTCCGCTCATTCTAATTGTTCTTGTTATTGTGTCATTATTCTTAGAACTCTTTTCAATTTTTAATTTTTTCACTTTTATCACCTACATATATAGTGTAAACAAAAATAAAAATATAAACCAAGTAATCAATACTAATAATTCTAAAGAAATATAACAAGAAACTAAAAATAAATCTGACCAAAAAGTTTCTCAAGATAAAAAAGAAGATAGTTCAAATATATAACTATATAATAAGTTACAATTGCTAACTCTTTGAGATTTCATAGCTTCACCCAGAAACTCAAATCGGGCAAGAACAAATAAGAAAAATTACCTACAATTCTTTTATTTTATATAATAATATGTTATAATTCATTTATGGAGGAAATATATGAAACTAATATCATGGAATGTAAATGGAATAAGAGCATGTTTAACAAAAGGATTTTCAGAATTTTTTAGAAATATAGATGCAGATATATTTTGTTTGCAAGAAACAAAATGTCAACCAGAACAAATTGAATTAGAATTTGAAGGATATACAAGTTATTGGAATAGTGCAGAAAAGAAAGGATATTCTGGAACAGCAATATTTACTAAAAAGCAACCAATAAAAGTAACATATGGAATTGGAATAGAAGAACACGATAAAGAAGGACGAATAATAACACTAGAGTTTAAGGAATTTTATTTAGTAACAAATTATACTCCAAATGCCAAAAGAGAACTTGAAAGATTAGAATATAGAATGATATGGGAAGATGAAATAAGAAAATATTTATTAGAATTAAATAAAAAAAAACCAGTAATTATGTGTGGAGACCTAAATGTAGCACATGAAGAAATAGATTTAAAGAATCCAAAAACAAATAAAGGAAATGCAGGTTTCACAGATGAAGAAAGAGGAAAAATGACTGAGTTATTAAATTCTGGTTTTATAGATTCATATAGGTATTTATACCCACAAAAAATAGAATATAGTTGGTGGTCATATATGGGACATGCAAGAGAAAAAAATGTAGGATGGAGAATTGATTATTTTATTGTTTCAAATGATTTTAAAGAAAAAATAAAAGATGCAACAATATATACAAAAGTATTTGGAAGTGATCATTGTCCTGTAGGATTGGAAATTGAATAAGAGGAGAGATGAGAATGAATGAAGTAAAAAAGAATTTTTCAAAATGGATGTATTGGTTTTTGTTAGCAGTTGCAATAATTTTAGTTTATAAATTTCTAGATAATTTTACTGCAATAGGAAATGCAATAGGAAAATTTGTTGGAGTAATATCACCATTTTTAGCAGGAACTTTGATGGCATATTTGTTATATATCCCTGCATCAAGAATTGAAAAAAAATTATTGAAGTCAAAAAAGAAATTTTTGAAAAAGAAAGCTCGAGGCTTAAGCGTTTTCATAACACTTGCAATTGCAATAATATTAATAATATTATTAGTAAATGTTATATTACCAGTAGTAACAGAAAGTATAATTGAATTAGTAAACAATTTTCAAAATTATTGGAATGCAACAATAAATAAATTAAATGGATTACCAGAAGATTCATTTTTGAAAAATGAAAAAGTAACAGAAGCAATAAAAGAAATAGGAGTTAATATTCAAAATATTGATTTGAAACAATACATAAATCCAGAAAAAATTACTGAATATGTAAAAGGAGCTTTAGGAGTTGCAAGTGGTATTTTTGATGTATTTGTAACAATAATAGTATCTATATATATATTACTACAAAGGACACAAATTATTGAATTTTTTAAAAATGTAACAATTGTAATATTTGGAGAAAAAAATTGTAACAAAATAAGTAAATATGTACATAATTCAAATCAAATATTTTTTAAATTTATAAGTGGACAATTAATAGATGGGGTTGTTGTTGGAATTTTAGTAACAATAGCAATGAGTATAATAGGTGTTAAATATTCTATATTACTTGGATTTATGATTGGATTATTTAATATAATACCATACTTTGGAGCGATAGTAGCAGTAGGTTTAAGTATATTAATAACATTAATTACGGGAGGATTATCAAAAGCTTTTTGGATGGCATTAGTTGTTATAATATTACAACAAATAGATTCAAATATCATTAATCCAAAAATAATTGGAGATTCATTAGAAATAAGTCCATTATTAGTAATTGTAGCAGTAACAATAGGAGGAGCATATTTTGGAGTTATAGGAATGTTTCTAGCAGTGCCTGTGGTTGCAGTGCTTAAAATTATCATAAATGATTGGATTGAATTGAAAAAGGAAAAGATTTCAGAGTAGTCTGAGGTCTTTTTTTATATAGTAGGAAAGTTCTCCTTGTAGGAGGACTTTCTGTACTAGATAAATATGGCGAGTCTTAGATTTTCTTAAAATTTTCATTTGATAGAAAATCTTAGACTCGCTTTTTTATATGCTAGGAAAGTTCTTTGAACTTCCTAGTATATAAAAGCTACAATTGATAGCCCTTTGAGAACAAATCAAAGAAAAATTGAAAATTTTTCTTTGTTGTTCTATAATAAAAGAATTAGATTGTTAAATTAGATTTACAATATATAGGGAAAATATATAAAATTAAAAAAACAGAATTTTATGTATAAAAGGGTACTTTTCATAAAATAAATAAACAAAATAAACAAATTAATGATAAATTATATACAGACAAAGGAAGAAAAAGGAGATAAGATATGATAGATAAAATTTGTGCATATCTTACTAAAAAAATTAGAAAAGAAATGCCTGAAATAGATGATGAAAGAGCAGAAATAATAATGTATGGATTACAAAATATAATAGGAGAATTACCTAAAGGAATTATTATTTATGCAATTGCATATGCATTGGGAATTTTCAAATTAACATTAATATCAACATTAGTTATTGCACCATATAGATGTGTATCAGGTGGAGTACATATGAAAACACACATTGGTTGCATAATTACTTCATTCCTTTTATATAGCTTACCAGCATTATTTGGAAAATATATTAATTTAGATATAAATTTAAGATATATATTAGCTATAATTATATGGATATTTGGAATTATAATGATAAGACTATATGCACCAGCAGATACAGAAAATTTACCAATACTTAGAAAAAAAGAAAGAAAACAAAAACAAATATTTTCATATATAATTTTGAGCATAGAAATTATTATAGCTGTAATAATGCCAAATAAGACAATATCAGAAATTATTATATTAGGTGATTTTATACAAACATTCACAATTACAAGGATTGCATATAATATGACAAAAAGTAAATATGGACATGAAGTATATGCAAATAATTAAATTAGTATGATGTAAAAATGTGAGCTAGCAACATTTTTATATTATAAATCCTTAACTAAGGAAGAAGGAGGAATTTTTATGATAAAGTTCTTAGCAAAAATGGCAGAAAAATATGCCAAATCAACAAATACAGCATGTGCAATATTATGGTGGTTACATCAACCTAAAATGCCAGCATCATTGATAAAAAAAGACTAATTACAAAAGAAAAAATTCTTAAACATTATAAATTCAGTTCAAATAAATATCCACTAGCTTAGCTAGTGGATATTTATTGTGCATAAAATATAAGCCTTTCAATATTTTTAAAATCTAACATATATCTTGTTAAGTTTCTTTGTAATGGCATTTCCTTCGTTCAAAAACTACTATCCAGACTTGCTAAATTGAATACTATTTTTCTTATAATTGCCATATTTTTATTGACTTTATGATTTTTTATTGTTAAAATTAATTTGAAAAAGATCTTTAATTATATATTTAAAGAAAAATTATTATATATAATGAGAGGAGAAAAACAAATGAAGACGTTAAAAAAAGAAAAAGGAATAACATTAATAGCACTAGCAGTAACAATAATAGTAATGTTAATATTAGCAGGAGTAACAATAGCAACATTAACAAGTGATAATGGAATATTAAAAAAAGCACGAGATGTATCTGAAAAGTATGAAAATTCGATAGCACAAGAAAAAATATTGATGGGAGATTTATCTGATTTTGAATTAATTCAAGTATCTAAAGCAATTAAAGGAAGAGATACATCAGATTTACCTACAAAGGAAGAATATGTAGGTGATTTTATAAAAATAGGTTCAAAAGATTTGAAAAAAATGGGGCTTGATTTCAAAGGAAAATATTATGTTAATCCAATTACTGGAGAAGCATATGATATAGATGGAAAAAAAGTAAATGATATAACATATCATTCTATAGAAGAATTAAAGCAAGCATTGTATTCTTCAGAGAAAATTAATACAAAAAGATTATTAAAAATGAAATATAAGCAATTAGACTATTTAAAAAGTAACCAACAACATCCAAATGGTGCAATTGCAACATATACAGTTTTAGATAAAGAAAATTATACAATTATGCCATATTTTGCAACATTGGCTTGTCAAGGAATGTTAGAGGATATTGGGTCATATGATTCAGTAAAAAAATATATTTTGTGGCACCTAAATCATATAAATGAAACTGAAGATGTAAACGGAACTAAGGGAACAATATATGATTATAAATATATTGGAAATGCAGAGCAAACTGAGAAAACATATGATTCTGTAGATTCCTATGCAGCGGTATTTTTAAGTTTATTAAGAATGTATGAAGAGAAAACCGGGGATAAACAATTACTAATAGATAACAAAGAAAAAATCATGTTGATTGGTCAGGCTGTTAATAGTGTGTTTTCAGAAAGTCTAGGATTATCCGAAGCGAAAGCGACATATCCTATATATTACTTGATGGATAATTCAGAAGTATATAAGCGGATATAATGATTTATCATATATTTGCAAAAATATATTTGGAGAAACAGACTTTCAACAATATGATAAAAAAGCAACAGCCATAAAGAATTCAATAGAGAAAAATTTATGGAATTCTAAAAAGACATCTCAAAAAGAATTTCAACTATATGATTATGCATATAAAAATTCTTCCTATAAAGAAGTCTTATTAGAAAAAGATTATTATCCACATACATTAGCACAACTATATGTTGTTTTATATGGATTGGTGGATGTGAATTCAGAAAGAGCTGAACAAGTATATTTTTTGCATTCTAGACATTCGGAGCCAAAGTGGTTTTTGTATGAAAGGGAAGGGTCATATCCTCATATGGAGAATTTAAGAACAGCACTTATGTATGAAAAAGATAAAATAACAGTTAATGGAACAGAGATAAACATATCATATGAAATAAACATGGCAATCAGTAAAATTTTATACTGGGAAACAAAGAAAATTAAGGACTATAAGTGGAATTGCCAAGAAGCTGGAAATACAATTATTGCAATTAATATGTATATAAATAAAAATACTATGATTCCAACTATTTTGGATTATATTAATTAAATACATAAGATAGAAATAATGTTAAGGAAAAAAATAATTAATCCTTAACATTATTTTTTATATACTAGGAAAGTTCTCTGAACTTCCTAGTATATAAAAGTTACAATCGCTAGCCCTTTGAGATTCCATCGCTTCGCTTAGAAACTCAAATCGGTTGAGAACAAATCAAAGAAAAATTTATATAAAATAATATATTGTGCTCAATTAAGAGACTATATAGAAAATCAAGAATATAAAGAGCAAAAAATATGGAATTACAGAAGAAAAATGAGAATGGTATAACACTAATAGCACTAGTGATAACAATAATTGTGATGCTAATATTAGCTGGAATAGGGATAAATTCAGTAATTGGAAATAAAGGAATATTTTCAAATGCCGAAAAATCAAAAAATCAAACAGATATCTCAGAAGAAAAGAGCATTCTAAAAGTATCAGTAATATCAGCAATGGGAGCAGATAGTGTAGCAGGAATCACTAAAGGAAATCTTGAAGAAGCATTAGATAAGAATGTTAAAAATTATGATTTGACTCAAAAAACTGATGAAGAATATGGAAATGTATATGAAATAAAATTCAAAGAAACAGGAAATACATATACAATTTTAGATGATGGAACAATATTAAGTGAAGAAGAAAAAGAAAATAATATAAGTGCAATAAAAATTCTTCAAGATACTAATGTGGTATTAGAAGTTGGTGAAAAAAAGACTATAGCATTAAAAGAGAATTTAGACAATATAGAAAGTGTAAAATGGAAAAACTATGGTGAAGATATTGTAGAAATACCAAGTAGTTCAGAAAATGCTAAGTCAATTGAAAGATTGGGAAAGAAAATAGGGACAACAACAATAGAAGTAGAAGTCGAAATAAAAAATGAGAAAATTTGGTACTATGCCAATAGTTGGGGCGGAAAACTTTAAAAGTTTTCTGCCTCAGCTTTTTGTATTTTCTAATTTTATATTAAGAAATATCTTGCGCTTATTAATACCACTTAAATGTTTTGTAGTAATTATTTTTTTATTTAGAAAGCATAGTTATTAAAGCAATATTTCTATAAAATCTTGTAATCTCCCTCAAATTATGATATATTATAGGCATTAAAACAGACAAAAAACGAATACAAAATATAAATATGAAAGGATGTTATATATGAGTAGAGGAAGAAGATATGAAACTGAAGGTAAGTTAAATTACCAAAAAGTATTTGCTGTAATTATTGCAATCATTGTAATAGCAATGGTAGTAATGATAATAAAAAATGTATTTGCACAAAGAGAAAAACTAAACAAAGAATATGAATACTTTACAGCATTTTCAGCAGACAAATGGGGAGTAATAAATCAAGATGGAGAAACAGTAATAAATCCATCATATCAAGAAATGATAGTAATACCAGACAAAACAAAAGATGTATTCATATGTACATATGATATAAACGAAGAAGATGGAACATATAAAACCAAAGCATTAAATAAAAAAAATGAAGAAATATTCACACAATATGATCAAATTCAAGTGCTAGAAAATATAGATGATAATGATAATATATGGTATGAAAAAAATGTACTAAAAGTAATGCAAAATGGAAAATATGGATTAATTGATTTAAATGGTAAAAAATTATTAGACTGCGAATATGATGAAATTAGTGCAATGAATGGAATAGAAAACAGTTTACTAATAAAGAAAGACGGATATGTGGGACTTGTAAATAATTCCGGAACAATTTTAATAGATGTAAAATATTCAAATATAAAAAATCTAGGAACAACATACAAAGAAGGATATATAACAACAGATGAAAACGGAAAATGTGGAATAGTAAGTACAACAAAAATACAAATATTAGAAAATAAGTATAATGAAATAAAACAAGTATATTTAGGTGATAAATATTATGTTGTAGAAGATGGAGAAGGAAAAATAATAAATCAAGCAGGAGAAACATTAATTGATAAAGGATTTGATGATATAAAATCAAGCACCAAAAGAGGAATTATATTTACTCAAAAAGATTTATATGGAGAAATGACAACATCTGGAGATATACTAATAGAAGCAAAATATCAAGATTTAAAAGAAGCAAAAGAAGGAATTTATATAGCAAAAAAAGATGAAAAATATGGAATTATAGATGAAAACGAAGAAGAAAAAATTCCATTTGAATATACAGGAATTATTTATAATGAAAAAGCAAATTTATTTTTAGCAGAAGACGAAAATTATAAAACAACAATAATTAATGAGAAATATGAAAAAAAATTAAATGGAGTTCTAGTAGAACTAAATGTAAATGACAAATATCTAAGAATGAGAGTTGATAGTGATTATAAGTATTACAATTTGAATTTAGAGGAAATTACAAGTCAAGAAGCATTACCAAATAATACATTATTTTTGAAAAAAGAAAATGGAAAATATGGATATGTAGACAAAAAAGGAAATGTTGTAGTAGACTATATTTATGATGATGCAACAGAACAAAATTCTTATGGCTTTGTTTCAGTAAAAAAAGATGGATTATGGGGATCAATTAACAAAAACGGAAAAACAGTAATAGAACCCAAATATAATTTAGAAAATAATTTAAAAATTGACTTTATAGGAAAATGGTATTTAGGAGAAGAAATAGGAGTAAATTATTATTGTGACAAATAATAATTTAGAAAGAGGGAACAAAAGATGGAGTTAAAAACGAAATACGAATATACATATTTTATTTATCCTTATGTTATAAAAGAAAGTAAATATTTAAAATATTTAATGAAATTATTAAAAGATAAAAATTGTGAATTAAGAATATTTAGAAAAGATAAAGATATGGACATATATTCATTTTTCTCACATAGAACTAGAGAGTATATGTTTGGAACATTTAATTATAGTAAAAATAAGATTAAACAATTAGAAGAATTGCCACTTGAAACAAAAGCGGCAATTCTTGCAAGAAATGGTTGTACAATGTTTGAATATACAATACCAAGAGATATTCAAGGAAAAGTACAAGAAAAAAATGGTATATTTTTCAAAATACCAAAAGTTGAAATTATATGTTTTAATACAGGAATTTGTTTTTTATGTGTAAAAACAAATATAGAAGATAGTGACAAATTTTCAGATTTATTAAATTTTAACTATAAATTTAGAGATATAAATCAAGAATTCTCTAATATGAAAAATTATGACAAAATTAGAATACAAACAGATTGCTTCAGTGATGTAATGTATTTTAAAGAATTTGTAGAAAAAATAACAGGACCAGTCACAGAATCTATGAAGTTAGACATAGATACAGAAAGAGCATTAACATATTCATATGCATGTATTGATGAAAATGGTTGGAACAATATGAATGATTTTGATAAAATAAAAGATCAATATTTCAAATTTTTGAATATATTACCAAATGATAATAGTGTAAACTATTCAAAAGAAGAAATGAAAATAATTTCAAGGTGGAAATATGCAAAATTAGGTGTAACAAAACAAAGTGTAACATTATTTTCATCAAGTTGTGATATAAATAATTATACAATATTTCCAAGTGATTTTGAAGAACAATACTTTTACACATATATATTAGCAATATATACAAAATTATATTTAAAAAAGATAAATTTGAAATTTAGACAAGGAATAAATATAAACAAAACAAGAAAAGAATTCATAAGATTTACAAAAAAATTATGGATAAATGAAGTTACAGATGATGACACTGGTTCGATTTTTTATCAACATTTAAAAGATATTTTAGAGCTAGATAATATATATTTTGATACAAAAAATAAATTTGATATTTTATATAAAGAAATGAATATAGAAAAAAATACAAATAATAATATTTTAGTAGTAATGTTACTATTTGCAAGTTTTATAATTAATATTATTAATATAATATATTTGTTAAAAAAATAAGATAATATATCACAAAATGTAAGAAAATTTTTTGTATTTGTCTACAAGAAAAGACAAAAAACACATAAGACAAGTATTAAAATGTTACATGAGGTGTTAAAGGATGTTAAAAGATAATAAAGAATTAATAAAAAATCTGTTTAGTGTTAAAAATATTATAATATATGTATTAGCATTTATGGTATCTATGGTAGGAATGGGACAAGATGTATCACCATTTAGTATTGCAATGGTTGGAGCATGTTTAGCAAGTAAAGTTCCAGCAATAGTAGTATTAATTGTTGGATTAATAGGTAATATTGTTGGAGTTGGAACAATTGGAGCTTTAAATTATATATTAATAATTTTGATGCTATTAATAACAATGTGCATAAAGCCACCAAAGGAAAATGATGAATATAAAGATGAACAAATGCAAATTTCAAAACACATATTTTTTAGTATTATTTTAGTTATGGTTGCAAAACTTATACTAACTAAATTTACAATAGGAGATTTATTATTACATATAACTTTAGCTGTACTTTCTGTTATATTTTATAAAATTTTTGTAAATTCTTTAGTAGTAATTCAAGAAATTACAGATAGAAGAGCATTTTCAATTGAAGAAATTATAGGAGCAAGTCTTTTAGTATCAATAGCATGTTCTGCATTTGGAAATTTATCAATACTTGGATTATCTATAAGAAATGTATTAAGTATATTTATGGTATTATTACTTGGATGGAGGAATGGTGTACTAATAGGAACAACAGCAGGAGTTACAATTGGAGTTACATTAGGAATTATTGCTCAAAATGATCCAATAGTAGTGGCTGAATATGCTGTTGCGGGAATGATAGCAGGATTATTTAATAAATATGGAAAAATTGGTGTTGTTGCAGGATTTGTAATAGGAAATGGAATTTTAATATATGTTGCAAAAGGAGACACAAGCAATTTTGCAATGTTTAAAGAAATTTTAGTAGCAGCAATTGGATTATTAGCAGTCCCAAATTGGGTAGGAATAGATATAGAAGAATTAAATCCAAAAGAAAATTATTTTCCATCATTTAAAAATAATAGATTATCACAAGGTGAAGAAACAGTTAATCAATTAAATATGGTGTCTGAAACAATTAAAGATATTGCAAATACTTATGAATTAGATAATACAGCAGAAGAAGCAAAAAAGAAAAATAAAAATACATTTATAACAGAATTGTTAAATAATTTAGATGGATTGGAAGATAATCTATTATATGATGATATATCAAATACAAATAATGGAATTGTAGATGAAATATTTGAAGTTTTAATTGATAAACAAGAAATTACACCTAAAGATTTAATAAATGTATTTGCAAAATTTGATAATTATATAGTCACACCAGATAATAAAAAAATAAAAAAAGAAATAGAACAAATAGTAAAAGCAATTAATTTTGCATATAAAACAAGTAAAAAAGATTTTATTTGGGAAGAAAAAGTAAAATCAAATAAGAAAAATGTACAAGCACAATTAGATGGAGTCTCAAAAGCAATTTCTAGTATTGCTGTAAAAATAGAAAAAGAAAATAATACCAAAGATACATATATTGATCAAAAAAAGAAAATTATAGATATGCTAGAAATTAAAGGCATTTTTGTTGAAAATTTAGAAATCACTACAAAAGAAAAAAGAACATATATTGAATTATATTTAACAGAAGATAGCAAAATTAGTGAAAATAAAGATATTGAAAAAATTCAAGCTGTATTAGAGAAAAATTTAGATGAAAAATTAATGATTAATGAAGTAAAAACAAAAAGATTAAATAAGCAAGGAAAAAGAGTATTTTGTTATATGTCAGCAGATAAATATTTATTGCAAATAGGACAAGACTCAAAAATAAAAAATGGTAGCCCAGTTTCAGGAGATAGTATATTACAAATTAGATTAAATGATGGAAAATATCTTATGGCAATAAGTGATGGAATGGGGTCAGGACCTGAAGCAAGAAAAAGTAGTCAAATAGCAATAAAAATGCTAGAAAGATTATTAATGTCTGGATTTGATAAAAACACATCAATAGACTTAATAAATACAACAATAATGAATGCAAATGAAGAAATTTTTGCAACATTAGATATTATGATAATAGATTTATTTAATGGAAAAGTAGAATTTATAAAAAATGGAGCATGTCCAACATATGTAAAAAATGGTAATAGTGTTCATATAATAAAATCATTAAGTTTACCAGCAGGAATATTGAAAGATATTAATTTAACTACATATGATAAAGATATAGAAAATCAAGATATTTTTGTAATGTGTAGTGATGGAATTCTTGATGCAAATGTTGAATATAAAAATAAGGAATTATGGGTTAAATATTTATTAGAGGATATAGAAACAACAAGTGTGCAAAAAATAGCTGATTTAATTTTAAATGAGGCTGTTGATAATAGTTATGGTGTTACAAAAGATGATATGAGTTTAATAGTATGTAAATTCACAAAAAATTCACTTGAAACTAAAAAAAGAATATGATATAATAACAACTGATGGTGCATTATTCTAGTCGTGTCAGTTATTGCGAGGGTGGGGCTAAAAATCCACTAAAGGGCATACATGAAGCTTCTTGTTTGTGCGCGAAATGCCAGTTTTGTGTGTTTTCAGGAAGGTAAGAAGCACGGGTAATATATAATGGCATATATAGAATCCCCTGTTTCGTTGAGGCTTAGAAATCATTTAAGTAAACCTATGGTGAGTGCCAAGACACAAAATACATAGAGTAGCCTGTCTTGAGTGAGGGTATTGGGATTAAGTAACATTTATGAAATTACACTTGCAAAAGAGACTAGTAATAATATTAGACATGTCAAGGAAAACTTCTAGAATGTTTGCTTCAGGTAAGAAGCATAGAAATCTGAGGATTAAGGTACGGATTTAAGTGGTGATCTAGTGTTCACTGCAATATGTGAATGTTCTTTTAAATGGAAACAGCTATGTAGTAATACATAGTAAAGAATAGAGAAATTCAACTAGACCTAAACCGTAAAATTTACTTAGGTTTTACCATCTTCACCTTTTTATAAAAACAATTATTAAGGAGACTGAAAGAATAAAAAATGAGTAAAAATTCAAATTCAAAAGGAAAAGACCACTCGAAGCTCAAGTGGTTTATAGAAGTATTTATAATAACATTTGTGTTATCAATATGTTTTTCATATATATCAACAAATGGAGTATCTAACTTAAATTTAGGAGCATCAATATTTATATTAATATTAGTTATTGCAATAGGAATAGGATTTGACATAATAGGAGTTGCAGTAACAGTTGCTAATGAGGAAGAATTTCATGCAAAAGCAACAAAAAAGGTAAAAGGTGCAAAAACATCTATTAAATTAATAAAAAATTCAGCAAGAGTTGCAAATATATGTGCAGACGTAATAGGAGATATATGTGGAGTACTAAGTGGAGCTATAAGTGCGATGATTGCATCAAAAATAACAGAAAAATTTGGAGTGAACTTACAATTTGTAATAAGTGCTATGGTTGCATCTTTAACAGTAGGTGGAAAGGCCTTGGGAAAAGAAGTTGCAAACAATAATTCAACACCAATTGTACATTTTGTTGGAACATTTTTAAATAAATTTCATAAATAAAGAATAATTACAAAAGACAAGTATATATTTTAGAAAGAGCCTTTTTACAAAGGCTTTTATGATTTATAAAAAAGTAAATATTAGCTTAACAAGATATAACTATATTTTGTGGCTTATTATACCCCTAAGAGGTGCAAAAATATGATTAAAATAGTTGAGCTTACGAAAGATAATGAAGAAAAATATCTAGACCAAATAGTAGAACTAGAACAAATAAGTCTAGAAGCAATGAAGAAAGAAGGAAGAGAAGGTCAATTATTTGACACAGGAAGAGAAGGAATATCAGAATATGTACATTCAAATAAAAATTCAGTAATTGTTGCAACAGATGAAAATGATAAAGTTGAAGCTGTAACATATGTAACACAAGGACAAAGTCCATTTACATATAATGATATTACGAAATATTTTAAATATGGTGAAAAATATAAGCAATATGTAAAGTCACAATATTTATCAGATAGAAATTATAAAAAAGATTTAAGAAATATTTATATTATAAAAATTAAAGCATTTGAATATGCAAAAAGAAAGATACTAAGACAATCTGGAAGAAGTACAGAAAATTCTTTATATGGATATTTACAACAAGAATTAGAGCAAAATGGATATCATGAAAAAAGTGAACTAAGAGAAAATCTTAATAGATATATGTCAGAATATATTATACAAAATTATGGAAAAGAAATTGCAAAAAAATATGAAATGTTTTACTGGATAACACTTGAAGATATTGAAGCAGAATTTGGAAAAATGAATGGAGAAGAAAGCTCTGAAATTCAAGACTATGAAAGTTTTATGGAAGAAGAAAAAGAATATGCAGAATTAATGCATAATGGAAAATTAAAAATCCATGAAGAGCCAGAATTTGATGAAACACAATATTATACAGCAAATACAGGAAATGCAGTAGAATTAGATACATATTTAACAAATCCACATAATAGAAGTGTTGGATTAGCAAGAATAATATTATACAATGGAATTCAAAAACATATAGAACAATTTTTTAAGAATCCACAAAATAAAGAAATATTTTTATGCTCAACATTACATAGAGATAATTTATCATCAAAATATGTTTCAGAATTTTTTGGATTAAAAGATAGTTTGTATGTAAATCGTAGACAAGGAAGAGATAGAGAAGTACATATATGCAGAATTCCAAGAGAGAAAGCAATGGAATATTTAACAGATATGTATGATAAAATTGCAGTTCTTTATGAATATAATCCAAATAACAAAAATATACCAGCTTCAAGACAATTACAAATTTTACAAGAACAATTGGAATATGAAGAAAAAGAAAAAAAGAGGTTGGTTAAAGCAAAAACAATTGATGGTAAATTAAAAGGAATAAATCATAAATTTATTCCTGAAAAAGAAAGAAAAGTATTAAGATTAAAACAAAGAATTCAAGAAGTTGAAAATAGTCAGCAAGGACTACAACAATAAAATGTACAGATGAAAGGATTGAAGAAAAATGAAAGATAGTAAATATATATGGCCAATTAAGCCAAAATACAAAGTAGCAGAACATGATAAATGGGGAATAAGAAAAAATCATTATGTGTTATTCAAAGAGAGAGCACATTCAGGGTTTGATATAACAGCAGATATAGGAACAGAAGTACATCCTATAACTTCTGGAACAGTATTGTTAGCAGAATTTGATGGAACAACTACAGAAGGTTTTGATGCATTTAATGATGGATATGGAAATAAAGTTGAAATATTAAATGATGATGGTAGAAGAGTTGTATATGGACATTTAAGAGAAATCTTAGTAAAGCCAGGAGATAAAGTAACAACAACTGATATAATAGGAAAAACAGGTTCAAGTGGTGGCTCAAGAGTGCCACATCTTCATTTGGAAATAAGAAAATCTAATACTGAAGAAACAGGATTAGCATATACAATAGATCCATTAGAATTATTACCAGATATTGATTTAGACAGTTTGACAGAAGAGTTTTCATTAGAGCCATATGCGTCTTTATGGAGAAAACTTACATCTGACAAACCATGGGATTTTTCAAAAGAAGATATTCCATATGCAGATGATAAAAATTATATAAGATAGATAAGAAATATATATGTAAAAGAATTGGAAATTACCCCGCCAATTCTTTTTTCTTGCTAAATAAATACTTGCTTATTTTCTTGATTTAATGTAAAATAGAAAAAGATGGAGGAGATGCAGGCAAAGGTAAATATAAAAACAAAAGAAAAGCCAGCATAATGAAGTATGAAAAATTATTATGAAATATTAGAAGTAGATAAAAATGCTTCAGAAGAAGTAATTGAAAAAGCATATAAAACACTTGCAAAAAAATATCATCCAGACTTACAAAATAATAGTGATTGCCAAGATAAAATGCGCCAAATAAATGAAGCTTATGAAATATTATCAAATGATTTTAAAAGAAGAGAATACGATGAAAAAATAAAGAGACAAAGTGTATCTATAGAAGAATATAATAAAATAATTCAAGAAAATAATAGATTAAAACAAGATTTGCAAAAAGTTACATCAACAAATAATATATCTAATTTGAATCAAATAGATAGTTTACAATTTGCAAGAAGATATTATAGTAAAATAAGAAAGAAAAGTGAACAACCGCAGATACAATATAATAGAAAAAAAATTAATATATCATTTGAAAAAATAAAAAGACTGATTATATATATACTAATATTATTTGGTATTGGAATATTATTAGCAACAATTCCAGTTTCACGTAATTTTTTTATAAATTTGTATAACAATAATACAGCAATAAAATTAATTGTAAATATAATAATTGGAACATTTTCAAGAGGGTTTTAAAATTGAAAAATGTTTAAAATGAAAGGAAGATATAAATGAAGGCATTAATAACAGGAGCTTCTTCAGGAATGGGAAGAGATATGGCAAAAATATTAAGTCAAAAAGGATATGACTTGATATTAGTAGCAAGAGATGAAAAAAAACTAGAAGAAGTAAAAAAACAATTAAAAGCAGAAACAAAAATTGTTGTTATGGATATATCAAAAGAAGAGAATTGTAAAAAATTATATGAAGAAAATAAAGATATAGATATATTAATAAATAATGCTGGATTTGGAGATTGTGGACATTTTGAAGAAACAAGTTTAGATAAAGATATTCAAATGATTCATACAAATATAATAGCATATCACATTTTAACAAAATTATATTTAAAAGAAATGATAAAAAAAGATAGTGGAAAAATATTAAATGTAGCATCAATTGCTGGATTTATGCCAGGACCACTTATGACAACATATTATTCAACAAAAAATTATGTAGTAAGATTTTCAGAATCAATTAGAGAAGAATTAAGGAGAAAAAAATCAAAAGTACAAATTAGTATTTTGTGTCCAGGACCAGTAGATACAAACTTTAATAAAGTTGCAGATGTTGAATTTGCATTAAAAGGTTTGAGTAGTGAATATGTTGCAAAATATGCTATAAATAAATTTTTAAAAGGAAAATTTTATATTGTTCCAGGTTGGAAAATAAAATTAGCAAGAATTGGAGCAAAATTAGCACCTGCTAGTTTTGTGGCTAAAATTTCTTATAATATGCAAAAGAGAAAAATTAGATAGTGGAAAGTTAAGAAATTGTATATTAAAGAAAGAATGTGATTAAAGATGCAAAATAATGAAGAAAGAATTGAAAAAATAATAAAACATCACTTACCAAGGTGGAATGAATTGCCAGAAATTGATTTATATTTAGATCAAGTAGTAAATTATTTAGAAAAATATTTAGGAATATTGAGTTCAAATAATGATGATAAAATAATAACTAAAACAATGATAAATAATTATGTAAAACAAGAAATAATGCCAGCACCTGAAAAGAAAAAGTATGGCAAAACACATATTGCATATTTAATGGTAATATGTATTTTAAAACAAGTATATAGCATAGGAGATATTGGAAAATTAATATCTGAAACAACTAAGTATTTTGAGTTAAGTAAAGCATATAATAGATTTTGTGCAAATTTGGAAATATCAATAAAGAATGTATTTATACGTAAAGAGTTTCCTCATATAGACAGAATGACAGAAGAACAATATTTATTAAAAAATGTTGTACAAGCAGTTGCAGATAAATTATATGTAGAAACAAAATTTTTAAGTGAAGTAAAAGAGGAAACAAAATGAAAGAATATATAGTTAACCAAGAAGAAAAAGGAAAACGTTTAGATACATATATACCAAGTGTTGATACAGATATAACTAGAACATCTGCACAAAGATTAATTGAAGATGGAAATATATTAGTTAATGGAAAAAATGCAAAAGTATCATATAAAATTCAAGAAAATGATAAAATATCAGTTGAAATACCAGAACCAAAACAAATAGAACTAAAAGCACAAGATATTCCAATTGAAATTGTATATGAAGATAGTGATATTATAGTTGTAAATAAGCCAAAAGGAATGGTAGTACATCCTGCAAATGGAAACCCAGATGGAACATTAGTAAATGCTATTATGGCAATATGTAAAGATAGTTTGTCTGGAATTGGTGGAGAAATAAGACCAGGTATAGTACATAGAATAGATAAAGATACATCAGGACTATTAATTGTTGCTAAAAATGATAATTCACATGTAAAAATGAGTGAACAAATAAAAAATCATGAAGTAAAGAAAACATATATTGCACTTGTTAGAGGTGTTTTTAAAGAAAACGAAGCAACAATAGATATGCCAATTGGAAGAAGTACATCAGATAGAAAAAAGATGGCTGTTAATAAAAATGGTAAAAATGCAATAACACATATAAAAGTATTAAAAAGATTTGATAAATACACATTGTTACAAGTAAATATAGAAACAGGAAGAACACATCAAATACGTGTACATTTATCACATATAGGATATCCTATTGTTGGTGATTATACATATTCAAATGGAAAAAATGAATTTGATGTTATTGGACAATGTTTACATGCTCAAAAATTAGAATTTAAGCATCCAATAACTCAAAAAGATATGTGCCTTGAAGCAGAATTACCACAATATTTTAAAGATATACTTGATAAATTAAAAGATAGAGAAATAAAATAACCGGCAAGAGAACCCTGCCGGAGAAATCTATATAAAGCCTTTTAGAAAAGTAAAAGGAATTAATATATAATATGCAGGAAATATAAAAATAGTACATAAAAAGAAAGGAGAGCATGATTAATATCGTGCAAATCAATATGGAAGAGAGACTTCAAAAATATTTAGCAGAATGTGGAATTGCATCAAGAAGAAAATGTGAAGAATATATTTTACAAGGAAAAGTTCAAGTAAATGGAAAAACAATTACAGAGCTAGGCGTTAAGGTAAATCCTGAAAAAGACAAAATAACATTTGAAGGAAAAAATGTAAAACAAGAAGAAAGAAAAGTATATATTTTATTAAATAAACCAATTGGATATGTAACAACATCTGATGAACAATTTGGAAGAGACAAAGTGTTAGATTTAGTAAAAGTTAGAGAAAGAGTTGTACCTGTTGGAAGATTAGATATGTATACATCAGGAGCTTTGATTTTAACAAATGACGGAGATTTTGTATATAAAGTAACACATCCAAAACATGAAATAACAAAAACATACACAGTCACAGTAAAAGGAATAATAAAAAATGAAGAAGTAGAACAATTAAGAAAAGGTGTAAAAATAGATGATTATACAACAAGGCCAGCAAAAGTAAAAATTTTAAAAACAGATGAAGAAAAAGATATATCAAGATTAGAAATAACAATACATGAGGGGAAAAATAGACAAGTAAGAAGAATGTGTGAATCTGTTGGAAGAAGAGTAATAGCTTTACATAGAAGCAAGATAGGAAATATTGGAGTAAAAGATATAGAACTTGGAAAATGGAGATATCTAAAAGATTTTGAAGTAAAAACCTTAATAGGAAAATAAACAGTTGAAAAATATTGAAAAAAGCTGTATAATTGAAATGCAAATTACATAAGAAAATAATATAAAAATACAGAGGAGAAATAATGGAATTAAAAGAAGGACAAATTGTAAATGCAAGAGTCAGTGGAATGCAACCATATGGGGCTTTTGTAGAAATGGAAGATGGAAAATCTGGACTTGTTTTTATTGAAGATTTATCTGTTGTGAGAATAAAATCACCAAAAGATAGAGTAAGGATAGGACAAGAAATACAATGTAAAGTAAAATCCATTGATAAAAAAACAGGTAAAATAAATTTATCATACAAAGATTGTTTAGGAACTTGGGAAGAAAATGTAAAAAATTTTCAGGAAGGAATGACAGTTAAAGGAATAGTAAGAGATACTGAAAAAAATAAAAATGGAGTATTTATAGAAATAACTCCAAATTTAGTAGGAATGACAGAATATAATGAAAATTTACAATATGGTCAATCTGTTGATGTATGTATAAAGAAAATACAACCAGAAAAAAAGAAATTAAAACTAACGATAATATAATTATAAATATAAAAAGTATATAAGCTAAAACAAAAATGTGTTTTGGTAAAAGGAGGAATTAAATATGGTTGAAGATAGCCAAATAAAAGCACAAGTATCACCATTTGCTATAAGAGAAGGTGAAATAAAAACATTTGATGGAAAAGATGGATATGTATCAATGAATCAAATAATACATAAAATAAACATTGGACATATAACAGATATTCATTTTGCAATACTAGAATTAGTAAATGAATTTGAATTTATAACATCAAGACAAATTTATCAAATGCTTGAATGGAAAGGAATAAATCCACAATCACAAGATAAATTAAATAATAAATTAGATCAATTAGTAAAATCAAAAATATTAACAAGATATTACTTTACATCTGAAGAAGGAAAAGGAATATATAGAATATATTGTCTTGAAAAGATGGGAAAATATTTGTTAACATCAAAGGAAATTGAATGTAAGTGGCAACAAACAGATAATGTAAAACCAGTTGCAATGATAAAAAAGAGATTAGCAGGAAATCAAACAATTATAGCATATCTTAGAAAAGTAAAAGCATTTGATAGCTATGTTGTAAAACCAACGATTCAAGCAAAGATTTCTGGAAAAACATTTAAAGCAACAGGAGGATCTGTAAAATTAACAAAAAATAATAAATCAATAACATTTTTGTTTGAAGCGGTAAGAAGAGAACAAGATTGGCAAAAGAAATTAGTTGATAAAATGACAATGTACAAAGAATTTTATGAAAACTTTGTACAAGGAGATTCAGGATATTCTTCAATGCCACAATTAATTTTGATTTGTGAAGATGATAAACACACAGCAGAAGCATTTAGAGAAATAGTAACAAATAAAGTAGAAATACCACAAATAAAATTATATTTTACAACAGATTTAAGACAAAATGAGGAAACACTTGAAAATACATTAATTGAATTTAAAATAGATGAAAAAACAAATAAATATAAAATGTTTAATGTTGAAGCAAAGATTTTAGGAATTTAGTCGAAAACATAGACTTTTAAGAAAAGGAAGCAAAGAATGTTTGGACATAGAGCCGATGGAAAAAAAGTAAAAAATTTAGAACCAATTTTTAGAATATTACCTTCTGTAATGATTGACAGAAGTGATGCACAAGTATATTTTAAACAAGATATACCATTAAGTAATATGGATGAATACATAGATAAGAAGGCACAAGATGGAATAAGAATGTCATATATGAATATCATATATGCAGGAATTGTAAGAATAATAAATGAAAGACCTAAATTAAATAGGTTTGTAATGAATGGAACAACATATCAAAGAGATACAGTATATGTATCTCTTTCAATAAAGAAAAGCTTGACAGATGACGGGCAAGAAACTGTAGTAAAAATACCATTTAAAGGAACAGAAACAATATTAGAAATAAAAGAAAAAGTTGATGCAACAATTGAAAAAAATAAAGATTTGCAAACAGCCAATAAAACAGATAATCTTGTAAAGATATTAAATTTAGTTCCAAATTTTCTGATATTATTTGCAGTAAAGATGCTAAAATTTTTAGATAAACATGGAATTATGCCTAAAGCAGTAATAAAAGCAAGTCCATTTCATACAAGTGTATTTCTAACAAATGTAGGTTCACTTGGAATTGATAGTATATATCATCATATATATAATTTCGGAACAACAAGTTTATTTTTCTCTATGGGAAAAAAGAAGAAAAGTTACATTTATGAAGATGATGAAATAAAAGAGGAAAAGTGTATAACAATTGCTTTTGTTGGTGATGAGAGAATATGTGATGGGCATTATTATGCATCATCATTTAAGCAATTAAATAAATATTTAAAAAAGCCAGAATTGTTGGAGAAAGCACCAAAATCAGTAACAACTGATGACACTAATGAAAAAATTGAAATTGATTAATAAAAAATGTGTAAAAATTTTCGAAAAAATGTTGACTTAATACTTAAATTGTGCTATTATATTTAAGTGTTAAGACACATGAGTCAGTAGCTCAGTTGGATAGAGCATTTGCCTTCTAAGCAAAGGGTCGGGGGTTCGAATCCCTTCTGGCTCACCATAACATTTTATACAAGTTATTGGTATAATAAAACACCTTAATTTACAGTACTGTATTTTAAGGTGTTTTTATTATAAAATGGAGATGAAATAAATGTATTATACATATATGATAAGATGTTCAGATAATTCAATTTATACAGGAATGACAAATAATTTAGAAAGAAGAATAGAAGAACATATAACTAAAGATAAAAAAGGTGCAAAATATACAAAATCACATAATGCTGAAAAATTAGAAATAGCATGGAAAAGTAAAGAAAAATCATTAGCATGTAAATTAGAATATCAATTAAAGACACTTACTAAAAAACAAAAAGAAGATATAATAAAAGGAGAAAAAATTTCAAAATATTTAAGTGGAAAAGTAGATTGTAGAAGATATAGAAAAATATAATATTAATATTGAAAAAATAGCTTAAATAATATATAATATTAAAGTAATTAAAGAAATCAAAGAAGAGGAACGTGATAAAAATGAATAAAGCAATAATAAAAGAAATAGTAGAATGGATATTATGTTTTGTAATAGCAGTAGTATTAGCATTAATAGTAAGATATTATATAGGAACACCAACAGAAGTAAGAATGTCATCAATGTTTCCAACACTTCACGAGGGCGAAAGATTATGGTTAAGCAGAATAGGAAGAACAACGAAAAAACTTCCAAATAGAGGAGATATAATAACATTTGAGGCACCAAGTAAATCATGGATATCAAAAGATGAAATTGACTTAACAAACCCAGTTGCAGTGTATGATAATGAACCACAAGGTTTGTGGAATAAATTTACATATTATGTGTTAGAAACATCTAAAACAAGTTATATAAAAAGGGTAATAGGGTTACCAGGAGATTATGTGGAAATAAAAGATGGAGCAGTATATATTAATGGAGAAAAACTACAAGAAGATTATTTACAATCAGGAGTAGTTACAGATATGCATCAAGACGTCGCACATGAAGGAAATTTTACAGGATTTACAGTACCTGAAAACTATGTATTCTGCTTAGGTGACAATAGAACAGGAAGTAGAGATTGCAGATCTTTTGGATGTATACCATTAGAAAAAATAGAAGGAAAAGTATTATTTAGATTTTGGCCATTAAACAAATTTGGAGGAGTATAAATTGTTTGAAAAAATAATTGGAAACGAAAAAAACAAAGCAATATTAAAAAAAGCCTTAGAATTAAACAAAACATCACATAGTTATTTGTTTTGGGGAACAGAAGGAATTGGAAAGAAAAAAATAGCTTTAGAATTTGCCAAAAAATTACTATGTTTAACACCAAATGAAGAAAATTGTAGATGTAAAGCATGTATAGAATTTGACTCTAATAATAATCCAGATTTTATGATGATAGAACCACAAGATGGAAAAGTAAAAATAGATCAAATAAGAGAAATGCAAAGAAAAGTAGCAGAAAAACCAATAGTATCAGACAATAAAGTATATATAATAGATGATAGTGATACTATGACATCAGAAGCACAAAATTGCTTATTAAAAACATTGGAAGAACCACCAGAATATGTAACGATTATATTAATATGTTCAAACGAAGATAATATGTTAAGCACCATAAAATCAAGATGTACAAGAATACATTTTGAAAATTTAGAAATTTCTGAAGTGAAAGGTTATATAAAACAAAATTATCCAGAAATAGAGATTGATGATAGTATAATAAATCTTTCACAAGGTAGTATAGGAAAAGCATTAAAACTAAATGAAAATAAAGCTTTATATGAAAACATTGAAAATATATTAAAAAGTTTTAAAAATAAAGACATAATAGATATTGTAAAAATGTCAGAAGAAATATATAAAGCAAAAGAAGAAATATACTCTGTTTTAGAATATATGAATGTTTTATTGTTAAAATTAAGCAAAGAAGATTTAAGATATATAAATGCTATAGATTTTGTAGAAGAAACTAAAAAAAGACTAAAAGCAAATAGTAATTATGATATGTGCATAGATAATTTATTATTTAATATAAATTATTTATTTCGAAAATAGAAAGGACGTAATGAATGAAAAAAATAGTAGGAGTTAGATTTAAGAGACTAGGAAAAATATATTTTTTTGATCCTAAATGGCTAGAAGTCCAAAAGGGTGAATATATTATTGTTGAAACAACACAAGGTGAAGATATTGCAGAAGTAATAATTCCAGGAAGAATGATAGATGAAGAAAAATTAAATTCACCATTAAAAAAAGTTTTAAGACTTGCATCAAGCAAAGATTTAAAACATGCAGAAGACTTAAAAAAGAAAGAAAAAGAAGCATTTGAATATTGTAATAAAAAAATTAAAGAATATAAATTAGACATGACTTTAACAGATGTAGAATATAAATTTGATAATAGCAAAATATTATTTTCATTTACATCAGATGGAAGAGTAGATTTTAGAGAACTTGTTAAAGACTTAGCTGCAACATATAAGACAAGAATAGAACTAAGACAAATAGGTGTAAGAGATGAAGTAAAAAGGATTGGTGGAAATGGAGTTTGTGGACGTGAATTATGTTGTTGTTCATTTTTAGGAGACTTTGAAACAGTATCAATAAAAATGGCAAAAGAACAAAATCTTTCATTAAACCCAACAAAAATTTCAGGAAATTGTGGTAGATTAATGTGTTGTTTAAAATATGAACAAGAAGTATATGAAGAAAAAGAAAAAAGATTACCACATGTAGGAGCAATAGTAAAGACTCCAGATGGTGTTGGAGAAGTTGATAATGTTGAAACATTAAAAGAAGTAGTTAGAGTTAGAATAAAAGATGGAGATATTTTTAAACAAAAAAGATATGAAGTAAAAGACATAAAAATTATAAAAGATGTAAAAATAGAAGAAGATAATTTTGATGAAGATAAAATAGAAGAAGAAAATTAATGAAAGGTGGTGAATGTAATGGCATATAGAATACAATGTGATAAATGTATAAGCTGTGGTGCATGTGCTGCAAATTGTCCTGTTGGATGTATATCACAAGGAGAAACTGGTTTTGTTATAGATGAATCTGCATGTATAGGATGTGGAACATGTGCAGGTGTTTGCCCTGTTGAAGCACCAGAAGAAGTAAATAATTAATGAAGGAAATAGAAGAGGTTATAAAAAAATAAAGTAATTTCTTCTTTTCTTTAAAAATTGAATGTTTTTTGTGACAAATTGGTGTATGGACACAAGAAAGTAAAATATATTGATTTTTGTATAAAAATATAGTATAATTATATACATAAAGAATATTCATATTGTAATGTTTTTGTAATACAAATGTAATATGATTTGAGTTGACAAAAGAAGATAATAAGTATAAAATATAAAAAAAGAGAAATGAGTTAAACTCATTTCTCAATAATCGCTGTATTTTGTGAATTGGAGTTCTCGGCATGAACTTCAATTTCTTTTTGTGAAAGTCGAAAGTATGTATTGTACCCTAGACTTGCTAGAAAACAAAAAACAATACCAACAATCAAAACAATCAAAGATCTACCTAAGTATTTCACAGCAATATCATTGCTATTAATATCTTTTGTGTTCAATTCATATACCTCCTTTACTTAGATTTACACTTAACATTTGAGAGAAATGTTAGGCGCATAAACTAGTAGTTGAAATGCAAAATAGTCAATTACTAATTTATGCACCCAACCAAAGGAGTTTTAACGATTGAACATAGTATATCAAATTGAAATATAAAAAGTCAATATAAATTTGACAAAATAAAACAATATATTTACAAAAGTAAGAATTGGTATTATAATAAAATATGTGTAAAATAAAAAGAAAAGGAAATGTGATAAAATGAAAATAGGAATAGTAGGCTTACCAAATGTAGGAAAAAGTACAATGTTTAATAGTATAACAAAAGCAGGAGCAGAATGTGCAAACTATCCATTTTGTACAATAGAACCAAATGTAGGAGTTGTTGCAGTACCTGATGAGAGAATAGACAATCTTGCTAAAATGTATAATCCAGCCAAAATAACAAAAGCAATAGTAGAATTTGTTGATATAGCAGGATTAGTAAAAGGAGCAAGTAAAGGTGAAGGATTAGGAAACAAATTTTTATCACACATAAGAGAAGTAGACGCAATTTGCCAAGTTGTAAGATGTTTTGAAGATCCAAATGTAATACATGTAGATGGAAGTGTAAATCCATTAAGAGACATAGAAACAATTAACTTAGAATTAATATTCGCAGATTTAGAAACACTTGATAAAAGATTAGACAAGGCAAAGAAAAATTTAAAAGCAGATAAAAAATATCAAGCAGAAATAGACTTAATTGAAAAATTAAAAGAAAACTTAAATAACGGAATTCCAGCGAGAGCTGTAGAATGTAATGAAGATGAACAAGAATTAGTAAAAGATATGTTTTTATTAACATCAAAACCAATAATTTATATTGCTAATATATCAGAAGAGCAAATTCAAACAGCAGATGATGAAGAAATGGTAAAACAAGTAAAAGAATATGCTGCAAAAGAACATGCAGAAGTAATTCCATTATGTGTAAAAATAGAAGAAGAATTATCAGGACTAGATGATTCAGATAAAAAAGAAATGCTAGAAGCTCTTGGGTTAGAAGAATCAGGACTAGATAAATTAATAAAGAAAAGTTATGATTTACTTGGATTAATGTCATTTCTTACAGCTGGTGAAACTGAAGTAAGAGCATGGACAATAACAAAAGGAACAAAAGCACCACAAGCTGCTGGAAAAATTCACTCAGACTTTGAAAGAGGATTTATTAAAGCAGAAGTTGTATCATATAATGATTTAATGAAAGAAGGCTCAATGCTTGCTGCAAAAGAAAAAGGACTTGTTAGACAAGAAGGAAAAGAATATGTAATGCAAGATGGAGATATAGTAGTATTTAAGTTCAATGTTTAATAGAAAAGGATAAAATATGGAAAATTTAGCTGAATTTAATCTATTTACAACTAAAAATTTTGTAATATATTTAATAATAATAAATTTAATAGGTTTTTATGTTATGTGGTCAGATAAAAGAAAAGCAAAAAAAGGAAGATGGAGAATTCCAGAAAACACATTATTTTTAATTACATTATTAGGTGGAGGAATTGGAACAATTTCTGGAATGTATACATTTAGACATAAAACCAAAAAACTAAAGTTTACAATTGGAATGCCAGCAATATTAATATTAGAGGTAATATTATTTATATATTTAAAATTCATAATGTAAAATTATAGGCTTTAAACACTTTATGTGTTTAAGGCTTTTTGCGTGTTTAAGGCCTTTTTAGTTGACAATAATCCATAAATAGAGTATAATTTAACCTGTATTATTAGGCACAAAATGTGCTATCGTGAAAGAAGAAAGGAAAAGAATAAAGTGAAAGAAATAGAATTATTAGCACCAGCAGGATCATTTGAAAAAGCAAAAATAGCATTTTTATACGGAGCAGATGCAGTATATTGTGGAACAGCATCATTATCATTAAGATCAAGAGCAGAAATACAAGATGATGATTTAATACAAACAATAAAATATGCACATAGTATTGGAAAAAAAGTATATGTAGCATTAAATATATATGCTTGGGACGAAACATATCCAGAAATAATAGAAATGGCAAAAAAATTAGAAGAAATAAAGCCGGATGGAATAATTGCAGCAGATGGAGGAGTAATAGAAACATTAAAACAATATGCACCAAGTGTTCCAATAAATGTAAGTACACAAGCTAATCTAGTAAGCTTACACTCATGTAATTTCTGGTATAAAAATGGTGCTAAAAGAATGATAATGGCAAGAGAATTAAATAAAGAACAATTAAAATATATAATGGCAAATAAACCAGAAGGAATGGAAATTGAAATATTTGTACATGGTGCAATATGTTTTGCATATTCTGGAAGATGTTTCTTGAGTGATTTCTTAGCTTGTAGAAGTGCTAATTTAGGAGATTGTGCACAAAGCTGTAGATGGTCATATAATTTATATGCAGAAGAAAGAAACAATCCAGGACAATATATGCCAATAGAAATGGACGAACATGGAACAAGTATATTTTCATCAAAAGATTTATGTTTAATAAGAGAACTTCCAGAAATAATAGACATGGGAGTTGATAGTGTAAAAATAGAAGGACGTTTAAAAACAGAATATTATGTTGCAAGTATAGTAAATGTTTATAGAAATGCAATAGATGATTATAAAAAAGATCCATCACATTATGATGTTGATAAATATTTAAAAGAAATTGAAAAAATAAAAACAAGAGAATTAACAACATTTTATTTCAATGACAGAAAAAATCAAGATATACAAGAATATGATGGACATCAATATAATGAGTTATACCAATTTGGTGGAAAAGTTGTGGAATACAATGAAGAAAAATCAATTATGGAAGTAAGAAATAGATTACAAGTTGGAGATACAATGGAAATTTTAGTACCACATCATATAGAACCAGTTGTATTCAAAATAGAGAAAATGTGGGATATAGAAACAGACAAAGAAATTGAATTTATAAATCCAGGGGTAAAAGGTCAACAAGTAAAAATACTTCTTCCAATAAAATGTGAAAAAAATTGGATTATTAGGAGAAAAAAATAATAATGAAAAATATAAAAGATTATAATTTAGATAGTCTAAAAGAAGAATTTGTTCAAATGGGAGAAAAGCCATTTAGAGCAGAACAAGTATTTAAGTGGTTATATGAAGAAAAAGTTAAAGAATTTGATGAAATGACAAATTTATCTTTACAGTTAAGAGAAAAATTAAAAGAAAACTATACAATGTGCAATTTCAAGATTTTAAGAAAATTAGAATCAAGTGATGGAACAAAAAAATATTTATTTGACTTATTAGATGGAAATGCAATAGAAACAGTTCTAATGAGCTATCATCATGGATATAGTATATGTGTATCATCACAAGTTGGATGTAAAATGGGATGCAAATTCTGTGCATCAACAGGAATTCCATTTGTAAGAAATTTAACATCAGGAGAAATTGTAGAACAAATATTAGCTGTAGAACAAGACAATAATATAAGAATATCAAATGTAGTATTTATGGGAATAGGAGAACCATTAAATAATTATAATAATGTTGTAAATGCTATTAGAATAATAAATAATCCAAAAGGAATAAATATAGGTGCAAGACATATAAGTGTTTCAACAAGTGGATTAGTACCGGCAATTTATAGACTAGCAGATGAAAATATTCAATGTACATTATCAATATCATTACATGCTACAACAAATGAAAAAAGAAGTAGTATGATGCCTGTAAATAATGCATTTCCAATAGAAGAATTACTACAAGCTTGTAAAGATTATATTGCAAAAACAAATAGAAGAATTTCATTTGAATATGCATTAGCAAAAGACAACAATGATAATTTAGAAGATGCAAAAGAATTAGTACATTTATTAAGAGGAATGATATGTCATGTGAATTTGATACCTATTAATAAAATAGAAAATGGAGCATATACTAAGAGTTCAAATGAAAATATAATTAGATTTAGAGATTATTTAAATGACCATGGAATAGTAGCAACAATAAGAAGAGAACTAGGTTCAGATATAGACGCAGCTTGTGGACAATTAAGAAGACAAAACCTACAATCATAATATGGAAAATTCGTGAAAATAATTGAAAAAAAGTTTTATATATGATATAACTAAAAACATATAGAAAGATATGAGGTGAAATATGATAATTGCTTATGCAAAATCAGACGTTGGAAAAGTCAGAGAAATGAACCAAGATGCATATTATATATCTGATTCATCAAGTGAAGTAAAACTATACCTATTAGCAGATGGAATGGGTGGATATAAAGGCGGAGAAATTGCAAGTAATTTAGCAATAAAATGCACAAAAAATTATATTGAAAACAATTTCAAAGAAACACCAAAAGACAGAGAAAGTCTTATACAACTAATAGCAAGTAGTATGGAATATGCCAATATGGTGGTATATGAAAAATCAAGAGAAAACAAAGAATATGAAGGAATGGGTACTACTTTAGAAGTTTGCTTAATATATAATAATAAGGCATATATTGGGCACATAGGCGATAGCAGAATATATAGAATAAGAAAGACATTTATAAGAAAATTAACAACAGATCATAGTTATGTTCAAAAATTAGTAAAAGATGGAACAATAACAAAAGAAGAAGCTGAAGTACATCCAAAGAAAAATATGCTATTAAAAGCATTGGGATGTAATGCATTTGTTGAGCCAGATGTAGCAGTTAAAGGATTTCTAAAAGAAGATATCTTATTAATCTCATCAGATGGGCTTACAAATATGGTAAAACAAGAAGATATCTTTCAAATAGCAACAGGAAATATTGAAAAAGCACCACAAAGGCTAGTAGACTTAGCAAACGAAAATGGCGGAATGGATAATATAACAGTTGTAATTATAAAAAACATATAAAAAAAATTTAGAGCAGACAAGAAGAATTTTTTTGATTTGTTCTTATACGATTTATATAAGAAAGTGTGGTTTTGCCACATTTTCTTCACCCGATTTGAATTTTCGAGTTTCAAAAGAAAAATCAATGGGTTAGCTAAAAACCTAGGAAGGATTGAAAAATCATGGATTTAAAAGGAAGATTGTTAGCAAACAGATATGAAATATTAGAAAAAATAGGCAGTGGAGGAATGGCAACAGTATACAAGGCAAAATGTCATGTATTAAATAGATATGTAGCAATAAAAATATTAAGAGATGAATTTACAACAGATGAAGAATTTGTTAAAAGATTTGAAGTTGAAGCACAATCTGCAGCAAGTATAACACATCCAAATATTGTTTCTGTATATGATGTAGGTGTTGATGGAAATTTACATTATATTGTAATGGAATTAGTAAAAGGTAAAACATTAAAAGATATAATTGTAGAAGAAAAAGGACCACTTCCATGGAAATGGTCAGTAAATATAGCAATTCAAATTGCATCAGCATTAGAAACAGCACATAAAAATCATATTATACATAGAGATATAAAACCACATAATATAATAATAACAGAAGATGGAGTTGCAAAAGTAACAGACTTTGGAATTGCAAAAGCAGTATCAAACTCAACAATTACAGCATTTGGAACAACTATTGGATCAGTACATTATTTTTCACCAGAACATGCACGTGGAGGTTATACAGATGAAAAATCTGATATATATTCTTTAGGTGTTGTTATGTATGAAATGTTAACAGGAAGAGTACCATTTGATGCAGATACACCAGTATCAGTGGCATTAAAACATATGCAAGAAGAACCAATTGCAGCAATTGTTGCAAATCCCAATATTCCGATTGCAGTAAATGATATAATAATGAAAGCATTAAAGAAAGATCCGAATTTACGTTATCAAAGTGCAACAGCAATGTTAATAGATTTAAAAAGAGCATTAAAAGAACCACAAGGAAATTTTGTAGATAATAATGAATATGTAGATGCACCAACACAAAGAATATCAACAATTCAAGATGATAATAGAGGGCCAAAAGCAACTACAAAGAAAAAAGAAAATAAATTCATTGTATTTGTAAAAAAACATAAAGCATTATCAACAATTGTTGGACTAATATTATTATTTGTATTAAGTTTAGGAACAACTTTAGGAATAGCAAATGCTACAAGAGCAAAAGATGTACCAATTCCTAATTTAGTTGGAAAAACAGTTGATGAAGCCAAAAAATTAGTTCAAGATAGTAAATTAGTATATTCAGAAGGAGAAGCTGAATATAGTGCAGATGTAGAAGCGGGAAAAATAATTTCGCAAACTCCAAAATATACTCAAAATGGAACTGTAAAAGAAAAATCTGAAATTAAAGTAATTGTAAGCTTAGGAACAGAAAAAACCAAAGTTCCAAAATTTGTAGGAACAACAAAAGAAGAAGCTGAAAAATCTGCAAAAGATGCAAAATTAAAACTTGAATTTGTAGAAGAAACAAGCAAAACAATTGAAGCAGGATATATTACAAAACAAGAAACAGATGAAGGAACAGAAGTAAATGCTGGAGATACAGTAAAAATATATATAAGTATTGGAACTGGAATAAAACAAGTTGTTGTAACATCTTTATATGGTGTTGATGTAGAAACAGCAAAGAAAAACTTAGAAGAAAAAGGTTTAGTTGTTGAAATTGAATATACTGAAGATAAAACAAAAGACAATGGAGTTGTTTTAAATCAAAGTATAAAATCTGGTGAAACAGTTGATGAAGGTTCAACAATAACTTTAACAGTAAATAAAATTGCTGAAACAAAAACAGGAATAGTAACAATAAATGTAAAATCTTTTACAGGATATCAAGACAAAATCAAGAAAACTGAAAGTGTAAAAGGTGAAACAACAAGTTCTACTATAGAAAAGGAAGTAGAAGTTGATAATCCAACAGCACCAAAAAATGTATCATTTAAAGTTACAGTAAATGGAGATCAAAAAACTGAAGACGGAGAAACAGTAAAGGAAAATAAAACAGATTATAAAGTAAAAGTATCAGGACAAGGAACTATTCAAATTAAAATATGGATAAATGGAAAAACATATGGACCATATAGTATGAATTTAAATGAAACAACTGAAAAGACAATTGATGTTAATTCACCGATATCATAAATAATTTAATATTTGATTTGACATTTTAAGAAAATGTGAGTATAATATAGTTAGAAAATGAGAGTCACAGAAATGTGGCTACCACATAAATTGTTTTAGCAACACATTCCAACCGACGAAAGCAGAATGTGTTGTTTTTTATTGTTTATTAGTCCACATTATGTATATAATACACAATAAGGCTACGTTTATAGTTATTGAAAACATAAATCCTATTATTAGGAATAGTAATAAATTTACCATAAACAACCACCTCCTTGCTCTCGAAGCATCGAGTATTGAAAGTGGCAGCCAAACATATCTGCTATCTCATTTTCTATGTCTAATACTATATAATATTTTTAATAAAAAAACAAGCAAATAGAGTAAAATTTTTAAATTAAATAATGTACCGCAAATGGAACAATAAAGAAGAAAGACATAAGTATTATGATGCTCTAGATACAGGGGCACTTACAGGGAATTATACAGATTTTGTAAAAATGGTTACAAAACAGGCAGAAGAAATGTTAAATCTATATTTAAAAATAATAAAATAAGGAGAAAAGCAAATAAATAATGCAAGGAAAAATAATAGGAAATATATCAAATGTATATAAAATAAAAACAGAAAACAAAGAATATAATGCATATGCAAGAGGAAAATTAAAGAATAATGAAATAACACCATTAGTAGGAGATAATGTAGAAATACAAGTAACAGATGAAGAAAAATCAGAAGCTATTATAGAAAAAGTAGAACAAAGAAAAAACGAAATAAAAAGGCCTAAAATATCCAATATAGATCAAATAATATTTGTAATATCAACAAAACATCCAAAACCAGATTTATTAATGTTAGACAAACAATTAGCATATGCAGAAAAATTAGGAATAAATGCAATAATAATTATTAATAAAATAGATTTACAAGACAATTATATAGAGATAAAAGAAGAATACTCTAAAGTTGGATATAAAGTAATTGTAACAAGTGCAAAAGAAAATAAAGGAATTGAAGAAGTAAAGGAAATATTAAAAAATAAAGTAAGCGTATTTTCAGGAAATTCAGGAGTAGGAAAATCAAGTTTAATAAATGCAATATTTGATACAGATAAAACTCAAGAAGGAGAAGTAAGCAAGAAAAATAAAAAAGGTAAAAATACAACAACAGACACTAAATTATATGAAATTGAAGAAAATACATATATTGCAGACACACCAGGATTTTCAAGTTTCGAAATAAGTGAAATAGAAAGTTCAGAATTAGATAAATATTTTATTGAAATTGAGAAAGAATTAGGAAATTGTGAATTCGTTGGTTGTACACATATAAAAGAAGAAAAATGCGGAGTGAAACAAGCTTTACAAACTGGAAAAATATCACAAGGTAGATATGAAAGATTTTGTGAGATATATAATGAATTAAAAGATAAAGAAAAATATAAATGGAAATAAAGACTATTTCAAATTGAAATGGTCTTTTTTCTTGTAGATGTAACTTTTTTCTGATAAGATTGTATAAGAGATAGAAAAAGGAGGATTCAGGATGCAAGAAAAGACAGACAAAGAACTATACAAAGAGTTTCTATTAGGAAATAATGAAAGTTTTGAAGAAATAGTAAAAAGACATAAAAATTCAATTATATATTTTATACAAAGATATACCAAAAGCATAGATATAGCAGAAGATTTAGCACAAGATGTATTTTTATATATATTAATTCATAAGAAAAATTACAGATTTGAATATTCTTTAAAAACATATCTTTATACAATAGCAAAATCAAAAGCATTAAATTATATAAAAAGAGAAAAAAGAATTGTAGCAATAGATGAGAAAGAATATGAAAATATTAAAGATGTTGAAGAACTAGAGGAAAAAGTATTTAAAAATGAAAGAGCAGAAAATTTAAAAAATGCAATTCAAAAGCTAAAATTAGAATATCAAAATGCAATATATTTAGCAGATATAGAGGAATTGAGTTATAAAGAAATAGGTCATGTATTAAATAAAACAACATCAAATGTAAAAATATTGATATATAGAGCAAGAAGAGCATTAGAAAAAATAGTATTAGAGGAGGGATATAAATATGAAAACTGATAAGCAATTTATAGATGAAATCTATAAAAAATATGATGAGTATCAAAAAGAAGAAAAAATAAAAAGACAAAAAGTAATGAAAAAAATAATAAATATAGCAGCAGTTTTTGTTGTTGCATTATCATCAGTAGTAGTATTTTCAAAGAAGAAAACTCCTAAAGTATTGCAAGAAATTAAAAAAGAAGAAGTTGCAAAAATTGATTTAGAAACAGTTGGAAACTTTGAAAATTTTTATAATATTATAAAAAGTAAAAATTCTACAAATGGAGAAACTAAATATTCATTTAATTTACAAGAGAGTATAACAGATGTTGCTAAATCAGACATGTTGGAAACTAGATCAAATACAAATATCCAAGTCGAAAATGTTGATGAAGGAGATATTGTAAAAACAGATGATAAATATATTTATTATTTAAGTAAACAAAGACTTATAATAATAAATGCTGAAAGTGCAGAAACATCAGAAAAAATAGCAGAAATAAATTTTAAGGAAGAAAATTTTTATCCTATGGAGATATATGTACAAAATAATAAATTAGCTTTAATAGGAAGTGTATCATATAATGAGAATGTAAAAATGAGTACAGAAACTAGAGATATTAGTGAAACACCAAGCTCAAAAACAGGAATTATAATATATGACATTACAGATAGAAGGAGTCCAAAAGAAATAAGAAATGTTATGTTAGAAGGAACTTATATAACATCAATGTCAAGAATGATAGATGAAAATATATATTTTGCAGTAAGTAAAAATATATATGGATATGATATTAGATGTAAAAGTATAGAAGAATTAAATGAAAATGATTATATGCCTAAATATACTGATACAGCAATATCTAATGAAGAAAAATGTATTAGTTATGACAAAATTTATAATTTAGATGAGACAGAAAATACAGATTATTTAATATTAGTAGGTATCAATATTAATGGAGATAAAAAAGCAGATATCCAAACATTTTTAGGAGCAGGAACATATTTATATTCATCTGAAAAAAATATGTATATTGCAACAAATGGGGTTGAATATGATAAAAATTATAATGTTATTTCTACTAAAACAAAATTAATGAAATTTGAATTAAATAATGGTAAAATTATATATAAAGCCAAAGGAGAAGTTGAAGGAAAAGTAAATAATCAATTCTCAATGGACGAGAATGGTGATAATTTTAGAATTGCAACAACTACAGGAGAAATATGGTCAAATCAAAATACAAGTAATAATTTATATGTGTTAAATGACAAGTTAGAAGAAATAGGAAAAATTGAAGGATTAGCAGAAGGAGAAAAAATATATTCAGTAAGATATATGGGAAGCAAAGCATATGTGGTAACATTTAAACAAACAGATCCATTCTGGGTAATTGATTTATCTGATGCAACAAATCCACAAATTTTAGGAGAAGTACAACTTCCAGGATATAGTGTATATTTACATCCATATGATGAAACACATATAATAGGGTTTGGATATGATACAAAAGAAAATGGAACCAGAGTAACAAATAATGGACTTAAATTAGTAATGTTTGATGTTTCAGATTTTACAAATCCACAAGTATTATTTCAAATAGCTGTTGGAGATAGTAAATACACATATTCTGAGTTATTATATAACCATAAATCAGCAATATTTTCAAAAGAAAAAGGAATTATGGCATTTCCAATAAATTCATCATCTGGTTTAAAAACTAATTCGAGAGCAGTTATTTATAAAATAGACTTAGAAAATGGTTTTTCATTACAAGGTGAGATTGGAACCATAAGTAATAATTATGAAGAGAAAGTTAGAAGAATTGTATTTGTAAATGATAATTATTATACTTTATCATATTCACAAGTTAGAGTGGCTAATATGGATTCATTAAATGTTTTTAAAGTTATTGATATATAAATAAAAATTCAATTTTTTTATGATTGATTTTATTTTATAATTTTATGCAAAGAAAGATTAGTTATATTTCAAACTAATCTTTCTTCATTGACAACTAGATATATCATAGGTTAATATATATTTATCTAAAAAATATAATTAAGAAGTTTAAAGTTTGAATAAACATTACGATATACTCATTTAATTATTTGTTGCTAATTTTTTTCTAATATTTATAATCTTTTTCTTATAATAGGCATAATCATTTCTTAATTTAGTAATTTGTTCTTTGTATAAACTTTCAAGATTAGAAACTTGTTCTAGTGTCATATCTTCTTCTTTAATTAAGCCTGCTTCATAATCTTTTTGTAATTTTAAAGTTACAAGTCTTTTTTCGTCTTGTTCTATTTTAGTTTCATATACAAAATCTTTTTTGTTTTCTTCTTTATTTTCAATAATTTTTTCTGCAAATGGTTCTTGAACTAATTCCTGAATTACTTCATTTTTTCTAAATAAATTTCTAAAAAATAATTTGATTTTTTGAAAGAAACTTTCTTTTTTTACTTTTAAATATTTGTTATCCATTATTCAAACCTCCATTACTTAATATCTGGTTCATCTTGATCAAAGAACATTTCGTATTGTTCCATCATCTGATTGATTAAGTCTTGAGCTTTTTTTACTTTTGCGTCCATTCCATCTCTTTCTTGTTGTAGTCCATCAAGTTTTTTTGTAGGATGTAAAGTAGTTTCTAAATCAATTCCGCCATGTTCTTCTAATATATCTAAAATAACCGCTTTAGGTACAAAAGAATAAATTGATTGTAATAACTCTTCATCACTTTCAACTTGACATCCTGTATAATCTCTTAATTGTTCAATAATTGTATTTAGGTAATTTACTTCAAATGATTCGTAATCTTTTAATCCATTTTTTCTAGGTTCACAATAATGAAATGCTGAAGCTTGAACTGACATTTTAGTTCCATCGCTCATAACTAAAACAGGACGTTTCATACTATCTTTTGTTTGAATTATAAATTTCTTGAATTCTTTTTCTATTTGAACATGCTTTTTATTTAAATCTCCATCTGAACTAATTTTTTCTTCAGCATTTTCAAATGGCTCTTTTATTGCTTTAACTTGTTGATCTTTCTTTAAAAATAATTCTAAGTTTGCAGCTGCGTCACCATTTGGATAAAAGTCATCACCGCCTATATAAGTTACGCTAAAAGCAGGACAATAAAATCCATCTTCTTCCATTTGTAATTCAAATGTCATTGGTTCTTTTGGTAAATGTGTCATTTTTCCAAATTCTTCAACCTTATGTATATCCATATTACCCCAAGATGCTGTAGTATGACCACTTGGGCACTCTCCATAAGTAGAATATAAATCTATTTCAAACTTTTTATCACCTCTACTACAGCAAATAACTTGTCTAGGTAATTCTATTATATCATACTCAAAATCACGTTCCTCACATACTTGTTTCATAAAAGTTTCTTCTCTCATTCCTTCTATTTTATAAGTGATATAAGGTTTTAATTTTTCTCTAAGTTCTGGTGTAATGCTATCACCAACTTCTGCAGGTATATAACCAAACTCTTCTACATAAGTTTGTAATATTGATGGACGTGATTTCATATCATCATTCATATATGTAAATAAACTTGGATTAATTTTCATGACCATCATCATAAAATCTTCATTTTCTAGTATATTATCTCCTGCAGTTCTAAATGAACCTCTAATATTACCTTTGCAGGCTTCCATAAAAATTGCGACATTTCTTCTTGCTTCTTCTCCTATATATCCAAAAGCGTATGGGGCTAATTTAACGATTTTCATTCCAATATCTAAATCATTCATTAAAATTGGGTTATTTTTTATTGAGTTTAATACCCTCATTTGAATTTCAGGATATATACCTGGATGTGTTTCAGAATTATAATTTTCACTTTGTTCTGGACTTAATTTAGAACCAAATTGTCTTTGATTTTCCGGTACTAATGAATATTTTTGCTCAATTTGTTCTAACACTAGCAAAATATCATCCTTATTCATATTCTCCTCCTTTTATAAACACAATATATAATTAAATATGATATCATATTATTATATTTAAGTACAAAATATTACAGAAAAGTAATAAAAACTTAATATTTTTGCAACATTTTATATGATATAATATTATCTTATAATTTTTTGTTGAAATTAATAATTATGCATTCATGTTGTCCATATATATTTTTCTCTATTTCTTCAACGGGGAATTTATATTTATTTCCTATAATTATAATATCTTCATAAATTATACTTGGAAGTTTAGAGTTAGAATCTGTTTCATATATTGTTAAATTTGAATTATTAAATATTAATGAGGCTAAATAGGATTTTCCTAATCCACTTTGCCCTTTAACAATCCAAACAGGTCTTTTTTCTTTTAATCTATTTGTTTTTTTGAATTCTTCATATTTTACATTTATTGTTGTATCGTTAAAATCAAAAGCTTGATTATAATGTTCAATATTTTCTATATCAAGCATAATTGAAAATTTTTGTTTTGGAAGATAACTAATTCCACTAAAACACTTAACAGCCTTAATTTCTAAAACTGATTTTTTTTCTTCACAGTTAATGTATTTCCAATATAAAATAATCTCTAAATTCTTTTGATTTTGAATACAATTAAAGATATACCTTTGATTTTCAATATATTTATTCTTATTAATTTTTTGAATGTATTTTTCTATTCTCAATCCTCTAATTTCATATTCATTTAACATTACTTTCTCCTAAAAATTATAATTATCTTAATTTGTAATTATTATATCAATTTTAATTAATTTTTACAATATATTAATTCATTAAAAAATGTAATAGTATTTATTGTTACAAAACAATAAAGTATATCTGTATTTTCATTTCTTCAGTTAAATCATTATTATTTTTTTGTTGTTTAATAGTTTGTTCGCCCATTGGTATACTTGTTTTTTTAATTTTTTCAAATCATAGTGCTTCTTTTATTCTCTTCATTTCAAACATCATCATTTCTTTTTTAGATATTTGAGATGTTTTTTTGCAAAGACAAAAATCATCCAATTACTTGAATGATTTTTAATCTATCTATTAGTTCGAATAGTTATGCCATTGGTGCGCCCGACCAAAAATATAAGCTCAAAGAAATCTATATAACTATTGAAAAATCAATGTTATATAGATTTTTGATTTTTTATATTAATGCAATACTAATGCAATAGCAAATTTACATTCCAATTTTTTTCATGTAATTATCATATTTGTCGTTTTCATCTTTATTGAACTTTTCAAAAACACTTGTATATGTATCTAATGTTGTTTGAATTTTTTCATGCCCTAAAATTTCTTTTAAAACATTTGCAGACATTCCAGACTCAATACATCTTGTTGCAAAAGTATGTCTTAACATGTGAGTATGTATATGATCACAAAATTTATATTTTTCATTTAATCTTTTTAGAAAGCAATTAATTTCAGTTGGAGTAATAAAAGTATTTTTTTCATAGTCATAAAAAATTAGATTGTATATATTAGTAACATTATTAGAAAGTGTAATTCTTTTTAATACAGAGATTGCATTATTACTTAAATATATAGTTCTTTTGCCTTTTTTAGTTTTTGTGGTATTTCCAAGAATTACTTTATCGTTTTTGTCTCTTGTCAAAGTTTTTTCTACTTTTATTGTGTTATCTTTTAAATTTATGTTATTATTTGTAATTGCTAAAATTTCTCCAATCCTCATGCCAGTAAAAATTGCTAATAAAATAATGTCTCTATATTTATATGTAGAGTTTTCTAGAATTGCAACTAACTTCTTTTGTTCTTCAATAGATAATGCTTCGACTTTTGATAATTCTTTTTTTGCTTTTGGTTTTTTTAAGGTTTCATTATCCATTAAATTAAATAGTATTATTCTTTCTGAAAATGCAATTTTAAAGCCTCTTTTTAACATTGTGTATAATTTGTCTATTGTGTTTTGAGAATAGATTTTTAAGACTTTTTCATTCTTTTTTTTAGTAGTTGTTTCATTCTCAATAAAATTTGGAAGAGCAGTTTTTATGTCGTTTAGAATTACTTTTTGAATTGGCTTGTTTATAAAATCAGAACAACATTTTTTTAATAATTTTAATGTCTCTTTATTTCTTAGAAATGTTCTACCTACAATGATACCAGTTTTATAATTGTTTTCTATATAGTTATCTAAAATTTCATATAAACTAATATTGTTGCTAGAAATATAAGTACCATTATTTATTTCATTCATTATATTTGCAAATCTTTTTTTAAAATCACTTACTTTTTCATTTTTTCTCTGTGTAATAGTTTTTCTTTTTCCATCTAGATCCGTATATTGAGCAACCCATTTTTGTAAGGTTTCTGAGAAGTAGATAGTACCTTCACCATTACCTTTGCTTTTTACTTTTTTATTTTTTCTTTCCATAATAAAAATACCTTCTTTCTAAAATTTTATTAAATCTCTTGAAAAAAGGCTTTTTTTATACTATAATAAATAGCATAAAGAGACCTTGTTTCAAGGAATTTTTATGTTGTGAGAAATATGTACCTTGTCGCAAACTAGTAACATATTTCTCTTTTTTTATTTATTTAATTTGTTTCGATTTTTGCTATTTAATTTCAATTGTTTTTTCTTTTCTCTTTCTAATTCTTTAACACTCTTTTCTGGGGTAGGTAATTTTTCAGGCATTGTGCCACCTAATTTTTCTATAGTTTCTCTTACAGCTTTACCAACTTTATTATGAGTATTGCAAGCTTCAGCTTCAGTATTTACATTTTTATCTTTTAATAATGCATCAGTTTGAGTTATTCGGAATATGTTTGCACCAAGTTCGGCACTTCCCATATAATCAAGGATTGGTTGTCCATCTTTTAATCCTTTTCTTTTTGCAATATCTTCAGCAGTTTCACCATTATATAATCCTTTATAACCAGCATTATTAAATTTTGCATAATCTTTAACTCCAGATGCCTTGGCTGTGTCAAATAAGTATTTATTTCTATTTTTTACTATTGTTCGATTATATAATCTTCTTTCATCTTCAGAAAGAGACTTGTATTCTTCTTCTGTTAATTCTTGTTGTCTAGTTTTTACTGCAAAATATGTTTGAGCTAAAGCTATAGCTTTTTTTGATGGGCTACCATTTTGAGCTATTAAATAACAAGCATATCTTGATAATTTAAAATCTTCTATTATTTTTGGTTTAGCACCTGATGGCATAGGTACCGTTTTGCCGACTTCGGCAAAATGGTCAGATGGATTGAAATTACTATTTTCACAAGATTGAATTGCTTTCGCTATAACACCTTTAAAGTTTCCCCATTTGGTATATTCAAGAGCATTCATTAATTCTCTGGCATACCAGTATTCAAATCCGTTTTCATCAATATGCTTTATTTCCTCAAATGTTTTTTCGGTTTTTATAATTAATTCACTTTCCACAATAAATCCTCCTAAAATTCTCTTTTTAATTGTTTTACTATACCAACTATAGTAACTGGTATGGTTTTTACTTCATCATAAGTAAAAACAAGTGGATCGTAACTTGGATTCAAAGGTTGCAATGTAATACTAGAATCAGTTTTCTTTCCTTTTTTAATAGTAGCTTCATTACCATTAACAATAGCAACAACAATATCGCCATTTTCAAAATCATTTTGTTTCTTTATAACTACGATATCATCTTGAACAAGAACGGGTGACATGCTATCGCCAACAACTTTTAATGCAAAATACTCACTACCATCACTAACAATATTTTTTTCTACATCTACTGAACCAATCCAGTTTTCTTGTGCAAGGTAATCATATCCAGCTTTAACAACACCAAGAATTGGGATTTTTACCATATCAGTATTGGAAACATACATTGTTCCAATATTTTTTAATTGATTATATAATTTGTCTTTATCTTCTACTAGATCTGATTTTTTTATATCAAAATAATTGGCTAACATTTCTATTTTATCAATTCTGGGATATATATTTGCATTGCACCAATCTGTAAAAGTAGAATAAGGAATATCTAAGTCACGGCATACATCACTCCTAGTTTTTTTGTTTGTATTCATATAATAATTTAGATTTTTTGCAAAAATTTCTTTGTTTCCTAAATCGCTCATAATTACCTCCTGTAAGTATTGTACGACTTTACCGTAAAAAAGTCAAGAAAAAATATAAAAAATTACGGAAAAAGTATTGACAACGGAAAAACCGTGATGTATAATGCAAATAACAAAAACGGATATACCGTAATGAAAGGAGTGAATTAAATTGAAGTTTACATTGAAAGCTTTAAGAATAAATAGAGGGTATACTCAAGAAAAAGCAGCAAATTTAATAGGAGTAAGCGTAGATACATTGGCTAATTACGAAAAGGGGTCAACTTATCCTGATATTCCAACATTAAAGAAAATTGAAGAAGTTTATGAAACTAAATATGATAATATCAATTTTTTTTATGGTAAATAAACGGTATAACCGTATATATTGAAATTGCGACAAGGTACAAGAAGATAGGAGATGAGGAAATGTCAGAACAGTTATTAGAAATTTTAAAAAGTATAAATCAAAATTTAGAGGATATAAAAAAAGAGGAAAAGTTACCGAAGTTGATTTATGCGAAAGAAATTGCAGAAAAATATAGAGTTAATCTAAATACAGCAACAAAATTTTGCAAAAAGTATGGAACAAATTTTGGAGGATATTGCATAGAAAATGACAAGTTTAAAGAAATTTTACAGACAACTGGAACAAATATATTTAATTAGAGAGAAGGTGAAAAAGATGAAACAGAAGATAGCAACATTTGCAGTAGGAATGGCATTTGTATTTATGTGGGTAGGATTACCGGTTTTAGTAGGACTTTTGGTAGAAACAATAGTTTTATAGAAAGGAGATGAGAAAGATGGAAGAGTTATTACAAAAAGTAATTGCAAAAGTATATCAATTAAATAAGAACACAAAACATGATTTTTTCTTTAACTTTTCAGGACATATAAACAGACTTGATATTGATTGTTATAAAGATGGCTGGAATGAAAATAAGAATCTTGAATCAATAATGAAATTTACTACAGAATTGACAGAAGAAAATTTAGAAAAAGTATTAGAAAAATTAGAAGAAATAGAAAAGGAGGGTTAATTATGTTTGAAACAAAAAAACAATTAAGAAAAGAATGTGAAAATGCAGAAACAAGAGCAGTAACATATTTTAGAAAGTTAAATGAAATCGAAACAATATTGAAACGAGCAGATAAAACACATGAAATGTACTATGAAACAGTAGACAAAATAAAAAGAGTTATTTTTACAAATACCACTCCGCAAAAATAACTCAACAAAAACATTTATATAAACATTCTCTTTAAATATAATAACACATTTAAAGAGAATTGTCAAAGGAGAAAAATTATGGATTTAAATGATAAATATGAAGAATTATCAGATTTAGTTGCAGGAATAGAAGATCTAGTAAATAAAATAGAAGATGTTACTTATATAGAACAATTGAATGGAATAAAAGGAGAAGTACAAGCAGAGCTTGATGAGGTTTCAGAGCAATTAGAAGAACAACAAAAAGCAGAAGACAGAGAAATGAATATTGAGTTTGAAAGAAGTAGATTATAGGAGGAAAATAAAATGATAAAAAAACCAAGTGAAATGATAAATGAAACAAATAGATTTAGGGTATTAATAGCAGGTTATCCAGGAATAGGAAAAACAACATTAGGATTATCAGCACCAAAGCCATTATTAATAGATGTTGATTTTGGAATCAATAGAGTAATGGCAAGTGCTAGAAAAGATTATATTCAACCAGAAAGTTATGAGCAATTATTAAGTGATTTAAAAGGAGATTTAAGCGATTATGAAACAATAGTTATAGATACAGGAGGAAAACTATTAGATCTAATGAAAGCTTATGTAATTAAGAATGATATAAAAAATGCTAAGAAAGATGGAACATTAAGTTTACAAGGATATGGAGCAGTAGGAAGAGAATTTACAAGATTTATGAATTATATATATTTTGAATTAAAAAAACATTGTGTAATTATATTTCACGCAGTTGAAGAAAAGCAAGATGAAGATACAAAGCTAAGAATTTTAGTGGAAGGAAGCACTAAGAATACAGTATGGCAAAATGTCGAATTAGGTGGATTCATAGAAATGAGAGGAAATAAAAAGACAATAGGATTTGATAATTGCGAAAGATATTTTGCAAAATCAAGTTTTGGAATAAAAGGAAATCACATAATACCTGAATTAGACGGAACACAGCCAAATGACTTTTTAACAAGATTATTTGAACAAGCTAATAAGAATATTCAAGATGAAAGTAAAGTATTTGAAGAAGAAAGAAAACAATATCAAGAGGTTATAAGTACATTAAAGCCTCTAATAGAGAATATGACATTAGCAAATGTGAATGAAGTAATTGAAGCAATAAAAACAGCACCACATATTTTAACAAGTGAGAAAGAAGCAAAAGCACATTTTTCTGAAAAGATAAAAGAGTTAAATCTTGTATGGAATAAGGAAAAACAACAATATGAAGCAAAGCAGGAGGTACAACAATAATGGAAGAAAATAAAGTTACAATATCACTTAAAGAGTATTTAAAATTATATGATGGACAAAAAGAAAGAGATAAAGAATTTCAAATACTATTAGCAATGGTTTTTGAGAACACTAATTTAACAGACAATAAAAAGGACTTGAAATTTGATTACTATAATTCAAAAATGATGTCTTATTTAAAACAAAATTATCCGGAAAAATATCAAAAGCAAGTAAACTTCTTAAATAATGAGGAGGATTAGCTTATGGCTAAATATTATATTACTCCTACATTACTTAATAGTTGGCAATACAATATTAAGAATGGAACATTAGAAGATTTTATAAAAGTACTAAATAAAGAGCAATTTGAGGCAACAGAAAATATCTTAAAAGGTTTTGCTTATGAAAAGTATATGCAAGAAAATTATTCAGAAACATTAGGAGGAGCATATCAAGTAAAAGTAAGTAAAGAATATGGAGATTATTTATTATATGGAATTATAGATTGCTTAAAAGGTGGAATTATTTATGATTATAAATATACAGCCAATTATGAAGTAGGTAAATTTTTTAATAACCATCAAACACTTATGTATTTAGAGATGGTACCAGAAGCAAGAAAAATGGTTTATTTAATAACAAATAAATTTGAAAAAATAGAATATGCAGATAACAATTTTAAGGATATTAAAAGTGTTGCATATGATATTGGAGATATTTTTAGAGAAGAATATACCAAAGATTTATTTCCAGAAACAATTGAGAGTGTATTATACAAGTTTATTGCATGGTTAAAAGCATATAACTTGTATGATTTATACACAGAAAAATGGAAATGTAAAAATTAGGAGGCTAATATGCAGACTATAGGAACTTTACAAGATATATCTAGGGATTACAAAACTAATAAGTTTAAAATTACATTGCTATTAGAACAACGAGAATCGATTTCTAGCTTAGAAGAAATAAAAGATGACAAGTTATCTGTTGAAATAAAAAAGTATCGTAAATCACGCAGTAATGATGCTAATAAATATTTTTGGAAGTTGCTCCAAGAAATTTGTGAACAAAAAGGAATAGATACAATAGAAGATTATAAACGCAGAGTAAAAGAACTTGGAATATTCAAACAATTTAAAATAATGACACAAGATGTAAAAACTTTTGAGAAAATATGGACAGATAGAGGAATAGCATGGTTTTGTGAAATATTAGATACAGAATATATAGGGAATACAGAATTTAAAATTATAAATGCATATTATGGATCGAGTTCGTACAATAGCAAGCAGATGAGTAGATTGATAGATAATTTAGTACAAGATTGTAAAGCTGTAGGAATAGAAACCAAAAGTGATAAAGAGATAGAATGTTTATTAAAAGAATGGGATAAGAAATGATAGTAACTGATTTAAGTCAAAGTTTTCACCCAGTGCCAAAAGAGAGTGGCCGAAAAGACAAAAAGAAGGCTGAAAGTAGTCAAATAAAACAAAAAAGTAATAAGTTAGCAAAATTAGAGAGAAATAGATTTAGCATAATAACAAAAGATTTAGAACATTGTTATATATGCTATAAAAAAGGAATGAAAAATATTCCAAAAGACGATTTACATGAATTGTTAGAAGGAAAAAATAGACAAGTTAGTATGAAATACGGATTAGTAATACCAATTTGTAGAAAATGTCACAATTTAGTGACAAATGATAAAACTTTGCAAGATAAATTGCATAAAGTTGCACAAAAAGAGTTCAAAAAACACTATAAAACAGAAAACTTTATACAAATATTTGGACAAAGTTATTTATAAAAAATATTAGGAGGAAAAAATGAAAAAAATTATAGGAGTTTTAATAGCAATTGCAGGAATTGCACTAGGAATATATGTAGGAGTATGGTTAATGTTTATAGGAGGAATAGTACAAATAGTTAATTCAATAAATCCTTTAAATGGATTAGGAATAGCTTTAGGAATAGCAAGAATAATATTTTGCGAAGTAGGAGGACTTATTGCATGGTTAGGCATAGCAATAGGTTCAGTAATAGGATTAAAAGATTAAATTAGGAGGAAATAGAAATGGGAAATATAGTAGGAATTGATTTGAATGTAGACAATAACTATTTAAATGAAGCTGTAAAAAGTATTGTAATGACAGGAATTGCGGAGACTCTAGACAAAGATAAAATTGTTAATGGTCTAGTAAAAGCAGTATTAGAAACAAAAGTAGATAAAGAAGGAAGAATAAGTAGTTATAGTAGTGACAACAGATACACTCTTCTGGAAGTGTATGTAAACAACATAATTAGAGAAATAGTTAAAGAAGAAATGAAAAAGTTGGTGGAAGAAAAAAGAACTAAAATGCAAGAGATTATCAGAAGAGAGTTAAATAAAAGAGCAACATTGGACAAATTTGTAGATGCATTTATAAGCAATAATTTAGATAATTTAGACAGTAATTGGAAAACAAAAATTAGTGTTGAATATGAAAAAGATAAAGAATATTAGACAACTAGGGTAGACTTAACATCTACCCTAATATTTTACGAAAGGAGAAAGCAAATGGATAAAAGCAGTTTTTTAATATATTTAGATTATGAAGAACAATTCAATTTGCTAACAGATGAACAAATAGGTCAACTTATGAGAGCAATAATCAAGTATGAGAAAACTAGAGAAATACCACAATTAAATGGAATAGTAAAAATGGCTTTCTCTTTTATAAAAACACAACTAGATAGAGACAGAGAAAAATATGAAGCTAGATGTGAAAAAAATAGAGAGAACGCCAAAAAAGGTGGCAGACCTAGAAAAAAACAAAAGGATAATTTAAAAGCGAATGGTTTTAAAGAAAACCAAATGGATGCCAAAAAACCCGATGATGATAAAGAAGATGAAGAAGATAATGAAGATGATATAGATAATGATTTATTATTAAAAAAAGAAAAAGAAGAAAAATTACAACAACGATTTATTGAATGTTTAAATTCTTTTAATATAAATGCTATTAGTGAATGTATAAAATATCTTGATGAATTGCCGTTTGAAGTTATAGATTATGTGCTGTCGAAAACGTCGGGAATTAAATGTCCTAACTGGAATTATGCGAATACGATACTGCAGGATTATGTAAGAAGAAAGATAGATTCTGTAGAAAAAATACAAGCAGAGGAAAGTGGGTTTAAAAATCAAAAGCAAGACACAAGCAAGGTGGTGGACTTTTAAATGAACAAGGAAGAGTTTAAAAATCAAATTGCTAGAGTACAAATAGCATATAATAAAATTTTTTCAAGAGAAGAAATGCTGATATGGTATGAAGAATTTAGAAATGAAGATAAATCTGAATTTGAAAAGGCTATAAATAAAACCATAAAAGAAGTTGTGTATATGCCTAAAGTGGCAGATGTAAGAGCAAGAATGACAATTAGTAGAGATGGACATTACATAAATGATCCTTTTGTAAATTTATACACAAATAAAAATGTTTTTAGAAATTTTAAGGAGAGTAAAACAAATGAATCAAGTTAGTGAAGAAACAAGAAGAGAAGCAAACGAAAAAGTAGATAAAACAAAAAGAGAAATACAAGTATTAAAAATACTTAGTGAATATAAAGAACTAACAGCCAAACAAGTAGCAAGATATATGGCATACCGAGGATATACAAAAGAGATAGACTACAACCATGCAAGACCAAGGCTAACTAGTTTGCTGGAAAAAAGACAAGTATGTATAGTAGGGAAAGAATTGGACCTAGAAACACACTGCAAGGAAGTAGTGTATCAAATAACAGAATCAGGAAGAAAGAGGCTAAACAATGTTTAAAATAGTATTAATAATTATATTCTGTATCTGTTTATATGAAGCAGGAAAAATGCAGGGAGAAAAGGAAACACTAGAAAGAGTGAGAAGATACATAAAAACATCTGTAAATTGGGATAAATTCATGGAAAAGATATCAGTGGAATTTAACCAGTACAATTTTAAGGAGTAGAGAATGAAATACAATTATCCAGAATTGAAAGGTGAATGTATAAAATGCGGTCGGTTGTATGAGATTAGAAGATATTAATTTTGTTGGAGTAGAAGAATGTGAATACTCAGAAAAGCCGATTAAGAAAAATATAGATTTAGGAGAGCAAATGAAAATATGAAAAGGAAAGTAAAAATAGAGTTATACAATGACCATTTTGAGAATGCTAAAAGATATGGAATACCACATGCACAGCTGATTATAGCAGATATTCCATACAATTTGGGCAATAATGCATACGCAAGTAATCCTCAATGGTACATAGATGGAGATAATAAAAATGGAGAAAGCAGATTAGCAAATAAGAGTTTCTTTGATACAGACAAAGATTTTAAAATAAATAATTTCTTTGATTTCTGTACTAGATATTTAAAAAAGGAGCCAAAAGAAAAAGGAAAAGCACCAGCAATGATAGTATTTTGTGCTTTTGAACAAATGCAAATGGTAATTGATGAAGCTAAAAAGCATGGATTAGTTAAGAGTTATCCATTAGTGTTTATAAAAAACTATTCTAGTCAAGTTTTAAAAGCAAACATGAAAATAGTTGGAGCTACAGAATATGCAGTTGTGCTTTATAGAGATAAGTTACCTAAATTCAACAATGGCAAAACAGATGAACAAAAGGGAAAAATGATATTTAACTGGTTTGAATGGAAAAGAGATTCATCAAAAGAATATGCTAAAATTCATCCAACTCAAAAGCCTGTAAGTGTATTAAAAAAGCTTATAGAAATATTTACAGATGAGGGCGATGTTGTAATAGATCCTGTTGCAGGAAGTGGAAGTACACTAAGAGCATGTGCAGAATGTGGAAGAAATGCATACGGTTTTGAAATAAAAAAAGACTTTTATAAACAGGCGAAAGAAAGAATGATAAGTGATGATATTTTGAATGGAATTATGGAAGATGGTCAAGTGACATTAGATGCAATTATTTAAAAAAGGAGAGAGATATAGGTGAATGTAGAAAAAATAACAAATCAGATAATAAATGACGATTGTATAAATATAATAAAGCAATTACCTGATAAATGCGTTGATTTGATATTAACAGATCCTCCATACGGTATAAATGAAAGTTCTAAAAATCATAAGTCTAGAAGTAAATTAGCAAAAGCAAAAGATTATGGAAGAAAAAATTGGGATAATAAGATTCCAGAAAAAATATATTTTGACGAAATGATGAGAGTTTCAAAAAGAGCAATTATATTTGGTGGTAATTATTTTGTGGAGTATTTGAAAAACAGTTCATGCTGGATAGTTTGGGACAAAAACAATGGAAATAATGATTTTGCTGATTGTGAATTAGCATGGACAAATTTTACTACGGCAGTAAGAAAGTATGATTGGACATGGAATGGAATGTTACAACAAAACATGAAAAATAAAGATATACGAATACACCCAACGCAAAAACCACGAGGACTTTTGGAAAAGATATTATTAGATTATTCAAAAGAAAATGATTTAATTTTAGATTGTTTTAGTGGTAGTGGGACAACAGCAGTGGCATGTTATAACACTAATAGAAGATTTATATGTATTGAAAAAGATAAAGAATATTATGAAAAAAGTTTAGAAAGGTTAAAAGAAATAAAATCACAGATAAGGATATTTTAGGAGGCAAAGGATGAACAAATACAGAAATAAAAAAGTACAAGTTGATATGCATGTATTTGACTCAATAGCTGAAAGTAAGAGATATAAAGAGTTAGCATTATTACAAAGAGCAGGAGAGATACAGAATTTAGAATTACAACCAAGATTTTTATTACAAGAAAGCTTTAAGAAAAACGGAAAAACATATAGAAAGATTGAATATATAGCGGATTTTGCGTATTGTCAAGGTCGGCAAAATGATAGTAGAAGATGTCAAAGGAAGAGAAACAGAGGTATTTAAGTTAAAACATAAGTTATTCGAGAAGAAATATCCCGATTTAACATTAAAAATAATAAAGTAAAGGAGAGAAGATTATGGCTGATGTAGTAGATGATGAAGAATTAATTGCAACAAGACGATTAAACGGAGTAGATGATAATTTATATAAAGAAGAAAAGGAAGCAATATTAAAGAGAAAAGAAAAAGAATTAAATGATTTAGACGATTTTGCAGATTTGTTAAGACCAGAGCAGAGATATTATACAAATTTAATTAAAAAGTTGGTTGAGAACACTAGAAAAAGAGGCGTAGATGGAAAATTGTATTAAAGTAGGAAAATATATAAGAGTTAATAACGATAATAGAAACTGTATTGGAATAGGAAAAGTAACAAGAATAGTAAATGAATCAATATATGTGAATATTAATAATAAATATAATCTTCCAGTATGCTTTCAAATGAATAATATAGTAAAACACAGCAAGAATCTAATAGATTTGATAGAAGTTGGAGATTTTGTAAATGGAATGCAAGTACTAGATGTATATAAGCCAAGAGATTTATGGGAACCAATAGAAATAAGAGTTGATAGTAGATATACAAATTTTATTTTAGCAGAAGACATAAAAACAATACTAACAAAAGAGCAAATGATGGCTAATTGCTATAAAGTAGGAGGAGAAGAATAATGAGTGATTATGTAAGAAAAAAATGTGTAAGGTTTAAAATACCTCAAAATATAATAGACAAATTAAAAAATGAAGATGAATGGTTAGGGGATTTATTACTAAAAGAATACAATGTTAAAGAAAATTATCATACTAAAAATGATTTTACAATTAATAGTGGATTGAATTATGAAAATGATGAATATGAGTACTTTTTAGATTATCAACTAGACTATGAATATGGAGCAAGTGGAGATTTTGAAAATGTAAGATTATTAACAGATACAGAATTTGAAAAGTATTCAAGAATATTTGCAAAATATTTTAATGAAATAGGTAGAGATGAATTAAGATTAGTTCATTATTCTTACTATAATGGTTGTGATGAACCAAGTATATATGAATTAGAAGAAATTTAGGAGGAGAATAGATATGTTTCAAAATAAAAAATTAAAGCAAGAGAATGAAAAACTAAAGAAAGACAATAATGAATATAGAAAGATAATGACAATAACAAGAGATTTAGATTTATATAAAGCTTTGATTTATGTAGTAAAAAACTATTGCAATGGAGAAATAGAGATACCCGTGAATTATTTTATACAAGGATCAGAACCAAAAATAGAGTTTTCAGAAGATAAATTTCAACACAAATTTATGTTTAAAGTAAAGGAGTAAATAAGATATGGAAGAATATAATTTTTTTAATATGGAACAAATATTAGAGTTTTTAGGAATTAAGCATGATTTTGAAAACAAGGAAAATAAAGAATATCCTTTTTATGACAAGCCAAGCGATATAATATTTAGCTGGGGATATATTACAGTAGAAAGAAAAGGAATTGAAAAAGAAATACAAAACAAAATATCTTCAAATGGAGAATATGTAAGTGAATTAAAAGAAATAAAAATGTTATATCATATACCATTTTATAATAAAAGAACTAAAAATACAGGAACAATAATTCAAAATATAAGCCTAACTTTTAGATATGACAAAACATATAAGTATGGAGATATAAATAAAAGTTTACCAGAAGTATGTTATGCGATAGAAAGAATGGGAACCAAGACAAATGACTTTTATGTTATTGGAGAAGATAATATTCATTTCTTCATAAGCAATTATATAATGAATAATCAATGGGGAATAGGAACAACCCTAGTCGAAAGTAGTCCTAAAGTGCAACTAAATGATAATTTCAAAGAAATAAGAGAAAATGAAGAAATGTTTCCGGAGGAGGAGTGATACATAGTGAAAGAAAAAATAAATAAAAGAACAACTAAAGATAGTATCGAATATTTAGAATTACAATGTATTGTTAATAATAGAATACATGATTATGTTGCAAAGTATCATAATTACCCTAAATATATTAAATTACCTTTATGGATATTTGAATGTTTAAAACAAACAATGTGTGAAGTAGACTTAAAAATAGATTATAAAACAGAAGAGTTTACATTCTTTAATTTAAAAGTTTGTGAAACTATTAGCATAGAAAAAGTAGAAGAAATCGAGGTGTTTTAAGTGAAAGAAAATAAAATGGAAGAATTGCAAGAGAGATTAGAAGAATTACATAGAATACAAAAAGCTAGATTAGCATGTGGTGCTGATGATTTAGACATAAGAGAAGAAATAGCAGAAGTAGAAGATGAAATCAAAGAATTACAAGATGATATAAATGAAAAAAATAATAATGGTAACGACACAAATGTCGCTAGCATAGAAAATAGTATAAAAAAATGCCCTTATTGTGGCAGTGAAAAACTAACATATTTTAAAGAAAGTGTTTTAACAAGATATTATAAATTAGATAAAAACAATAATCCAACCAAAAGGTGCATACTAAAATGCGAAGATAGTTGTAATATGCCAGAAAATTGGAAATGTGAAAAATGTGGAGAAATTTTTGGTGGTACAGCTCTAAGAAAGGAATATATGTGATGGGAAATAGTATAGAAGAAGATATAGCAAGAATAGCAAAATTGATAACAACAAAATTTAATAATGACTATTCAATAGATAATAAAGATAAAGAAGCAATAGAGCATGTTTTATCAGATTATAAAAGAGTATTAAAAGAGAATGAAAAATTAAAGAATAAACTATTAGATACTTTAGAAGGTCAAAAAGTAATTGAAGAAGAAACAACACAATATATTAAAGAAAATTATATTCCAAAACAAAAAGTAAAAGACAAGGTAGAAGAATTATATCAACAAGACAGAAATTGGTCGGAAGAAATGTCAGAACCAGACAGTAATTTTAAAAATATAGATAGAAATTTAAAAAGAATAAAAAATCAAATAGATGTTTTACAAGAACTAATAGAAGAAAGTGAGGAAAATAAAAATGAATGATGATTTAAAAGAAGATTTGCTTTATTCATTATGTTTAGCTGTTTTAATAATGTCAGTTATTCTTTCAATAGCGATACCTTGCTTGATTGGTAAGAAAATGAATACCGAAAAGGAATTAAAAATGAAAGAACTTGAAGTTTATGGAGAATATAGAGAAAGCGAGGAAAAATAATATGTATCAAGAATGGAGAGTAAGATGGGAAGATATTTATTAAATAACAAAGTATATGATACAGAAACTGCAGAAGAAATAATAAAATATACAAAGCCGATAGAACATAATGGATTATTTATTAAGACATATCCTAGATATAAGCATACATTGTACAGAACACCAAAAGGGCAATTTTTTGTACATATAGGAGAATATGCTGGAGACTCTGATATTTCGTATGCTGACAAAGATTATATTGAATTATTAAAAGCTAATGAAGTGAAAGAGATATTGAATAAATTAAATGCAATAAAAGAGTATAAGAAAATATTTGATGATTTAGAGGAGGGGTAATCCATGACAGAAAAGCAAAAATTAGCAATAAAAAGATTAGAGTTGAATAAAAATACAGAAATTTATGTAGATTACAAAAACAAGGAAAAAACTGATGATATACAAGTTGTATTGGATTTATTAAATGAGAAGGATAAAATAATTGAATTAATGGCTGGATACATAGCAACAAGTGATAGTGACTTATGCGAGTATTTAGATATGACAACTAAATGCCAATATTATGCAGGAGACAATGGAAAAACTTGTGATAGCTGTATAAAACAATATTTTGAAGATAGAGTAAAGGAGGAAAAATAGATGATAGTTTTAACTATATTTATAGAAATAGTAATATTAATTTTAATAGGAGTGTGTTGGCATCAAGCAGAAGAAAATTATAGTACATTTGGAGTATTAGGAGTATTTGGTTTTTTAATAGTGTTATTTGCAATGCCAATAATCATTGGGAGTGTACATGGATATATAAATTACATAGAAAGCAATGATAGAGATAAAGCAAGAATAACAGCAGTAACACAAGAACAGGATTTATTGAAAACATATTACAAAGTAGAGGTTGAGTATTTAACTAATACTCCTACACAAAATGGTATCATTACAAATTATAATATTGAAAAAGATACTTTTTATTGTTACATAACAGATAAGGAGCTAGTAGAAAAATTGAAAAGTAACATGTATAAAGAGCTTTGGATAATATCAGGACATAAAGGTGGATATGAAACTTATAAAGATTTTGGTACAAAATTAATAAAAGACATAGAATTAATAGAAAATAATGATTAATTTGTATAACTAAAAATATAAAAAGAAGCGGAGTGATACAAATGATAATACCCAAAATAATAAGTAAAAATAATCATGAGTACATATTTGTAAAAGAATATCCTAATTTCATATTATATCAGGACATGATAACAGGAGTAAAAGAGACATTTCAAAGATATGATTTAGGATTAGTAAAAGAAGTAGTAAAACCACCCAAAAGTGATATAAGATTACAAAATATCAAGATATAGGAGGTACTAATGAGATTAGAAAATCAAGAATACAGACAAGCAGTAAATTGCTTAAAGAGATATAATTATAATTGTATTAAGATAATGTCTATAAGAGAAGATATAATGAGCATAAGTGGATTGAATATGGATGGGATGCCAAAGCCTAAATATTCAAAATCAGACATGGTCTTAAATAGTGTAATACAACTCCAAGAAGACGAAGATCTAAAAAAAGCAATAAAGGAAGTAAAGGCAGTTCAAATGGCATTACAATTAGTAGATGAAGATTGTAAAAACATATTTGAAAAGATATACATACAAAGCAAAAGTAAGTGGGAATTAATAAATAATGGGATGTCAGAAAGAACATATTTTAGAAAAAAAACAGAGCTAATAACACAAGTAAATAAAGAATTAAAAAAATTGGCATAATTTTGGCAGTTTTTTACTAAAAATCGATGCTATAATAGTATTATGAAAAAGTCTCAGATAGAGATAATTAGACCCACAATTTAAGAGTAGATGTTTTAAATGTCTGCTCTTTTATTATTTTTTGAAAGGAATAGGAAAAATGGAATTTAAAAAAGCATATGAAGCATTAAAACAAGGGCATAAAATAAAAAGAGAACACTGGAAAGGTTATTGGGTAAAAGAAAATGGAACAATAACAATGCATTGTAAAGATGGAAGTGTAATCCCTTTTTTAGAAACAGAAGATATATTTGTAGATTTAGATAATATTGTTGCAGACAACTGGATTATTTGTGATGACATAGATGAAGCAAAATTAAACATTCAAACATTTACATTTGGAGAAGCAATATCAAATCTTAAAAGAGGGAAAAGAGTACAAAGACAAGGTTGGAATGGAAAAAATCAATATATAGAGCTTGCAACTAATATAAGTTATAAAAATACTAATGCTGAAGTAGTAAATGCAGAACATGATGCAATAGAAAATAAAGCAATAGCATTTGTAGGAACATCAGGAGTACAATTGGGTTGGCTAGCCAGTCAAGCTGATATGCTAGCAGAAGATTGGAAAGTAGTAGAGTAGCAATTAATATAAAGGAGAAAGACACTTGGAAGAAATAAAAAAGAAAGATTTAAAAAAGTTTGTAAGCAGAGAAATTATATATTGTATAATATATGTAGTTGTGTCATTTATATTATTATTTAAGCAAAATACATTCTTGTGTGGTGCGATAATTACGTTTATTTATGCAATTATAATTGATATAGATGCAAGAATATCAGCTGAAAGAACATTAAAGAAAATAGAACATGTGCAAAATCAACACAAAAATTAATAAAATATTCACAAGAGTTTATCAGAAGTGGTAAGCTCTTTTATTATGTTAAATAACAGATAGCAAGTAGTGATATAACATAGAAACAGCAGATTGGCAAAAAGTAGAACTGGTATAGTATCGAAGAATAAGCCGATTAGTTCTAGGGTGCAATATTCTATAACTATATCATTACTTGGTGTTTATTAAATGAAAGAGGTGTTTATGGAAAATGAAGAAAGAATAAATGAATATATAAAACAATGTTGTAGTAATTGTAAAAATAAATCAAATTGTAAAATAAAAGTGTTTGAAACAGAAGATATAATTTATACCAAATGTGAAAATTATCAGCAAGAAAAGAAATTAGAAGGATATAAAAGACCAATTGTAAAAACGGCGGGAAGGAAATTAGAAATATGAAATGGACAAAACAAAAAGCAGAAGAATATATAAAGAAATGTAAAGAAAAAGGACTTAAGTATTGGAGTGCAAAAGATTACTTAAAAAATCATAAGACAATGACATCAATAATTTAGGAGGAATCAATGAAATTTAAAATAAACAACAGAACTTGGAGTATAGAAGAAAAATCACAAAGTGAAATTAAGAGCATGCAAAATCAAAGAAAAGCCAATGAAGAAGAAAATATAAAAAGCCTAAGTACGAGATATTATGGAATTACATATTGTGATATTATGCAGATTTATATAGATAAGGATTTGCCTAAAGAAAGAAAAAAGTCTGTTCTAATTCACGAACTAACACATTGTTATATAGATAGTTATATAACTCATAGTGATCAAGAATATTCAGAAGAAGATGTTGCTGATATAGTATCAAATTCTTATGATATTATTCATGAAATAGTGGATAAATATTTTAATGTAAAAGAATGAATAAAAAAATGATTATTTTGCTAAATTTCAACAAATTTTTCAAAAAAATGTGATAAAATCCTTGAAAAGGAGAAATAAATATGGAATATAATATTACAACAATTGAAAAAGCAAAAGAAACATTGGAAAAAATAGAAAAGAAATGGGGAAATATTAAATTAGAAGAAATTGATTATACGACGTTTAATTTTGTTTTAGAACATATAACTAGCAGTATGGATGAGTGCAAGGAGATAAAATTATATGGGTTAAAGTCCATAAAAACTATGCTAAATGAAGAGAACAATTCTTTTATAATGTATTGTAAAAAAAATACAATATTAAATTCAGAAGAATTAAATGAATTAATAGAACATTATAAAAAATATAATAATAGTTTATGTGCTTTTTTTTCGTATGAAGAGTCTAAAGAAATTTACAAAAACAGTTTAAGAAAATATCCAGAAATATTTGATAAGTTTAAAATAAGAATGAAAGAATGGATTGAAAAAGCAAAGCCATATAGGATAATAATTAGTGTTAAATATGATGATTTAAAGTTTTATATAGATGATCCAAACTCAACAATAAATAGAATGTTAGCAGAGAACATAAGGAAAAAAATAAATAAAGAATCTATTGAGGAAAGTAATTATGTTGAAATAAAAAGAACAATAGAGCCAGAAAAATTGAAAATAGAAGAATTGAAATAAATAGTAAGATGAGCTTATCAAAAGATGAGCTCTTTTATTATGAAGAAATAGAAAGAGAGGTGATCTTATATGACAGATGCACAAAAAAGATTCTGTGATGAATATTTAATCGACCTTAATGCAACAAGAGCATATAAGGTTGCTTATCCAAGTTGTAAAAAAGAAGAAACAGCCAATGCAGCATCAAGCAGAATGTTAAGAAATGTTAAGGTTCAAGAATACATATCTAAAAAGCAACAAGAAATAGAAAAAAGAACAGAAGTCACACAAGATATGGTAATAAAAGAGTTAGCAGCAATAGCCTTTTCAAAAGCAAGTGATTATGCAAAATTAAAGAAGATGAAAAGAAATGTCCCAATATTCGATGGAGAAGATATAGTTGATTATAAGGAAGAAGAATATACTGGAATAGAGTTTACTCCTACAGATGAATTAACAGAAGAACAGAAAAAAGCATTATCTGGAATAAAAGAAGGTAAATTTGGGATACAAGTAGATTCATGCGATAAAGTTAAAGCTCTTGAATTGCTAGGAAGACATTTAGGAATGTTTAAAGAGAAAGTAACAATTGATGGCAATATTAATACAAACAATCCATTTTCAGGAATGTCAACAGAAGAGTTGAGAAAGATATTAAATGAATAATGATGTAAGAGAAGAAATAAAGAAACAAGCACGTTTAGAATTAGCTAGACGTGATTTTTTTGAGTATTGCAAGTTAACCGCCTCTGATTTTTATAAAGAAGAGCGAATTTTTTTAAAAGATTTATGCTATCAATTACAAGATTTTTATAATAGTGATGAAAAAGTGTGTGTAATTAATATACCACCTAGACATCGGTAAATCCAGAACTGCTGGAAAATTTGTAGAATGGGTATTAGGAACAAATCCAAATGAAAAAATAATGACAGGATCATATAATGAGGATTTGTCGAGTTCATTTGCAAAATCAGTAAGAGACACAATAGCCTCTGAAAAAACAGAAGGTGTAATTGTATATAATGATATATTTCCTAATACAAAAATTAAAGATGGTGAAGCAACACAAAAAAAGTGGGCATTAGCTGGGAGTAAAGTATCAAATTATCTAGCAACGTCACCGACAGGTACAGCAACTGGTTTTGGTTGTACAATAATGATAATAGATGACCTTATAAAAAATGCAAAAGAAGCCTATAACGAAAATACATTAAAAAATCATATAGACTGGTTTAATAATACAATGTTATCAAGGACAGAAAATGGATTTAAGCTAATTATAATAATGACAAGATGGTCTAGTAATGATTTAGCAGGCTATATATTAGAGAATTATTCTAATGTAAGACATATAAATTACAAAGCAATCCAAGAAGATGGCTCAATGTTGTGTGAAGATGTGTTAAGCAAAGAAGATTATGAATTTAAAACAAAGAACATGAATAAAGACATTGTTTATGCTAACTATCAACAAGAACCAATTGATGTAAAAAATAGATTATATACAGTATTTAAAACTTATGAGAAATTACCACCAGCACATTATATTATGAATTATACAGATACTGCAGACGAAGGTGATGATTATTTGTGTTCAATAGATTATCAGATGTATAATAATGAACACTATATTTTAGATGTTATTTTTACACAAGAGCCGATGGAAGTCACAGAACCAGCAGTAGCAGAAATGATGACAAAAGATAACGTTGGAAATGCTAACATAGAAAGTAACAATGGTGGCAGAGGATTTGCAAGAAATGTAATAACAAATTTAAAAAAATTAGGTAATAGACATACAAATGTTAGATGGTTCCACCAAGGAGAAAACAAAGTTGCAAGAATATTAAGTAATTCAACAGGAGTAATGAACAATGTGTATTTTCCTATTAATTGGGAAGATAAATGGCCGGAATTTGCAAAACATCTAAAACATTATGTAAGAACAGGAAAAAATGAACATGATGATGCAGAAGATTGTTTAACAGGTGTATATGAAAATCCAAAACCTAAAATTTCAAATATGGCAATGACTAATAAATCATTTATAAATATGTAACATCTACTAGATAGATGTTTTTTTATTGGGAGGAAAATATGTTAAGATACAATAAAGAAAAATTGGCAGAAGAAAGAAGTATAACAGATATATATTTAAAAGCACAAGAAGAGTTGGATATTAGAAAAGAATTATATGATAGTTTTAGAAGAAAATTAACAGATGAAGAACTAGCAAGTTTAGATGATGAAGATATAAAAGTACCATTAGAAAGGTATATATCTGTTATGTCTGCTGGTTATTTTGGAGGAAAAGCACCAACTTATAAAGTAAAAGCTTATAATGCTGATAAAGATAAAATAATAAAAGAATTATTTAATCATGAGACTAATGATGAACAAGAAATAAAAGAAATAGAAGAACTAATAAAACATATAGTTGATTATAACAAAGATGGTTCGCATTTCTTACACATGGTACTAGACTATCTAGTAAAAAGAGCTTGTTATGAAATATATTATAAAGACGAAAAAACAGGAGAAATAACAATAGCAAGAAGTGATGCATTAGAAACTGTTGCAGTATGGGATTATTCAATTCCAAAAAAATTAATAGGTATATATAGAATAATTCGCACATATATGGCAAATGGTGAATATCAACAAATGATAGAGCTAACAACAGCAGATGGAAAAAGGTATTATTATGATACACCCGAAAAAAGAAAAATATTTGGTACACCAGAATATGAACAAAAATTTAAAGATGAACCATTGTTTAAAGAAAATATAGAAGAAAAACAACCTAAAAAATGGGATGACGATATACCAGCAACAGCAATAGAAAATTGTGATGGAATGGCAATATTTGAACCTGTCATAAGTCTAATAAGAGCATATGAAAGATGTATTCAAAATTCAAGAAATGTATTCAAATATAATGATGAAGCAATATTAAAAGTAATTGGATATCAACCAGAAAATCCATTAATTATACAGAATGAAAAAGGTGAAGATGTTATTAATCCAGCAAGAGTAAAAGAAGATGAGTATGTATTAACTAGTAGAGTAAGATATTTAGATGGAAACAAAGAAGTAAATAGTGATATTGCTTGGGTTGAAAAGAATGTAAATGATACCGCATTACAAAATCATAAAAAGACTTTGATGGATATTATATGTCTTTGCTCATTTTGCCCTAATATGACTGATTTAGGTTTTACACAGGCTGACAACAATGCAGCGCTTGAAAAGAAATTTTTTAGTTTACAACAATACATTGCAACATTCGAAGGCGATTTTATTGAAGGACTAACAAGAAGATGGAGAATTATATTAGAAAAATTTAATAAAGAAAAAGGTAAAACATATGATTTTAGAGATATTGAAGTAAAACTAAATAGGAATTTGCCATCCGACAAAGCAACAGATATTACAAATGCATTAAAAGTAAGAGGATTGTTGCCAGATGAGACAGTTATAAATCTATTAAATCTTGATTTAGATGCAACAAGTGAATTAGCAAAAATGGATCTACAAAATGAAGAAAATATGCAAAAAAATTTAGAAAATATGGCTAAAATAGGACAAGACACTAACGGAAAAGTAGGTGATGCAAATGGAGATATGGAAGTATCACGACCAACAGATGCGAAAACTGAAAATAATATATCAAAGGACAAGCAGACAAACTCAAAATAAACTTCAAGAACTATTTGATACATTTAACTTTACATCAGAAAATATTTATAATATTGCAGATAATAAAACTAAGAAAAGAATAAATACATATATAGAACAATGGAAAGAACAAGGACTACAAAAAAAAAATAATTATTTTAGTGTATTAGCAAATAATATTTATAAAAAGACAAGAGTAAAAAATAGTGAAATACTAGAATTGCTTATTTATAGTACATATATAGAAGAACAAAGCAAACTTGAGGAACAAGAAAAACAGATAATGTATGAAGATGCAAATTATTATTATCAACAAGGAATAAAAGAAGTCGAGCAAAAGAGAAAGTCATCAATAATTCCGATGGCTTTGTTTCTTGCATTATTAGACCAACCTAATTATTCAGGCTTTAATTTAAAACAATACATTGAGATAATAATCAAGTATAACGCAGAACAATTGTATAAACAAGTAATTTATGATATAATGCAACAAAAAGACCTAGAAATTGATTCTAATACTTATCAGAATATAATAAACAAGCAAAATAATCAAAAACTCAATATAAATAATGACAAAATATCAGGCTATATGGATTTAACTTCAATAGGTTTAAATAATTTAGCAAAAGTTGAAGGAATAAAATCAGTTGCAGAAGATAATGCAAAAGTTAGATTTGTTGCAGTAGAGGACGATAGAACTACGTTGATGTGCAAAAGCCTTGATGGACAAGAGTTTTATATCAATAAAGAAAATGTATTTGATAGATATTGGCGGAGAAACACAAAAAGAATTAACAATGCAAAGAATACGATGTCAAGGACTTGTTTTAGGATTAAATCTCCCAACAATAATGCATCATTATCATCATTGCAGAAGCTATATTGTGTATTTACCACCAGTTACAAAACAAGAAAAAACAGAGTATAACAATGTTGATTATATAAGAAAAAATAACTATACTAATAGTAAGAATCTAGATAGAAATATAAAGAAAGCAATAAACAAGTTGCCAAGAAAGATTCAAAAAATTATAGACGATACGACCTTTGAAATATCAAAAAACAATAGTTATTATGATAGAAAGAATAATGTAATACGTTTATTAAGTGATAGTAATGAATATGAAATATTGCATGAAATTGGACATGTGATAGAAACAAAACTAGATCTATTACATGATAAAAAATACATAGAAATACAACAAAATGGTTTAAATATTAAAGAAATACATACGGACAATATAAATGGATATGGAAAAGAATATGAGTTTTGGTTAGATGGAAACAAATTCATTTCAGAGTATCAAAGAAGAGTGTATGAACAAGATATAGATGGAAATTACAAATTAAATTATTTAGACTTTACATTTAATCCTAAAACTTTAGGAGAATATTTTTCTGAAGGATTTAGATGCTATTTTGAAAAAAATAAGTTGTTAAAAAGAAAAGATATAGATTTGTATAATTATATCAAGGAGGTCTTAAAATGACAGAAAAACAAATTCAAGATTTGTTAAAAAAAGAATATATTATTGATTTAGACAAAGAATTAATGAAGATATATCCTAATGGATTTGACATTAATAAAATAGATAAAAGAATAAAAGCAAAAATAGAAGAATTAACTAATAAATATGATAGTATACAAAATCCGGTTCAAATAAGAAAAAATAAGATTAAGTAAAACGTGGGAGGCCCTTAAATGAAAATATTAACACACTTATCTAAAGAGAAAATTAATAGTATTGTTGAATTAGAAGAAAGCTATAATTTTAACATAGACATTGATAACAAAAAATATGATGCTACTTTATATGGTTATCCTATTGAACATAGGGCTTTTGGAAGAATCATCAATAGTAAAATTAAAATAAAAAACATAAGCTTTGAAGATATGAGTATATTAAATTTTCAAGTAGGACAAAAAATAAAAATTGATGATGAAGATTATTATGTGACTAATATAGAAGCATCGTTCTTTTATAAAAAAGCGGAAGTAACAGCACTTAAAATGAAATAATTAAATAAATAATATTATTAAGCACTTACTAAAAAATAGGTGCTTTTATTATGAAAAGAAGGTGAAAACATGCAAAAACAATTAGCACCGGATGGAAAAGAAAATGTAAAGAAATCTATTATAGCAATAGGACAAGAACTAAAAAAAAGAGCAAGTGATATAGCAAATGATTTAAAATTAGTTGCTAATATTGAAATTTATGCAAAATTAACACCAGATGAAATAACTAACTTTGATATAAAAAAAATTATATAGCAACATATGAAGATAAGGAGGAAAAATAATATGTGGTTATTAGTTTTAATATTAAGCATTAAATTACAAATGCCAACTTGGTATTGGATTATATTTACTATAATTACAATGCTAAGACCATTTATAGGGTTATTTTGTAATATTATAGAGAATGAAATAATAAAAACAACAAACAAAATTGATACACCCAAAAATGTATTAAAAGATACGATGGAGTGTTCAATTAAAAAATAAGTTAATAACATTTTGTAATTATATAACAAGAGCTAAGTCGACTAGCTCTTATTTTTATGCCCTAGACAAGGCTCTAAAAGGTCTATTTTTATTTGGTTAAACTTCCGTAAAAAGTTAAATAGTTTGGTTATAACTTAGCCGAGAAAGTTAAAGGAGGACATTATTTATGGAAAATAATGAAGAAGTAAAAAATAATATGGAATCTACTGCCGAGAGTGTAGAAAAGGTTGAAACATCAAAAGTAGAAGAAAACAAAGAAAAAACTTTTACAAGAGATGAAGTAAACAAAATGATTAATGCTGAAAAGCAAAAACAAAAACAAGCAATTTTAGAAGAAATGGAAGCAAAGAAAGCAGAAGCTGATAAACTTGCAAAAATGGACGAAGATCAAAAGAAATCTTATGAATTAGAGCAAGAAAGAGCTAGAGCAAATAAAGCTGAAAATGAACTAAATGCTTATAGACTAAAAGACGAAACAATTCGCCAAGCAAGTCAAAGAGGTATCTCATTAGGATACATAGAAACTATTAATTTTTCAAGAGAAACTGCTGAAAGTATCAATTCAAAATTAGATATATTTGAAAAAGTATCAAAAGCAGAGAGAGAAAAAACAATAAATGAGTATTCTAGAGAGGCAACACCAAAAACAGGTGATAATGTAAATAACCAAAACAACTTAAGTGGTTATGAAAAATTTTTACAAAATTCAAAATAGAAAGGATGATTTAATATGCCAAACGTAGACGTATTTGACAACAAGGTTTTTAACCCACAAGCATTTGGAAAATATATCCAAAGCTTACCAAAAGAGAGAGAAAATGCTTTATTAAAAGCAAATATTTTTGAAAGTGATAGCGATATAAAAGACATGTTCGCTAACCAATCAACAACAGCATATGGTGTAATACCAGTAACAGGAAATTTTGAAGGAACTTCACAAAATTATGATGGACAAACAGATCTAAAAGGAGAAGGATTAGATACATATTATTATGGTGTTCATTCTTATGGACGTGCAATAGTAGGAACAGAAAAAGACTTTACAAAAGATTTAATACCAGGATTAGATCCATTAGACCAAATAGCAGCAAAATTTGCTGATAGATGGGATGATATAAACGAAGATACAATTATATCAATATTAAATGGTATGTTTGCTTCAACAAAAAAAGGTGCTCAAGAATTTGCTAAAGAACATACATTTGAAGTTAATGGAACAATTACTGAAACTGCAATATATGATGCAACACAACAAGCATGTGGAGACAAAAATAAAAAGTTTAGATTAGCTATAATGCACTCAAAAGTTGCAGCAGAATTAGCTAAAAAACAATTATTAGAATATATTAAATATACTGACAAAAGAGGTGTTCAAATGAATACAAACATAGCTCAATGGGGTGACAAGATGGTATTCATTGATGATGCATACACAATAGATACAACAACACCTGAAACAACTAAATACATTACATATGTATTAGGAGAGGGGTTATTCAAAAGAGAACCAATGCCAGTAGATATGCCATTTGAAAGAGATAGACAAGCATTAAAAGCAGGAGGAACAACAAATCTTATTTCAAGAGAAAGAATGGTAATACACCCATATGGATTTAGCTATTTAAAAGCTAATCAAGCAACAAAATCTCCAACAGACGCAGAATTTGCTGATGGAGCTAACTGGGATTTAATGCAAAATTCAGATGGAACAAAATACTTCCCACATAAATTTATTCCAGTATGTAAAATAGTGTCTAAATAGGAGGAAAATATAATGAAATTCAAATCAAAAAAGACAAGTGAAATAGTAGAGGTTAAAGGCTATGTGCAAGAATTTGCATATAGCCATAATTCTGAATGGGAAAAGGTTGAAGAAACAAAATTTAAAGAACTAACAAAAGCTGAAATACAAGCAAAATTGGATGAACTAGGAATAGAATATGATAAAAATGCAAAGAAAGAAGAATTAATTGTATTACTACCACAAGAATAAAAATGGAGGGCAATAGATGATGTTAGAACAAATAAAGCAAAGATTAGGAGCAAATTACATTGAAGATACAGATGATGTAATAAAAGACATAATAGATGATATGACTTCTATTGCCTGTGCTGCTTCTAATCGAAAAGAAGATGATAAAAAGCTATTTTCATACATAAAAAAAGCTGTTATATCCGAATATTTATGCAGAGGAGCAGAAGGTCTTTTATCAAGAAATGAAGGAAGTGTTTCTTCAACATTTAATGATATAGAAAAGAAATTAAGGATAGATGTATCAACAATAAGGAGGCTACTTTAATGTTATTACGAGATTTAACAAAAGTCTACATATCAGAATATAAAGAAATAGAAGACCACCGGAGAAACAGAAAAAAAGTGGAGATATAAAGGAAAAGGGTTGTCGGTAAAAGAGATAAATGAAATGTCGGTAAAAGAATTGAATGAGCTAGAAGTGTATAAATTAGCAAAGGAAAGTAATGTTGGTATAGCTTATTTAAACATTCAGCAGGATATAAATGAACTTGACAGAAAATCAACAGGTGAGGTTGACTATAGTAGATATAAAGCAAGAACTACAAAAAAGTATCTTATAAACAAAGGTGACGGAATATCATTTGAAGATATATCAAAACTAGAAGACTTTATACCAGAATATTATGTGAAAGATGCTTTAAAAATAGGCAGTACAATGTTATATATATTGGAGAAAATGCAAAAATGATTAATTTTAATTGTAATATAAAAGTAAAACATAATTTTAAAAATATAGAAGCTATAACTCAAAAGATACCACAAATAGCTAGAGAAATAACCGAAGATGTTTTAAATAACATTAGAGGTTATGCAATAAGACTAGAAAAAGGTCATAATTCAGAAGGAATTTTAGTTGAAATGGTTGATATGTCTACTAAAGAGGTAAAAGGAAGGGTTTATGCAGATCCTTCTAAATTTATGGCTAATGGAGTTTCATATCTATTCTTTGAATATTTCGGAACAGGTGCTAATGCTGAGATGGAACATGTGGGAAAATCAAAACACTTCATTCAAAGTGGTTACACAGAATGGTTTATTCCAGTAAATAAGGTTGAAAAAGCATTACCTTATCCAGTTGTAAATATTCAAGGAATGGACTTTTATATAGCTCATGGAATGAAGGCAAATCATTTCCTTGGAGATGCTGAATTTAAAAGTAGAAATGAAAATGCAGAGATTATCAAGAAAAAATTAGATCAGATGTTAAAGGAGGTATGCAAATGAGAGATTTAAGTATAAAAGATTTTAGTGATTTAATATATGAACAACTAGAACCATTAAAATATAAACAAATATTAACAAATCCAACAACAACAAGTAAATTTCCTTGTCTTGAATTACATACACCTTTGAAATCTGTGAATAAAACAGAAAATGCATTTCCAATAAAATCTACATTTCAAATTTCAATAACATGTTGGAATGAAAAACAAAGACAAGCAATGCAAATGACAGATGAAGTTAGTACAAAACTTCAAGAATTAAATTTTATAAGGACAAATACCAGCCCAGCAATATACGACTCTATATTGCAAAAATATGGTATAACAATAACATTTGAGGTTATTTATAATGCAATAATGAACTCATTTGATTTTATAAGATAATAGGAGGAATTAAAAATGGCTAGTAATGAAATAAAAGATACAAATACAACAGCAGACCAAATGCCTGATATAAGTAAATGGGTGAAAGTTTGGTATTCTGAAACAAAAACAGGAGAAAGAACACAAGTTGCTTTTACTGAAAAAGTGCCACCATTGGAAGAAGCACCAGATCCAGTTACTGGATCTGCATTGGATTTAGATTATGAATTTTCAGTACCAGGAATAAAAAAGGCATCTAATATTGGATTAGATATATACTTTACACATACACAACATAAAAAATTAAGAAACTTAATGAACAAAGAATTATACTGGTTTTTCCAAAATCCAGCACATACAGCTCCATCAGGAAGTCAACCATTAGTAAGAACATTAAAAGGACAAATGTTTGTTACAATGGCAGAAGTAACAGTAGGAGCTTTTTTAAAAGAGACTGTTACAATATATAAAAACAGTGATGTGGAAGAAAGCGACGGCTTTCCCACAGCCTAGTTCTGATGTAAGTGTCGTGTCAGAACAAACAGGAATAGACACTAACAAAGAGAAGGCAACAAAATAAAGCCTTCTCTCTTTTGCAAAGGAGAGAAAAATGGAATTAGTAACAAGAAACAAAACAATAAATTTAGTATTTACAACAAGAAAAATAGTAAATATAACTAATATATTAAAGGGAAAGAATTTTGAAGATTTATATTTTAAAGCTGTAAATGAAAATGATTTAGATGCTTTAGCAAAAATAATATATGCGTTTGCAGAAGATGAAGCGGGAATAAAATCATTTAAAACAAGTGATGAAGTTTTTGAATTTATAGATGATTATAAAGAAGAAAACAACAAAGCATATGGTGATATATTTAATGAAATAGCAGGTGCAATAAATGATGAGGGTTTTTTCAAAAGCCAAATGACAAAAGAGGAAATGGAACAGAAAATATCAAATCCATTATCAGGAATCAATATGGAATCACTAATCAAGACATCAGCAGAGAAAATAATAGGACAATTGGCAGAAAGAGAAATATTTTCAGAGGATTAGATGGAATATTAGAACAAGTAAGTAATGCTGACAATACAACTGATTTAATATATTCATTAGAATTATTATCATATTTTTTTGGACTAAAACCTAGTGAATTTTGGAATGGAAGGTATAAAGATATAGTTAATTATTGCCAAGCTAATTTAATAAAAAGAAATGATGATTTAAAAACGCAAATTAATTTAAATGAAGCAACGACAAATAAATTAATTGCAGGTGATTGTATGAATCAAAATGCAAAATCAATACTTATTAGAGATTGCTATAAAGAATTATTTTAAAAAAACAATATTTTCGACAAATTTCGACAGATTTTGCAAAAGTAAAGTAGTATAATCCTTTTATAGGATAAATAAAAGGAGGAATCATTATGGAAGAAAAGAAAAAAAGTGGCTTTGCTACTGCAGGATTAGTATTGGGAATAATAGGAATATGTACATCATTTATTCCAATTTTAAATAATATTTCATTCATCTTAGGATTAATAGGAATTTTATTTGGGATTGTTTCTTTAATAAAAAAGGCAAGTAAAGGACAAGCAATAGCTGGTATAATTATATGTGTTTTAGCAATGGTGATAACTATTAGTTCTCAACAAGCTTTATCAGAGTCTCTTGATACAATAGGAAAAAATCTTGATAAAGCAACTGGAAATAGTACAGAAGAAGTATTAACAAACGATGTTGATGTTCAAATTGGAGAATTTGAAGTTTCAAAAGGAGAATATGGAATAATAGATACACAACTTGTTGTAAAAGTAACAAATAAAACAAGTGAAACAAAATCATTTAATATTCAAATAGAAGCAGTAAATGCAGATGGCTCAAGAATTACAAGTGATTATATATATGCTAATAGTTTGAATGCTGGACAAAGCCAAGATTTCAAGTTGTTTGAATATGTGGAATCAGAAAAATTAGATGCAATGAAGAATGCAACTTTTAAAATTGTAGAAGCATCTATGTATTAATAAAAATAAAATAAAAACACTTACTTAGGTAGGTGTTTTTTTATTGGGAGGAAATATGGTTGAAATAATAATAAATGACAACATTACAAGTATAAAGACAAATGATATACAAGTGATAATTGAAGGAGATTTTCAAATAAAAAAAGAAGGTGCCGAAGCACCTGTAATTAATGTGGCATCTGTATAAATGCTGCTAGAATTTGAGCAATAGCTGTTGGTAACCAAGAGTGTTTGGCAAGTAAATCGCTGAATTTTGATAGTTTGCCTTTATGAAAATCATCATTTTCCATTGATTGTCGCAATAATTCAACTAACTCATATAATTGTTCTTTATCTTTTTCTCCATAAAGTTCAATGAGTTTTTTTAAATCATCAATGTTAAATGAAGAATTATTTAATATTGCTTGTTGCTGATTACCAATAATAGAATTTGAAGCATTGCTAATATTGTATATAGTTGATTGAGATTGTGAAGAAGGAGATGTATTTTGATAGTAAGCTTTTATTTGATAAATTTCTCCATTATAAGTTGAGGTGTCAATATCAGTGACAAAGTATTTAATGTTTGAATTTTGATTAGATAAAACATCACCTATCTGAATATCAGCGTCTGGATAAAAACCTATATATTTTTTATTACTACCCTTTTCGGTGTTTTTTAGACCTTTTATAGTGTAAAGAAGATTAGAATCTCTATGTACTTCAAAATCAATCATATGATGTCTAAAACTATTTAATGGATTCAATATTTTCACCACCTTTCTAAGATAAGATAGATAGATTATATAACAAAAAATATAAAAATGAAAGGAGGACTAGCTTATGACAGTGGAAGAGATAGAAATCATTGTAACTGCAAAAGTAGAAGAAGCATTAAAAGAATTTGAGAAGTTTTTACCAACAATAAAACAAGTAATGAAACAAGCACAAGAAGCTTTTTCAAAAGTAGATATGAAAGCGTTTCAAAAAAATATCAATCAATCATTGTTGCTAGTAAAAAAACAATTAGCAAATTTGAAAAAGAGTTCTGAAAATAATCAAATAAAGATTAAAATAACAAATGCAGAAGCAATAAAACAAATAAGACAAGTAAAAAAAGAATTAGATGCATTACACAAGCAACATACTGCACGGGGATATAAGCATAAAAAGTAATAATATAAAAGGTTCAAAAGAAAATACTAATGGTAATTTTGATCCAAACGATATTAGTGGAATGACAATAAATGGACAAACATTTAATATAAAGAATATTACTGGTTATTCTAAAGAAATAATGAAATTAACAGGACATTTAAAGACACTGAAAAGTACATCAGAAGATGTTAAAATTCCGGAAATAAAAGCACCTGAAATTAAAACTCCAGAAACCAAAATAACTGGATATAGAGGAAGCATTAATAATAATACAGAAAATATAAAACCAGATACAAACTCAATTAATTTATGGGATATGATAAGAAGTAAAATTCAACAAGTTATTCCATTTGTTAGACAATTTAAAGATCAAATGCAACAAGTTGGAGGCTCAAAAGAATTAGAATTAGTAAAATATAAAATAAGTGAGGTAGAAGAAAAACTAGAAAACGCAAAAGAGGGTAAGATACATTTAAACACTAAAGAAATAATAGAAGCTGAAGCAGAATTAGAAAGATTAAACAATAAAAAAGATAAGCTAGAAAAAGGTGGCAAAGGAAACTTTTTCTCTAGCTTTTTTTCAAGTTTAAAGAAAATAACACCATCTATAAATAATATATCAGGAATAACAATTAAAATTAAAAATCAAATAAAACAATGGAATGGTGGAATAAAAAATGGACTAGGACATGTATTAAAATATGCTACAGCATTATTTAGTTTAAGAAGTGTTTACTCTGCATTAAGTGGTAGTGCTCAGGCTTGGCTAGGAAGTCAAAATAAAGAAGCACAACAATTAAGTGCAAATATAGAATATATGAAATATGCAATGGGAAGTGTATTTGCACCAGTTATACAATATGTAACTAGTTTAGTATATCAATTGATGAAAGCTATTCAAAGTGTAGTTTATGCAATGTCAGGAGTAAACATATTCGCTAAAACAACAGCTTCATCAATGAAAAATACATCAAGTAGTGCAAAACAAGCAAGTAAATCTTTATCAAGTGTACATAGCGAAATTAACAATGTTTCAGATAATAAGAATAATGAAAATAGTTCAAACAATCCTAATATAGATTTATCAAAAATGGATAGTAATTCTAATCCAATAATTGATGCGATAAAACAAGGAAATTGGTATCAAGTAGGGGAAACAATTGGTAAAAAAATAAATGAAGCAATAAATAGTATACCTTGGGATAAAATTCAAAATACAGCAAAGAAAATAGGAACTAATATTGCACAATTTTTTAATGGTGGAATAAAAGAAACTGATTGGAATAAGGTTGGAAATACATTTGCACAAGGTATAAATACTATTATATATTTTGGACAAAGTTTTTTAACGACATTTAATTGGAAAGACTTTGGAAAAGCTGTTGGAAATGGATTAAGTTCCTTTATTAAGAATATTAATTGGAATGCTTTAGGCAATACTTTATCGGTTGGAATAAAAGGAATTTTTAATTCAATAACAGGTTTTTTTGAGGCCTTTGATTGGAGTGTTGTTGTTGATGGATTATTAGATTTTATAAAGGGATTTGATTGGAACGGAGTATCAGATGCAATCTTTAAAGCTTTGGGTTCTGCCTGTGCAAGTTTAGTTAATTTAGGCTGGATTATTGGAGAAAAAATAAACATAGCAATTGATAATGCAAAAAAATATTTTCAACAAAAAATTGAAGAATGTGGTGGAGATATTACTAGAGGAGTATTTAATGGAATTGTAGATGCAATGTCTGGAATTGGACAATGGATTCATGAACATATATTTACACCATTTATAGAAGGATTTAAAAATGTATTCAAAATCCATTCACCATCGTTAGTAATGACTGAAATGGGGAAATTTATAATTCAAGGATTGTTAAATGGAATTACAAGTTTAATTGATAATATAAAACAAACATGGCAAAGTATAAAAAATAATATATTGGAAGTATCTAATGATATAAAGAATAAAATTTCTAATACATGGGGTAATATAAAAAATATTACTAGTGAAAAATGGAATAAGATTAAAGATGATGTTTTTTATGTGTGGGATAAGATAAAAATAAATGCAAATGAAAATTTTGATAATATTAAAACAAAAATATCAGATACTTGGAAGAAAATAAAAGATGATAAAAATTTGTCAAACATGTCAACAATGATACATAATACATTTGATAACCTTGGGAATAATGCGAAAATATGGGGGAAAGATTTAGTGAGCAATATGGCTTCAGGTATTAAAAACAACATAGGAAGAGTTACTAGTGCAGTAAATTCAGTGGCAAATAAAATAAAAAGCTTATTGGGATTTTCTGAGCCAGAAGATGGACCATTAAGCAATTTTCATACATATATGCCAGATATGATAGACTTAATGGTAAGTGGAATAAAGGCTAATACAAATAAAGTAAAAAGTGAAATAGAAAATTTGGCAAACATGATGTCATATACAATTAATACTGATTCAATAACTAGATTTAATCCAATTCAACCTAAAATAGATCCTATAAATATTCAACCATCAAATATTGCAAATACATTTGAAGATGTATTATCAGATTTTGCATCATTAGATAATAGCGATAGACCAATAAATCTAACAATTAATGTAGGAAATAAAAAACTAGGACAAATATTATTGGATGATTTAAGAGATAAAACAAGAAGAACAGGAAAAGATATAGAAGCTTTAATAGGAGGATAAAATTATGTTATGGAGAGAACATGGAAAAGAAGAAAATTTACCAACACCAAGTACATATAGTGCAGACATAGAAGATACAGACAAAGATAGTTATACATCAAACGATGATGGTTCTTTAATTGATAATCCCATTGCAGTAGGAATGTTAAAGCTTTCTATGTCATGGGATTTTAATACAGAAGAAGAAGCAGAAGAATTATGTCAAAAAACATTTAAAAATCCATTAATATTAGATGTAAAAGTTCCAGTAGTACCAGGTGGCTTTTTAGAAGGCGTAAAATTCAGAGTTTCAAAAAGAAAAGTTGACATGATAAAAACAGAAAAAGGAACAGAAACAGAAAAGACAAAATGGAAAACATCATTTAATTTAATGCAAAAAGAATTAACAGATGCACAAAAGCAAATTGTTTTGGAGGTAAACGATGTATAAAGGATTAACAGAAAAAGCAATAAAAACAATATATAAAAGCAATGCACTAACAGTTACTAATATTTATATAGATGATGTATTATTAAATCCCAAATATTTGCTAGATTTTAAACATGGAGGAGAACTATTTGATGAAAAATTAGAGTTGGGAAGTGTTCCAAGTCAATACATAGAGATGAAAATACACAAAAGTTCTGGAATAATAAGCGCTAAGACAATAAGAATAGAATATGGTGTTTTAGTAAATCATGCAATAACAGTTGCAGAACTAAATAAAATGCTAGTATGTGATCTAAACAAATTACAAGTAAAAAGTTTAGCAAAACATGATGATAGTTTTGAGATGATGCCAATACGGAATTTATAATGTAGATAACTATGACAATGAAGATAACAATGTAATAAATATAAAAGCTGTAGATAATATTATAAAATTAGATACAGACGATGGATATTATGATGCTAGTGAATTGATAAAGAAAAAAGGCTATGCAACTTTAGGTGAAATAGCAGAAGATATATGTAAAAAGAAAGGGCTTGAATTAGAAACAAGCTCTTTTATTAATTCTAATAAAAAAATATATGTTTATGACAATGAAGTAAAAGCAAGAGAGTATATGAGTTATATCTCAGAAAAAGCAGGAGGATTTTGTTGTGCTAGTAGAACTGGTAAAATTCAAATAAAAAAACTAGGAGAAGATGAAGAAATAATTCCTCAAAGGTTATTTAAAACTTACAAATGGGGTGAAGGACATCAGATATCAAGAGTAGCTTATGAGAATGGAACAGAATCATTTAAAGTAGGAGATGAAACAAAAGATACACTTTGGATTAGACAAGAGAATTTATTTATTAGCGAAGAAGATGATATCCAAAAAATATATGATGCTGTAAAAGATTTAGATTTTTATAGTTTTGAAGGAACAACAATAATAAATCCAGCTGTTGATATTGGAGATATTATTAATATTGATGGCAAAAAGGTAATTTATCAAGGCGAAATGACATTAAACAAACGATTTATAGCAGACATAAAAAGTAAAATAGCAATAAAACAAAAACAAGATACAACAACAAGAAAACAGAGTCAACAAGTTATAAATAGAAAAATTCAAAGTCAAATAGACGAAGAAAATTTAAAATTAACTCAATTAGCTAAAGAAACAACAGAAAATACTGAAAAGCTTACACAACATGAACAAACAATAGATAGTATAAGTGATAAGGTATCGCACATAGAAGAAACAACGAATGTAGTTGAAGGAAATAAAACGATATCATTAGGAAATGCAGTTGCAGGAGAATTAATTGAGTTGCATATATTCGGAAATAATGATGTATTTAGTAGTTTAAAAATTGGTGATGATGTAGTTTTAAGTGATGATTTGTATTTACTTGGAGATAGCATAATTGTAGTAACAGATAGTGAAGGAAATTCAAAGGAATATGAACTAGGAATTAAAGATGTATTAAGGCAAAAAGACGATGTTTATGATGAATATGTTTTAAAAGATGGAAAAGCTCAAATAATCCGTCGAATTAATGAAGATGGAACAATTAAAGCAAAAGAGACAATAGAGGATTTAGGAGCATTCTCAATTGAATTATTTGATGGTACAAACACATTATTAATAAAAAACTATGCAGCAAGTTTAAAAGCTAAATTTGCAATTCAAAATGATATGACTAATATTTATGCTTCAAAGGTTGAAATGAATAGTGCAATAAATCAAACAGCAGAAAAAGTTGATATTAATGTAAATAAAAAGCTTGAAAGTTATTCTAAAACGACTGAAATGAATGCTGCAATAAAATTAGTATCAGACAATATAACATCAGAAGTAAATAAAAAAGTTGGCAAAACAGAAGTTGGAACATATATTCAACAAAATGCTGAAGCGGTAAAATTAGCATGGAATCAAATATCAGAATTTATACAAATGATGATAATAAACAATAATGCTAGTTTTGCGATATTAGATAGCAATAAAAAAGTATTAATGGCACTTGATAAAACTGGACAACATTTTTATCAAAATGATGGAACAACAATATTTGGAGATATGGGTGTACAAAAAGAAGATAATGATCAATACATTGCATTTTCAGTTTTATCAGATTACAATCAAAAGCTTTCAAATGGTATGGCATGGGGAATAAAAACAAAATCAGACAATAAATTTCACCCAATTTTTTATATTAAAAATTTTCAAATGTCAGAAAAAGCTTCTGACGCTTCATACGGAGAATTGGTATTAGCTTCATGTAATATATTACTTGATGGAATCTCAACAGGAATAATTGGTGGAAATATAAAAATGTACGCAGATGAAGTAAATAGTGCAATTCAATTCATTAATACAGATACTAACACAATTCTATTGTCTATAAGCACACAAGATTTAGAGTCTGGTTATGCTAAGATAAAATTATTAGATAATATATCAGTTTATAAAAATGTAGGTGGAACAAATTCTTTTAGATTGGGAAGTGGAAATAATTATACTTTAATTGAAGATGATGGTTCAATATCAGCATATGGTGGAACAATTAGATTTGGGATCACCGGACGCGAAGTAAGCTTTGATTTATATGTTAAAAATATGGCTTCGATTTATGGGAATTTGAATGTGAATGGAAATGTATATGCAAATAATATTTCATCAGACAGAAGAATAAAAGACAATATAAAAGATTGTGATATAAAAGCATTAGATATAATAAATAAGATTCAACATAAACAATTTGATAAAAAAGACGACGGAAAACATTATAATATTGGATATATTGCACAGGATATGGAAGAAATAGATCCTAATTTTATAATAAAAAGAGAAAAAACAGATACACTTGAAGAAAGATATTATATTAATGAATTACCGATTATTGCTACATTATCTAAAGCAATACAAGAATTATCACAACAGGTAGAGGCACTTCAAAATGAAATAAAGGTACTTAAGGAGGAAAAACAATGAAATTAATAGATTGGATAAATAAGGTAACAAAGTTAAATCAAACTACTATGACGAATTTCCAAAAGAATATTAATGATGGAAAAGTTGATAAAACTGGCGACACTATGAGCGGTGTATTAAAAATAGAGAATAAATCAGCGTTTAATGGAGTAGACAAGGTTAGAACAATTGATGGAGTGGATTATGCAGCAACATTAGGAGTGGGAATAGACGGAAGTGCTTCATTGGAGTTACACAATGCAAGTGGTACACTTGGTAGAATAGATATAAATAAAGATGGAAAAATTAAAAATTATAAAACTGGAAAGTATTTAGTTGAAGAAACGATAAAAAAAGGGACAGTAAAAAATCCCGACTCAGCAAAATTTAATATAAAACGTAGCAAAATAGTGCAGATTAATAATATTGTATTTGTAGATTTATCAATTCAGTTGTTAGCTAATATTCCAGTCAACACACAATATTCTTTTAAAATCTCAAATGTTGATATGCCCAATGTGGTAAATTTTCTTGTTGCTAGCTATGGAAGAGAAGAATGGAAACTAGCAGAAGCAATATATGCGGGAATGTTACAAGACGGTAATTTATATATTAGCAATCAAAACAATCAATCAGCAAGCGGTGGTTTTTGGAATATACATTTTTCTTATGCGACTGTTTAGATTAAGGAGGAACACATGGCAGTAAAAAAAGTAGAAAGTTTTAATATACATGAAACTCCAGCAATAAATCAAAATGAGTTTGATGTAGAAACATATTTAAATGCGAATTGGGGAAAGACAAAAGAAGCAGTTAATAACAATGCAGAAGAATTAATGCAAGTGCAAAAAGATATAAGTACATTAAAAGAAGATAATAAAACAAATAAAAGTAGTATAGATGTTTTAGAAAAAAGCAATGAAACAATAAATAAAAGCTTAGAAGATATAGATACGAAAGACAAAAAACAAGATGAGGACATAAAAGCAAATAAAGAGTCAATTGAGGCATTACAAACAGAAAATATAGAAATAAAATCTGAAAATGAACGCTTGAGAGAGGATATAAAAAGTATTGCAACAATTGGTGAGGCGAGTGGAGAGAATATTCATATAGAAGATAGTAGTGATGCCAGGTGTGAACTTGAGATAGGTGGAAATCATGTGCAAGAGACTAGAAAGGGATATAATCAATTAAAAAATGAAGGTACAACTCAAACATTAAATAATGTAACAATAACAAAAAAAGAAGATGAAACATTGGTTGTAAATGGAACTGCTACAGAAGATTTTACTTTCTCAATAAAAAGAAATATAGAGTTAGAAGATGGAGAACAATATAAACTTAGTGGATGTCCTAATGGTGGAGCTGAAAAAAAGTATGTTTTAACTATAAATCAATATTATGAAAATCAATCACATTTTGGACAAGATTATGGAGACGGAGTGAATTTTACATATAATGGTTCATTGCCAATCAACAACAATATATATATAAGATTATTTAAAGGTATAACATACAATAATTTAATATTTAAACCAATGATTGTAAAAGGTACAGAAAATAAGCCATACGAGCAATACGGAGCAAGTCCATCTTTTGCATATCCAAGTTCTGTAAAAGCTGTTGGTGACGTAAAAAATATATTGAATATGAGTAATGCTAAAGGAGGAACTAGTGGTGGAATAACATGTAATATGATTGCAGATGGAAGTTATACTTATAAAGGAACAGCTTCTTCAAAAGCAATAAATATATGGTTGTTAGGAAGTTATAACAATAAGACTTCAATTTTTAGATTAGAACCTGGTACGTATTATATTGATGGAGTAGTTTTATTTGATGGAAATAATGTTTTGGCAAATCCTGATACAGCAAAAATATTTACTTTTATTAATGCACATGATATTACAGGAGTAAGAGCATTGGATGCCGTTTTAGAAAATACATATGATGAAATTAAATATCCAATTATAGCAAAAATTGACCACGAAATACCTTGGGTTTCTTATGATTGTGGGTATGCAAAATTAAAACTTCAAAACAGAAATGTAATGCCACTTTATAGATTAGGTGAATATTGGAAATATACGGATAAAGGAATAAAAAATACAACAATAAGTAGTGGAAAAGATTTAACAAAATTCAAATTAAAAGCAGGACAAACTATAAAAATTGGATTTAAGTTGTTTTCAAAACCAAGCCAGGATACTACATTTACTTGGTATATAGATAAAGTTGCAAATATTATCCCAAGTTTTGGCAAAATTGATAGTTCAGATTATAAGTTAAATATAATTTATTCAAGAACATATACAGCACAAAAAGATTGCGAAGTTTCATGTACGATGTGGGGAAATTCGAATAAAGATATATTTGAATTTCAAATGTGGGCTGAATACGATAGTTTGACAGAATATCAGAGATATGTTGAACAAGCATATTTAGTAGATGTTCAGCAACCAATGTTTGAAGGAGATAAGTTTATAAAAACAGATGGAAAATGGTATGAAAAGCATAACTGGAGAAAAGAAATTATTGATGGCGTAAATAAGGCTATAAATACGGCAGGAACACATTTAGGAAAAACATGGGCTAGATATAATGGAGGAACATGGGATACTTCAAAAGATGTCTATAATACTTTAGAGAAAATAAAATGTACACATTTTAAAGTAAGCGATTCGTGGGAAAAAAATACAATGTATGGAAAAATGACTAGCATAGGAATGGCTTTTCAATTTATGTTTGAAGATGATAGTTTAAAAACAATTATTGATGTAAATAAAGTTTTAAAAGCTCAATACGATGCAAATATACCATTAGTTGTTTATTATTTGCTTGCAGAACCAGAACTAATAGAATGTACAGAAGCCCAGAGCAAAGTATTAGATGAGATATACAATAAAGCACATACATACAAAAACATAACAAATATAAGTGCAGAATCATCAGAAGTAAATCCAATATTAAGTGTAAAATATCTTAAAGACACAGAAACGGAACATAACAAACTTCAAACACAAATTGATGAAATAAAAGAACTTTTAAGTACAACAGAAACAAGTTCATTATTATTAGATAATATTCAAAAAGATTTAGAAAGTGAGGTGTAAAAGTATGATAACTGAATTATTAAAGAGATTAATCACAAAGAAATACTACAAAGAAAAGACAGACATAGAAAACAAGTTAAATGTATTTTACGCAATGAGTAAGATAACAGATGAAGAATATAGCGATTTAATATTACTAGTAGAAGATACATATATTGAAGTAGATAATACTACAGAAGAAAATATAGAAGCTACTAAGGAGGAAGAATAATGATAACACAAATATTAGAATTTTTGAAAGAATATTGGTTTTTAATTACCTTCTTAGGTACATTTGCAATAGCAATGTTTAGTTTCTGTATGTCAATGATAGAAGCAACAAAATGTAGTTTAAGAAATGATATATTAACAATATATGATAGATGTAAAGATAGAAAACAAATTACGCACTATGAGTTAGAAAGTGTGAAACATAGTGCGGAAATTTATTTTAAATTAAAAGGAAACTCTTTTGTAGAGTCTTTAATGAAGAGAATAGAAGATTTTGAAATAACGGATTAGGAGGAAGAAGTTATGGAAAAGATAAAAACAATAGCAAAGTATTTAACAAACATATTAGCAATAGTAAGTGCATTAGTAGCTGGAATTAATGCTGTAGATGGTATAACAATACCATATGCAATACAAATAGTGCAAGTTATAGCAGTAGTACAGGGAGTGCTTGGAACTTATTTATTGGGGCAAAAAGCAATAAACAAAAAGGAGGAATAAAAATGGGAAGTAAAGAATTTATTGAAAAATGTAAAGAAATAGTAAAACAATATGCACTTGAACATTTAGACAAAAGTGATAACATTCCGGAATTTGATGTGTTTGATGTTTGGTATTGTAAGACATTACAAAATCATAAAGCATTATTAAGTACAACATTGTTTGACGGAATGTATTACGAATGCACATACAACGGAGATAAGAAAGAATTATATTTCGATGCTTATAAAAAGTTTGAAAATAAGTGTATTAAAATTGAGGAGGAATAACTCATGGAAGATAATATAACAATAGAGAATGTAGAGTTCAATGAAGAATTATACAATAAAAATATTTCAAAAAATGACTTTTCAGGAAGTGAAACAGATGGAATAGGAGATGATGATAATGCAGATAACTAAGATGTTAGTACCAGAGAGCAAATATGATATAAAATGTCCATATGAAATGACACCAGAATTTATTGTAGTACATAATACAGCAAATGATGCATCTGCAATGGCAGAAATTTCATATATGATAGGAAATAATAATAAAACATCATTTCATTGTGCTGTAGATAATACTCAAATAGTACAAGCTATACCATTTAATAGAAATAGTTGGAATGCAGGAGATGGAAAAAATGGTGAAGGCAATAGAAAGGGAATCTCTATAGAAATATGTTATTCAAAATCTGGTGGAGAAAGATTTGATGATGCAGAAAAGTTAGCTGCAGAATATATAGCATATTTATTAAAACAATACAATTGGGGAATTGACAGAGTACATAAACATCAAGATTTTGCAAATAAAAATTGTCCACATAGAACATTAGAAGAAGGTTGGCAGAATTTTTTGAATTTAATTAATTTTTATTTGGAAGATAGGCCAATAATTGATGATTATATAAAAAATGGGAGTGATGAAGAAGTGAAAACATATCAAAATGGAAGTACAAGTGAAATTGTATATGCTGATACAAATTGTACAAAAAGAATTGGGAGTTTAGACCCAAGGGAAAGATGTGATTGTTTTGGAATATTTAATGATAGAGCAATGGTAAGATATAAAGTAAATGGAACAAACAATTATAAAATAGGATTCTGTAAATGGCTTGGAGGAGTAAAATAGATGTAGCAAGGCAGACTAGGTATTTTCCTAATCTGCCTTATATTTTTCTAAAATTGGCTTGAAGTATTTATCTTCTAACTCTTTACGATATTTGATTGCATCTTCTTTACTTTTAAATTCTTTTGAATAACTATTTTTCTGAAATGTTAATTTTGCAACCCATTTTTTTGAAGATGAACGAAAATAAACACCTTTAATACCACTTTTATTATTTTTTTGAATAGAAGATGAAATTTTGTCTAAATGAGTATTTTCTATTAAGTTTTCATTTCTGTATTTTTGCAAATAAGGAATATTCATTTTTGCTTTATCTTTTTGATAACAGCCACAGCTAATAGTATGACCACTTTTTAAGCTTCCACTTTCTACCCAGATTTTTTTCCCACAATCACAAATACACAAACATTTTGTTTTGTTATTTTCAATAATTACATCAGTAACAATTAATTTACCAAATTTATGATCTATCATCTTTTGAGAATTTTTAAAAAATTCAGAATGACGAAAATTTTTGGAACAATCTAAACTGCAAAAACTACTATTTTCACGATAATTTTCATAAGTTTTTCCACATTCTTTACATATATGTTTATACATAATTTTCTCCTAATTTTTAAGAAGGGGGAGAGTAGATAACTAATCTACATCTCTCATAGCTTCAATATAGTTTAAATACTCATCAATTGTTGTATATTCTTCATCATCTGCCATACTACTTTGTCTAACTCCATCTTGCATTGCATCTAATAATTGCCATGTATATTTAAATCCTAATTTTTGCATTTTGTCAAATTGTTCTTCTGTCATCATTTTTTCTAATTCATTACTTTCTAAATCTAAAATTTCTTTTACTTTCATGATTTTTTCTCCTCTAATTAATTTTTTCAAAATTATATATATAATTAGTTGAATATAATTCTCTTAAAACGTAATCATCTGTTGCAAAACTTCCGTATCTAATTTCTATATCTTCATCAGAAAGATTTTCGAAATTATTTAAAGTTATTTTATACTTTTGATTGTTTAACACTATAATTGTATTGTCAGCAAAATGATGAATAGATTGTATTGTGTTTTTAATAATGCAAGTGTGGCTTGGATTAATTTTTGTATTTATACTTAAATTAGTATTTTGTTTTTCAGATTTATTTTCGTTATTTTCTTCAATAGTATTTTCATTTTTTAGGGATGAGACTTTAATAGTATATCTTTCAGTATCATCTGTAATAACTAATCCTTCTCCATAAATGTAACGTAATTTAGTATATTCTATTCCATTTATTGTAGTTTTTTCAATATTTTCACGTATGCTATGTTCGATATTACAATTTCCATCTTTTTCAGACCATAAAATTTTTACAACATTATTATTTTCATCATACCATTTTGAATTTTTAAAATACCATTTTTTTAAATCAGTAATTGTTTTCATATTTTTCTCCTTTTATGAGTGCTAGTCATTTGATCTAGTCTTATCTCATATGTTAAATATATTGTACTACGTGTACATGTATTTGCCAATACATTTTTTAATTTTTTTCTAAAAATTTTTCAATATTTTCTTTTGCCCATTCTGAATAAATTTTTCCAGATTTTTTTAATTTTTCTGTGAATTTTTCAGCAATTTCAATATCAACATCAACTACAAATCTTTTATATTTGTTTTTTCTCCATTCATTTTCTTTTTTTAAATCTCTCATATAAGACACCTCTCTTGATTTTTTTATATTTATAATATATAATATATATTGCAAGAGAGATAAACTCTCTTACAATTAATCTTTGAAGCTGTAATAGAAATCATTTGCGAATTTTATAGCTTCATGTGAATGTGCTTTCTTATGTGTCAGATGAGAAAGCACTTTTTTTAATAATCTCATCATGTTCATCACCTCCTTAACTATATTTATTATACTACGTGTACACGTATTTGCCAACACTTTTTGGAAAAAAGTTTAAAAATTTTTTATATGTTGAAAAATCAACACAAATGAGTAATGAAACTATATTATTAAACAATAAAAACAGCTTAAAATTGATTTTGACGATACAATGAAATGCAGTATTTTCAGCACTTTCAGAAAAAAATATAAATTCGACAAATTACAACAAACAATTAACATAAAATGTGCTACAATGAATATAGAGGTGATCATATGCAAGAATATTATTTAAAGTCACTACAAATGATAAAGAATCTAAAAATAAAAAACAAGAAAGAATATAATAAGCTATTATCTGATTACTTATTGTTAAATGTAGAAAGTTTAAAATATTATGCAGATACTAATAATTTCAAAAAGATAGTAGAAAAAGCAAGAGAAGTCTAAAGGGCTTCTTTTCTTTTTTTGGAAAATATTACATTTCCACCAAAGTGGATAAAATGTATGCTATAAGAGTAAATAGAACATACTAAAGATAAGGTGGAAAGATGAGAATAGAAATATTATTGAAAGAGATCAGAATTAAAAAGCGGATATAGTTTAGAAAAATTATCTAAATTAACAGGAATATCAAGTTCACATTTAAATTATATAGAGAGAAATGAAAAAGAGCCATCATTGAGTATGGCAATTATAATAGCACAAGCATTAAATATAGATATAAAAGAATTATATAAAATAGTACCATAAAAGTACTATTTTTATTTTTTGTATTGAAAAATGGCACTTTCATATAATATCCACCATAGTGGATAATTTTTACGATATTTATAAATCGAAGCTTCAAACAAACGAAAAAGGAGAATGTAGAGATGAATGTTGTAGAAAAAGAAATAGTAAAAGAGTTAAATTGGAAAGAAAAAATAATTGTAAAATTATTTGCAAAAACATTTAAAAAAGTAGCTGATTTAGTTAGAATAAATATAGTAAACAGACTTATAAATTAATGCAATAAATAATGCAATAGTAGGAATATTTTTAATTAAACTTAAATAACCTCAAATAAAAAATATTGAAAAATAGCCATTTTAGATATTGGCAGATATAAAAAAATACCCTGGAATAGGGTACTTATGGTGCGCCCGGAGGGATTCGAACCCCCGATCTCAAAGTTCGTAGCCTTGCATTCTATCCAGCTAAACTACGAGCGCATTTTTAACACTTTTATATTATACGATGTTTTGGAAGTTTTTTCAATAGTATTACGGAAAATATTTCAAATTGTTTTGACATGAGTATTAAAACATGATATAATAATTCGGATTTTAAACTCAAAAAATCCAAATATCACTAAATAGTGAGAGGAAAATCCTCTTTCTTTTAGTTTTACATAAATGTTACTGGCATCACAAAGAGAATATAGGAGGAAACTTTATGAAAACAATTTTAGAAATGATTAAACAAAAAATTGCCAAAAGAAAGGAAGAAAACAAGCAAAAAGAATTAGAAGAAAAAGAAAATATGCAAATTGCCACAAATATTATGGGAGAAATTATTGTGGCTGTTTCAAAGATAAAAATTGCTAAGAAAAATGATTTGCAAGAACTTTTAAAATTGAAAGATAAATATGAACATCTTGGATGCGGAGCAAGAAGATACTTGGATTATGCCATTATTGATAAGCTGGAAGATTTAATTATTGAAGCACAAAATGATATTGATGATAGTAATAAATAATAACTATTATATAAGGATAATATCATTTTTTCAGAAAAACAATTTTTTGTTGAATTCAAATCAAAATTACAAATTTTAAATTGTTAATATACAAATAAAAACCCGATATTTAACTTTCGCTTTTTTATTTGTATAATTTTTATGTTGAAAAAAATATTAAATTAAAATAATAAAAAAATTAACAATAATCTGAAAACTTGACAAATAGCATATTTAGGGGTATACTATAAAGGTATAAAAGGAGAAAGTATGTCTGAAAATAATAGTAGAAAAGTATTTGATAGTTTAGTATCAAGAACCAAAATATATTTAGTAATAATATTAATATTATTTATTTTAATATCAATATTTAGACCTATATTAATAATTCCATCAGTAATATTATATATATCAATATTATGTTATACATATTTTGCAAATAACAAAAGAAAAAGTGAAATATCAGAGCAATTGCAAGATTTAACATTAACAGTAGATTCAGCTGCTAAAAGTAGTTTAATAAATTCACCATTCCCACTTGTAATATTAGAAACAAACGGAAATGTTGTATGGAAAAGTTCAAAATTTGTAACAGAATTTGTAGATATTGATATGAATAATTATATAAATGATTTAATAATAGACATAAAAGATGAGATTGAAAAAAGTGATAATAAAAAAAGAAAATCAGTAATAAGACAAATACAAATAGGAAAGAAAACATATACAGTACAAGGAGAATTTGCAAAATCTAAAAAATATGAAAGAAAAAAATCACCAGAATATATGATGATTTTATATTTTATTGATGAAACAGAAAAAGTTAAATTAAAACAAGAGAATGAAGACCAAAAAATATGTGTTGGAATAATAATGATAGACAATTATGAAGAAGTGACACAAAGAGTTGACGCAGAACAGAAAACACAATTAATGGCAAAAGTGGAAAGCACAATATATGATTGGGTAAATGAAACAAATGGTATATTAGTAAAAGCAGATAGAGATACATATGTATATTTATTTGAACAAAAAAATCTCGAAAAAATTAAAGAAGAAAAATTTGCAATACTAGATTCTATTAAAAATCTTGTAAGAAAAGACAAAATACAATTAACATTAAGTATAGCAATCTCAAATGAAGGAGATACAGAAAGAGATGTATATAAATCAGCTTCTGCAGCAATGGATGTAATATTAGGTAGAGGTGGAGACCAAGCAGTAATAAGACAAAATGGGAAATATTTATTCTTTGGTGGAAAAGTTGAAGAAGTAGAAAAGAGAACAAAAGTAAAAGCAAGAATAGTTGCACATGCATTAGAAGAATTAATAAAAGAAAATGATAAAATAATGATAATGGGACATACAAACCCAGACATAGATGCAATTGGTTCAGCATTAGGAATATATAGAATTGCTAAAACATTAGGAAAAGAGGCAAAAATTGTAGCAAATGTAGAAACTCCATCAATAAAAGATCTTTATGAATCAATAAAAGATCAATATCAAGAAGTATTTATAAGTAGTGAAACAGCTTTAACGCAAGTTGATAGTGGCACTTTAGTAGTTGTAGTAGATACACATAAAAAAACATATGTTGAATCACCAGAATTATTAACAAAAACAAATAAAATAGTAGTAATAGATCATCATAGAAGAAGTGCAGATTTCATAGATAATAGTATATTAACATTCCAAGAAGTATATGCATCATCTGCAGCAGAATTAGTAACAGAAATAATTCAATATACACAAAATGAAGTTGAATTATCAGAAGTTGAAGCAGAAGCATTATATGCAGGAATAATGATGGATACAAAAAACTTTACATTTAAGACTGGTGTAAGAACATTTGAAGCAGCAGCATATTTACGTAGATGTGGTGTTGATATAATAAAGGTAAAAAAATGGTTTCAAAGCGATTTAGAAAGTTATAATACAATATCTGAAATAGTAAGAAAAGCAGAGATTGTAAGAGATTCAATAGGAATATCAATATATGATGTCCAAGAAAAAGAAACAAGCTTAATTTGCGCAAAAGCAGCAGACGAATTATTAACAATAGGAAATATAACAGCATCATTTGTTTTAGGATTAATGGAAGATGGAAAAGTTTGTATAAGCGGACGTTCAATAGGAGATGTAAATGTTCAAATGATATTAGAAAAATTAGGTGGAGGAGGTCATATAACTCTTGCTGGTGCACAGCTTGAAAATGTGACAATAGATGAAGCCAAACAAGAATTGATTTCTAAAATTAATGAATATTTTGAAGAAAAAGAATAAAACAAAAGAATAGCAAGTTTTACTTGCTATTTTTGCTATTTTAGAGTACAATATAAGTCATGAAAGGAAAGTGATTAGTATGAAAGTAATATTAAAAGCAGACATAAAAGGAGTAGGAAAAAAAGATGAAGTAATAAATGCATCAGACGGATATGTACGTAATTTTTTATTCCCTAAAAATTTAGCAGTAGAAGCAAATGCAGAAAATATGGCTAAATTACAAGCACAAAATTCTTCAAAACAATTCAAAAAAGATACAGAAAAAGAAGAAGCACAAAAATTAGCAGAAAAAATGAATAAAATATCATTAAGAATACAAGTAAAAGCAGGAGAAAATGGAAAAATATTTGGTGGAGTTTCAGCAAAAGACATATCAGAAGCTTTTGAAAAACAACACAATATAAAAATAGATAAGAAAAAAGTAGATTTAAAAGAAACAATAAAAACATTGGGAGTACATACAGTTTCAATAAAATTATTTGAAGGTGTAATAGGAAAAATAAAAGTAGATGTAATTGGATAAATTTCATTTAACAACTTTTATATTTATTATTTAAAATAATGAATTATAAAGATTGTTATAAGGGGGCAAAAAGATGGAATTAGGAAAAGTACCACCACATGATGAAGATGCAGAACAAGCTGTACTAGGAAGTATGCTAACAGATAATGATGCAGTAATGGCAGCAGTTGAAGTACTAAAAGAAGATGCATTTTATAGAGAAGACAACAAAATAATATATCAAGCAATATTAAACTTATATAGTAAATCAGAGCCTATTGATATAATAACATTAAAAGATGAACTTGAATCAATGGGAAAATTTGAACAAGTTGGTGGATTTGAATATTTAGCAAGTTTGCCAGACAAAGTTCCAACAACAGCAAATGTACAAAAATATATAAAAATAGTTGAAGAAAAATCAGTATTAAGAAATTTAATAAAAACAGCAAATGAAATAATAGAACTAGGATATAATCCAACAGAAGATGTTGAAGACATAATGGACGGAGCAGAAAAAAAGATTTTTGATATAATGCAAAGTAAAAACACAAAAAGCTATACACCAATCAAAGATGTATTAGTAGAAAGTTTTACAAATCTTGAAAAATTATATAATCAGAAACAACATGTAACAGGAGTACCAACACAATTTTATGATTTAGATGATAAAACAGCAGGATTACATGGCTCTGAATTGATATTAGTTGCAGCAAGACCAGCTATGGGAAAAACAGCATTTGCATTAAATATTGCAACAAATGCAGCATTAAGAGCAAATGTACCAGTAGCAATATTTAGCCTCGAAATGTCAAAAGACCAACTGGTAAACAGAATGTTATGTAGTGAAGCAATGGTAGACAGTAACAAAGTAAGAACAGGAAAATTAGATGAAGAAGACTGGACAAAACTTGCAGAAGCAATAGGACCACTTTCAGAAGCGGGAGTATATATAGATGATACACCAGGTATATCTGTAATGGAAATAAGAACAAAATGTAGAAAACTAAAAATGGAAAAAAATATAGGACTTGTTGTTATAGATTATTTACAGTTAATATCAGGAAGTAATAAAAGAAATGGAAGTAGAGAGCAAGAAATATCAGAAATAAGTAGATCATTAAAAGTATTGGCAAAAGAATTAAATGTTCCGGTAATAGCATTATCACAGCTATCAAGAGCTGTAGAACAAAGAGATGACCATAGACCTATGCTATCAGACTTGCGTGAATCTGGAGCAATAGAGCAGGATGCCGATATAGTAATGTTTTTATATAGAGATGATTATTATAATAAAGAAAGTGCTGAAAAAGATATTGCAGAAGTAATAATAGCAAAACAAAGAGGTGGCTCAACAGGAACTGTAAAATTGTATTGGATGGGAAATTATACAAAGTTTGTAAATATAGAGAGAAGATTTGATGACTAAAAGTAAATTCTAAAAAAATGAAAAAGAGTTGCAAATATAAAAAATAAATGTTATAATATATGCGTTTGCCAAAACACTTATAAAAATGGAGGAAAATGAAATGGCATTAGTCAAAGAAAACCAATTAAAAGAATTTCCGAAATTTTTGGAAAAACTTATGGGAAAAGACGAAGCTTATAAAATGGTTTTACGGCTTGATAGGTTTGCAAAAGAAGGAAATACACAATTGGTAAAGTTTTTTACTTGGGATAAGCAGGACGAAAAATCACAATTTGAATTTGTTGTGTGGGTGATAAAAGCAATTGATGATCTTTATGCTAGTAAGAAATATAGTGATGCGCATAAAATTGGAATTGTAAATGCAACGAATCGTAAAAAAATTAAAGAGTATTTTAAAAAAATTGTATAATAATTCTGATACTAACCTAAGTAAATAAAACTAAAGGAGAAATTCCTTAAGTTTTAATCCATACAAACCATCCCTTTTTTGGGGATGGTTTGTTACATTTTGTTAAAAGGAGTTAAATGAGAATGAAACAAAAAGTAATACAAACAATTAAAAAATATAATTTAATAAATTCAGGAGATAAAATAATATTAGGTGTTTCAGGGGGACCAGATTCTATTGCAATGTTAGATATTTTAAGACAATTGATGAGTGAATTAAAATTTGATATATTTGTTGTACATATAAATCATAATATTCGAGGAAAAGATGCTGATGAAGATGAAAAATATGTAAAAAAATATTGCCAAAAATATAATATAAAATTTTTTGCTAAAAAGATAGACGTGCCTACAATTGCAAAAAATGAAAAAATAGGAACAGAAGAAGCTGGAAGAAAAGTTAGATATGAATATTTTGAAGAAATATTAAAAGAAACAAAATCAAATAAAATAGCAATAGCACATAATAAAAATGATAATGTAGAAACAATAATTATGCATTTACTTAGGGGGAGTGGAATTTCAGGATTAAAAGGGATAGAACCAATAAGAGAAAATAGATTTATAAAACCCTTGATAGAATGTGACAGACAAGAAATAGAAGAATATTGTAGAGAAAACAATTTACAACCAAGAATAGATAAAACAAACTTTGAAAATGAATATACAAGAAATAAAATTAGAAATATTGTAATACCATATATAAAAGAACAATTTAATCCGAATATAATAGAAACAATAACGAGATTAGCAGATGTAGTATCAAGTGAAGATAATTTTATAGAAAATATAGCTCTAGAAACCTATAATAAATTATTAGTAATAGAAGAAAATGATAGAATCGAATTAAAATTGAAGGAATTTAATTTATTAGATGAAGTATTAAAAAATAGAATTATATTAATAGCAACAAAGAAAATATTTGGTTCAACACAAGGCATTGAAAAAGTAAATATAGTTGATATTATAAAATTATGTAATAATAATATAGGAAATAAATTTTTAATGCCAAATAAAAATTTAAAAGTATTAATAAAAAACAAAAAAATTAATTTCATAAAAATTGATTAAAAGGCAGTATATCCCTAGAAAACATTGAAAAAATGTAACAAAAAAGACATAAAAAAATCACTTAAAAACTATTGAAAAATGGAAAAAGGTATGTTATAGTTTTCGATGTAAAAGAGTATTAAGTAATAATTACAAGGAAGGTAGGTAGTAAATTGAAAAAAGGAATAAAAACACTAGCGATGTGGTTAATAATTGGAGTAATAGCAATTGTATTAATAACATCAATAATGGAAAATAAAAGTTCTCAAATGACATATTCAGAATTAATAACAAGTATTGAAAATGGAGAAATTGAAAAAATAAAAATTTCATCGACAGGTTCACAAGCAACAGTAAAATTAAAAGGATACAAGATAGAAAAAGAAGTAAGTATACCAAGTTTGGATAGTTTCATAACATATTCACAAGACTATTTAAAAACAGGAGCATTTTCATTAGAAGAAGAAAAAGAATCAATATGGATAACTGCATTAGGATTTATAACACCATTTGGACTTCTTGCAATATTCTTAGTATTTTGGTTTATAATGATGAGTGGAAATAATCAAAATGGAACAAAATCTATGACATTTGGAAAAAGCAGAGCAAGAATGGTAAATGCAGGAGAAAAAAATAAAGTAACATTTGATGATGTTGCAGGTGTTGATGAAGAAAAAGAAGAATTAGAAGAAATTGTAGAATTCTTAAAAAATCCAAAAAAATTTACTGATATGGGTGCAAGGATACCAAAAGGAGTTTTATTGGTTGGTCAACCAGGTACTGGTAAAACATTATTAGCAAAAGCAGTAGCAGGAGAAGCAGGGGTACCATTTTATACAATAAGTGGTTCTGACTTTGTAGAAATGTTTGTTGGGGTTGGTGCATCAAGAGTAAGAGATCTATTTGAACAAGCAAAGAAAAATGCACCATGTATAGTATTTATAGATGAAATTGATGCTGTAGGACGTCAAAGAGGTGCTGGATTAGGTGGAGGACATGATGAAAGAGAACAAACATTAAATCAATTATTAGTTGAAATGGATGGTTTCTCAGATAATGAAGGTGTTATCATTTTAGCAGCAACAAATAGACCAGATGTATTAGATAAAGCACTATTAAGAGCTGGAAGATTTGATAGACAAATAGTAGTAGGAAGTCCAGATGTAAAGGCAAGAGAACAAATACTTGAAGTACATGCAAGAAAGAAAAAATTATCAGATGATGTAGATTTAAAAGTAATTGCAAAAAATACATCAGGATTTGCAGGAGCAGATCTAGAAAATGTATTAAATGAAGCAGCATTATTAGCAGCAAGAAGAAATTATAAAGAAATAGGAATGAAAGAAATTGAAGATGCCATGGTAAAAGTAACTATGGGACCAGAAAAGAAAACAAGAGTAAGAAGCGAAAAAGAGAATAGATTAGTAGCATATCATGAAGCAGGTCATGCTGTAGTAAGTAGATATTTACCAACACAAGACCCAGTACATCAAATATCAATTATACCAAGAGGAATGGCTGGAGGATATACAATGTATAGACCAACAGAAGATAAATCATTTATGTCAAAAACAGAAATGGAAGAAAATATAGTATCACTTCTTGGAGGAAGAGTTGCAGAAGCAATAATATTAAATGATATTTCAACAGGAGCAAGTAATGATATTGAAAGAGCATCACAAATTGCAAGAAATATGGTTACAAAATATGGAATGAGCGAAAAAGTTGGAACAGTAATGTTTGGTGGTGGAGAAGGAGAAGTATTCTTAGGAAGAGATTTTGCTCAAACAAAAGATTATTCAGAAGAAACAGCAGCATTAATAGATGAAGAGGTAAAAAGAATTGTTCAAACAGCATATGAAAAAGCAGTAAAAATCTTAACAGAACATGTTGATAAACTTCATGCGGTTGCAGGAGTATTAATGGAAAAAGAAAAAATTGAAGGAGAAGAATTCGACAGAATTTTTCAAGACTAAATACTAAAATAAAAGGAAGGAAAAATAAAAAGATTTTCTTTCTTTTTATTTTGGCTAAATATCAAGAAAAATAAAGACTTACACCAAAGATTTCTATTGACAAAAATTAATATTTGTAGTAATTATATAGTATGAAAAAGAACGGAAGATATACATAAGAGAGGAGCACATATGAGAATTCAAGATTTAGCAATAATATTTATAATAATAATATTACCAATTTCAATAATACTAGGAGCTTATACACAAATGCAAATTAGTACAATATCTCTCCAAACTGAGTATGATATGAAACTAACAGCAGCAACAAGTGATGCAATAAAAGCATTTCAGATAAATACGGCAAATAGTTCAACATCTGATATAGCAAACTCAAAAATAAGAGATATAGAAGCATCTGTATCAACATTTAAGGCATCAATAAAATCAGTATTTGGGATGAATGGATATTCTGAAGATGAAATGAATGAATATATTCCTGCATTAGTATATACAATGTACGATGGATTTTATATTTATTCAAAATTTAATAATCAAAATTATTTATATCAAACTATAAAAGATGATGATGGAAATGAAAATTATGTGTTAGACAATAATGGAAATAAAGTTCCAATTGATAATAATGAGAAAAATATATTTGGATTAAAACCATATATAACATATAGTGCAGAATATGTAAAAGACAATACAGATGTTGTTATAACATATTCTTTAGATAATCATATTTCAATAAAAGGAATAGTCGATGGAGTGTATTGGAATGAATCAGGATATTTAATTGATGGAATAACAAGTGTAAATACAAATACATTACAGTACAATGGAGTAGAAATAACAAAAGGAAAAATGTTAAAAGAATATTTACCAGCAATTGGAACATTACCAGAAGGATATTATAAATATATTAGATATAATGGAACTAAATATTATTTAGATGAACATGATGAACATAATAAAAGAATAATATATTTTTTGAATGGAAATATGATGGAACTTAAACCTACTACGCAAGTTGGTACAAAATCAGGATATGACTCATTTTATGAAAAGATAGGTGCGAGTGATTCAGCATATAATTATTATTCAGAAGCATTTAATTTTAGTAAAAGGGTTAAAGAATCTTCATTAAAAAATTTAACATATGCAGATGCGCAAGATTATGTTATTAAAAATAATGGAGAAACGGAAAAAATAAAAGTTTGGTCTAGTGATACTAATATAAAGATTTTTGATTTTAATAGTGATAATTCAAGACCAGAAAATAATATAGAATGTGAAAAATCTAATTTTAATCAACATAGATTAGCAATTATAAAAAATAAGATAAGAACAAATTTAGCAATAGCAATAGCAAACTTTAATTCACAGAATAGCGCAAAATTTCAAATGCCAGAACTTAGTGAAGAAGATTGGGCAAAAGTAATGAATAATATTGCAATGATAAGCTTTGTACAAGGAATTGAAATTGGAGGCAAAACATATAATGGATATACAATTATAAATAATTCGGAAAGCAAAGAAGTGGTAAGAGAAGAAAATATATACATATTAGGTGCTGATAGATTTTATCATAGAATTGGTGATAAATATCTTATAGAGAATGAAAACAATATTGCAATATCGTCAGAATATGGAATAGGAGCAGAGAGTGCAGGAAGACTAAATTTAGATTTTAATAGACAAATGGCATATAAAACTGATGGAAGTACGATGTATTATTATCCATTAAAAGATTATTATGCATCATATAACAGTGTAGTAAATCAAAATTATTGGGATAAGAAATATGATGAAATTGATGATATATATTCGTATGTTGCACAATCAGGAAATGATAATTTAAAAATAGCATTTTACACAGCATTGGGAAGAGAAAGAGAAGGAATGTATAAATCAAATTAATCAAGAAAAGAGGAACAATAAATGAATTATGCAGATATAAAAATAGCAGATGTAGCAAATGGAAAAGGAGTAAGAGTATCATTATTTGTAAGCGGATGTAATCATCATTGCAAAGGATGTTTTAATGCACAAGCATGGGACTTTAATTATGGAAAAGAATTTACTGAAAAGGAAATTGATAGAATATTAGATGATTTAAATCATCCATATGTTGCAGGCTTGTCACTTTTAGGAGGAGAGCCATTAGAATACTCAAATCAAAAAGGACTATTACCATTAGTAAAAAAAGTAAAAGAAAAATTTCCAGATAAAAACATTTGGTGTTATACAGGATATAAATTTGACGATGACATTGAAGGTAATATGTTTGAAAATTGGTCAGAAACTAAAGAATTAATGAAGTATATAGATGTTGTGGTAGATGGTAAATTTGAGGAAGATAAAAAGGATTTAAATTTGAAATTTAGAGGTTCAAGAAATCAAAGAATAATTGATGTACAAAAATCATTACAAACACATCAAATAATACCATATGAAGTATAAATAAAAAATTTATTAATTATGCTAAAAAGCTTGACAACATAGAGGAAAATAATGTATAATGATTAGCGTATAAAGGATGAAATCCCACATACAGTGTTCTAAACGCCGGAAGGAGGGGAATTAATAAATGTCAGAAATAAAAGTTAATGGAAATATAGAAGAAGCGCTAAAAAAGTTTAAAAGACAATGCGCTAGAAACGGGGTTCTTCAAGAAGTTCGTAAAAGAGAATGCTATGAAAAACCAAGTGTAAGAAGAAAGAAAAAATCAGAGGCTGCTAGAAAAAGAAAATTTTAATATTAAAAAGGCTCTATGTCAATAGTTGGGATGGAAAACTTTAAAAGTTTTCTGCCTCAGCTTTTTTTAATAGTAGGAAAGTTCTCATTGTAGAAGGACTTTTTATAGATAAATATGACAATGTTTAGATTTTCTTAAAATTTTCATTTGATAGAAAATCTTAGACTGGCTTTTTTATAGAACCATAAAAAATAGCAAGTTAAAAGCTTGCTATTTTTTTCAATATAGATTAAAATAAAAAAAGATATTGATATTAAAAAGGAAATAGATATGAAAATAAGAACAGGAACAGATATTATAGAAATAAGTAGAGTAAAAGAGAGTATAGAAAACACAAACGAGAAATTTTGTGAAAGAGTATATACTAAAAAAGAAAGAGAATATTGTGAAAGCAAAAAAATGCAAAAATATCAACATTATGCAGCTAGATTTTCAGCAAAAGAAGCAATATTTAAAGCAATATCAAATGAATTAGAAAATAAATTTGAAATAAATTGGAAAGATATAGAAATATTAAATGATGGGAAAGGTAGACCATATGTTAATATTTTAAATAATAAAATCCAAAATATAGAAGATATAGATATTAGTTTATCACATTGTAAAGAATATGCAATTGCTAATGTAGTTGTAATATTTAGATAAATTAATAATAAAATAATGAAAAGTTTTTTAGAGGCCCTTGAATAGAGAAAGGAAGAATAGTTTGAAAGAAAAATAAAATCTTTCTTTACTATGTGTGACTTTTAGAGAAGCAAGAAAGGAATGGAATTTTAGATGGAGTTTTTTGATTCACATTCACATTATAATGATGAAAAGTTTGATGAAGATAGAGAAGAAATAATAGAACAAACATATAAGAGTGGAATAACAAAATTTGTATGTGCAGGATATAATATTTCATCATCAAAATTTTCATTAGAATTAGCCCAAAAGTATAATTATATATATTCAATAGTTGGAATTTCACCAAATGATATTCCACAAACTGAAGAAGAATTGTGGAAAAATATAGAGGAAATTTCAAATATTGCAGTTGAAAATAGAAATAATAAAATAGTTGCAATAGGCGAAATTGGATTAGATTATTATTGGAATACTGAAAATAAAGAGTTGCAAAAAAAAGCTTTTATAAAACAAATAGAATTGGCTAATAAATTAGAATTACCAATAGTAATTCATTCAAGAGATGCATGTATAGATACGATTGATATTATAAAAAATCATAAAGTAAATAAAGCTGGAATATTTCATTGTTGTCAACAAAATCAAGAACTAGTAAAACAAGCATTACAACTTGGATATTATATATCATTTGCAGGACCAATCACATTTAAAAATTCAAAGAATGCTCCAGCAATAATTGATATGGTTCCTCTTGATAAGATGTTAATAGAAACAGATAGCCCATATTTATCACCAGAACCACATAGAGGACATAGAAATGATTGCAGAAATGTTAAATATGTTGCTCAAAAAATTGCAGATTTAAAAGGAATCTCACTAGAAGAAATTGCAAAACAGACTTATGAAAATGCTATGAAAATTTTTGAAATAGAGAAATAAGGTTTATAGGCAAATCCAGAAAAACCTAAATACTATAATATAGGAAAAAATATGTATAACAATTGGGAAGAATTAGAAGAAGTAGTAAAACAATGTAGAAAATGTAGGCTATGTGAAAATAGAAAAAATGTAGTATTTGGAGTAGGAAATAGAGAAGCAGATATAATGCTTATAGGTGAAGGGCCTGGAGCAGATGAAGATGCACAAGGCGAACCTTTTGTGGGAAAAGCAGGAAAACTTATGAATATGGCATTTGATATGTTAGGAATAAAAAGAGAAGAAGTATATATTGCTAATATAGTAAAATGTAGGCCACCAAATAATAGAAATCCACAAGATGACGAGGCAGAAAACTGTTTAGATTATTTAAGAAATCAAGTAATTTTAGTAAAACCAAAAATAATTGTATTACTAGGTAGTGTTGCATTAAAAAACATATTAGGAAAAGAATATGGAATAACAGCTAGTAGAGGAAAATGGATAGAAAAAAAAGGAATTTTTTATATGCCAACATGGCATCCTGCAGCATTATTGAGAGATGAAAATAAAAAAATAGATTTTATTAAAGATTTAAAACAAGTTATAAAAAGATATAATGAAATATGCCAATAGATTGAATAAAAGGTCAGGTATATTGACTGAAATAGTATAAAAATATAAAATATTTATACGAAATTAGTTGAATGGAGTTACTCATAATGGAAGAAATAAAATCAAAAACAAATTATTGTTTAAATTGTGTGACAAAACCTTGTTCTAATAAAGGTTGTCCATTAAATAATAATATACCAGGATTTATAAAAGCAATAAAAGAAGAAAATTATAAACAAGCATATGAGATATTATCAGAAACAACAGTACTAGAATCTGTATGTGGAAGAATATGTCCACATACAAAGCAGTGTCAAGGTTCATGTGTAAGAGGAATAAAAGGACAACCTGTTAGTATTGGAGAACTAGAAGCATTTGTAGGAGATATTGCAATAAAAGAAGGATATAAATTTGCAGAAATAAATAATGAAAATAAAAATAAAAAAGTTGCAATTGTAGGAGGAGGTCCTGCTGGTTTAACAGCATCTGCATTTTTATTAAAAAAGGGATATTCTGTTACTATATTTGAAAAATATGATTATCTTGGAGGACTACTTGTTCATGGAATTCCAGAATTTAGACTTCCAAAGAAAATTGTAAAAGATACAATTCAGAAAATATTAGATTTAGGATTACAAGTAGAATATAATAAAGAACTTGGAAAGAATTTTACATTACAAGAGCTTGAAGATAAATTTGATGCAGTATTTTTAGCCTATGGTGCTAATATAACTACTAAAATGGGAGTAGACGGAGAGAATCTACAAGGAGTATTTGGAGGAAATCAACTTTTAGAAAAAAAGTTACATCCAAATTATAAAGGAAAGAAAGTTGCTGTAATAGGTGGCGGAAATGTAGCAATGGATTGTGCTAGAACAATAAAAAGATTAGGTGCAGAGGCAGTAGATGTTATATATAGAAGAGCAGAAGAACAAATGCCAGCAGAAGCAAAAGAAATAGAAGAGGCTAAACAAGAAGGAATAAAGTTTTTATTTCAGAATAATATTGTAAAAATTATAGGAGATCAAAAAGTAGAAAAATTAGAATTAATTAAAACAGAATTAGTGCAAAAAGAAGGAGAAAAAAGAAAAGTTCCTATTAATATAGAAAAATCAAATTATTTAATTGATATAGATTATGTAATAATGGCATTAGGATCAATGCCTGAAAAGTTTACAAACGAGTTAGAACTCGACTTAGACAAGTATGGTTATATTATAGTAGATGAAAAAAATAGAACCTCAAAGCCAAAAATATTTGCTGGAGGAGATATTGCTGGATGTAAAGGAACTGTTGCATGGGCTGCTAGGTCTGGAAGAAATGCGGCAAATTCAATAGATGAATATTTAAAAAAATAAAGGACTAGAGTATTCTAGTCCTTTTCAAAAAAGATAGGGATATCTTTTTTGTGTAGAAAATTGATTATCTTTAGTATAATATCATATGTAAAACTTCATCTTTTGTGAAGTCATATGTAGCTTAAAAATCATATGTACTTAAGTAATACTTTTGTAAATTATAATTCTTTAGTACCTTTATCTTTGGTATTTTAAAAATCTTTAGTAAAAGTTAAAAAACTTATCTTTTGTTTTTTAAAATTTCTTTTGTGTATTAAAATCTTTTGTTAATTATGTATTTTATCTCCTGTTACGAAGTTAAGGAATGCTCTAAACCAAGAACCAACTTTTGTAGGCTTTTTGATTGTTAGAGCTGTTTCAATGCCACCATTTTCAAGTACGTTAGATTTATGTTCTAATTGTGACATTTTTTCAGTATAATAGTCATCAAAGAAAGTATAATCATCAGTTCTTCCGATTAAATTTCCATAATGATCTAATTTTTTTCTGTAATTATCAAGTTCCTCTAAATTAGAAATACTTTTGAAAGCTTTATCAAAATATCCTTTTATAAGAGTATCTTGAGCTTTTAAATAAGTTTCAGTAATTTTCTTTTTTAAAGTATCTTGTTTAGCTACTATTTTATCAACTTTATTACATCTTTCATCAAAAGAATTAAATTTATTATTTAATCTTAAAATTTCTTCCTCAAGTTCTAAAATCTGATCACAACAAGTTTCAATTTCTGTAAATGTTTTACTAGAAGTAAGTTGAACAAAATAATTTTTGAATTTATCATTACTTGTAAATGTACTATCAAATAATATTTTATCACCAGTAAAGTAAGTTAATTGTTCAATCAAATTACATTCTAGTGGATAATATGATGGACTAATTGTTTCAAATGAAATTCCAAAATATTTTACAGCTTCTTTTTGAATGCCAATTACTTTTGATGTTGAGTATTGTACTGCAGCTTCATTTAACCCCATACCTGTAATTTTTAATGTATCAAAATTACATAAGCCCATACGAATTAAATTATTTCTTTTATCTTTAATTTCTTGAATATAGTGTATACATTCATGAATTGCAAATTCTTCTAAATCTTCAACAGCAACTCTTTCATTAAAATAAATAGATGTATTTTTATAAAAGTAATTTGCTTCAGCCATACCTTCAGGCATTTCAGCACGATACATTGTTAATCTAGCAAGTTTTGCAAATAAATCTGATTCATTAAAACAAAGTTCTGGGAATGTTTCACAAAGCTTTGTTGCAATATTGTGAGCTATTCTATTAACAGCCATTGTATCTAATATGTCGACTACTTTTATTCCATCTTTTCTTAAGTCAGATTCAACGCTCATTGTATCCTCCAGTTCTTTATTTTGACATTTGTATAATAAATTCGTCAAATTAATTATACAATATTTTATTCTAAAAGTGTATTACAATAATATTAAGTTTATGTTACAAAAATATTACAAAAAAACTGAGCAATTTAATTACTCAGCTTTATCATTATCTTGTTCAACTTCTTTAAAAATATCATCTTCAAAAAATTCTGTTATGGTAATTCTAAAACCTTCACATATATGAAGCAATGTATCTAACTTTATTAGTTCAGTTCTTTTGCTCATAAAAGCTGCTAGTGTTGACATAGGAACACCTGATGATTTATATAATGCCCATAAACTCATTCCATTTTTCTTTTGATAAAATCTAATTCTTTCTCTTATTGCGTCTGATAAATGCATTATAATCACTCCTTCAATTTAATATATTTGAGTATAGCAGTAAATTTAACAGAACTAGTCTATCCAATTAGAGTAAAAGAATACAATTTTATAAAAATTATTGACTTTGAATTTGTAATGAGATATTATATAAATAGTTTTAACAAAAGTTAAGGAGATTTACTATGAAAAAAGGATTATTAGTATTAGAAGGATTAAAGAATCAGAAAAAAGGAGAATATTTAAGAAGATGTCAAGATAAAGCCAATAGATTGGGAAGACCATTAACCAAAGAAGAAAAATCAAAAATAAGACATAAAGTTACACATGATTTTAGAACACGATTGGCGATAAAAACTGGGGCATTAGCTTTAGCAGGATTTACTTTATTTTCAACAGGCAAAATGCTAGGAGAAGGTTCTGGAAAAATAGAAGGAGTTACACAAGAGAATCCAAAATCAGTTATAGTTGATGCTAATCAATTTAGAGAATCTATTAAAGTTGTTGGATTAGGTGATGATGGAGTATTATTGGTACAAGATGAAAATGGACAAGATGTGCAAATTACAAATCAAAATATTAGTGATATAAAAACTCAAAATGATTTGAGTGCTCAAAGAGAAGCTCAAATACAACAAATAAATGAAGATATCAAGAGTATTGACTCAAAAGAAGATGTTTTAGAATATATAAAGAAATTTTATAAAGAACAATATGCTAAAAATAATGGAAAAGAAATTGCTGGAAATATAACAATTGAATTTTCAAATAAGAACTCTCTAGCAGATGAAGAAATTGTAGTAAAAAAGGCTAATGGAGAGATCATAGAATTTTGGAATGGAAAAAATAATGAAGATACAACTTTAAATAAAATAAGTGGAATTTTATTTCAAATGGAAGATTTAAGAGAATACTATAGAAATGGTTCACAAGATAGTTATTTGTCAAGACAAGGCGGAGAGAAAGATAAGCTTATACAAGCAGTATTGAGAGCAAATGGACTAGATGAGAATCAAAAATCAGAAGGCATGGAACCAGGTGAATAATATAAAACTAATAAGGGGCTTAAAAAAGTCCCTTATTATATTTATTTTTGAGATAATAAGATTAATCCTTTTTTTATTAAATCTTCAATAGATAAATTATCAATATCAAGATGTTCAAAAACTTTTTCAATATCTTTTTTAGAATATCCTAAAACCATTAAACCAGAAATAGCTTCATTAATATTTTCACTATTATCTTTAAGCTTTTTAGAAGAATCTTTAAGTTTTTCCTCAATTTGTTCTTCTTTTAGTTTATCTTTTAATTCAAGAATAATTCTTTGAGCAGATTTATTTCCTATTCCAGGAACTTTTGTAAGAACTTTTACATCATTAGAGATTACAGCAATTGCAAAATCAGAAGGTTCTATACAAGAAAGCATTACTAATGCACTTTTGGCTCCAACACCACTAACAGAAATAAGTAATTCAAACATTTTTAATTGTTCTTGAGTTTTAAAGCCATAAATACTTATATCATCTTCTCTAACTTTTACATATGTAAATACTTTTACAATATCATGTAACTCTCCAATTGTATCAATATTACTTTGAGACATAAAAATTTTATAACCTAAACCATTAATATCTATAACAATATATCCACTTGATTTCATTTCAAGTGATCCTTTTATATATGCGAACATAATTATATTTTCCTTTCATGTTAATTTATAGTAGGATTATATATCAAAATAAAAATAAAAGCAATAGACATGCAATCAATTGCATGTCTATGAGTTAGAGTGAAAAAATAGATTAATTTTTAATTCCAGATAAAACAATTTTTTTGTTTTTTGAATATTTTTTACTTAAAATGATATCTTCATTAAAAGTAAAGCCTGCAGTTTTTAAAACATTGATTAAACTAATAGGCTCTGACCCATTATAACCAATAGAGATAGGAAAAATCCGAAGTTCAATTGGAATATTTTCAATATATCCTGATATTGTTAATGGAAAATGGTCGACTTTTAAAGAACTTTTTGGTTGAAACTTCTTTAAAGGATAATTGATGTGAAATTCTGTGGCTTCAAATTTTTCTGATTTAAAGAAAGAAATTGTTTTTCTACTAGATTCTAAAGCTGTATCAGATATAAGGCTAAGTATAATCATAAAATTTCCCCCTAATTTTTATGTCATTTATAAAATCTTATAAATGTAATATATATTGCACAAAGAAAATTTTAACATATTTTCCAACAAATGTAAATAAAATTAAAAATGAAAATAATAATATGCAAAAAGCATAAAAAAATAGACTTACCATAAAAATGGTAAGTCTACACTTGGAGTTAGAAAGAGCTATCCCAAGCATCCTTCATTCCAAGTTTGTTTCCTTTGATAAGAATTTGGCAGTTATGAGACCACTTAGGTGTCAAGATTGCCTCTTCGTCCACAGGGAAACCTGCGGTCCGAAGAACCTTAAGCATGTCATGAGGACCAGTGCCACTATAGCCTGCTGTGAGACAGAATACACGGAGCTCAAATGGATAATTGTCGTATTTTCCTTTGAGAATAAGGGGGTAATCATCATCTTTCATATCATCAGGTGTAGGAAGGCCTTTACTCAAATCATACTTGATAGTAAATTCTTCCGGGGTAAAATGCTCAGAACGGATCACGTTGATTGCAATGTCCCGTGCCAGATAGCTCGTGTCAGTAAGAATGTTCATTGCATCAGATTTCATAATAAACCTCCAAGTTTTGTCGAAACATTATAATGTTTCTGGATAAAATTGCGTACATTTATAGTATATCATAATTAACATAAATTGTAAAGAAAAAATACACAAAAAAATGTTCGAAAAAGAGATTGACTTTTTGAAGTTATAGTTTTATAATTTACAAAGATTATATGAGAAAAGGAAAAGAAAAAATGAATGAAAAAGAACCATTAGCATTTAGAATGAGACCAAAAACATTAGAAGAATATGTAGGACAAGAACATGTAATAGGTCCAGGAAAATTGTTATATAGAACAATAAAAGCAGATAGATTATCAAGTATCATATTATTTGGACCTCCAGGGTGTGGAAAAACATCATTAGCAAAAGTAATAAGTGAAACAACTAAATATAAGTTTTATAAAATAAATGCAGTAACAGCAGGAGTAGCAGATATAAAAAGAGTTGTAGAAGAAACAAGAAATTATATGATGAATCCAACTGGAAAAAGTATTTTGTTTATAGATGAAATTCATAGATTTAATAAATTACAACAAGATGCACTTTTGCCATATGTAGAAAATGGAACAATAATATTAATAGGAGCAACAACAGAAAATCCATATTTTGAAGTAAATAAAGCTTTAATTTCAAGATCTATGGTAATAAAACTTAACCCGTTAACAGAAGAAGATATTTACAAAATTTTAAAAAATGCACTTGAAAGAAAAGATGGACTTGGAGAATATTCTATAAAAATAGAAGACAGTACATTAAGAAAAATAGCAGATATATCAAATGGAGATGTAAGAACAGCTTTAAATGGTTTAGAAATAGCAGTATTAACAACAAGTATGAGTTCAGATGGATATATACATATAACAGATGAAGTTATCAAAAATAGTATTCAAAATAGAAAAGCAATTTTTGATAAAAATGGAGATACACATTATGATAATATAAGTGCATTTATAAAATCAATGAGAGGATCTGACCCGGATGCAACATTATTATATTTAGCAAGAGCACTAAATGGAGGCGAAGACCCGGTATTTTTAGCAAGAAGAATAGTGATTTGTGCATCAGAAGATGTTGGATTAGCTGACCCACAAGCACTTGTTATTGCAACATCTGCAATGCAAGCTGTTAATATGATAGGAATGCCAGAAGCTAGAATAATACTTGCAGAAGCAGCTGTATATGTTGCAAATTGTAAAAAATCAAATGCAACATATTTAGGAATTAACAAAGCATTAGAAGATGTTGCAAACTCAGACACTGGTGAAATACCAATGCATATTAGAAATGCACCAATAGAAAAAATGAGAGAATTAGGATATAATGAAGGATATTTATATCCACATGATTTTCAAGGACATTGGGTTGAACAACAATATTTACCAGATAAAATGGTGGGAACAAAATATTATATTAAAGATGAAAATATTAAATAAAATAATAAAATTTGGAAAAGATAGAAAAAAGAAGAATTTTCTATCTTTTATTTTGTATACTAGGAAAGTTATACTTTCCTAGTATATAAAAAGCTACAATCGCTAGCCCTTTGAGATTTCATCGCTTCGCTCAGAAACTCAAATCTGGCGAGAACAAATCAAAGAAAAATTTTCAATTTTTCTTATTTGTTCTAATGGCAAGATAAAAATGAAAATTTTTAATTTGATTTTTAAGGATAAAAATATGAAAGAAAAAATAAAAAAACAATCTTTAAATATAAAAATTGCTATTATTGGAGGTTTAGCAGGTATTATATGTGGCTTATTTGGAACTGGTGGAGGAATGATACTTGTTCCAGCATTTATTTATATGTTAGATATCGAGCCAAAAAAAGCAAGAGCAACATCACTTTGTTGTATGTTAGCAATGGTAATTGCAAGTAGTTTTTTCTACTATAAAAATAATTATATAAATTGGAATTCAGGGTTATTATGTGCAATTGGAGGAATATTTGGTGGATATATAGGTGCAATAATATTAAAAAAAGTACCAGATTATATTTTGAAAATTTTGTTTACAATTTTTATTTTATATTATGCTTATAGAATGTTATTTGTTTTGTAAAATTGAAGAAATTAGAGTAAAGTAAGACTAAGAAGTTCTAAATTGGAGGAAAGATATGTTACAAATCTTAATTGGTGGGTTATCTGGAATATTTAGTGGAATAGGAATGGGTGGAGGTACAATTTTAATATTTTTACTTACAACATTTTCAGGATTAGAACAACATATTGCACAAGCAACAAATCTTATATATTTTATTCCAACAGCAATTTCAGCAATTATAGTAAATTACAGAAATAAAAATATTAATGTAAAATTGGCAATTTATATTTCAATTTGTGGAATTATAGGTGCTATAATTGGTTCAATTATTTCAGTAAATATTGAAGTTGGAATATTAAGAAAATTATTTGGAATATTCTTGATTTTTATTGCAATTCATGAGATTTATATATTATGGAAAGAAGCAAAAAAAACGAAATTCAGCAAGCTCAAATAGATACATTAAAATATGAAAATACTAAAAAAATAGAAAAAGCATGCCTTGACACTTAATGGCAAATTTGTTATAACAATAAGAGGATTATTAATGAGAAAAGGAGCATGCTAAATGAAACTACTAATAACAGAAAAGCCATCTGTAGCAATGGAATTTGCCAAAGCATTAAAAATAAATATGAACAGAAAAGACGGATACATAGAATCAGATGGTTGGATAATAACATGGTGTGTAGGTCATTTAGTAACAATGAGTTATCCAGAAGTATATGATGAAAAACTAAAATTTTGGAGACTAGATACATTACCATTTATTCCAACAGAATGGAAATATGAAATAATACCAAATGTACAAAAGCAATTTAATATAGTACAAAGATTATTACAAAGAGAAGATGTAGAAGAAATATATAATGCAGGGGACTCTGGAAGAGAAGGAGAATATATACAAAGATTAGTATATATGATGGCAAAACCAAATCCAAAAGCACAAATAAAAAGAGTATGGATAGATTCACAAACAGAAGAAGAAATAAAAAGAGGAATAAGAGAAGCGAAAGATCAAAGTGAATATGATAGTTTAGCAGACTCTGCATATTTAAGAGCAAAAGAAGATTATTTAATAGGAATAAATTTCTCAAGACTATTAACAATAATATATGGAAGAAGAGTAGCATCAAAAATAAATGAAGAAAAAATATCAATTTCAGTAGGAAGAGTAATGACATGTGTATTAGGAATGATAGTATCAAGAGAAAGAGAAATAAGAAACTTTGTAAAAACAAAATATTATAAAATAATAGGTGAATTTGAAAATGCAGATGGATCATTTAAAGCAGAATGGAAAGTAAATGAAAAATCAAAGCTATTTGAATCTCCAAAATTATACAATGATAGTGGATTTAAAAAAGAAAATGAAGCAAAAGAATTTATTACAAGTTTAGCAGGAAAAAAAGCAATAATATCAGAATTAAAGAAATCAAAACAAAAAGAAAATGCACCACTATTATTTAATTTAGCAGAAATTCAAAATGAATGTACAAAAAGATTTAAAATAAAACCAGATGAAACATTAGATGTAATTCAAAACTTATATGAGAAGAAATTAGTTACATATCCAAGAACAGATGCCAGAGTTTTATCAACAGCTGTTGCAAAAGAAATATCAAAAAATTTGAATGGATTAATGAGAGGATATAAAGACGAAGAAGTACAAAATTTATTAAAAAAGATGGTAGATGAAAAATATTCAACAAATTTAGTAAAAACAAAATATGTAAATGATAGCAAAATAACAGACCATTATGCAATAATTCCAACAGGACAAGGATATGAAAATTATGAAAAGTTGCCAGAATTGCATAAAAAGGTGTATAATACTATTGTAAAAAGATTTATTGCAATATTTTATCCACCAGCAGAATATAATAAAGTAAATGTTGTAGTTGATGTAGAAAATGAAACATTTATAGCAAGTGGAAAAGTTTGTATAGCACAAGGATATTTAGAAGTTTTAAAACCTCAAAATAAGGCAAAGAAATCCACATCAAATGCACAAAATGTGGAAAACAATAGTGAAAGTTCAAAAGAAAATGAAGATGGAATTGAAAATAATTTAGAAGTATTTAAAAGCTTAAAAAAAGGACAAGAAATACTTGTAAATAATTATGAAATAAAAGAAGCAGAAACAACACCACCTTCAAGATATAATTCAGGTTCATTAATTTTAGCAATGGAAAATGCAGGAAAGTTAATTGAAGATGAAGAATTAAGAGAACAAATAAAAGGAGCAGGAATTGGAACATCTGCAACAAGAGGAGAAATAATAAAAAAACTAGAAAAGATAAAATATATTGATATAAATTCAAAAACACAAATAGTAACACCAACACAAAAAGGTGAAGCAATATATGATGTTGTAAATTTCTCTATGCCAGATATGTTAAATGCAAAACTTACAGCAAGTTGGGAAAAAGGTTTAGATTTAGTTGCCAAAAAAGAAATAAAGCCAGATGAATTTATGACAAAATTAGTAAATTATATCAATTCAAAATTTAATAAATTAATTGTAAAAACATAAAAACGATCATATTTGTACTTTAAGAAGGAAGGAATGAAAATAAAATGAATACAATATTAGGAGAATTAGGTAAAAATCCTAAATTTTGTGAGTACATAAAAACAATAGAAAGTAAAAAAAGCCCGATAGCCATATCGGGCTTAACAGACGTTGGAATGACACAAATGATATCTGCAACAAGAGAATTTGCAAAAAGACCAATTTTAGTAATAACATATAATGAAATTCAAGCACAAAAAATATTAAAAGATATAAAATATTTTACAGATAAAGTATATTATTTACCAAAAAAAGAAATAGTAACATATGATTATGTTGCAGAAAGCAAAGACTTACCATATGAAAGAATTGAAACATTAAATAAAATGCAAGAAATGAGAACAGGAGTAGTAATAACAACAATAGAAGCAGTTCTTCAAAAAATGATAAGTAAAAAAGCATTATATAAAAACACACTAAATTTTAAGGTTGGAGACTCAGAAAATCTTGAAACAATAAAACAAAAACTAGTAGAATTAGGATATGTAAGATGTGACTTAATAGAAGGAAGAGGACAATTTAGTGTTAGAGGTGGAATAGTTGATATTTCAGTTAACGAAAAAGAAGGAGTCAGACTTGAATTTTGGGGAGATGAAATAGACTCAATTAGATATTTTAATGTAGTAAGTCAACGTTCAACAGAAAACATTGATAAAATAACCATATATCCAGCACATGAATATATATTAGAATCAAATATAGAAGATGTAATAACAAATGTAAGAAACACAATTTATTCTGAAAAATTACAAGAAACAATTGAACAAGATATAGAATTAATAAAATCTGGCAATTATATAAGTAAAATTGATAGATATCTTAATTCATTTTATACAGAACAAGATACAATATTAGATTATATAACAGACAAATATTTAGTATTTTTAGATGAGCAATCAAAAATAGAGCAAAGAACAATAAATGTAAACAAAGATAGTCAAAATATAATTCAATTATTAATAGATAAAGAAAAAATTGTACCTGAAGCATTAAAAAACATTTGTAATTTTAATCAATTTGAAGATAAACTAAACGGAAAGCAAATAATTTATATAGAAAAATTAGATAATGAAGTAAAAATACAAGCAGAAAAATATAAATGGATATATAAAGAAAGAAATTTTTCAAAAAGTGAAATTGAAATATTATTTAAAGAATTATTAAAAGCACAAGAAGAGAAAAAAAGAATTTACATTTTAGCTGAAACGAAAGAAAAGGCTAAAAAGATATGTTCATTATTAAATGAAAAAGAGATAATAAATAAATATGAAGAAAACTTAAATCAAACAATAATAGTAAAAAATACAGAAAGCCTTGTAACAGTTAGTGTAGGAAAATTATCATCAGGATTTGAATGTTTTGATACAAATCAATTAGTAATAACATCACAAGAACTAATTGAAGGAGAAAAAAGAAAAACATATAAATCATCAGCATTTAAAGAAGGAGAAAAAGTAGTATATGCAGATTTAAAAATAGGAGATTATGTAGTTCATAAAAATTATGGAATAGGAATTTTTATAGGTGTAAATACTATTACTGCAGATGGAACAACAAAAGATTATATAAAACTTAAATATTATGGTGATGATGTATTATATGTTCCAACAAACCAATTAGATAGTGTAAGAAAATATGTTGGTGGAGATGAAGGCGGATTAAAAGTAAATAAACTTGGAACAAAAGAATGGTTAAATACTAAAGCAAAAGTAAAGAAGAATTTAAGACAAGTTGCAAAAGAGTTAATAGAATTATATGCAAAAAGAGAAAAATCAAAAGGTTATGCTTTTCCAGCAGATACACCATGGCAAACTCAATTTGAAGATAGTTTCCCATATCAAGAAACAGATGATCAATTGCGTTGTATAGATGAAGTAAAAAAAGATATGGAAAATTCAAAGCCAATGGATAGATTGCTATGTGGAGATGTTGGATATGGAAAAACAGAAGTTGCAATTAGAGCAGCATTTAAATCAGTAATGGGAGGAAAGCAGGTTGCATATTTAGCTCCAACAACAGTATTAGCTGAACAACAATATAAAGAATTCAAAGAAAGAATGACTAATTTTGGTATTAGAGTAGAAGTATTAAATAGATTTAAAACCAAAAAACAACAAACAGAAATTATTAATAAATTAAAATTAGGAGAAGTTGACATTGTAGTAGGAACACATAGAATATTAAGCAAAGATGTTGAATTTAAAGACTTAGGATTATTAATAATAGATGAGGAACACAGATTTGGAGTAAAAGATAAAGAAAAAATAAAACAATATAAAGCAACAATAGATGTATTAACAATGACTGCAACACCAATCCCAAGAACACTTCATATGTCAATTGTTGGTGTAAGAGATATGTCTGTAATATATGAGCCACCATATAACAGAAAGCCTGTTCAAACATATGTATTAGAATATGATCAAGAAGTTATAAAAGAAGCTATAACGAGAGAACTAGAAAGAAATGGTCAAGTATTTTATCTATTTAATAATGTGGAAAAAATAATTCAAAAAGCAGATGAAATATCAAATCTTGTACCAGAAGCAAAAGTTGTATATGCACATGGACAAATGACAGGACATGAAATTGAGAATATAATGGAAGAATTTATCGAAGGAAAGACAGATGTATTAGTATGTACAACAATATTAGAATCTGGAATAGATATTCCAAATGCAAATACAATAATTGTTGAAAATGCAGACAGAATGGGATTAGCACAATTATATCAGATAAGAGGAAGAGTAGGAAGATCTGATAGACAGGGATATGCTTATATCACATATAAAAGAGATAAATTATTATCAGAAATTGCAGATAAGAGATTAAAAGCAATAAAAGAATTTACAGAATTTGGTTCAGGATTTAAAATTGCAATGAGAGACTTAGAAATAAGAGGGGCAGGAAGTCTACTTGGAGAAATACAAAGTGGACATCTAGAACAAGTTGGATATGATACATATTGTAACTTATTAGATGAAGTAGTAAAAGAAATGCAAGGTGAAGAAGTAAAACCAGAAATAGATGTTCAAATAGATTTAGATGCGACATGTTATATTCCAGATGAATATATATCAGATTCAAGTCAAAAAATTGAAATATATCAAGATATTGCATTATGTAAGAATGAGGAAGATATACAAAATGTAATTGATGAAATGATTGATAGATTTGGAAATATGCCAAGTGAAATAGAAAATTTAATTGAAATTGCAAGAATAAAAATATTATGTAAAAAACTTAATATAAGTAAAGTTCAAGGAAAACGTAGTTTTGCAGTATTTACATTTGAATTAGGCGAATTCAATATAGATGTAAATGAGTTGGCAAAAAATTATAGAAATAAAATAAAATTTTCACAAGGTTTAAAACCACAAATTACATATGTTCTACAAAATGAAACAGGAATGAAGATGTTAAAAGAAGTAGAAGAATTTTTGAAAACAATAGATGATTTTAAAATAAAAGAAAATAAAAAAGAAAATGTTGAAGAGTAATTATAATTCAATTAATTTGGGGTTAGAATTAAGTCTTAAAAATAATATAAAACATCAAGTTCGTGACTTAAATGAAAGGAGGAAAAATGCAAACAATAACAAGTAAAGATAATGAATTAATAAAACATATTAGAAAATTAAAAGATAAAAAATATCGTGATGAAAGTAATGAATATGTTGTTGAAGGTGTAAAACTTGTTGAAGAAGCGGTAAAAGAAAATGCAAAAATAAAACAAATAATTGTATGTGAAGATACAACAAGAACATATGAAATTCCAACACATATAATGCTTGAAATTGCAAAATATGAATGTATATCTGTTTCAGATAAAATTTTTAATATAATAACACAAGTTACAAACCCACAAGGAATAATGGCTATAATAGAAAAAAATGCACAAGATGCACAAATAGATTATACACAAGATATAATAGTTGTATTAGATGATGTACAAGATCCAGGAAATTTAGGAACAATTTTAAGAACAGTTGATAGTATTGGATTAAATCAAATTATAGTATCAAAAGGAACTGCAGATGCTTTTAATTCTAAAGTTGTTCGTTCAACAATGGGAGCTATATTTAGAATAAAAATAATAGAAGTTGAGAATCTAGCACAGGCAATAAAAGAAATGAGAAAACATCATTTTAAATTAATGGTAACATCTTTACAAACAGAAAATAGTATTTATGATATAGATTTTAATAAAAAGATTATAGTTATTGGAAATGAAGCAAATGGAGTTTCAAAAGAAATTCAAGATATGGCAGATGAAAAAGCAAAAATTCCAATGTTGGGTAGAACTGAGAGCCTTAATGCATCTGTTGCAGCAGGTGTTGTTATGTATGAATATGTAAGACAAAAATTGAGTAAATAAACTAAGTTGAAAGGAATGATTGGTATGAAAATTTATTATGTAAGACATGGACAAACAGACTTAAATTTAGCACAAAAAATGCAAGGTGGAGGAACTGAAAAAGAATTAAATGAAACAGGCATAAGTCAAGCCTATAATACAAAAAAAGAACTTGAAAATGTAAAATATGATCTTGTAATTTGTTCTCCAATGAAAAGAGCAAAACAAACAGCTGAAATAATAAATGAAGGAAGAGATATACCAATTATTACAGATGAAAGAATAAGAGAAAGAAAATTAGGGGACTATGAGGGAAGAGATGTAACAGAAGAAATGGAAAACAATATTTGGAATTATAAGTTAAATTATAATATTCCAAATGGAGAAAATTTGCATGATTTTGAAAAAAGAATTGATGAATTTTTTGATGATATAAAAGAAAAATATCATGACAAAACTATTTTAATTGTAGCACATGGAGGAATTGCAAAAGTTATAAAAGCACATCTTTATGGTATGCCAGAAAGTCAAAATTTAGCAGAAATTTCAATGAATAATTGTGAGATAATAGAAACTGAGATATAATATTAATATATTATGTATTAAAATAATTTTTAGTCAAAAAAAATTTATATACTCAAAAAGGAACTAGTACCAATTATGGTAATAGTTCCTTTTTGAAGTTTAATGTATTACAATTTTTCAGGAAGTAAACGCTTCAACGTTTTTAGATATGAAAAATATTCATCCCTGAATTGTCCACTGGAATCAGCCTCCAATAGAGAGAGAATAGAAGTATAGAATTGATAGTAGTTAAATAATCCCTTACTTTCATCCCATAAAAATGTCATTGCATAGTCAAGACTAATTAACTCACGTTCAACGTCTAAGCCAATGTCGTTACCATTACAATAAATTTCGATAGTCTGATTGAATCCGGAAAAACTTACACATACATTTTCACAATATTTCGATTTTAATACTTTTTCAGTATCAATCATAAGCTCTCGAATCCATTCAGTATATGGAATTGTGATTTTATATAAGTAACGCTTCAATTCGCTATTATAAAACACTTTTCCACAATTCAGCTTACATTTTCCAAATTGATTGAATTTAAGATGTTCTTTCTTATTCTCAGGAATCGTAGTGTTTCCCAATTTTTCAAATTGATTTCTTTTCAATATATTGTAAGGGAATGAGATAAATGCTCTTTGCATGATTGCTCGAAGAAGAAGTTTTTTATCAAATTTGGGGTTAAGATAGAATAATTGAATGTCATATACTCTGAAAATATCAATACTTTTTCTAGAAAAAGCAAAATCTTCTGAAAGATTTAACATTAATATTCCATTATTTTTGACTTCAACTGAATAATTGCGAAAGAAGTTTTTCGTAAAATTATGAAGTAATTCTTGATTAATTTTCTTCAAAACACTATCATTCCAAACAAAAAGGATACTATAGGTTCCATCAGTGTTAAAAATCAGTGATTTTGTACCACTGAACATCTTAACGGGTGTCATTATATCAGTAATATATCCCATTTTCTTAGCATAGTCACAAATTTCCGGACGTAAATTTGCTTGAGTACTTGGTGCTAAAATTCCACATACAATTGCTCCAGCAAAATCTCTTCCGTCTAAAAAAGTATTTTTTTCATAAAGCTTTCCATTTTCACCACGAGCAACGTTTCTTATTAAACCTTTTGTAAAGAGAACTTCTACCTCATCAGGTGTTATTGATACAAAATTGCTATTACTAGTTATTTGCCATCCTTCCCATGTAAGGACTACACTTTGCTTATTCCAAGCACCCATCCGATCAGTGATAATGTAGCGCTTACCATTCATTGTGCAAATGGTTTGGTTTTCTATAAGTCTGCTTACATAACTATTTTCCATATCTTTTCTCCTTTTTTATTCTTGCATTTGCAAGTTAATGTACTTATTATAACGTATTTTAGGCTAAAAATCAATATATAAAGGTTGTTACAGAACAAAATATAATAAAAAATGTAAAGAATAAAACATATGTAATAGTCATACATGAATAAAAAGTAAAATAATGAATAAAATTAAATATCAGACTCAGGAGGTAATTATGTTTTTGGTATTTAATAAAGAAAAAATTCAAACATATATAGTATCAGTGTTAACAGTAGCTGTATTAATAACAATTGCAAATGTAGGAAAAGTTGAAACAATTCAAACATCATCACAAGAAAAAGAATTGCCAATTTATAATGTTCAAACAGACGAAAAAAAGGTTGCATTTACAATGAATTGTGCATGGAATGCAGATGATATTGATAAAATATTAGAAACACTGCAAAATAATAATGTGAAAATTACATTTTTTTTGGTAGGAGAATGGGTAGATAAATATCCAGAGGCAGTAAAAAAAATTGCAGAAGCGGGTCATGAAATTGGAACACATAGTAATACACATCCACATGTAAATAAATTATCAGCAGAAAAAAATTTAGAAGAAATAAAATTAAGTGTAAATAAAATTGAAAAGATAACAAATAAAAAAGTAGAATTATATAGACCACCTTATGGAGAATATAATGATATAGTAATAGGAACAGCCCAAAATAACGGATATTATCCAATTCAATGGAACTTAGATACATTAGATTATAAAGGATTAACTGGTGATGAGATGTGGAAAAGAATAAGAAACAAAATATCAAATGGTAGTATAATATTAAGTCATAATGGAACAAAAAATACTGCTAATAGTTTAGATGGATTAATAAAAAATATTAAATCACAAGGATTTGAGTTAGTAACAGTATCAGAATTGATATATAAAGATAATTATGTAATTGATAATAATGGAATGCAAATAAAGACAAATACATAAAATAAGAATACTAATAGTACAATTGGGTAAAATAGGCATATAAATAGAAAAAAGGAGAAGATGCATGCCAGTAATTGGAATTGTTGCCAGAAAAAAAGATATAAAAGACATAAAAAGAAGACTAGGAGAAAGTTATGAGTTAATTGAATTGACAAATGAAAGTATAAAGAATTTAAAAAATATAAAATTTGATGAGATAATTTACAATAAAGACATAAATTTAACAGAAGAAGAATACAAATTTATGAGACAAATAATAAATAAGACAAAATATATTTTGATAAATTCAGATATAAAAATAAAAATACCTGAAAATATACTAATAAAAATTATAACATTTGGATTTAATTCAAAATCAACAATAATGATATCAAGTGTAAAAGAAAACTATATAATAATTAGTGTACAAAGAGAAATAGAAAAATTAAATGGTGATATAATAGAAAATCAGGAGAAAAAAATAGAAATAGAACAAAATAAAAAGTCATCAATATATAATGAAATTATAAATTTTTTAATAAAAGAACTATAAAATACTCCATAATTTATAAAAAAACTGGCAAAGATGCCTAAAAATGAATAAAAATTCAAAAAAAAATTCAAAATATTAACTTTTTATGTAGACAAAACCAAAAATGTGTAGTATAATTAGAAATGTAGAAAATTTTTAAATAAAAAAACGCAAGATGGTAATTTACAATTGATAAAATAAAAAAAGATAGGGAGGAAATAAAATTGGATACAAATTATTTAGAAAACAACTACTTAACATTAGTAGGAAAGGTTACAGGCGAAAAAGAATTTAGCCATGAAATTTATGGGGAGAAATTTTATAGATTTTCATTATCTATAGCACGTTTAAGTGGAAATGCAGACATTATTCCAATAACAATTTCAGAAAGACTAATAACAGATGAAACATTAACAGAAGGAAAGAAATTATTAATAAAAGGACAATTTAGATCATACAACAGCTTTGAAAATGAAAGAAACAAATTAATCTTAACAGTTTTTGCTAAAGATGTTCAAGAATTACCAGAAAACGAAGAACAAGAAGTTGAAGACGAAGATGGAGAAATAGCAAAAAAAGAAGAAATGACAAACGAAGTAGTACTTATCGGATTTGTTTGTAAAAAACCTATTTACAGACAAACACCATTTGGAAGAGAAATTGCAGATTTATTATTAGCAGTAAACAGAGCATATAATAAATCAGATTATATCCCAACAATTGCTTGGGGAAGAAATGCAAGATTTTGCCAAAATATAGAAGTTGGAACACAAGTAAAAATTATAGGTAGAGTTCAATCAAGACAATATGAAAAGAAACATGAAGATGGAACAGTTGAAACAAAAACTGCATATGAAGTTTCAGTATGTAGCTTAGAAGTAATAAATGAAGAAGGAAATGAAAACAAAGAAAAAACAGAAAGTCAAGAAGCTGTTTAATTATATATAAAAAGGCACTAAATTTAATTAGTGTCTTTTAATTTTTCGAAAATTACTAGGATTTAATTGTTTGTAAAAAAATGTAATTTAGTTTTTACTAAACTTCATAAAAAACACTTGAATAAATCCAGTTAAAAGTATTATACTATACAAAGTAAATAAATAATATGAAAAATATTATAAAAGAAACGGAGGAAAGAAAATGAAATATACAGAAAGAGAAATAAAAAAAGGAATAAAGTTGCATACAATAAAAACAGAAAAATTTAAAACAAATTTAATAGCAGTATTTCTAAGTATGCCAATAACAAGAGAAAATGTAACTAAAAATGCATTAATATCATCAATACTAAGAAGAGGTTGTATTAGTATGCCAACATCATTAGATATTAGTAAAACACTAGAAAATTTATATGGTGCAACATTTGATAATGGTATAGATAAAACAGGAGATAATCAAATATTAAAATTTTATATAGAAACAATAAATGACAATTATCTTCCACAAAATGGTGAAAATATATTAAAAACTAGTATTGAAAAATTACTTGAAATTGTATTTAATCCATTAATAAAAGACGAAAAATTTAATGAAGAATATTTAAAACAAGAAAAAGAAAATATTAAAAGAATAATTGAAGGTAGAGCAGATAATAAAGCAGTATATGCTACTGAAAGATGTATTGAAGAAATGTATAAAAATAAGCCATTTGGATTATATAAATATGGATATGTAGAAGATATTGAGAAAATAGATGATGAAAGTTTATATGAATATTATAAAAAAATGATATCAACATGTAAAATTGATATATTTGTATCAGGAAATGTTGATGAAAAAATAATGCAAATATTAGAAGAAAATGAAAATATAAAAAAGCTTCAAGAAAGAGAAACAAAAGTAATATTTGGAATAGAAAATAAAGAAAAAGTTGATGAAAATGAAATAATTGAACAAATGGATGTAACACAAGGAAAAATTGTAATAGGAATGGATTTGACTTTAGAAAATACAACACAGAAATATGCTGCTATAGTATATAATGCTATACTTGGAGGAACAGCAAATTCTAAGATGTTTCAAGAAGTTCGTGAAAAAGCAAGTTTAGCATATTCAGCAGGTTCAACATATTTGAGATATAAAGGAAATATTTTAGTAAAATGTGGAATTGAAATAAAAAATTATAAAAAAGCATTAGAAATAATAAGAAAACAATTAGAAGATATGAAAAATGGGATTTTTACAGATGAAGATATACAAAATGCTAAAAAAAGTATTATATCTGGAATAAAGAGTATAGAAGATGAACAAGATACAGAAATTACTTATTTCTTTGGACAAGAATTAACAAATGAGAAAACTTTGACAGATGAATATATAAAAAATATTGAAAAAGTATCAAAAGAAGATATTATAAAAATTGCAAAATCACTTCAAATAAATACGATATACTTCTTAAAAGATAAGGAGGAGGCTTAGTATGCAAATAATTGAAAATTCAAAGGTAAAAGAAAAATTATATATAGAAAAACTACAAAATGGATTAACAATAATGATTGTTCCCAAAAAAGGAATACAAAAAAAATATGTAATTTGGGGAACAAATTATGGATCAAATGATAGTAAATTTATTGTACCTGGAGAAAAAGAAATAACAGAAGTACCAAAAGGAGTTGCACATTTTTTAGAACACAAGATGTTTGAACAAGAAAGTGGAACAAATAGCCTAGATACATTAACTGCACTTGGTGTTGAAGCAAATGCATATACAACAAATGATCATACCGCATATTTATTTGAATGTACAGAAAACTTTTATCCAGCATTAGATGAATTAATGGATTATGTTCAACATCCATATTTTACGGACGAAAATGTAGAAAAAGAAAAAGGTATTATTGGTCAAGAAATAATGATGTATGATGATTATCCAGAATGGAAAGTGTATTTAAATGCATTAGAAGCAATGTATCATGAACATCCTGTAAAACTTGATATTACTGGAACCATAGAAACTATAAGCCATATAGATAAAGATATATTATATAAATGTTATAATACATTTTATAATCCATCTAATATGGTAATGGTTGTTTGTGGAGATTTTGAACCAGAAAAATTATTAGAAGAAATAAAAAAGAGATTAATAGATAAAAAAGCAAATGGAGAAATAAAAAGAATTTATCCAAAAGAACCTGAAAATATAGTTCGAGAAAAAATAGAACAAAAAATGGATGTTAGCGAACCATTATTTACAATAGGAATTAAAGATAAAGTAGCAGATGAAAAAGAAAAAGTAAAAAAACATTTAGCTATAGAAATTTTATTAAATATGATAATTGGGAAAAGTTCAAGATTATATCAAGATTTGTATAATACAGGTATAATGTTTACAACACCAGGTATGGACTATGAATTTTCTAGTGATTATGCACATATTTTGATAACGGGTCAATCAAAAGATCCTGAAAAAGTATATGTTAAATTTAAAAAGATGGTAAATGATTTAAAGATAAATGGAATAAAAAAAGAAGAGTTTAAAAGAATTAAGAAAATGCTATATGGCACATTTATAAAAGAGTATGACGAAACTGGAGATATTTCAAGAATGTTTCTTGCAGATTTCTTTAAAGGAATAAATAGTTTTGAATATTTAGATGAAATAACAATAATAAATGAACAATATGTCGAACAAGTACTAAAAGAAGTATTTGCTGAAGAAAAAATGATTCTTTCTGTAATAAAAAAGTAAAAATGTAATTAAAAAGTAATACAATCGTAATAGTTATTTTGACGAATTATGCTGATATATGTAATAATATGTAGAAAGTTGTAAAAATAGCTAGAATTAAGTCATACGATTAATAAAGAAAAACGCAATAATTCGTTGACTAAAATGTAAAAATATGTTAATTTATAAACATACAGATAAATAATTGTAAAAAAGGAGTGATGCTGTATGTTAAATGATGAAATATGTAAATTAAGAGACAAATTAAACGAAAGTATTACTATAGGGGAAGATTACAATATAATATACAAACTAAGTGTTGAACTTGATGAATTAATAGCAGAATATTATAGAAAACTTGTGAAGACAAAATAATTATAAAAAATATAAAAATAAAATTCTAGGGCAAAATCCTAGAATTTTATTTGTGCAAATACTAAATATTTTTATGTATATAAGTAGAATGAATAATTAGGATTATAAGTATAAATATAATAGCTATCATAAATTGAAGTAGTATCATTTGATAATGGAATATCTATATGAATTGGGCATCTATATTTATGACCAAGATTATTTTCAATAACAATATAAAAACTAAAACTGCATTTTAAATTATTTAAAACAATATTACAGTTTTTTAATAAAGAGCCATCATAAGAAATTATGTTTGCATTGTTTATTGTGTAATCAGTAATTAAATTTGAATTTTTATAACTTATAGTAATAGGATTTGCGCAATTGTTGTAAAGAATAGGTTTTGAAAAATCAATATTATTTTTAGTTGAAATTTCAAAATTTAAATTTTTATTAATTAGATTTTCATCTAATATTTCTGGTGTAGAAAATGTATTCAAATCTTTATAATATAAATTTGCAGTTCCTAATTTTGGCAAATTATTAAAAGTAACATTTTCTATAGATACTGATTTTAATGTATTTTCTAAATTGAATTCTTTCGAATTATTATTGATAAATATAGCTATATCTGTATATTGTATTAAATTAGTAATAGTTGTAGTGCTATTTGTGTTTATCGTTGAAGAAGCACTGGCACTACTAAATAATACAATTTTATTTATTGTAAAGATATTATTTCTATTAAATGAATTTTCCATATTAATTTTATTTAAAAATATTGTATAAATAATGCTACACAAATAAGATAGTAGCATAAGTAAAAGTATAAGTGAAATAAAGAAAATTCTTTGTTTTGATTTTAATTTCATATAAATCTCCTTGAACAGTATGATAATATAAAATACTAAATTAATCAATATTAATTTTATAAATTCCAAAAAAATGAATTGACAAAAAATAAGATAAATACTAAAATTATAATAAGATTACATATTTTATGAGAGGAGAAAGTTAAATACTAACGAAAAAAATATGAAATTAGGTAAAAGAAAAATATTAATTTTTATTTTATTATTTTCTATATGTATAATATCAATGATTATTCTTAAATATTCTAGAAATAATGTCGTATATGCTAATACTAGTGATGTTGAGATTTCTAGAGCTTCAAACATTGATATTGAAGAAATAATAAAAAAAAATAATAAAATAAGTTCAGAAAGAATTATAACGGAAGAAATTAATCTAGAATATATAACTCAATATAAAAATAGTAATGAGCTTCCAAAAGGAACTATTCAAGTAATTCAAGAAGGAAGAACAGGAAAACAACAAATAACCAAAAAGATAACTATTGATGAAAACGGTGAAGAGAAAATTGAAGAGCTTAGTTCTATAACTATTGTAAGTCCAGCAGATAAAATTATAGAAGTAGGAACATCTTTATCTAAAAAATCTTATAAAATTACAAAAGGAAGTGAAGTTTATATTACATCAGATAGTGCTGAAATAAGAGCTGAAGATAATGAACAGAGTAAAAAAATTACTACATTATTTAGAAATACAAAATTAAAAATTATGGAGATAAAAAATAATTGGGGCAAAATATTTACTAATAATCAATATGGTTGGATAAAAATAGAAAATGTTGCTAGTATATATGCAAATTCTGATTATGGCAGTGGAAAAAATGATGTTACAATAGCAACATGTAATTTTAATATGGAGTTGAATAAACCAAGTGGATTATCATTAGAACAATTTCAAAAAGTATTAACAGATTCAAATGATAAAAATAATATTTTTGAAAATAATGCACAATACTTTTATTACATAGAAAATGAATATAATATAAATGGAATTTTTGTTGCAGCGATAGGAATACATGAAAGTGGATGGGGAAAATCGAATATTGCTAAAAATAAGAAAAATCTATTTGGATATAGAGCTTATGATTCAAGTCCATATAGTAGTGCAAGCACATTTGATACATATGCAGAAGGAATAGATTTAATTGCTAGAGTATTAGTTAAATATTATTTAAATCCAAAAGGAACAGTAATTTATAATGGAGAGATAGCTGTTGGAACTTATTATAATGGAAATACAATTTCATCAGTAAACAAAAAATATGCAAGTGATTCAAATTGGGCAAATAAAGTGTATAATTACATGGAATATTTATACAAAAAAATATAAAAAATAGCAAGAAATAACTTGCTATTTTTAAAATTCTATTGTATGATATATAAGTATAAATAACAAGTAATGAGAAAGGAAAATTGATATGAAAAAAGTTGCAACAATCGTAGTAATTTTAATACTTTCATTAAGTATTTTTGGAACAACAAAAGTATTTGCAGAAACAAGTAATACAAGTATAATAGATGCAGAAAATGAAAGTCAATTAATAAAAATAAAAGAAAATGCGTCAAAATCTTTAGACGATTATAAAGCAAAATATGGATCAGATGCTTATGGAATAGCAGCATATGTACTAAATATAATTAGAATTTATAGTATTCCATTTTGCTTTTTAGGAATTGCAATTAGTGCAATATACCAATATGTTATAGGAATTAGAAAATTGGATACACAAGAAAAAGGCTTAGTTACAATGATATCTTTTATAACTATTTTAGTAATATGCCAAATTTTACCATTAGCCTTTGCGATTGTTGTAAAATTTGGAAGGGGGTAACAAATGAGAGTTTTATTTGCGGTAAGTAATGACAAAATGACAGAGGCAATAGTAAAACAATATGAGAAACAATATAAAGAAATTATTACATATAAAAATGTATATTATTTTAACGCTATATTAAAAGAATTACAAAGAGATAAATCATATGATAGAATTGTTATAAGTGAAGATTTGGAACAATATACAAATTCAGATTACGAACAAATGGACAATTTTATATTTGGAAGATTAGATAGTATAAGTGATGAAGCATCTAATGTAAAAGGAGAAGATATTCCTATTATTTTAATTTGTGAAGAAAGAAGATCAAAAGGAGATAGTATATTAATAAAAATCTTTGGAATAGGAATATATAATGCAATCATTGGAACTGATAGAAGCATAAATGAAGTTTGTAGATTAATAAACAGACCTCGTTCAAAAAAGGAAGCCAAGTTGTATTATAAAATAGATTCAGAAGATGTTAATTATGAAAAAAATGATGAGAATGATGTAAGTGAATTAGAAATTCAAAATATATTAGCACATTATAAAAAAATAGGAAATGATGAGCAAAAAATACTCGATAGTTTTGATAGTATTGCAACTCAGTATAATAATATACAGTTAAAAATAATATGCAAATTTTTACCTTTAAATGTAAAAGCAGTATTAGAGGAAAAGTCAAGTAAATATCTAGAAATATTTGCTTATGGCGGACTTTCAAATGATATGAGAGTTGATTCGAAAGAACAGAAAAAACTGAAAAAATATAAAGCAACAAAGAAAAACACTCAAGAAGAACCTAAAGGAACAAGTGAAATAATGTTAGAAACAACAGGAAACAATCTTTCAGAGCCAGTTGTAATTCCATCAGCAATGAGTTCAAATCAAAAAAAGATAATAAAGACATCTAGTATAATTAATAATCAAGAAGAAAAACATGAAAATTATGAAAATATGGAAGAAAACAATTTAGATAATAATAAAGTAGCAGATGAAGAAATAAAAAATATGCAAGAAATTGAAATAGAACAACCAGTGAAAAGAGGAAGAGGAAGACCTAAAAAAATTGTTACAGAACCAGTGGAACAACTTCCAAAACGTAGAAGAGGTCGCCCAAGGAAAAATGAAGTAAAAGAAGAAGAAAATATTTTACCAGGATTTTCAAATATTGAAGATGATGAAAATAATTCTAGTGATTATGAAACAGATTCTATATTACCAGGATTTGAAACATCACAATATGATAATAAAAAAGTTGAAGAAGAGAATGACACATTTGAAAATGTATTACCAGGATTTGAAACATCACAATATGGTAATAAAGAAGTTGAAGAAAAGAATAATACATTTGAAAATGTATTACCTGGTTTTGAACAAGATGATGAAAATGATTTGAATAATAATATTGAAAATATATTATCACAAAATGATACAGAAGTAACAAAAGATAATAGTAATATTCCATTAGAAAATTATAATAATGTTAATTTATATAATAGTAAGAAAATTCCTCAATATGAAGAATTAGATATAAATAGATTATTAATGCCAAATCAGAAAATAGTTTCATTTGTTGGAACAAGCAAAAATGGAACATCATTCTTAGTCAATAATGTTGCAGAAATATTATCTATGAATAATGTGAATACAGCAATATTGGATTTAACTCAAAATAGAAATGCATATTATATATATACAAAAAATGAAGAAAGTTTAAGAGTAAAAGCAAATGAATGTATAAATAAATTAAAAGAAGGAATTGCAGATGGTGTAGAAGTTCATAAAAATTTAACAGTATATACTTCAGCATTTGATGTTGAAGAAATTGAAAATGTTGAACCTATAATTCAAGCATTATTAAAAAAACATAGTATAATTTTATTAGATTGCGATTTTAATACACCAGACAGATATTTTAAATATTCACAAGAAATTTACTTAGTACAATCAATGGATATTCTTACAATTCAACCACTTACATTATTTTTAAGAAAATTAAGTGATAAAGGTGCATTTTCTGAGGAAAAAGTAAGAGTTGTTTTAAACAAATATGTAAAAACAAAAGAATTAAATGAAGAAATATTGGTTGGAGGAATTTCTATATATAATGATGCAAGTATGACTGTTAGAAAAGAATTATTTAACAGAAAAACAGTTAAAAAAATTACAGTACCTTTTGAAATTGATACATATTTAAGATATTTAGATGGTTTGGTAATTTGTGATATTTCTTTGAAAGGATATTCAAAAAAATTATTACAAAGTTTAAAACAATTAGCAACAATGGTATATAGTAGTAACTCAAATAATACTCAAAATTCAAAATATGTACCACCTTCTGCTAAAAGTACTACATTTTCACCAAGTATGAATAGTACTCTTGAACAAATGAGCAAAAGATATTAGTATTGGAGGGAAAATAATAAATGTTTATAATTGTAGGAATATTAGTAGCAATTGTTATTGGATTACTAATTTATAATGTTCAAATACATCGTAAAATACAAGAATTTAATAGCTTACAAAGACAGGCTAATAATTTAAGAGTACTACAAGATTTTTTGAATACAATAGGAGAAACATCTTCTGTTGACGAAAAAATTAAGAAAATAAATGATATATTGATTGAAAAATATGAAATTAAATATTCAACTATTGTTGTTTTTGATGGTGCAGAATACCAAATAAAAGCAACAAATGTTGATAAAAAACATTGGGAAACTTTAAGAAACTTACAAGACGTGCCTATATTTAAAGATAGTATAGCAACTGCAACACCTAAATATATAACAATTAATAATGATAATGAAAAATTGCCATATCAAACAATGGAATTTGCGAGAGCAAAATCTGCAATCTTCTTTCCAATTTATGAGGACAATGTATACATTGGGTATTGGATTATAGAAAGTGGAGTTGCACATGATTTTGATAATATTGATACAACAATATTTGAAATAGTAAAAGATAATATTGTATCAGTTTTAAAAACAGTAGTACATCAAAGAACATTAGAAGCAATAGTAAGAAAAGATTTATTTACAGGACTATATTCAGAGGAATACTTATATGGAGAAGGAAAAAAGACAATAGATCAATATACAACGTCAGCAGTATGTATGTTTAGAATAGCTAATATTGAAGAAATAAATGATAAGTATTCAAGAAAAATGGGAAATCAAGTTATTATAGATATTAGTAAATATATTCAAAAAAATATATCAAGTGAGTACATATTTGTAAGATATATGGGACCAAAATTTGTAATTGTATTTTCTGGTGTTGCAACAGATTCTGTAATAGATTTTATAACAAACATAAAAACAAATGCAGAAGCAATAAATATAACTCTTGAAGAAAATTTCCAAGAGTTAGAATTAGAAGATAATTCTAAGAAAAATGTTAATACTAAAAAAATAAAAACACAAAAAGTTAATGCAAAACTAAATTTTGTTGTGACAACATATTATAAAGGTACAGGAATGGAAGAAGTATTAAAGAAGTTAGAACAATATTTAGACAGTTGTGATAAAAATGAAAATAGTATAACATCAATTTAAAATTATTTTATGAAAAGGATGGGCAAAGTAATGGATTTTGATAAAACAATGAGCTTCAATTTTGAAAAGGAAAAAAATGAAAAAGCTAAAGAAACTTTAAAAGAAGTATATGAAGCACTAGTCGAAAAAGGATATAACCCTATAAATCAAATTGTAGGATATATATTATCAGGGGATCCAACATATATAACAAGCCATAATAATGCAAGAAATAAAATAAGAACTATTGAAAGAGACGAATTACTAGAAAAAATGGTAAGAAATTTTATTGATTTAGAAGACTAAAATATGTTGAAAGGAAAACATCTTATGAAAAGAATTTTAGGAATTGACTATGGTGATGCAAGAACAGGAATTTCAATAACTGATGCTTTAAATATAACTGCACAAGGATTAGAAACAATATATAATAATGGTTCAGACAAGGTTATATTAAAAAAACTTGATGAAATTTTTTCTAATTACGAAGTTGATACAATTGTTATAGGAAGACCTATAAATATGAATGGAACAGAATCTGAAAGAACAGAAATAACAGATAAGTTTATTCATAAATTAAAATGTAAATATAATATGTTAAAAATCGAAACAATTGATGAAAGATTAACAACAGTTGCAGCACACAAAACGATGAATTTGTTAGATGTTAATAAGTATAAAAAGAAGAATATAGTAGATACTATATCTGCAGTATATATTCTAGAAACATATTTAAATAAATTAAATTTTAACAAAAGCAGTAATTAAAGTTATAAAATAAATTATTTAGAAAGGAATGATAAAAAAATGGAAAATGAAGAAATAGATAATATAATAGTATTAAATGACGAAAATGGAAAAGAGGTAAAATTTGAATTTTTAGATTTAGTTGAACTAGATGATGAAGAATATGTAGTATTACTACCAGTTGCAGAAGAAGGAGAAGAAGAAGATGGAGAAGTAGTTATACTAAAACTAGAAGATACTGATGAAGATTCAGATGAAGAATCTTATGTAGGTGTTGAAGATGAAGAAATATTAAATAAAGTATTTGAAATATTTAAAGAAAAGTATAAAGATGAATTTAATTTTGTAGATGAAGACTAAAAAAGATAAGTTGGTATAAGAAAAATTTTTTCTACATACCAACTTTTATTATATACTAGGAAGTTATCTGAACTTCCTAGTATATAAAAGCTACAATCGCTAGCCCTTTGAGATTTTCTCCTTTTAGTCGAAAACTCAAATCGGGCGAGAACAAAGGGCGACTGCGTCGCTTTGTTCTATACGAGAGAAAGAAGGAAAAACAAATATGAGTTTTGGAACATTGTTAATAGTAATATTTATGGTAATGTTTTGGATATTTAGAGCTATAGTTGCAGTATGTACACAATTTTCGATTGAATTAATAGGAATAATATCATATAATTTAACAACTGAAATAATAATATCTTTTATTACATTTATATGTATATTATTAGTAGTAAAAAGGAATATAGTTGGAGGACTTGCATATTTCTTGATATATGGAATGTATTATGGACAACACTTATTTACTTCATTAGTATCACTTGCAAATGGTGTAACGTTAAGTATGGAGTTAAGTGCAAATTTGATTTGTGATTTAATGGCAGTATTACTAGCATTTTTCTGTTTATTTGATATTCTTTTAGATAAAAATAGAAAAGCACATCCAAAAGATAAGAAAACAGATTGGTATTTTAATAATAAAAATTATGATGAAGAATTGAAAAAAAGAGATTCAAGAGAAGATAAAAATGAGTATAAATATTATTAATAATAAAAAGAATTTATTGCATATAGGCAATTAATTCTTTTTTATATAGTAGGAAAGTTTTCTGAACATTCTAGTATATAAAAGCTACATAAACTATTTCCAAAAATTAAAATGTATGATATAATTTTGCATTAAAAGATGAACGTTTTATAATATGAAAAACTAAAGGAAAGGAGAGTATTGATGGAAGATAATAAATTAATTATATATAAAAATAGTGAAGGAAATATCATAGTAGATGCTATTTATAAAGATGAAACGTTATGGTTATCACAAAAAGGAATGTCAAAAGTTTTTGAATGTTCTACAGATAATATAAGTTTACACTTGAAACATATATTTGAAGATAATGAGTTAGATAAAAAAGCAGTTACCGAGAAATGCTCGTTAACTGCTGATGACAGAAAAAGCTATAACACAACTATTTATAGTTTAGATGCTATAATTGCTGTGGGTTATAGAATTAATTCGAAAAAAGCAACAGAATTTAGAATATGGGCTACAAAAATACTAAAAGAATATATGACTAAGGGATTTGCTTTAAATGATGAACGTTTTATAAATGGAAATAAATATGATACAAAATATTTTGATGAATTATTAGAACGTATCAAAACAATTAGAGTTAGCGAAAGAATGGCATACCAAAAAATCACTGATTTATTTATTGCAACAGCAACGGATTACAATCCTAAGTCAGAAGAAGCCTATACTTTCTTTAAAATAGTTCAAAATAAGTTGCATTATGCTATAAGTGGACATACTGCTGCAGAACTTATTTTTAAAAGGGCTAATTCAAAAAAAGAGCATATGGGATTAACAACTTGGAAAAATTCTCCGGATGGTTTAATATATAAATATGATGTAATTATTGCAAAGAATTATTTAAATGAAGAAGAAATGAATAATTTAAAAGATTTAACAAATATGTTTTTAGTATTTGCTGAAGATGAAGCCAAACAAAGACATGTTATGACAATGAATGATTGGATAAATGCAACTGATGATTTATTAAAGTTTAGAAGAAAAGAAGTGTTAAATAATAGTGGCAGTATATCTCATAAAGAAGCAGTAGAAAAAGCTGAAAAAGAATATGAAAAATTTAGAGTTATACAAGATCAAAAATACATTTCTTCAATGGATGAATTTTATAATAAATATTTAAATGAAAATAATGATAATGAATAAGGAAGTGCTTTAAATGGATATGTATCAAAAAAGGAAAAAAAGACAAGAAATGAAAAATAGTGAAAATAAAAAAGAAACACAAAATCAAATGAATATCAACTGGTTCCCGGGCCATATGGCAAAAACAAGAAGGCAAATAACAGAAGATTTAAAAATGGTAGATGTAGTAGTAGAAATACTTGATGCACGTATACCAAATTCTAGTCAGAACCCAGATATAAGGCAAATAACACAAAATAAGAAAAAGGTAATAGTGTTAAACAAATGTGATTTGTCAGATAAAGTAAAAACAGAAAAATGGATAGAATATTTTAATAAAAAAGGTCAAAAAATAGTATTAGCAGATTCATTAACAGGTAAAGGAATAAATGAAACAACAAGGCAAATTCAAAAAATAATGGAAGAAGATATGCAAAAAATGGCTGATAAAGGCCGTATTGGAAGAAAAATAAGAGTAATGATTGTTGGAATTCCAAATGTAGGAAAATCATCATTTATAAATAGAATATCAAAGAAAACATCAGCAGAGGTAGGAAATAAACCAGGTGTAACAAAGCAAAAACAATGGATACGAATAAATGAAAAAATAGAATTATTAGATACTCCAGGTGTGCTATGGCCAAAATTTGAAAGTCAAAAAGTAGCAATGAATTTAGCAACAACAGGAACAATAAAAGATGATATATTAGATTTAGTAGAAGTTGCCTATACACTAACTAAATTTATGTTAGAAAATTATAAGGAAAATTTATTGCAAAGATATTCTTTAGAAGAGAAAAAAGTCGATGAAATTTTACAACAAGATCAAGCAGAAAATGAGAATATTTATGAAATAATGCAACTAATAGGAAGAAGAAGAGGAGCAATACTTGGTGGAAATGTAGATGATGAAAGAACAGCAAAACTTATACTTGATGACTTTAGAAGTGGAAAACTAGGAAAAATAACATTAGAAATTCCGGAATAACTAATAGGGGAGTATTTTATAATAAATGGCAAACAAAAAAGTAATTATTGATAATAGAATGAGAATAATAGAAAAACAAAAATTTAAAGATATGGGATATGAAATCGTTGAAGTTCAGACCAATACAGATGTATATCCTGAAATATCATCACATGTAGATATTTGGGCATGTAAAGTTGGAAATGAAATTATAGTAGAGCCAACGCAAAAACTAAAAAATATCTCAAATCTTGTTTACGGAAAAGAAAAAATATTAATTCCATATCCAGCAGATATAAAATATAATGTTTGTGTAATTGGAAAAAAAGCAATACATAATTTAAAATATACAGATGAAATTTTAAAACAGAAATTAATTTGTGAAAATTTTGAATTAATAAATACAACACAAGGATATACTAATTGTTCAATTGCTGTAATTGACGAAAAAACTGCAATTGTAACAGACAAAGGGTTAAATAAAATATTACAAAAACATGGAATTCAAACATTATATTTAAACGAAAAATTAGATATCAAATTATTAAATGGAAATAATTACAGTGATAAAGTGGGTTTTATTGGAGGATGTATATCTAAGATTGATAATAAAATAGTTATTTTTGGAGACTTAACAAAAATAGATTATCAAAATAAGATAAGAAATTTTATACAGGAAAGAAATCTAGAAATAATAGAATTTAAAGGATTAGATGTAATAGACTATGGAGGAATAATTGAAACAGAATAGGAGAAAAGATGACTCAAAAATATATAAAAATAAAAGATATAGAGATACCAATAAATATAAAAAATTACAAAACTTCAAAATCAATTAAAATATATTTTAAAGGAAATGTTTTAAATATAACTAAGCCAACAAGACTATCAAATACAAGAATGATGGAGATTTTAAAATCAGAAGAATATAATTTATATGAAAAATATAAAAAAATAATAGCATCTGAAATAAAGTCTATAAAACAATGGGAAAACGGTGAAAAAATTTTTTATAAAGGAAAAAGTTTTAATATTATTAGAGAATATACAAAAAAATTAGAAGTGAATATAAAAATTGATGAAAAAAGTGAAAAATTTTTCGTAAGTGTACCACAAGATGTTGAACAAGAGATCATAAAAAAGTCAGTAGATAAAATTATAAAAAAAATATTTAAAAATAATACAGAAGTGTTGGTTTCTAAAAGATTGCCATATTGGAGTAAAATTACAGGATTTAATTATAATGAAGTAAAAATAAGAGATGCAATTACAAGATATGGAAGCTGTATGCCAAGTAAAAAAAATTTATATTTTTCTTCAAGGTTGATAATGTTACCAGAATTTGTAGTTGACGCTATTATAGTTCATGAATTATGTCATATGAAGTATAAATACCATAATGATGATTTTTATAATTTAGTTGAAAAATATATTTCAAATTATAGAGAAATAGATAATTGGCTGAAGAAGAATGGAGATAATATAATGTTTTAAATTATACATATTATCATTCCAAAACGACCATTTATACTAAAACAATAGGAAAAAATTAAAAATATGATATAATAAAAACATCAATTAGAAGAAAGGAAAAATAAGATGGGATTAGTTTTAAAAGATGTTTCTAAAACATTTGTGGGAAAAAGAGCAGTAGATAAAATCTCATTTGAACTAAATAAGCCAGGAGTATTTGGCTTATTAGGAACAAATGGAGCAGGAAAAACAACCACAATAAGAATGTTATTAGGAATAATAAAAAAAGATAGTGGTGAGATAACTTGGAATGGGAAAGTAGTAGATAGAAAGTCTGTTAACTTTGGCTATTTGCCAGAAGAAAGAGGAGTTTATCCAAAGACAAAAATATATAATCAATTAATGTATTTTGCTGAATTAAAAGGAATGAAAAAAGAAGAAGCAGATGAAGCAATAAAAAATTGGGCTAAAAAATTAAGAGTGGAAGAATATTTAGATAAAACAGCAGAAAAATTGTCAAAAGGAAATCAACAAAAAATTCAATTTATGACAGCAGTGATACATAATCCAGAATTATTAGTATTAGATGAACCATTTAGTGGATTAGATCCAGTAAATACAGAATTACTAAAAAATATTATAATTAATTTAGTAAAAGAAGGAAAATATATAATAATGTCAGCACATCAAATGTCTACAATTGAGGAATTTTGTTCAGATATATTAATTTTAAATAAAGGAAAAACAGTATTAAAAGGTAATTTGAAAGAAATAAAAGACACATATCCAGCAAACAGAGTTCAAATCGAAACAAATGAAAATATAGAGGCAGATATTAAAAAATTAGGATTTGAAATTGAAAATGTAAAAAATTATAGTTATACAATAAAAATATCTGATGAACAAAAAGTGCATGAATTATTAAAAGAATTAGTGGTAAAAGGAATAACAATAAATAAATTTGAAATAATGAAGCCAACATTAAATGATATTTTCATAGAAAAGGTGGGTGAATAAAATGAAAGATTTATTTATAGTAACAAAGTTTACAATGAAAGATATGCTACAAAGAAAATCATTTATAATAACAACAATAATATTTTTGATAATGATAGTAGTTGGATTTAACATACCAAATTTTATGAAAATGTTAAACAAAGATTCAGATGTAAATAAAATTGAAATAATTGATTCTGAAAATGTATTTGAAGGAACACTTGAAAGTTTAAAAGATTTAGATACAGGATATGAAATTCAGATTTCAAATGAAAACTATGAAAAAATAAAAGAAAAAATAGAAAATGAAGAAATTGATTCTGCAATAATAGTTGAAAAACAAGATGAAAATATAAAAATTAGATATATAGTAAAAAGTGCAACAATGATGTCAGGAGTACCAGAAGATATTATTTCAACATTAAACACATTATATACAAATATTCAAATTAATAAATTAGGATTAACAGAAGAACAATTGAAATCTATTACTCCAAATTTTGAATTTGCATTAGAACAAACTGATGAAGAAGCAAGTGGAAATGTATATGCTATGATGTTACTTTCATTAGTGTTATTTTATGCAATATATTTTTGTGCATATCAAGTATCAAGCTCAATTACAACAGAAAAAACATCAAAAATAATTGAAACACTTGTAACATCTACATCTCCAAAGACAATTGTATTAGGAAAAACACTTGGAATAGGGATTGTTGGACTATTACAAATGATATTATTAGTAGGAACAGCATTAATTAGTGCGAAAACATTTTTAGAGCCAGATATATTAGATTCAATAATAGATGTATCAAAAATAACACCATATTTAGGAATTATAACAATAATCTATTTTATATTTGGATATTTTGAATATGCTTTATTATATGCTTTAACTGGTTCAACAGTTAGTAAGCCAGAAGATATTCAATCTGCAAATGGACCAGTTGCAATCCTTGCAGTAATAGGATTTTATTTATCATATTTTACGATGATGAATCCAGCAAGTGAGTTGAATATTTTTGCATCAATATTTCCAATTTCATCACCATTTTGTATGCCATTTAGAATAATGATGGGACTTGCTAAGCCAACAGATGTTATAATTTCAATTGTAATCTTATTAATAACAGGTATTATAATTGCAAAAATAGCTATAAAAATCTATTCAAATGCTATTTTAAATTATGGTACTAAAATGAGTTTTAATGATATTGTAAAAATGTATAAAGAAAAAAATAATTAAAAAAGTGGAAATCCAATTTGCTGGATTTCCACTATATATCTTAGCTACTCGCAGGCGCTATTATAACATAAAAAATTTTGAAAAGTAATACCTAAATTAAAAAAATTTAAAATTATTGAAAATAAAAAATCATTATGATATATTAAAAAAGATAAAATATTATAAAAAAAGAGGTATAATTTGAAAGAAAATAAAATTTTTCTTTACTATGTGTGCCTTTTTGAGCGAAGCGAGAAAGGAATATAATTTAAAATGAAGGTAGAATTATTATGTAGTTGTGAAAAAGAAGAACTAGAAAAAAGAATTCAAAAAGTAGCTGTAGCAGGAAAATTATCAAGATTTAAAGGAAATGTTTTCGAAGTATTAGAAAATTGTAATGACTATGAAAAAAATTTAAAATTAATAAAAAGAATTATTTCAATGGGGCATAAATCAATTATTGAACATGATTATTTAGTATTTGCCATATCAGATGTAACACCAATTATTGAACAAACAATTATTGGAAATAGATTAACTTCATTTACAATAAAATCTAGAAGGGAAGTAGATTTTCGTACTGCTGGATTTTATACACCAGAATTTAGAGATTCAAATTTGAATATACATCCACAAAATGAACAATTAAAAGAAAAATACCAAAAACATATGCAATATTTATTTAATACATATGGCGAATTAGTAGACAAAGGAATTGACGTAGAAGATGCAAGATTTATATTACCATATTGTTTTCATAGCAATATAATAATGGGATTAGATGCAAGAGAATTAGAAAAGATGGTTGAATCTTTTATATATGGAAGATTAAGTAAAATACAGGAATTAAATGAATTTGGAAAAATCTTATATGAAATTATAAAAGAAAAAGTGCCATATTTAACAGAATGTATAGAAAATTCAAAAATGAATAGTGATAATCAATTTGAATATTTAGAAAAAATGATTAAAAAACCAGAAATAAAAATATTAGAAAAGCCAGAACTTTTAAGTTATACACAAAATGCAGATGATGTTGTACTAAAAAGTAATATAATGTATCATTATCAATGTTCAGAAAAAATGGCTGATGAGATATTAAAAGAATTAGTAGAAAAAGATGAAAATGCAAAAGAAAAAATGATGCAAAATATTCTTCATAAAGAAGAAAAAAGAGAATTAGAACAAGTAAGTTTTAGTTTTCAAATTCCAATTTCATTATCAATATTAACACATTTAACAAGACATAGAATGCATCCATTGTTAATACCAGAATTTGTACCATTATGGGATATGAAAAATTATATAACACCAGAAACAATAAAGAAAAACGCAAATGATGTATATCAAAAAGCTGTTAATGAAAATATAAAAATGTTTGATGAATTTAAAGAAAAAGGCATTGCAGAAGAAGATTTAATATATTTTTATATTGGGGCACAGATGTTAAATGTTGTAACAACAATGAATGCTAGAAATTTACAATGGGTTTCAAGAATGCGTTGTTGTAATAAGGCTCAATGGCAAATTAGATTTATCACACAAGAAATGGTAAGACAAGTAAAACAAGTAGCACCATTAATTGGAAAAGGTCTTGGGCCAACATGTATAACAGATAAATATTGTGGTGAAGGTAAAGAATCATGTGGATTAATTGACAAAATCAAGGAAAAATGATAAAATATACCCATTAATTTTTTTAATCTCCTATTAGGAGTTGACATATAGTACGAATATACACCAATGAATATTGTAGGAGAAAAATTATGGAAAATTTTGAAAAAAAGATTATCAAAGTCTGCAAAGAAAACGATGTTCGAAAATTTTTTGTTATAGTTAAAGTTGTTTTGCTAATTGCCTGTTTCTTAGGAATTGTTTTGTTAGTCCCTGGTACTATCATGTTGCTAATAATGAAATTAATAGTTGTAAGTTGGATTATTGAGGATGCAGCGCAAAAAATAAAACGAACAGATGAAAAAGTATTTTATAGAAATAATTTTTTTTATGTTATTTTTTCGGACAAATTAGTATGTGGTATGATATATTATTTACTTATTATATTTGGTTGTGAAATCAGTGCTAATATTTTGGTGACAGGAGTTGGAATTAAAACAAGTATTAGATTGGTTGATGTTTTAGTAATAGGAATTATTTTAGGAGGAGGACTTTATTTTACTTGGCAGATTGCGAAGTTTTTTGAAAATAAATTGAAATAAAATTAATATGAGTGAGCAAGAATTTTTATGATTTTTGCTCACTCATTCTTTTTTTCTATTGAAAAATTAAGAGATTAATGATAAAGTTATATATGTAAGAAAGGGGATAGAAAATGGAGAAAAAACAAAAGAAATCTATGATTTCTATCTTTGCAATTTTTATTATTTTAGTATGTTTGATTGAAGGCCTAGGAAATGATGTAAAAACAATAATAAAAGACACAGAAAAAAACAATTCAGATAATACATTTAAAATAATATCAAGTACAGAAAACAAAGATATAGAAGAAATCGTACAAAACTATGCAAAAAAGAATAATATAGATGTAAGCATAGATTATGCAGGAACAATTGAAATAATGTCAAAACTTAATAATGGTGAAAAATATGATGCAGTATGGTGTTCAAACTCAATATGGTTATATATGCTAGATAGCAAAATAAAAACATCAAATTCAAAATCAACAAGTATAAATCCAGTAGTATTTGGAATAAAAAAATCAAAAGCTGAAGAATTAGGATTTATAGGAAAAGATGTTTATATGAAAGACATATTAGAGGCAATAAACCAAGGAGAACTAAAATTCAATATGTCATCACCAACTCAAACAAATACAGGAGCAACAGCATATTTAGGATTTTTAACAACACTTGCAGGAAATCCAGAAATATTAACAGAAGAAAACTTACAAAATGAAGAATTAAAAGATCAGTTAATTCAATTATATTCAGGAGTAAAAAGATCATCAGGAGATGATGAATTTTTACAAGAAATGTTTTTAAAAGGTGATTATGAAGCATTAATAACTTATGAAACATCATTAATAAATATGAATAAACAGTTAGAACAAAAAGGAGAAGAACCATTATATGCAATATATACTAAAGATGGAGTTTCAATATCAGATTCACCATTTGCATATATAGACAATAAAGATGATACTAAATTAGAAGAATTTAAAAAAATACAAAATTATATATTAAGTAATGAAGGACAAGCTGAACTAGTAAAAACAGGAAGAAGAGTTTGGTTTGGTGGAATAAATGAAAATGCAGATAAAACAGTATTTAATCCAAACTGGGGAATAGATACAACAAAATATATTGTGCCAGTAAAATATCCAAGTACAGCAGTAATAAAAACAGCACTAGGAATATATCAAACAGAATTAAGAAAACCAATAAATATTGTATTTTGTTTGGATTATTCAGGAAGTATGTATGGAAGTGGAAGCAAACAATTAATGGAAGCAATGCAATATATCTTAAATGAAGAAGAAGCATCAAAAGATTTATTACAATTTTCAAGTAAAGATAAAATAACAATAATTCCATTTAACCATTCAATATTAGGTGAATATTCTACAGAAGATGGAACTAAAACAGAAGAATTAATAAATCAAATAACGTCAACAGATGTAAATGGTGGAACAGATATATATATACCAGCAATTGAAGGATTAAATATATTAAATAAAGAAGACTTAGAAAAGTATAATACATCAGTAGTATTAATGACAGACGGTGAATCAAATTATAATAGATTAAACCAGCTCCAATCAGTATATAAACAAATAAACAAAGATATACCAATATTTAGTATAATGTTTGGAGATGCTGATAAAACACAATTAGAAGATATAGCAAATTTAACAAATGCAAAAGTATTTGATGGAAGAACAAATTTATTAGAAGCATTTAAGCAAGTAAGGGGATATAACTAGTAAGAAAGGAAAACAGAATGAAAAAAGGATATATTTTTTCTGCAATATTAGGTGGGACATTTTTTGCAGTACCATATTTAGCTCTTGGAGTTCAATTAGTACCATCATTAGCAATAAGTGCAGTGGCATATGGAGCCGGAACCTTAATATTTAAAGATAGAAGTAAAATTGATTATTCAACTAAAAATACTAATTTATATGAAATACTAAAAAATGCAAAATCACAAACAACGCAAATTTTTGATATTTCAAAACAATTAGAAGACAGAGAATTAATTGCAAATGTCCAAGATGTTTGTAATACATCAAATAAGATAATTGATACTTTATCAAAAAATCCAGGAAAACTATCACAAGTAAATAATTTTATAAATTATTACTTACCAGTAACAATAAAAATATTGCAAAGATATGATGAAATTGAAAATCAAAGATTAAATTCAGAAGAAAGCCAAAAATTTATGAAATCAGTAAGAGATATGATTGCCAAAATAAAGGAAGCTTTTCATGAACAATTAAATAATATGTATCAAGCAGAGATTATAGATACAGATGCAGAATTAAAAGTATTTGAAGAAATGTTAAAATCTGATGGATTTTTAGGAGATATAAATATAAAAAAATAGGAAGTAAGTTTAAATATAAATAATTAAAGCCTAAAGAAAGGAAGATAAAAAATATGAAAGGAAGAAAAGAAGTCTGGATAGGACTTGGAATTTTAATAATATTAGTCTTAATCATAATAGGAATAAAATTCTTTTCAACAAATGGAGAATCAATTATAGAATCAAACTTAAAAACAGTATATGTCGCAACAGGTGGAGGAAAAGAAAATTTCTTAGCAGATGAAGAAGTTAATAAAATAATGAAAAAGAAATATGGACTAAATGTTATATATGATTCATGGAGTAATGGAAAACTAATTAAAAATCCATTAGTAAGAGAAGATGGAACAAAATATGATGTAATGTTCTGTTCTGACCAAAGATTTTATGATTATTATAAATTAGCACCAAATACAACAAAAGGAGAATCAGCAAGATATACAGTTCAAAAAGGTGGATTAACATTAAATACTCCAATTGTAATATATAGTTGGGATACAGTTGTAGATGCATTAATAGAGCAAAAAATAGTAACAGAAAAAGATGGAGTATATTACATAACAGATATGCCAAAATTAATATCATATATACTTGAAGGAAAGAAATGGAAAGACATTGGAGTAGATATGTTATATGGAAGTATAAATATAGACTCAACAGATCCAGTTACATCATCACCTGGTGCAACATATTATGGGTTATTACTTTCAATTATGTGTGATGGAGAAATAACAGATGAAGCAGTTGCAGAAAATTTACCAAAACTAAAAGATTTTTACACAAAATCAGGATATATGAACAATACACCTGCAGATTTATTTGAATTATACTTAAAAACAGGAGTTGGAGGAAAGCCAATGATTGTTGATTATGAAAAAAGTGTAATAGATTTTGCAAATTCAAATCCAGATGGATGGGAACAAGTAAAAGACAAAATGAGAATATTATATCCAACACCAACAATATGGAACTCACATTGTATAGCATCATTTGATGAAGCAGGAGATGAGTATTATGAAGCTTATGAAGATAAAGAGATACAACAAATAGCATGGTCAAAATATGGATTTAGAACAGGTGTAACAGGTGGAAATTATGATGTAACACAAGTAAATGTAAAAGGAATACCACAAAGCATAATAAGTACAGTATCAAGCCTAAAAATGAATGTATATGAACAATTAATTTCATATTTAGGAAATAAATAGTTTATAATATTTTAAATATAATTATAAAAAAAGATTGGAGAAAATAAAATGGAAGAAGAAATAAAATTAGAAGTTGCTAAAAATGTAGATACAAAAGATATCGAATTAGCATTACAAACAGATAAAAAGGTTGATGAAGCTGTTGTAGAAAAATCATTAAATTATGATGCATTAACACCAGAAGAAAAATCTGCAATAGATGAATTTATTAGTAAAGTTGATGTAAAAAATACGGCACAAATATTACAATTTGGTTCAAGTGCACAAAGTAATATATCAAAATTCTCAGATAGTGTTTTAAATGATGTTAGAACAAAAAGTTCTGGAGAAGTTGGAGATTTACTATCAGGATTAGTAACAGAAATAAAAGAATTTAATGCAGATGTTCCAGTTGAAGAGAAAAAGGGAATATTAGGAATATTCAATTCTGCAAAAAAACAAGTCGAAAAATTAATAGCAAAATATGACAAAGTAGAAAATAATATAGCTAAAATAGAAAAATCATTAGAAACACATAAACTTCAAATGATGAAAGATATTGCAATATTTGATACAATGTATGATAAAAACTTACAATATTTTAAAGAATTATCATTATATATAATTGCTGGTGAAAAGAAATTAGAAGAATTAAAAACAGTTACATTACCAGAATTACAAAAAATAGCAGAAGAAACAAAAGAACAAACAGATGCACAAGCTGTAAATGATATGGTAGCAATAATAAATAGATTTGAAAAAAGAATATATGATTTAAAAACAACAAGAATTATATCAATTCAAATGGCACCACAAATTAGATTAATTCAAAACAATGATAGTGAATTAGTTGAAAAAATACAAAGTTCATTAATAAATACAATTCCACTTTGGAAAAATCAAATTGTTATAGCATTAGGAATAACAAATGCAAGAAATGCATTAGGAGCACAAAAACAAGTTACACAAATGACAAATGATATGCTTACAAAAAATAGTGAATTATTAAAACAAGGAACAATTGAAATTGCAGAAGAATCTGAAAAAGCTGTTGTAGATGTTCAAACATTACAAAAAACAAATCAAGATATTATAGATACATTAGATAAAGTTATAGAAATTCACGAAAATGGAAGAGTAAAGAGACAAGAAGCAGAAGTTCAACTTGAAGAAATTGAAAATAAATTGAAAGAAAAATTATTAGAAATAAAGAACTAAAAATGAGAGAATGGATACTGTTTAAAAGCAGATTCATTCTTTTTTTGTATGTAGATAAATATTATGTTTTGAAAATCATTAAGTACATAACTTAATGATAAAAATGTTGTTATATATATTGCGTAAGTTTAAGATGTATATTATAATAAAATTATGATACACAATATGTAAAAAATACAAAAGAAAAGGGAGGGAAAAAAGTTAAAGTTTAAAGACCAAATGAAAATTTATGCTAAAAATACAATATTTTGAGAGGAGAGATATGAGAGGTGAACAATAGAAAAAAAGAACAAGGTATAACATTAATGGCACTAGCAGTTACAATAATAGTATTATTAATAGTAGCAGGAATAACAATTTCAGCAATTTCAGGAACAGATGGAATAATAAATGGAGCAAATGAATCAAAAAATAAGACGGCAATAGTAGAAGAAAAACAAATATTAAATACATCTGTAGCAGCATCAATAGGAAAAAGTCCAAAAGCAAAAGTAGAAGAAGAAAATTTGAAGAATTATTGTAATCAAAATATAGGTGAAGAAGACAAAGATTATACATTAGAAAAAGAGGACAAACATTTTAATTTAAAATTTTCATCTACAGGAAATGAATATGTTATTTTAGAAGATGGAACAATATTAACAAAACAAGAATATAACAGTAAAATAGAGAAAGAACAAAAAGGCCAAGTAATAGTAGAAGTAGGCGAAAAAGAAAGAATAACAGTAGAAACAGAGTCAGAATCAGTAATAAATTGGAAGTCAAAAGATGAAAGTATAGCAAAAGTAAATATTGAAAATGTAAAAAATGTAAAAGAAGCAGAAATTTTAGGAATAAAAAATGGTGAAACAACAGTAACAGCAACATTAAAAAATGGTGAAACAGTTCAATATGATGTTGTAGTACAAACAAGTCCAAAATCAATATCATTAAATGAAAATAATATTACATTAGATCTTAGTATAGAAGCCCAAAAGCAATTAGTAGTAAGTTATGACCCAGTAACAACAAATGCTAATAAAAAGATAACATGGACAAGTAGTGATACAAAAGTAGCAACAGTAGATTCAAATGGTATTGTAAAAGGTGTAAAAAATGGAAAAGACGTAATAATAACAGCAACAACACAAAATGGAAAAAGTGCAACATGCAAAGTAACAGTACAAACAACACCAACAAGTGTGACATTAAATCAAACAAATGTGACATTAGATTTAAGTACAAATAAAACAGTACAATTAACAGCAACAGTAAATCCAAATACAGCAAATGTTAAAACAGGAGTAACATGGAAGAGTAATGATACAAGTATAGCCACAGTAAGTCAAAGTGGAGTAGTAACAGGAGTAAAGAATGGAAGTACAACAATAACAGCAACAACAGAAAATGGAAAGACAGCAACATGTACAATAACAGTACAAACAACACCAACAGGTGTAACATTAAATCAAACAAATGTAACATTAGATATAAGTACAAATAAAACAGTACAGTTAAGAGCAACAGTAAATCCAAATACAGCAAATGTCAAAACAGGAGTAACATGGAAGAGTAATGATACAAGTATAGCCACAGTAAATACAAGTGGATTAGTAACAGGAGTAAAAAACGGAAAAACAACAATAACAGCAACAACAGAAAATGGAAAGACAGCAACATGTAAAGTAACAGTACAAACAACACCAATAAGTGTAACATTAAACAAAACAAATGTAACACTAGACTTAAGTACAAATAAAACAGTACAATTAACAGCAACAGTAAATCCAAGTACAGCAAATGTGCAAAATGGAATAACATGGAGTAGTAATGATACAAGTATAGCTACAGTAAGTCAAAGTGGAGTAGTAACAGGAGTAAAGAATGGAAGTACAACAGTAACAGCAACAACAGCAAATGGAAAAAGTGTAACATGTGCAATAACAGTACAAACAACACCAACAGGTGTAACATTAAGTCAAACAAGTGCAACATTAGACTTAAGTGGAACAAAAACAGTACAATTAACAGCAACAGTAAATCCA
>CAKOVS010000001.1 GCA_934122085.1 uncultured Clostridia bacterium | reverse complement strand
GAAAAAATAGGATGGCAAGAATGGAAATATGATGGAGAGATAGCAGGAACAACAGGACAATGCCTAAGATTAGAAGCAATAAAAATAGAATTAGAGAATATGCCAGAATATAGTGTAAAATATAAATTACATGTAGAAAAAATAGGATGGCAAGATACTGCAAATGATGGAGAAACAGCAGGAACAGAAGGAAAGTGTCTAAGGGCAGAAGCTATAGAAGTAAAAGTAGATAAATCAAAAAAAGAAGATAAAATAAAAATATGTATAGATAATCCACAAGAAATAGTAGAGGCAGAAAAAACAAAAATATCTGGATGGGTAATGACAAATATAAAAAATACAAAAATTAGAGTATTGTTAGATGATAAATTTCAAAATGATAACATAATAAGAATAGAAAGACCTGATGTATTAGAAGAAATAAAAGGATATGGTGGAGAAAAGAACAATCCACAGCCAGGGTTTGAAACAACTATAGACTTAAGTGGTTTTGCAAATACCAAAAAAAGAATAAAAGTGCAAGTAATTGATGAAAAAGAAAAAGTCATAAAAGAAGAATTTGTAGATATAAGTATTAAGAAAAAAATACAATATGGATCAGGCGTATATGGACAATCAGGATTAAAGGTAGCAGGAAAAGGTGGTAGTGACTTAAAATATTTAAAATATGGAAGTGGAAAAAATGTTATGTTTGCTACATTTGCAATACATGGATATGAAGACAAATGGGACAAAGACGGATATGAATTAGTAGAAATTGCAAATAAATTTTATAATAAATTAATCTCTGATAAAGATTATGAACTAGCAGAAAAATGGACAATATATATTTTTCCAGGAGTAAATCAAGATGGGTTAACAAATGGTTGGACAAATAATGGACCAGGAAGAACAACATTATATAGTCAAGCACCTGGGAATAAAGGAATAGATTTAAATAGATGTTGGCAAGAAGGAGAAGAATATCAAAAACGTACAGATTCAAGAAATTACAATGGTACAGAACCATTTCAAGCATATGAAGCTCAAGCATTAAGAAAATTTTTACTAGAAAATAAATCAAAAGATGGGCAAACAGTTTTAATTGATTTACATGGATGGACTCAACAAGTAATTGGAGACACAGAAATTTGTTCAATTTATAAAGAAAAATTTCCAGAAAATGTACCATCATATGGAAGATATGGAACAGGATATCTAATAGATTGGGCTAGAAAACATTTAGGATCATCAGGAAAAGTTGCAAGATCTGCATTGATAGAATTACCTAAAGTAGGAGTTGATAATCATCAATCAGTTATAGATAAAGACTTTGCTAATAAATATATAACGTCAACTTTGAAAGTTTTAAAAAACATAAATTAGGAGTAAAATATGAAAAAAAATTTAAAGAAAATTATATTGATTTTAATATTATTAGCTCTAATTGTTATAGGAAGTATTGTTTTAGCAAATAAGAAAAAAATCAAAAATGTTAATGTAAATGATAATAAGCAAACAGAAGAAAATACTCCAAAGGTTGAAAATAAAGAAAAGGATGAGATACCAGAAAAAGAACAGGAACAAATTATAGAAGAAATTAAAGAAGATGTAGGTGCTACTGGCGATAATGCTTTATATGAAGTAAAACAAGGATATGATAATCAAAAAACAATTTCAATAAAATCAAGTGTAAAATATAAAGTAGCATTTGCTGGAATAATAAAAAATGGGCAACCTAATAAAAATGAATTAGATGAAATAATGCAAGAAAATCATCCTCAAAAAGCAGGAATATGGATATATGAAAAAGACAGAAAAAGTTTCTTAAATTTATTGAAAAACATAACCAAAAGTGAATACGAAATAACCTCAGATGGATATTTAAAAATAACTGATAGTAAAAGCACTAATGAAAATGATAAAAAAATACAAAAAATTATAAATGGAGACAAATTATTTGTAATAAGAATTTCAAGTATATGTTATATTATTGATGATATTACAGGAGAAATTTTGGATTATAATTTTGAACAAATAGATGAGTATCAAACATATGAATATTTTAAAGATGAAGATAAAATGATAATATTTATAACACAAAATAAAGAAAAACAACTAGAAGAAAAAGAAATTATTCAAAGCATAATAGATTTAATGTAAAAGGAGAGTCTTTCTCCTTTTTTTCTTGACATTAATAGTATTTTAATATAGAATATACGAGAAAAAATAGATTGATTTTTAGGAAGGAAATGAAAGATAAGTGGAATTTTTTAAAGACGTAATAAAAAATAAAAAATTAATAATGCAATTAGGAAAAAATGATTTTAAAAATAGATTTGCAAATACAAGTTTAGGGGCAATTTGGGGATTTTTACAGCCATTCATATTTATGCTTACATATGCAATTGTATTTCAATTTATATTAAAAACAGGAAGCAGTGGAAACTATCCATATGCGGTATGGTTTTTCCCAGGAATGACAATGTGGCAATGGATAAATGATACGATAATGTCAGCAAGTAATTCAATTAGAACATATAGTTATTTAGTAAAAAAAGTAGTATTTCCAGTAAATATAATTCCAGTAATTTCAATAGTAGCATCAAGTTTTGTAGGATTATTTTTAATAGCTATTGCAACGATGATATGTATTATATATGGATATATGCCTAACATTTTATTATTAATTTATGTAATAATAGCTGTATATGCATTTGTTATAGCATTTACAAGATTCACATCAGCAGTGACAACAATAGTACCAGACTTTTCAAATTTATTAGGAATAGTAATGCAATTATTTTTCTGGTTTACACCAGTAATATGGAATTTAAGCCAATTAGCAGAACATCAAACTATTTTAAAAATAATGAAATGTGTACCATTTACGTATTTAGTAACAGCATTTAGACAAGTATTTATGGATGAAAATATAATATTTGCTGGATATGGAATATATACAATAATATTTTGGGCGATAACAATAATTTTATTTATATGGGGAAACTCAATATTTAAGAGAACAAGAAAAGACTTTGCAGATGTATTATAAAATATGAATGAATTTGGAGCTTTTTAGAATGAATAAAAGAAATAAAACTCAAAAGAAAAAAATATTAATAATAATTTTAGCTATGATAATTATTTTTATAGGAATTGTAGAAATAATTAGAAAAAATGAAAAATATATAGAATTAACTCAATTAAAAGATAATAGTGCAAATCAAATGATGGGATATATAATGAAAACGTCAACAGGAAAAGTAATAGTAGTTGATGGAGGAAATGATGCAGATGAGCCTAATTTAGTAGAACATATTAAAGCATTAGGAAATAAAGTTGATGTATGGTTTATCACACACCCACATGGAGATCATGCAAGTGCAATTATAAGAGTAATTGAAGAAACAGATATTCCAATCGAAAAAATTTATTATACAATGAATGATTTAGAATGGTATAAAAATTATGCTGAAGAAAGAGCAGGGGAAGCAGAAAGATTTTATAATGCACTACAAAATGAAAGAATAAAAAACAATATTGAAGAAGTAAAATTAAATCAAATCATAAATATTGATTTTATAAAATGTGAAATATTAGGTGTGAAAAATCCTGAAATAACAAATAATGCATTTAATAATTCAAGTATGGTAATAAAAATGAACTTAGAAAAATCATCAATACTATTTTTAGGTGATACAGGTGAAGAGAGTGGAGATAAATTATTAAATACTCAAAAAGACAAATTAAAATCAGATATTGTACAAGTAGCACATCATGGACAAAGAGGCGCAAAAGAGAGTTTATATCAAGAAATAAAACCAACTATATGTTTGTGGCCAACACCAAAATGGCTTTGGGATAATGATAATGGTGGAGGAAAAGATTCAGGACAATGGAAGACCTTAGAAACTAGAGTATGGATGGAGAAACTAGGGGTCAAAAAAAATATAGTTGAAAAAGATGGAGATATTACTATAAAAGTAAAATAAAATTTTTTCTCTAAACAAAGTTGCTCCTTAAGAAAGGAATGAAATAAGTAATGGAAGAAAATAAACAACCAGAAACTGTAATTAGTATAAAAAATTTAACAAAAGAATATAAAATGTATCCAAGAAAAAAAGATAGATTAATAGAAACAATTTTTCCAAGTATTAAAAGACATAGTACTTTTAAAGCATTAGATGATTTAAACTTAGAAATAAAAAAAGGAGAAATTCTTGGAATATTAGGAAAAAATGGGGCTGGAAAATCAACATTGTTAAAAATTGTCACAGGTGTAGTAGTACCTACTTCTGGTGAAGTAAAAGTTAATGGAAAAATTAGTTCTTTACTAGAATTAGGAACAGCATTTAATATGGAATTAACAGGAATAGAAAATATTTATCAACATGGACAAGTAATGGGCTTAACTAATGAAGAAATAGAAGCTACAAAACAAGATGTAATAGATTTTGCTGATATAGGAGACCATTTATATCAACCAGTAAAAACATATTCTTCAGGAATGTTTGCAAGACTTGCATTTGCTTGTGCAATAAATGTTGATCCAGAAATTTTAATAGTTGATGAAGTTTTGTCTGTTGGAGATATGGCATTTCAATTAAAATGTTTCAAAAAATTCCAACAATTTAAAGAAAGAGGAAAAACAATTTTATTTGTAACACATAGTATAGGAGATGTCTTAAAAAACTGTACTAGAACAATAATATTAGAAAATGGCAAAAAAACATTTGATGGTGATGTAAAAGATGGTGTTGAATTATACAAAAAAATTATAACAGGAAATGCGCCATCACAAGTAAAAGAAAATTTAAAACAAGAAAAAGCAAAAGAAGAAAACAAAAAAGAAAAAAAGAATATAAAAGAAAAAGATCCTAATACATGGAGATCACATTTTAATGAAAATCCAAATCTTATTGAATATGGAAACTTAAGAGCAGAAGTAATAGATTATGGTATTTTTGATGAAAATAACAATTATTTAAATGTAATTGATAATGAAAAAACAGTAGTTTTAAAATCAAAAGTAAAATTTAATGACGAAGTAGATAATCCAATTTTTACAATGACTGTAAAAGATTTTCAGGGAAATGATATAGCTGGAACAAATTCTATGATTGAAAAAGTTTATCCAGGTAAATTTCATAAAGGCGATATTGTAGAAGCAGAATTCAAACAAAAATTACCATTAGCACCAAATAAATATACATTATCATTTAGTTGCACACATATAAATGCAAATGGTGAATTAGAAGTACTTAATAGAAAATATGAAGCATTATTAATTGAAATTGTAGCAACAAAAGATAATGTTGGATTAGTAAGATTGGATACAGAAATGAAGGTAAAAAAGGTAGATTAAATATGGATAAAATAGACATATTAATGGCAACATATAATGGAGAAAAATATTTAAAAGAACAAATAGAAAGTATTTTGAATCAAACATATTCTAATTTTAGATTAATCATTTCTGATGATTGTTCTACAGACAATACTAGAAAGATATTAGAAGAATACCAAAAAAAAGATAATCGAATAGAAATATATTATCAAGATAAAAATTTAGGATATATAAAGAATTTTGAATTTCTTTTAAATAAAGTAGAAAATAATTTTTATATGTTGTCAGACCAAGATGATATTTGGATTTTAAACAAAATTGAAAAAAGTATGAAAACACTAAAACAAGAAAATGCAGATTTAGTATTTTGTGATTTAATGTTAATTAATCAGAATGGTGAAAAAATATCTGATTCATTTTGGAAAGAAAAAAAATTTTATAATAAAATAAAAAAAGATAAAAGCAGAAAAGGGTTAAGATTAAATAATTATATTACTGGATGTACAATCTTATCTAAGAAGGAATTTTTAAAATATATTTTACCAATTCCAAAAGATACAAAATATTTAATTCATGATTATTGGATTGCTATTATATTAAGTCTAAAAGGAAAAATTACTTATATAGAAGAACCACTTGTAAAATATAGACAACATCAAGATAATCAAGTTGGATATAAAATGAAAAGCAAAGAATTAAAAAATATCAATGAAATAAGGAATATGTTTATAGATGTCAAAATAGAGCTGTTTGATATATATTGTAAACATGATGAATTGTTTGATACTAATGAAAGAAAAATGAATCAAAAAGCATTAAAATATTTTGAAGAATTAAAAAATGTAAAAAATATTTGTTGTAAAAACTGGTTGTTTTTTGGAAAATTATATTATTATGAAAATATTATTTATAAAATTGCAAATTTCATAATTTTAAATGTTCCAATAATAGCAAAGCAAATATATAAAAGGAGATAGAACATGGATATAAAACAAAATATATTAAAATGGTATCCATTTAAAGAAAATGCATCTGTATTGGAAATTTATGATGAAGAAAGCATTCTGAAAAATGTGAATTTAAATATAAAGTTAGATAAATGTAATATAAAAAATTTATCATTAAATGGTGAATATGATTATATTACACTAATAGGAACATTTGAATATGTCCCAACAATTTTAGATGATTATAAATGTTATTCCGAATTTTTAAAAAGACTAAAAAAACACTTAACACCTAATGGAACTATCTTGATAGCAATTGATAATAGATTAGGAGTAAAATATCTTACAGGAGGAAAATACAAAAATTATTCTTATATATTTGAAGGGATGGAAAAAAAGATTCAAAAAGGACAAGCAAATTTATTAACAAAACAAGAAATAATAAAATTTATAAGAGAAGCGGAATTTGAAAATTTTAAATTTTATTATCCATTACCAGATTATAGATTTATAAATTCGATATTTACAGATGATTTTATGCCAAAATCAAGCCATAGTAAAATATTATATCCTGTTAATTATGATTATGGAAGCACTATATTATATAATGAAATAAATATATTTAAACAAATTTGTGATATAGGGCAGTTTGATAATTTTACAAATTCATATATAGTTGAAATATCAAATAATGAAATAAAAAATGATATTTGCTTTGTAAATTATAATAATTTTAGAAAAGATAAATATAAATTGTTATTAACAATAAAAAAGAATGAAGTAGAAAAAATTCCTGAAAGTAAAGAAGCAATTTCTCATGTGAAATGTATAGAAAGAAATACAAATAAATTAAGAGAATTAGGATTTGATGTATTAGAGAAAATAGAAGAAAATAAAATAATAAGTCCATTTGAAAAAGAAAAAGAATTAGATAAAAAATTAGTAGAAACGTTAGAACAATATGGAAAAGATGCATTTAAACAAGAAATAAGAAAATGGTATAATTTTATATTAGAAAAATTACCAGTAGAATTAGAATATGAAGATGATATTTTCAAAAAATATGATATTGATATTTCTCAAGAACAGAAGAAAAATCTTAGATTTGTAAAAAATGGATATATAGATTTAGCATTTGAAAATGTTTTTTGTAAAAATGATGGATATTTACTATATGATCAAGAATGGTATTTACAAGATGTTCCAATAGAATTTATTTTATATAGAGCTTTAAATAATTTATATACATATAACAATATAAAATTAGAAAGTAAAATTTCTAGAGAAGAAATAATGGAAGAATTTGAATTAAAAAAATATGAAACATATTTTGAACAATTAGAAAGAAAAATACAAGCAGATATATTGAATAGTGAGTATGTAAATCAATATCAAAATGAAATGAAAAAATATTATAATAAAATAGAAAATATCCAAAATGAATTAGAAAGAAAAGAACAAGAAATTAAAGAAATAATAATTAATAAAGATAAAGAAATTAATGAAGAAAAAATAAAATATAATATATTGAAAAATGAAAAAGAAAAGATAACTAAAGAATATGAAGGGCTACTTAATGAGTATAATACTTCAAGAGGTTGGAAAATTATAAAAACAATAAGAAAAGTAGCAAGAAAGAAATAGCTAGGAAGGAAGTTAAAAAAATGAATTTAAGATTTCAAATAAATAGGGCAATAGATTTTTATAAAAGAAATGGCTTAATATCAACAATAAGAAAAGTTTTTACAAAAGCTTTCTATATGCTTACAAAAAATTCACAACAAAGAAAATTTGATAAAGAAGAAAGAGAAAACTATCAGATTTGGATTAAAGAAAATGAACCAACACTAGAAGAACTTGATGAACAAAGAAAAACAAAATTTGAATATGAGCCTAAAATTAGTGTTATTGTTCCTATGTATAACACAAAAGAAAAATATTTGAAAGAATTAATAGATTCATTAATAGAACAAACATATGTGAACTGGGAATTATGTTTAGCAGATGGAAGTGATAGCAAGAGAGATTATGTTGATAATCTTGTAACAAAAGATGAGAGAATAAAGTATAAATTTTTAAATGCAAATAAAGGAATTTCAGAAAATTCAAATGAAGCCTTAAAATTGGCAACAGGTGAATATATAGCATTATTAGACCATGACGATATTTTACCAATATTTTCATTGTATGAAATTGTAAAAGTAATTAATAAAAACAAAGAGGCAGAATTTCTTTATACAGATGAAGATAAAATCTTTGAAGATAAAGAAAATAGATTGGGCCCACATTTTAAGCAAGATTTTGCACCAGACACATTAATGAGTTACAATTATATATGCCATTTTTCAATATTCAAAAAATCATTAATGGACAAGTTAGGTGGATTTAGAAAAGAATTTGATGGAAGTCAAGACTATGATTTAATATTTAGAGCAACAGAACAAGCAAATCAAATAATTCATATTCCAAAGATTTTATATCATTGGAGAATGAATGAAAATTCAGTAGCATTAAGTTCAGATGCAAAACCATACGCATATGAAGCTGCAAAGAGAGTAATTGCAGCCCATATGAAAAGAGTTGGTATAAAAGGAAAAGTTGAAGATTCAGCTATATTAGGAATTTATAAAATAAAATATGAAGTACAAGGAAATCCAAAAGTTTCTATAATTATTGCTAATAAAGATCATAAAAAAGATTTAAAAACATGTGTAGAATCAATTCTTGAATATACGACATATAAAAACTATGAAATAGTAATAGTTGAAAATAATAGTGAAACAAAAGAAATAAAAGAATATTATAAAGAATTAAAGAAAAATCCTCAGATAAAAATTGTTGAATATAAAGAAAAAGGATTTAACTACTCTAGAATAAACAATTTTGGTGTAAAAAATGCAAGTGGAGAATATATAGTTTTATTAAATAATGATACAAAAATTGTAACAGAAGACTGGATTGAAAACATGGTAGGAAATTGCCAAAGAGAAGATGTCGGAATAGTTGGAACAAAATTATTATATGCAAATGGAAAAGTACAACATGCAGGAGTAGTTTTAGGACTAACTGGAATTGCAGGACATATTAATTCAGGATTAGATTATAATGATCCTGGATATATGGCAAGAAATATAATTTCTCAAAATTATAGTGCTGTAACAGGTGCAATGATGATGATTTCAAAAAAAGACTATGAAGATGTCGGAGGATTAGACGAGAATTTTCCAGTAGCATATAATGATATAGATTTATGCTTAAAAATTAGAGCAAAAAATAAAGTAATAGTAATGAATCCAAATGTAGTAGCATATCATTTTGAATCTAAAACTAGAGGATATGAAATATCAGCAGAAAAAGTAAAAAGATTGGAAGAAGATAGTCAAAGATTAAAGAATAAATGGAAAGATGTATTTGAAAAAGAAGATCCATATTTTAATCCAAATTTCAGAAAAGATGTTGGAACTATGAGAGTAAAAATAAACAAAAAAAAAAATAAAAAAAAAATAAATGCAAATAAAAAAAGTATTTTTGCAGTAATAATTGCATGTTTAATTACAATAATGTTTTTTACATACAGTGTAACAATAACACATGATTCTGCACATTATTTGTGGTTAACAAGTTTGTTAACAAAATCAGAAGGGATATTTCAATATTGGGATATTGCAAGAGGACCAGTTTTTCCTTTATTTATAAAAATATGTAATAAATTATTTGGAAAAAATATTAATGGTTTATTAATAGGTATGTATGTGTTTTATGTGATGATGTTAATTGGATGTTATTATATATATAAAGATACATTAAAAAATGAAAAATATTTTGGAAAGAAAATGAAAATATTTTATACAATTGGTTTTGTAATATTGATATTAATAAATCCAATGATATTTGGATATTATCATACTTTATTAACAGAATTTATAGGGATAACAGTTGCTATTATAAGTTGTTCTATATCATGGAAATTAATTCAATTTGATGCAAAAGAAAATAAGAAAAAATATATTTTAGAAACAGTATTTTTAGCAATATTATCAATGTTAATGTGGCTTTTAAAGCAACCATATGTTGGAACAGTTATATTTCCACTTATTACAGCATCTATAATATCATTTATAAGAAATCCAAAACTTTATAATTTTGTTCAAAGAGCAATAAGTATATTAATATGTTGTATAGCAATTGTTGTAGGAGTACAAATATGGAATTTTGTGATAAAAATTGGAAATGTTGAAATTGATAATACAAGAACTTCATCAGGATTTTTAGCATCAGGAATAATGAATGGAATTCCAAAAGAAAATATAGAAGAGGATTCAAATGAAAAAGATAATTTAACAGAAGAGACAAATGAAGCAGATAATTTAACAGAAGAAACAAATGAAGAAGAAAATATAACAGTTGGACAAGCAATTAAATGTTTATGTGATTCCATAAAAAAAGATCCTAAAGCAGTATTTGAGGTATATATATCAAATTATTTAGCAACTATTAGTATATATCCAATAGATTTTGATGAAATGAGCATAATTGTTCAAAAACAATTTGATTGGACAAACACTGAAGAAATAAGAAAAATAGGATACAAAATTTATGAATATGGAGAAGGAAATGTATTTTATTTGTTAGAAACTGTAAGTAGATATGCAGAAGAATATAAAAGTATAAATAAACCAATAACAATAGTAAATAAAATAATTACAAGTTTAATCATACCAGATACGATTATAATGAAAATTAGTTATTTAATATTACCATTATTAACAATAGTTTCTATTATATCTGTGTTTAGAACTAATGGGAAATATGATAAGAAATATTGTGAAATTATTGACATGATAACAATTTTATTTTCATTTAGTTTAATGCATATATTATTACATTCAATGTTAGGATCAACAATAGATAGATATACAATTCCGGCTTTGGTAACAACATTTATGGGAATATTTTTAAGTATATATGCAGTTATTTATAGAAAAAAGTACAAAATATAATTAAGAAGGAGAAAAATGATGAAAAAATGTGATATAATTATCCCAATTTATAACTCACCAGAATGGGTAAAAATGTGTGTATATGCATTATATAAAAATACCCCAAAAGAATATATTGGTAAAGTAATTTTAATGAATGATAATTCAGATGAATTAACTTGTAATTGTATAGAAAATTTAAAAAATAAATATAAATCAATTGAAGTTTATAAAAATGAAAATAACCTTGGATTTATAAAAAATGTCAATAAGGGTATGGACAAAACAAAAGAAGATTATATTTTGTTATTAAATACAGATTGCCTATTATCCAAAAATACAATTCCAAAACTAATTGAACATATGGAAAAAAATAAGAAAATAGGGTTAATTTGTCCGATATCAAGTAATGCTGCAAATTTATCATTTGATATACTTGAAAATTATAGTTATATGCAAGTAAATGATATGTTTTATAAAAATTTTAAAGGAATGAATTTTGATGCATGTACTGTTGTAGGAAATTGCTTAATGATTTCGAGAGAATGTATGGAAAAAACAGGATATTTAGATGAAGCATATGGAATGGGATATGGTGATGAAACAGACTATCAATTTAAAGCACATAAACAAGGGTTTGAAGCTAAAGTTGCAATAGACACATATGTTTTCCATAAATCAGAGGTTTCTTTTGGAACAAGTCCTGAAAAGCAAAAAAGACTAGAACATAATAGAGAAATATTTTTTAGTCGTTGGGGTGAAGAATATAATAAAAAAATGCAAGAATATGTAAAAAATGATCCAATAGAATATATAAAAACACATTTGAAAATAGAAGAAAAGCCTAGACCAGATGTATTATTCTTTTTGCCAGATATTCATCAAAATGCTGGTGGGGTACACATGGTTGTAGATATTGTAAATTATTTGAATATTAATGGATATTTTGCAAATATATTAACAGAAAGAATTCATGAATATAAAGAAATAATGATATTTTCACCAAGTTTTATGAAAAATATAAAAGATATTGAACCAAAATGTATTGTTGGAACAATATATCCTACAATATTCTTTGTAGAAACAATAGCAAAACATTATAATATACCAGCAGTAAATTTCATGCAAGGATATGAGCCATGTTTTGATAATGGAGAAATTTATAGTTGGGCAGAATTAGCTTGTAGAAATAGTCAAAATATTTTAGCAATATCACAATTTTTAAAAGAAAAATGCAAAACAAATTTTAGAAAAGATGCTACAGTAATTCCAAATACAATAAATACAGATTTAATATATAATACAAATAAAAAAAGAAAAGAAAAAGTATCTATAACTATGGATTTACGTAATTCATTTCCAAAAGGAGATTTCTTATTAAATGAAATATTAAAAAAATTAACATTAAAAGACTATAATATAGAAATAAATGTTATATATGTAAAAAAGACGATGTTCCCAATAAATAATAATCAAAATATTAAAATCAATTATTATGAAGGACCATTAAACAGAAAAGAAGTAAGCAATATATTATTTGACACAGATATATTTATAGATGCATCTTTAATGGAAGGATTTGGGCTAATGTCATTAGAAGCAATGGCAGCAGGAGCAGTACCTATTGTTGGAGAATCATTTGGAATAGATGAATATGCAAAAGACAATGAAAATTCATTTATAATTAAAGAAATCAATAATGTAGATAAATATATTGAAAAAATAGAAATATTATTGAAAGATTCAAAAAGATTATCAGATATGAGCAAAAAGGCACAAGAAACAGCATTAAAATTTGATATGGACGCAAATATTCCAAAATATATAGAATATTTCAAAAGTGTAAAAAAACAAAAAATAGAATTAACTTCTCAAGAGAAAGAAGCTTCAGAAAAATGGAGTGTTTCAGAAGATAGTATATTTTCAAAAGAAGAAGAAAATATAGAAAAACAAGCAAATGTAATAAGTAAAAAAAGAAAAATATATTATGCACTATTAAAACCATTTCCAAAAAAATTAAAAATAAAGGTTAAAAATTTTTTAAAAAAGTTGGTTGAAGATTAAAATTAGTAAAAAGTAGATGGTAAGGAGAAAAAAATGAAAGTATTATTAGTAATACCAGCATATAATGAGCAAGAAAATATAGAAAAAACAGTAAAAGATGTTATACAAAATACAGATTATGATTATATTGTTGTAAATGATTGTTCAAAAGATAATACAAAAGAAGTATGTGAAAAGAATAATTTTAATATGTTATCACTACCTATAAATTATGGTTTAACTAGTGGAATACAAATTGGAATGAAATATGCTTATAAAAATGATTATGATATTGTTATACAATTTGATGGAGATGGACAACATCAAGCAAAATATGTAAAAGATTTAGTAAAAGAAATAGAAGAAGGAAATGCTAATATTGTAATAGGTTCTAGATTTGTAACAGAAAAAAGACCATTGACTGCAAGAATGTTAGGAAGTCGAATAATAACATTTTTTATAAAGATTACAACAGGAAAGACAATAAAAGATACAACATCAGGAATGAGAGCATATGATAAAAAAGTAATTAAAGAATTTGTAACAAATACAAGTTTAACTCCTGAACCAGATACTCTGGTATATATGTTAAAAAAAGGATTAAAAATTAAAGAAGTACAAGTTGAAATGAAAGAAAGAGAGTTTGGAAAAAGTTATTTGACTCCAATAAAATCTATTAAATATATGATAAATATGATATTTTCAATTGTATTTATAAGAGCAATAACAAGAAAAAAGTAAGAGGTGAAATTGATGTCATTAACATTAAGAGTATTATTAATAATAAGTTCATTTATAGCATTTTATTTGTGTATAACCAAAATAAAAAAATCTCAGCTAAAAATTGAAAATTCAGTAACATGGATGTTTGGATGCATAATTCTAATATTAATAAGTATTTTTCCTAATATTGTTATATGGATATCAGGAAAATTAGGATTTGTAGCGCCAGTAAATTTTATATTTTTAGTAATAATTGCATTTTTGCTAATACAAACATTTATAGATAACATTCACATAACATCATTAAATGAAAAAATAAAAGAATTAGACCATTATATAGCATTAAAAGAAAAAGAAGAAAAGAGCAAGAACTGATAAAGGAGAAAATAAAAATGGGCAATTATAAATTGTCAATTATAGTAGCAGTATATAATTTAGAAAAATATTTGCCAAGATGTTTAGATGCACTTGTAAAACAAACATTACAAGAAATTGAAATAATATGTGTAGACGATGGTTCAACAGATTCTGCACCACAAATAGTAGATGAATATGCACACAAATATCCAAATAAAGTAAAAGTATTTCATAAATCAAATGGAGGAGAATTTACAACAAGAAATTATGGACTAGAAAAAGCCACTGGGGAATATGTAACATTTGTGGATACAGATGATTATGTTGAAAAAACATGGGCTGAAAAATTATATAATATAGCAAAAGAAAATGATGCTGACATGGCAGTATGTGGATTTGAAAGAATAGATTTAAATACGAATAAAGTTGTTTCACAAAATATGACTAATTTTACAAGAGGAAATAAGATAATAAGTGGAAAAGATGATTTTGTGTTATTTATAAATCCAGCACCATGGAATAAAATTTATAAAAGAGAAAAAGTTAAGAATTTAAGATTTTTGCCATTTAGAGGATTTAATGATGCTATGTTTTTAGCAAGTTCTTATACAAAAATGAAGAAAATTGCATTTGAACCAGAAGTATTATATCATTATTATTTAAGATATGATTCACAAATACATACAGTTAATAAAAAAGATGTAGATAATTTAAAAAAATATTTATTAGAAGTAAAAAAACTATATATAGATAGTAATAAATATGAAGAGATGAAATATATATTAGACACTTTTGCATTTTTACATTTAGGAACATCTGTAATGTACAGAGTATCTTATGACCAAACAGTTGATATGAAAGAGATGTTAAAAGAGACAATTAAATATTTAGATGATAATTTTAAAAATTGGAGAAAATCACCATTTTTGACATTTAAGTATTCCTTAAAAAAAGGATTTAAACATTTAGCATTATGGGGAGTATCAATATTTTACAAATTAGGATTACCTATGATATATATAAAAACATATAGATTTTTGGTAGATAAACTTAAAATAGATATAAAATTTTAAAATGTAGGAAGGAAATGTAGATGAAAATAGGAGTTGTAATAGTAACATATAATAGATTAGAAAAATTAAAAATAGCATTAAAGTCATATGAAAAACAATCATTTAAACCTCAATATATATTAGTTGTAAATAATAACAGTACAGATGGAACTTTAGAGTACTTAAAAGAATGGAAATCTAAAAATAATAAAATTGAAAAAATAATATTAAATCTTGATAAAAACACAGGTGGAAGTGGTGGTTTTTATGAAGGATTAAAAGCTAGTTTAGAATTAGATGCAGATTGGGTATGGGTTGCAGATGATGATGCATATCCAAAAGAAAATGCTTTTGAGCTAGCAAAAGAATATATAAATAAATATCCAGAGAGTCAAGAAAAAATATCAGCAATTTCTGGTACAGTATTAAAAAGTGATGGAAAATCAATCGACTATTCACATAGAAGAAAAATATATGCTACATTATTTAATAGAATTGCCCAACCATATTCAAGAAAATCAGATTATAAAAAAGATGAATTTGAAATAAATGGATTTTCTTATGTGGGGACAATGATAAATAAAAGTAAATTAAAACAAACAGAATTAACCAAAAAAGATTATTTTATATATTATGATGATACAGAACATAGTTATAGATTGTCAAAATTAGGAAAGATAATAGTAATACCAAAAATGCAAGTAGTACATGATGCACCACATACAGAAATGAGTGAAATTGTAAAATGGAAATTGTATTATTTAGTAAGAAATACATTAGACTTTATAAGAAATAATTTTAATGAAAAAAATTTTAAAGAACAATGTTTTGAAGTTCCATTTAAATTTAAAGTAGCAGTATTTTTATTTGGAAAAGATAAAAAATATGGATATAAAATGATAAATGAAGCAGTAAAAGATGCTAAAGCGGGAAAAACAGGATTACATGAAATATATAAACCAGGTTGGAAACCTCAAAAATAAATAAGTATTGGAGATAAGATATGAAAAAAAGTATAGCAAAAAATTATATATATAATTTAATATATCAAATGTTGACAATATTGTTACCACTTATAACAACTCCATATCTATCAAGAGTTTTAGGGGCTGAAGCCATAGGAATATATGGATATACTCTTTCAATAGTTACATATTTTATATTATTTGGAACTTTAGGTGTTTCAATGTATGGGCAAAGAGAAATTGCATATAAAGCAGAAGATAAAAAATTAAGAAGTAAAACATTTTGGGAAATAATTATAATAAGAACAATAAGTTTAAGTATTTCAATTATACTTTTTTATCTAATATATGGAAGAACAGGAGAATATGCCATATATTATAGGATATTAGTAATACAATTATTTGCAAACTTGTTTGATATAAGTTGGTTATTTCAAGGAATTGAAGAATTTGATAAAACTGTAATAAGAAATTTGATTGTAAAATTATTAAGTTTAGTATTAATATTTGTATTAATAAAAACACCAAATGATTTATGGAAATATTTTGTTATATTTGTATCTGCTGAATTAATAGGAAATGTAACACTATGGTTATATTTACCAAAATATTTAGAAAAAATAAATATAAAAACACTTGAATTGAAAAAACATATAAAACCAACAATAGCATTATTTGTACCACAAATAGCAATTCAAATATATACCGTATTAGATAAAACAATGATAGGAAAATTAACAAATGACATGGTAGAAGTAGGATATTATGAACAAGCACAGAAAATTGTCAAAGCATCATTAACTGTCATAAGTGCTTTACAAATAGTAATGAATTCTAGAATAGCAAATGCATATCAAAATAAAGATGATAAAGAAATAAAATCATGCTTAGAAAAATCATTTAATTTTGTGTGTTTTTTAGCAATACCAATGATGTTTGGATTAATTGCAGTTGCTCCAAAATTTGTGCCATGGTATTATGGAGAAGGGTTTGATGGAGTAGTGCAAATATTAATAGCAACAGCACCAATATTGATAGTAACAGGACTTAATGGAATTACAGGAGTACAATATTTAGTACAAATAGGAAAACAAAAGATTTTTACAATATCAGTAGCTATTGGAGCAATTTCAAATGTTATATTAAATATTATACTTATACACTTTTTCAAAGCAGCAGGAGCAGCATTTGCATCAGTTATTGCAGAAACAATAATATTTGGAATACAATTAATGTATTTTAAAGATCAATTTAAATTATTTGAAATATTAAAACTTGGAGTAAAAACATTTATAAGCGGACTAATAATGTTTGGAGTTGTAACAATAATAGTTAAAGTATTACCAATAAGTATATTAAATACAATAATAGAGATTATCATTGGAGCAATCGTTTATATAGTTATGTTATTAATTATGAAATATACATTTTTTAAAGATTTAATAAATCAAGTAATTGGTGGAATAAAATCTAAAGGTGTAAGAAAGGAACAAACAAAATGAAAGATTTTATAGTAAGTCATGTTAGTAAAACATTTTTAGCATATATGATATTAGTATATAGATATAAAAGAAAATATAAAAATATATTTAAAACAGGTATATTTGCAATAAAAGCTGCATTTAAGTTTTATGCACCAAATAAAAAAATGTCTAAAGGAAAACAAATAAGAAAAATATTTAATAAAGTAGAAATACAAATCAGTGAAAATGATAGATTTATTTATAATATAGATATATTTAAAACAACTCACAGGGATGGAAGAATATTAGATAATATAACAATAGATTATTCAAAAATTCTGAATACATCTTTAGAAAATATGAAAGAAAACAATGAAAAAATGCCAGATTGCGATTATAAAAGTAGTCAAGCAGAAGTATTAATGGGAATAGAAGAATACATTGATAGAGAATGTAAAGCTTTAGAAAAATCAAATAGAAATGATAAAGAAAAAATAATAAAATATTTAAAAAATATAAAAACAGATAAAGCAGAAAGTTTTGAAGAAGCATTACAAAGAATATTATTTTATAACCAAATGTTATGGCAAGTTGGGCATGGATTAAGTGGTCTTGGAAGATTAGATAAAATATTAGGAGATTTATATGAAAAAGATATAAAAGAAAATAAAATAACTGAAAAAGATGCAAAAGAAATGTTAAAAGAATTTGCTAGAATATTACATCAAAAATTCTGGTATAAAAGCAATGTATTAATGGGTGATACAGGTCAAATAATAATTTTAGGTGGAAAAGAGCCTGATGGAACTTATTTTTGTAATAGATTAACATATATGTTTATAGAAATAATGGAAGAAATACAATTACCAGACCCTAAAGTATTTTTAAGAATAACAGAAAATGTACCAAGAGATTTAATGGAATTATCATTAAGATGTATAAAAACAGGAATAGGTTGTCCATTATTTTCAAATGATGATGTAATAATTCCAAAATTAATTCAATTTGGTTATGAAGAAAAAGATGCATATAATTATGTAACAGCTGCTTGCTGGGAACCATTAGTAGTTGGAAAAGCTGTAGAACAAAATAATATAGATTCTATTGTATATTTAACACCACTAACAAAAATGCTAGAAAATGAAAACTTAGTAGAGATAAAAAATTATGAGCAGTTTTTAGAAATGTATAAAAAATACTTAAAACAATATATAATAGATTTTGTAAATGAAATTAATGAAATAAAGTGGGAAGAAGCGCCATTATTATCATTATTGACTGATAATTGTAATGAAAAAATGCAAGATGTAGCGTTTGCAGGAGCAAAATACAATAATTATGGAGTAACCTCAGTATCATTAGGAACAGTAGTAAATAGCATATATAATATAAAAAAATTTGTATATGAAGATAAAAAATATACTTTAAAAGATATAAATGATATCAGAAAAGCTAATTATGAAGGAAATGAAGAATTATTAAAAAAATTAAAACAACAGCCTAATAGATATGGAACAGATAATGAAGAGATAGTAGAATTAACAAATGAAATAACAGGATGTGTGGATAAAGCATTAGATAGTCAAAAAAATAGACTTGGAGGAAAAATAAAATTCGGATTTAGTGCTCCAACATATATAATAAAAGCACAAACTGCTCCAGCATCACTTGATGGAAGAAAAAATGGAGAACCATTTGGAGTTCATATATCATCAGATAAACCATCAGTAGCATACACAGAACTAATACAATTTGCATCAAAACTTGATTATGATAACCATAGATTTAATGGAAATGTAGTAGACTTTATGATTACACCATCATTTATAGAAGACAATTTTAGTAAAATGGTAGATTTTTTAATGTTAAGTATTAAATTAGGATTTTTCCAAATGCAAATGAATGTTACGAGTAGCGAAATATTAATAAAAGCTAAAGCAAATCCTAAGGAATATGAAAATTTAATAGTAAGAGTATGGGGATTTAGTGCATATTTTAATGATTTACCAGAAAATTATAAAGATTTACTAATAGAAAGGGCACTAAAAAATGAAGGTAAGAGTATCTAATATTCAAAGATTTAGTTTACATGATGGACCTGGAATAAGAACAACAATATTTTTTAAAGGATGTAATTTGAAATGTCCTTGGTGTGCAAACCCAGAAAACATTGATTTTATGCCAACACCATATATAAATAATAATACAAAAGAAGAAGGAATTTTTGGATATGAAGTTGAAGCATTGGAATTATATGAAGAAATAATAAAAGATAAAGAATTTTATAAACTAAATAATGGTGGAGTAACATTTTCAGGGGGAGAACCAATGTTACAAATGAGACAATTAGAAACATTATTACAAAAATTAAAAGAAGAGAATATAAATATGTGTATAGAGACTGCACTACAAGTTCCAAAAGAACTAGTAGAGATTGCTCAAAAATATATAGATGAATTTATAATAGATATAAAAATATTAGATCCAATTAAATGTAAAGAAATATTAAATGGTAATATAGAATTATATTATGATAATCTAGAAATGTTAGCACAAAAAGATAAAATAAATATATTTAGAATACCATTAGTAAATGAATATACTTTGGAGGAACAGAATATAGAAAAAATATTAAAATTACTTCAAAAATATAGACACAAAAAAGTAGAAATATTTAAAATACATAATTTAGCAGAAAGCAAGTATAAATCAATAGGAAAAGAAATGAGAAAATTTTCAGAAATAAAAGATGAAGATGTTGAAAAAATATATTCAAAACTAAAAAATCTAAATATGAATGTAGAAATAATAAAAATTTAGGAGGTACTAGATGAGCTTATATGACAAAATAGCCAAAAATCAAACATGTGTAAATATGGTAAGAGCAGTAAGAGCAAAAAGAAAAGAAACAAATAAAAAGAAAAGAGTAAAAGGAAAATATACTTTTATTGATCGAAAAAAAAATAATGATAAATTATGCATTATATTAGCAGGTTACAAACAATTTTTATGGGAAGATGTATTTGGAAGAATTGGAAAATATGCTCCAAAAGATATGGATATATGTATAGTTTCATCAGGATTATATAGTGATGAATTAGCTCAAATAGCAGAAAAAAATAGTTGGTCATATTTAAGTGTAAAGCAAAACAAAGTATCATTAGTTCAAAATATTGCTATAAATTTATTTGAAAATGCAAAAATGATTTATAAACTAGATGAGGATATATTTGTAACAAAAAATTTCTTTAATCAGTTAATGATAACTTATAAAAATGCAGAAGAAAAGTCAACATATAGAGTTGGATTTGTAGCACCATTGATGCCAATAAACGGATATGCACATGTTAGAGTATTACAGAAAACAGGTTTACTAGAAAAATATGAAGAAAAATTTGGACGAGCTCAACATAATTGGGATACAACAGGAAAGGTAGTTGTAAATCCAGAAATTGCTAAATTTTTATGGGGAGAAACAGAAGAAAAATTAAGAGATATAGATAAATTAGATGAAGAATTTTCTAATCAAGAATTTTGCTATTCAATATGTGCAATAAGATTTAGTATAGGAGCAATATTATTTTCTAGACAATTATGGGAAGATATGGGAAGATTTGAAGTAGGAATAGGAAATAATATGGGAAGAGATGAAATTCAATTGTGTAATTATTTATTATCAGATAGTAGGGCGATAATTGTTGCAGAAAATACAATTGTAGGTCATTTCTCATTTGGAAAGCAAACACCAGTTATGAAAGAATACTATAATTCACATAGAGAAATGTTTAAAGTAAAATAGGAGGAATGTTATGAAAAAGTATGATTATTTAATAGTAGGGGCAGGCTTATATGGAGCTGTATTTGCATATGAAGCAAATAAGAGAGGAAAAAAATGTTTAGTGATAGATAGAAGAAAACATATAGGAGGAAATATTTATTGCGAAAATATAAATGGAATAAATGTACATAAATATGGTGCACATATTTTTCATACAAGTGATAAAGAAATATGGAACTATGTAAATCAATTTGTAGAATTTAATAATTACGTAAATTCTCCAATAGCAAATTATAAAGGGGAAATATATAACTTACCATTTAATATGAATACATTTTCAAAATTATGGGGAATATCAACTCCAAAAGAAGCGCAAGAAAAAATAGAAGAACAAAAAGCAGAATATAATATAACAGAACCTCAAAATTTAGAAGAACAAGCAATATCACTAGTTGGAAAAGATATTTATTTGAAATTAGTAAAAGAATATACAGAAAAACAATGGGGAAGAGATTGCAAAGAATTACCAGCATTTATTATAAAAAGATTACCTGTAAGATTCACATATGATAATAATTACTTTAATGATAGATATCAAGGTATTCCAATGGGAGGATATAATATAATTATTGAAAAATTATTGGAAAATGCTGATATAGAATTAGGTGTAGACTACTTAAAAAATAAAGAAAAATATAATGAATTAGCAGATAAAATTTTATACACAGGAATGATTGATGAATTTTATGATTATAAATTAGGAAATCTTGAATGGCGTTCTTTAAAATTTGAAAATGAAATATTAAAAAATGAAGATAATTATCAAGGAAATGCAGTTGTAAATTATACAAGTCATGATCAAAAATATACAAGAATAATAGAACATAAACATTTTGAATTTAATAAATGCAAAGGAACAGTTATAACAAAAGAATATCCACAAGATTGGAAAAAAGGTGATGAAGCATATTATCCGGTAAATGATGAGAAAAATAATACTTTATTTGCTAAATATAAAGAATTAGCTGATAAAGAGGAAAACGTAATATTTGGTGGAAGATTAGGAAACTATAAATATTATGATATGGATAAAGTAATAAAGGCAGCATTGGAAATGATAAAAGAAGTTTTATAAAATTGAAAACAAGAAAGGATTTGATGTATATGTCAATATTAGTAACAGGTGGAGCTGGATATATAGGAAGCCACACAGTAGTTGAATTATTAAATTCAGGAAGAGAAGTTGTTATAATAGATAACTTTTCTAATAGTAAGCCAGAAGTATTAGAGAGTATAAAAAAGATAACAGGAAAAGACTTTAAGTTTTATGAAGTAGATTATTTAAACAGAAAAGAACTAGAAAAAGTTTTTGAAGAAAACAATATAGAAGCAGTATTAAATTTTGCTGGATATAAAGCAGTTGGAGAATCAGTAAAGAAACCATTAGAATATTATGAAAATAATATATCAGGTGCAATAGTATTATTAGAAACAATGAAAAAATATAATGTAAAAAAATTTATATTTAGTTCATCTGCAACAGTATATGGAGAACCTGAAAAAATACCACTAACAGAAGAATGCAAAATAGGTGGAACAACAAATCCATATGGAACAACAAAGTTATTTATTGAACAAATATTACAAGATTTGTATAAATCTGATAACAGTTGGGATATAGCAATATTGAGATATTTTAACCCAGTAGGTGCACATGAAAGTGGATTAATAGGTGAAGAGCCACAAGGAATTCCAAATAATTTAATGCCATATATAGTAAGAGTTGCATCAGGAGAATTAGAACAATTATCAGTATTTGGAAATGATTATAATACACCAGATGGAACAGGTGTAAGAGATTATATACATGTTGTTGATTTAGCAAGAGGACATATAAAAGCATTAGAAAAATTAGAAAAAGAAGATACAGGAATATATATTTACAATTTGGGAACAGGTGTAGGATATAGTGTTTTAGATATGGTAAAAGCATTTGAGGAATCAACAGGTAAAAAAGTAAATTATAAAATTGTAGAAAGAAGACCTGGAGATATTGCAACATGTTATTCAAATCCAACTAAAGCAAAAAAAGAATTAAATTGGGAAGCAACAAAAAATTTGGAAGATATGTGTAAAGATTCTTGGAAATATATTCAAAATAGAAAAAATAAATAAAAAAACAAATTTTGAATATGTTTTGTGAAAAATGTACATAAAATAATAGGGAATACATAAAAAATGTAAAGAACAAAAGTTAGAAAATTGAAAGTTATTGGAAGGAAATTGATTATTTATGTTGGGATTTGGGCAAGATATAGGAATTGATTTAGGAACAGCAACTATAATTGCATATGTAAAGGGAAAAGGTGTTGTTTTAAGGGAACCATCTGTAGTTGCTGTTGATAGTAACACTAAAGAAGTTTTAGCAGTTGGACAAGAAGCAAGAAGAATGTTAGGAAGAACACCAGGAAATATAGTTGCAACAAGACCATTAAGAGAAGGTGTAATATCAGATTATACAGTTACTGAAAAAATGTTAAAATATTTTATTAATAAAGTAAAAGGAAAAACAATATTTGCACCAAGAACAATGATTTGTATACCATCAAGAGTTACAGAAGTGGAGAAAAAAGCTGTTATAGATGCAGCAATGCAAGCAGGAGCAAGAAAAGTATTTTTAATTGAAGAACCAATTGCAGCAGCAATTGGAGCAGGATTAGATATTGCAAAACCTTGTGGAAATATGATTGTGGATATTGGTGGTGGAACAACAGATATAGCAGTAATTTCTCTTGGTGGATCTGTTGAAAGTACATCATTAAAAGTTGCAGGAGACAAATTTGATGAAGCAATAGTAAAATATATTAAGAAAAAACATAATATAATGATAGGTGAAAGAACAGCAGAAGATCTAAAAATAAATATTGGTTGTGTTTATCCTAAGATTCAAGATTCACAAATGGAAATAAGAGGAAGGGACTTAACAACAGGATTGCCTAAAAATATTATTGTACATTCAAGTGAAATGCTAGAAGCACTAATAGAACCAGCAATGCAAATTGTTGAGGCTGTGCATTCAGTATTAGAAAAAACACCACCAGAATTATCAGCAGATATAAGTGATAGAGGAATATATATGACTGGTGGAGGCTGTTTAATTGATGGATTGGATAGATTATTACAAGAAAAAACAGGAATAAATGTAATGATTGCAGATGATGCTGTATCATGTGTAGCTTTGGGAACAGGAAAAGCATTAGACAATTTAGATAATTTAGAAAGAAAATAAAAAGAGAGGTTTGTTGAGTAAAACAAACCTCTTTTTATATAGTAGGAAAGTATAACTTTCCTACTATATAATAAAAAAATATAAGATAAAATCTTTTCATTTTATCTTATATTTTAACTATGCCATAGCATTTAATTTTTTTGACATACTAGATTTTTTTCTAGCAGCTGTATTTTTTACGATAACACCTTTTGTACAAGCTTGATCAACTTTCTTTGTAGCTTCAGACATTAAAGTAGTAGCTTCAGCTTTATTTCCAGCAGCAACTGCTTGCTCAAATTTCTTAACAGCTGATTTATATGCACTTTTAATCATATTATTTGTTAATGTTTTCTTTTCAATAATCTTAACTCTCTTTTTTGCTGATTTAATATTTGGCATTTAAAATGCACCTCCTCTTAGTAAAATAACTATAACGCATACAATTATAACATACAAAAATTAATTTGACAATACCAAAAAAGGATTTTTTTGAAAATTGTTGCACTTTATAGAAGAATATGATATATTAGTAAGGAATTTATCAAATCATAAATAAAGAAAGGTGAGAGTTTATGATAGCAATTGGTAGTGACCATGGAGGATATAAATTAAAAGAAGAAATAAAAAAATATTTAGAAGAAAAAGAAATAGAATATGAAGACTGTGGAACTTTTTCAGAAGATAGAGCAGATTATCCTGAAATAGCAAAAACAGTAGCATTGGAGCTTCAAAGCAAACAATGTGATAAAGGAATATTAATATGTCGCTCAGGAATAGGAATGAGCATAGTTGCAAATAAATTTAAAGAAATAAGATGTGCAAAATGTGATAATGAAGAAGAAGCAAAATATTCTAAAATGCATAATAATAGTAATGTATTGGCATTAGGAGCAGATTATATAGAAACAGATGAAGCAATAAGAATAGTAAGAATATGGTTAGCAACAGAATTTGAAGGCGGAAGACATCAAGAAAGAATACAAATGATAAATGAAATTGAAAATGAAAATATGAAGTAATGGAGGAACACAAAAATGTGGGGGAATATAGCAATTGCTTTTATATTAGCATTTATAGTATCATTTGTAGCAACACCATATACTATAAGAATTGCTAATAAAATAGGAGCTGTAGATGTACCAAAAGACCAAAGGCGAATGCATACAAAAGCAATGCCAAAATTTGGAGGACCAGCAGTAATTTTAGGAGTTTTGGTATCAATGGTATATTTGATCGCAGTAATGTCAATAGAAGGAAGTTTAGATTTATTTTCTACACAAGAATATGGAAAAAAACTACTTGGAATATTATTAGGAGTTATAGTAATAGCAATTACAGGAACATTAGATGATATAAAAACATTAAAGCCATGGCAAGAATTATTAGGCCAAACAATAGCAGCAATAATAGTAGTTCTATTTGGAACTAAAATTGAACATTTAGATATACCATTTTTATATAAAATAGGATTTAATGAATCGTTTTCTACAATAATAACAGTTTTATGGATAGTAGGAGTAACAAATGCAATAAATTTAATAGATGGTTTAGATGGATTATCTTCTGGAATATCATTAATTTCATGTATATCATTATTAATAATATTTGTATTAAATGATTCACCAATGATAGCAACAGTTATAGTAACGGCAATGTCAGGGGCACTTGTAGGATTTTTACCATATAATTTTTCACCAGCTAAAACATTTATAGGTGATACAGGCTCAAATTTTCTTGGTTTTATGTTAGCAATTGTATCAATATTAGGAGTAGCCAAAACATATACATTAGCAGTAATTGTATTACCAGTAATTGTACTTGGATTACCAATATTTGATGTATTATTTGCAATAGTAAGAAGAATTATAAAAGGAAAATCAATAAAAGCAGTATTTAAACCAGATAAAGGACATTTACACCATAGACTGGTAGAAAAAGGTTTTACACCAAAGCAAGCAGTGCTTATTTTATATGGCTTAAGTGCTTCACTTGGAATGTTTGCAATAATTTTATTTGATAGTGGAATATGGAAAGCATTATCTTTTTTATTATTAATAATAGCTGCAGTGACTATGGGATATAGAAATTTTATACAAGAACAAGAATCTAGGCCTAAAATAGTTGGAAAAGTAGAGAAAAATAATGGTGTCGAAAAATAATTATAAATTTTAATTAAAACAATATAAGGAAGGACGTAATAAAAATGCAAGACCAAATTATAAAATTTTTAGCGTATAATGGAAAAATATCAGTGGTTTGTTGTTCAACAACAAATCTAGTAGAAGAAGCAAGGAAATTACATGATCTAAGCCCATTATCAACAGCCGTAATGGGAAGAATATTAACAATAACAGCATTAATTGGTTCAGAAATGAAAAATAAAACAGATAAATTAACAATACAAATAAAAGGAAATGGGCCAATAGGAAAGATTGTAGCAGTATCTGATAATACACCAAATGTAAAAGCATGTATAACAAATCCACATGCAGATTTACCATTAAATGAATTTGGAAAACTTGATGTGGGGGGAGCTGTTGGAAATCAAGGATTTATTAATGTAATAAAAGATATTGGATTAAAAGAACCATATATAGGAATAAGTCCACTTACATCAGGAGAAATAGCAGAAGATTTTGCAAACTATTTTGAAACATCAGAACAAAAACAAACAGCAGTTGCATTAGGAGTTTTAGTTGATAAAAATGGAGTTAGAGCAAGTGGAGGATATATAATATCACCAATGCCAGATGCAACAGATGAAGAAATTTTAAAAATAGAAAAATCAATTTTTGAAGCTGGTGCAATGTCAAAAATGTTAGATCAAAATTTAACATTAAAAGAAATCGCACAAAAAATAACTGGTGATAAAGATGTAAAAGTAATAGACGCATCTATAGAGCCAAAATATAATTGTGGATGTAGCAAAGAAAAGTTTGCAGGAAGTTTAGTAACGTTGGGAAAAGAACAATTAAAAGAAATAATTGAAGAAGATGGAAAAGCTGAAATAAAATGTCAATTTTGTAATAAAACATATCAATTTAATGAAGAAGAACTAGAAGAAGTTTTACAAAGAGTTCAAAGCAGAAATAGAAAGGAAGAATAAAAATGGAAAATATATTAGTAATAGGACATAAAAATCCAGATACAGATTCAATCTGTTCAAGTTTAGTAATGGCAGATTTACAAACAAAAATTAGAGGAGAAGAAGTAATTTCTTGTAGATTAGGAGAACTAAATGAAGAAACAAAGTATGCATTAAAATATTTTAAAGTAGAAGAACCTAAATTAATAGAAAGAGTAGAAGAAGGACAAAGAATAATATTAGTAGATCATAATGAATTTACACAATCAGTAGAAGGAATAGAAAAAGCAAAAATACTAGCAGTTGTAGATCATCATAGAATAAACAATTTTCAAACATCAGAACCATTATTTTATTATGCGCAACCAGTAGGTTGTACTGCAACAGTATTATTTGAATTATATAACTCAAATAATATCAAAATAGAACCAAAAATTGCTGGATTAATGCTAAGTGCAATAATATCTGATACATTATTATTAAAATCACCTACAACAACAGATAAAGACAAAAAAGCTGTTGCAGAACTTGTAAATATTGCTGGTGTAGATTTAAGCAAATATGGTTTAGATATGTTAAAAGCTGGAACAAATCTTGATAAATATACAGAAAAAGAATTAATAAATTTAGATGCAAAAACTATGGAAAAAGAAGACATAAAATACATAATAGCACAAGTAAATACAGTTAGCATTCCAGATGTATTAAAAAGAAAAGAAAAAATTGAAGCTGAAATGAATAAAGAGATTGAAGAAAAAGGATTGTGTTTATTTGTATTTGTTATTACAGACATAGTAAACAGTAATTCAACAGCAATAGTGCTAGGAAATAGAACAGATGTAATTTCAAAAAATTATGAAATAAAAGATAACTTAGCTGAAATGCCAGGTGTTGTTTCAAGAAAGAAACAAGTATTACCTTTAGTTGAAAAAAATATGTAAAAAATTTAAAAAAGTGAAACAAAAAGGACACTTAAATTGTCTAATATAATAGGGACAATATAGTGTCTTTTTTGGGGTTAAAATTTTATAGAAAAAAGCTTTGAAAATTAAGCAAATATTAAGAAATGAGCGATTTTCAAGGTTTGACAAAAAATATTTAAAATGATATAATTAAAAAGACGTTGTATAAACGTTATGAAAGGAATGTGAGGTAATGGAAAAAGTAAGATTTACAGTTGCTATTAGTGCTTATAATATAGAAAACTATGTGAAAAGAGCAATAGATAGTGTGTTAAATCAAACATTCAAAAATTACGAATTATTAGTAATAGATGATTGTTCAACAGATTCAACAATGAGAGTGATTAAAGAAGTAATAGGAGAAAAAGCAAAAATATTACAAACAGCCAAAAATTCAGGAACAGCAGCTGCATCAAGAAATATTGCTATAGAAAATGCACAGGGAGAATATTTGTTATTTTTAGATGGTGATGATGAATTATATAGTAATGAAACACTAAAAGAAATAGATGAACATATAAAGGAAAATAAATATGACATTATTTATTTAGGATATGAAAATGTAGGACATACAGAAAATTATTATAGAATTTCAAATAAAGAAAATTCAACAAGAAAAGCAAGATTAATTTGTGATGAAAGTTTTTCAGTTTCAAGCAAAGTTTGGAATGTAGAATTTTTAAGATGTAATAAGATAAGATTTGTAGAAGGAATGTATTATGAAGATGAACTTTTTTCAATCAAAAGTAATATTTTATCAAAATTAACTACATATGGAGAATTCCCAATATTTAAGTACCATAGAAATCGTGAAGGAAGTGTTATGACAAAACCGACGATAAAAAAATGTTCAGATTGGTACAGAATGCTAGCTGAAGTAACAGACCTTTATGAAATAACACCAGAAGAAGACAGAAAGTATTTATTAAGTTTTTTAAAAAACGAAAATGATAGTATTCCTTTAAGAGTTGAAAACATAATAGAAGCTTTAAGAGAAAATAGAAAAACAAAAGTATTACCAAAAAGAAATTATAAATTTATAGACGTATTAAATGAAGAATAATAAAAATAAAGCCATAAATTGTTTACTGTAATTTATGACTTTATTAGCATAAATGTTAAAATTATTTTGAAAATATTAATTAAATAGGTTTTATTATACAAAAGTAAAGGAGAAAGTAAAATGAAATTTAAAGAGAATGAAAAGGGAATAACATTAATAGCATTAGCAGTAACAATAATAGTAATGTTAATATTAGCAGGAGTAACAATTGCTACATTAACAAGTGAAAATGGAATAGTAAATCAGGCAACAAGTGCAAAAGAAAAAAATAATTTGGCAAAAATTGAAGAAGATATAAAATTAGAATATTCAAATTTGATATTAAAAAAACAGCTAGAAGGAAAATTAGAGGAAACAAAATTAGATGAATTAGTGGAAAAATTGAGAGAAAAGGGATATTCAATAGTTGAAAATGATAACAAATATTATATAAATACTAATGAAAAATATTATGAAGTAAAGTTAGATTCAGAACAGTTAAGTATAGCAAAAGATGGTATAAATAATCTAGAAGATTCTGTTGGAATAAAAGCAAGTGATATAGCACAAAGCAACAATAAAAAGGACTTTTATGGAAAAAAAGTAACAGGCTATACATGTCCAAACACATCTGGAGTGGAAACATGGAGAATATTTTATTCAGATAATGATAACATTTATTTAATAGCAGATGATTATGTAACTATAGAAAATGTACCAACAAAAAATGGAAAAGCATTAAATCCAAGTGTTGATGAGAATGGAAATGTTTATCCAAAACAATTAAATTTCAATTCAGAAATAATAGATCAATATACTTCAATTAATGCAAGTTTAATAAATAATAATGTAAATTCTAGTCTAAATAGTTCAATAATCGATAAATGGATGAATAGATATAAAGTTGCTAATTTTTTGGATTTGTATCATATAGGTGCTAAGGCAACGGCATATATGTTAGATACTGAAATTTGGAATAATTTATATAAAGGCGAAAAAGCTAAGTATGTAATAGGAAGTCCAACATTAGAAATGTTCAAGAATTCATGGGAAGATACACATGAAACAGAGTTAGAATGTGATGTTTTGGAAAATTCAGGTGGATGTGGGTATAAAGTAAAATGGAAAAATAAAGGACAATTCACTACTTATTTGGGTGGATTTTCTATAAATGAATTTAATGATATTTATGTAAAACCTCTAAATAGTAATAATAATCTTAGTGGAATGTGGTTTACGGCACCAGCAGGAGGTCTTTCTATGGATCTTTTAACAATGTATCAAAATGGAGTAATATGTAATTCTAATTATAAAAAAGATGGATTTGGTTTTCGACCTATAGTATGTTTAAAAAATGAAGTAAAACTAAACCCAGTTGGAAGTGATTTTGAAATAATCAAATAAAGAAAATTGACAGGTGAAAAACTTGTCAGTTTTTTTATATACTAGGAAAGTTATACTTCCCTAGTATATAAAAATCTAGAAGATAAAATAAAATATACTCAAATAGCTTTCTATAAACTCCTTTAATATTATAATATAAATAAAAAGGAGAAACAAAAGAAATGCAAATAATAAGAAGAATCAAAAGAAGTATAGAAGGAAAAAATAAATTTAGAAATGTAACAAAAGAATGGCTAGAATATAAAAAAAATTCAATCAAAAACTCAACATATTACAATTATAAATTTATAATAGAAAAATATCTAAATAAAGAATTTGGAGAACAAAATATAGAAAAAATAAAAGATTATAATCAGTATATACAAGAATTAACAAAAAAGTTAGCATCAAAAACAATAAGAGACATAATTTGTGTATTAAAAGCAATTTTAAAATATTATGAAGAAGAAAATGATTATAAATTAAAATATAAAAGAATGAATATCCCCAAATTAGAAAAGAAAGAAATAAAAATATTATCCTCAAAAGAAAGAATCAGATTAGAAAAGTATTGTTTAAAAGAAAATACTTTGAAATCACTTGGAATCTTATTAAGCTTAAATACAGGTTTAAGAATAGGAGAAATTTGTGCTTTAAAATGGGAAAATATTGACTTAAAAGAAAAAAATATATATGTAAAGAAAACATTACAAAGAGTATATGATACTGAAAATAAGAAAACTAAAATAATTATAGATAAGCCTAAAACAGAAAATTCTATAAGATGTATACCATTAAATTCTAAGATTTATGAAGAATTAAATAAAATAAAAAAAGGCTTTTCAGAAAAAGACTTTTTTTTGACAGGAGCAGATGGAATTTATATAGAGCCAAGAGTTTATCAAAATTATTATAAAAACATGTTAAAAAGCAGTAAAGTAAAAGAATATAATTTTCATGTTTTAAGACACACTTTTGCAACCAATTGTATAGAGGTTGGAATGGATATAAAATCATTGAGTGAAATATTAGGACATGCAACAGTTGATATAACATTAAATAGATATGTACATTCATCAAGAAAAATGAAAGAAAAATACTTGGAAAAAATATAAGAAATTAACATTTTATTAAAAAAATACATAAATATTGATTAAAAAATTCATTTATGATAATATCTATAAAGAAAATTAAGAAAGAAGAAATTAAAGATGAAAAAGAACGGTAAAGTAGTTAGAAATGCATTAATATTTATAGTTTTAATAGCTTTAACATTTTATATATTATTAAAGGATCAGAATCCAATGGAAATATTGAAAATAATATCTTCAGCAAAAATTGAATTTGTTCTTATAGGTATATTATGTATGGTTATTTATATTATATTAGAAGCTGTTAATATAAGAAGAACATTAAAAAACTTAAATGAAAAAACAACATTTTTGCATGATATAAAATATGCTTTAATAGGATTTTTCTTTAGTGCTGTAACACCAGCAGCAAGTGGTGGACAACCAATGCAAATATATTATATGTATAAAGATGGAATAGCAGTGTCAAATTCAACACTTGCATTATTATTAAATTTAACTAGTATGCAGATTTGTACTATAGGCATTGCACTAGTAAGTTTAATTTTTAATCATCAATATATGAATAAATTATTAATAATATTTTTTATAGTTGGAATTGCATTAAATTCAAGTGCATTAATTTTATTATTAATAGGAGTGTTTTCAAAAAGATTATCAAAATGGTTAATTGATTTTGCTATAAAAGTTTTAAAATTATTTAGAGTAAAAAATATAGAAAGTAAAAAAGAAAAATTTGAAGTGGAACTTACTAAATATCAAGAAGGGGCCAAATATGTAAAACATAATAGATTATTAATGTTAAAAATTTTAGGAACAACATTAATACAATTTTTAACATATTATAGTGTAACATATTGGACATACAGAGCACTAGGATTTTCACAATATAATATTTTAAGATTAACATCATTACAAGCAGTATTATATGCAACAGTATCTGGTATACCATCACCTGGGGCAGTTGGAGTAACAGAAGGAGCATTTACAGAAATATTTAGAAATATTTATCCAGAAAATATAATGAGTAGTGCAGTATTATTAAATAGAGGGATTAACTTCTATTTACTTGTATTAGTAAGTGGAATTATTACAATAATTAGTCATATGAATAGTGAGAAAATAGAAAATCAAGAAGAAAAATAAAAAAATGTTGAAAACAATTGACAAAACTGGATGTATATGTTAAAATATTTAACTGTAATCCGCTTAGTCAAGGTAAGCAAATGTTATGAAATAAATAACTACCTTTTTTAAGGATTAGCGAGTATACAAATAAGGGAGGTGCATTTTAAATGTACGCAGTAATTGAAAGTTGTGGAAAACAATACAAAGTAGCAGAAGGAGATGTAGTATTCTTCGAAAAATTAGATACAGCAGAAGGAAAAAAAGTTACTTTTGATAAAGTAATATTAGTATCTGATGATGGAAAAGTACAAGTTGGAAATCCTTATGTTAAAGGTGTAAAGGTTGAAGGAAAAGTTGTAGCACACGGAAAAGCTAAAAAAATCATAGTTTTCAAAATGAAAGCTAAGAAAAATGAAAGAACAAAACAAGGACATAGACAACCATACACTAAAGTTGAAATTACAGGAATAAAAACAGCTGCAAAGAAAACAGCAGCAAAAGCTGAAAAAACAGAAAAAGTTGAAGCTTAGTTATAAATAGTGATTTTAATAATAGTAATATAATGAAGAAATTCATATAAGGCAATCTGGAAGAGAAATCAGATTAGATTAAAAGCTGAAAGGAGTGAAAATCATGGCACATAAAAAAGGTCAAGGTAGTATCAAGAACGGTAGAGATAGTGAATCTAAGAGACTTGGTGTCAAGAGAGCTGATGGTCAATTTGTTTTAGCAGGAAATATCCTAATAAGACAAAGAGGAACAAAAGTACATCCAGGAGTTAATGTTGGAAAAGGTAGTGATGATACACTATTTGCATTAGTTGATGGAACAGTAAAATTTGAAAGAAAAGGTAAAGACAAAAAACAAGTTAGTGTTTACCCTGTTGAAGAAACAACAGTAAATGAATAATTTTTACATAAAGAAGCATGAAAATTAAATTTCATGTTTCTTTTTTATTGATAAATAATATTTAATATGATATAGTTGTTCAAGAAAAACATCAAACAGAATAGAGGAAATGTCAATGGAGAAATTAGTATTAATAGACGGAAATAGCATAATGAATAGAGCATTTTATGGAATAATGGGAAGCAAAATGTTAACAACAAAAGATGGGAAATACACAAATGCAGTATATGGATTTTTAGCAATATTGTTTAATATAATAGATGATATAAAACCAGAATATATAGCTGTTGCATTTGACTTAAAAGGAAAATTAAAAAGAAAAGAACTATTTGAAGGATATAAAGCAAATAGACATGGAATGCCAGATGAACTAGCAGAACAAATGCCAGTAATAAAAGATGTTTTAAGAGCAATGAATATAGATATTATTGAAAAAGAAGGATATGAAGGTGATGATATTTTAGGTACACTTGCAAAATATGGAGAAAAGCAAGGACTAGAAGTTACAATACTTTCAGGAGATAGAGATACATTTCAATTAGCAAGTGATAATATAACAATAAGAATTCCAAGAACAAAAGCAGGAAAAACAGAAACAGAAAATTATAATAGAAAAAAAGTTCTTGAAGAATATGGACTAGAACCTGTACAATTAATAGAAGTAAAAGCATTGCAAGGAGATACATCTGACAATATTCCAGGCGTTCCAGGAATAGGACCAAAAACAGCAATATCATTAATTCAAAAATATCATTCTGTAAAAGAATTATATGAAAAAATAGAAAAAGGTGAAGATGATTTAAAAGGAAAACAAAAAGAAAATATTGTTGCAAATAAAGATATGGCAGAACTTTCAAGAATACTTGGAGAAATAGATACAAATGTACCATTAGAAGATACATTAGAAAATTTAAAAGTAGAAGAATGGGATAAAGCAAAAGTATTAGAAATTTTTGAAGAACTACGTTTTCAAAGATATATTGATAGATTTGGACTAAGAACTGCTGGAATAGTTGAACAACCAGAAAAAGAAAATATAAAAATAGAAGTTAAAGATATAACAGAAATACCAAATTTAGATGGAAGATTATATTATTATTTGGATTTGCAAGACAATTCAAATGAAGAAAATATTATAAAAAAAGATATAATAGGAATTGCAATATATAATGAAAAAAATATATATTATATGCAAAGAACACAAGACTTTGAAGAAAAATTAAAAAAAGTTTTTGAAGATGAAAAAATAGAAAAATATGGATATAATTTAGCTCAAGACTATATTTTATTAAAACAAATTGGAATAACAATGAAAAACATAGTATATGATGCAAAAATTGCAGCATATATATTAGAACCAACAAGCAAATATGAAATAGATATAATTGTTAGAGATTATTTAGAAATAAATAATGATGAATTACTAGAAGCACAAGGAATACAAGAAAACAATAAACAAACATCATTATTTGAAAATATAAGTGATGAAAACACAGATAATACTTCAAAAATAAAAGCAGGAATATATGCAAAAGAAATATTTGAATTATCAGAAGTTACAATAAATAAGCTAAAAGAAACAGATTGCTTAGAACTATTTAAAAATATAGATATGCCAACAGTAGAAGTATTAGCTGAAATGCAATGGAATGGTATGTATTTAGATATTGATGAATTAAATAAGTATGGTGATCAATTGAAAGAAAGATTAGAAATATTAACAAAAGAAATATATGAATTATGTGGTGAAGAGTTTAATATAAATTCAACAAAACAGCTTGGAGAAATGTTATTTGAAAAATTAAAATTACCAGTAGTAAAAAAGACTAAGAGTGGATATTCAACAGATGTAGATGTATTAGAAAAATTAGTAGAAGAACATCCGGTAATAGAAAAAATATTAGAATATAGACAATTAATGAAATTAAACTCAACATATGTAGAAGGAATGAAACCATATATAAACCCCAAAACAAAAAGAATACATTCATTTTTCCATCAAACAATAACAGCAACAGGAAGAATAAGTTCAACAGAACCAAATCTTCAAAATATTCCAACAAGATTTGAATTAGGAAAACAATTAAGAAAAGTATTCAAACCAGCAGAAAATTATATTTATATAGATGCAGATTATTCACAAATTGAATTAAGAGTATTAGCACATATTTCAAATGATGAACATATGGTACAAGCATTCATAAATGGAGAAGACATACATAGACAAGCAGCCTCAAAGGTATTTAATACGCCAATAGATGAAGTAACAAAAGAACAAAGAAGTAATGCAAAGGCTGTAAACTTTGGAATTGTCTATGGAATAAGTGATTTTGGATTAGGAGAACAATTACATATATCAAGAAAAAAAGCAAAACAATATATAGATCAATATTTAGAAATGTATTCTGGAATAAAGAAATTTATGGAAGATATTGTGGAAAGTGCAAAGGAAAAAGGATATGTTGAAACAGAATTTAAAAGAAGAAGATATATACCAGAATTGAAATCAAATAATTATATGGTAAGACAATTTGGACAAAGAGTAGCAATGAATACTCCAATTCAAGGAACAGCAGCAGATATAATGAAAATAGCAATGATTAATGTTATGAAAGAATTAAAATCAAGAAATATGAAATCTAAAATAGTATTACAAGTACATGATGAAATGATGATAGAAACAGCATTAGGAGAAGTTGATGAAGTAAAAGACATTTTAAAGGAAAAAATGGAAAATGCAATAAAATTAAGAGTACCACTTATAGCAGAAGTTTCAGAAGCTACGAATTGGTATGATTGCAAATAAGAAAAAGGTGGCAGATGTCCCCTTTTTTTCTATTTGTTCTTCAGAAATACTTGAAAAAAATGCAAAAAAATAGTAAAATAGACTACGTAAGGAAAAGAGGAAAATATGTATTTAATTGTAGGATTAGGAAATCCAGAAGAAGAATATAGTAAAACAAGACATAATATGGGATTTAACACAATAAATAAACTTTCACAACAATACAATATTGATGTAAAACAAAAAAAATTTCAAGCATTGTATGGAAGCGGAATAATAGAAAAAGAAAAGGTAATATTATTAAAACCACAAACATATATGAATTTAAGTGGAAATAGTGTTAAAGAAGTAGTAGATTTTTATAAAATAGAAAAAGAAAAAATATTAGTAATATATGATGATATGGATATAGATCCAGGAAAAATAAAAATAAGAAAAAAAGGAAGTTCTGGTGGTCATAATGGAATAAAAAGCATTATTCAAATGATTGGAACAGAAGATTTTACAAGAATAAGAGTTGGAATTGGAAGACCAATGCATAAAGGTGATGAAATAAACTATGTAATAGGAGCAATACCAGAAGTAGAATTAAAAAAATTAGAAGAGGGAACAGAAAAAGCTCAAAAAGCAGTAGATGAAATATTAAAAAATGGTGTTGACTCTGCAATGAACAAATACAATTAATTACAGGAATGACGAGGAGAAAAACAAAATGATAGAAATAATTATTGACAAAAAAGAAGATATAAAAACAATAGCTGTTGTAGAAAATGGAAAATTGATAGAAATATATGAAGAAAATAAAGAAAATAAACATGAAAGAAATGAAGGAAATATATATGTTGGTATAATAAAAGATATAATTCCAGGAATGCAAGCAGCATTTATAGATATAGGAACTGAAAAAAACAGTTTTATACACGTTAGAGATATAATGCCAAAAGTTGATGAAAAAATCGAGAAAAAAGCTGAACCAAAAATAAAAGAAATTGTAAAATCAAAGCAAAAATTACTTGTACAAGTTCAAAAAGATAGTAATGACAAAAAAGGTGCAAGAACGTCAACACATATAAAACTTACTGGCAGATATATAATATTATTACCACAAACATCAATTGTAACAATATCACAAAAAATAACTGATGAAATTGAAAAAGAAAGATTAATAAGACTTGTAAAAAGTAATCTTCCCAATGGTATGGGAGCAATAGTAAGAACTAGTGCTGAGAAAAAAGATGAAAAAATCATTAAAAATGATATAAAACAATTAAATGAAAAATGGAATGAAATATATGAAAAATTTCAACAATGTAAAGATGAACCACAATTATTATTTAGAAGTCCCAATATAGTAGAAAAAATTATATTAGATTTACCAGATGAAAAAATAGATTCAATAATATCAAATGATAAAAAAACTATAGATAAAATAAAACTTATAACAGATTCAAAAATAAAATTAAAAGTAGAAGAAAATACTAATTTGTTAGAAAAATATGAATTAAAAAGTCAGATTGAAAAAGCAAAACAACGCAAAATATGGTTAAATTGTGGAGGATTTATAACAATAGATCCAACAGAAGCATTAGTCGCAATAGATGTAAATTCAGGAAAATATACAGGAAAAACATCATTAGAAGAGACTGTTTATAGAGTAAATTATGAAGCAACAATAGAAATAGCGAAACAATTAAGATTAAGAGATATTGGTGGAATAATAATAATAGATTATATAGATATGAAAGATGCTGAAAATAAAGAAAAAATAGAAAAATTATTAAAAGAAACATTAAAACAAGATAGAGCAAAAACACAAGTAGAAGGATTCACAAAATTAAATCTAATGGAATTAACAAGAAAACATATTTGTGCACATAATAGTTAAAAAATTATATAATAATCATAAATATAAAATAGGAAGGATGTAAAAAGTGAAAGTAGGATTTATATCACTTGGATGTAGCAAAAATTTAATAGATACTGAAATAGCAATAGGACATTTTAAAGAAAATAATTATGAAATAGAAAATGATCCAAACAAAGCAGATATAATAGTTATAAATACCTGTGGATTTATATCATCTGCAAAAGAAGAAGCGATAAATACTATTTTAGAAATGGCAGAATATAAAAAGAAAAAATGTAAATATTTAATTGTAATGGGATGTTTAGTACAAAGATATTATGAGGATTTAGTAAAATCATTACCAGAAGTAGATTTATTTATAAAAATAGATGAGTATAATGAAATGTGGCAGAAAATCCAAGATTTAGTTGAAAATAATAAAGTAGAAAAGAGTGCAACAAAATCAATAACAAAAGTATCTGAAATTAAACAATTACCAATGCCTAAATTTGATGAATTTTATGATAGAGTTATAACAACTGGAAAGAATTATGCATATTTAAAAATTGGAGAAGGTTGTAGTAATATGTGTACATATTGTGCTATTCCATATATTAGAGGAAAATTTATAAGTAGAAAAATAGAAGAAATATTAGAAGAAGCCAAAATGTTAGCATCTAAAGGAATAAAAGAAATAATTGTTATAGCACAAGACACAACAAAATATGGTGTAGATATATATGGAACTCCAAAAATTGCAGAACTTTTACAAAAGTTATCAAAAATTGATGGAATAAAATGGATTAGATTTTTATATTCATATCCTGAAGGAATAACAGATGAACTTATAGAAGTAGTAAAAAATAATGATAAAATATGTAAATATTTTGATATCCCAATACAACATATTTCAAATACAGTACTAAAAAAAATGAACAGAAAAACTAACAAAGAACAAATAGAAAATCTAATTAATAAAATAAGAAAAGAAATACCAAATGTTGTATTAAGGACAAGTTTAATAGTAGGATTCCCCGGTGAAAAAGAAGAGGATTTTGAAGAATTAGAAAAATTTGTAGAAAGAACAAAATTTGATAAATTAGGAACTTTTATGTATTCAAAAGAAGAAGGAACACCTGCATCCAAACTTCCTGAACAAATACATGGAAATACTAAAAAATCAAGATATAACAAAATTATGGCAATACAACAAAAAGTATCAAATGAAAATTTGAAAAATAAAATAGGACAAGAAGTTGAAGTACTAGTAGAAGATATTTCATTTGATGGAAAATTTTTAATCGGAAGAACATCACAAGATGTTCCAGAAGAAGATGGAATTATATATATTGAAAACAATAATTTTGAAAATAAAGTAAATACTTTTGTAAATGTAAAAATAACAAAAGTAAAAGAATATGATTTGATTGGAAAAATTGCAAATTAATGAAATGTAGGAGTGAATTATATGGAAAAAGACGAAATAGATTTAAATTTTGAAAAAAAATTAAATGATGTATCAGAAAGTGTTAAACAAAATGTTCAAGAAAAAGATGGTCAATTAATTGAAACTAGATATTATAAAGAATTTGTATTAAATACCAATAGAGGACCATTAGTTCTTAATGATGTATTTATTACTATAGAAAGAAATAAAGAAGGAGATATGGAATACCATTTTAGATGGGCAAAGGAAAATGAACAAGGAGAAATGACTATTGAAGAAAAAATGATGGCAGACAAAGAAGGCAAGATTTATTCAATAGAAGCTTTAAGAGAATACTTTGAAAATTCAACATTAAATATGGATTCAATTCTTGCAAAAAATGACAAAGAAAAAGGAAGATTACTTGGAATTACAGAAGAAAAAAGAGAAAAGGAAGATAATGAGCAAGATAGTGAAAAAGAACCTCAAAATGAAGAACAAGAAGAAAAGAAAGCTGAAGAGGACTTAAAGAAAGATGATAAAGATATAGAAATTAGCAAGTTTAGAAGAATTAAAGATAATCATCTACAAGAAAGAATGCCAAATGTATTTAATAATAGTTCAGAATATGCTGTTGCATATTCACCAACACTTGGAAGTTTTGTTGTATTAGAAGCAAAAGAAGAAATAAATGAGAAAGGTGAATTAAGTAAAAAATGGAAGGTAAATGAAAGTGTTCAAACAGCAGGAACTAATTACCGTTCAATAATAAGTATTAGTGAAAATGGAGATAAAGTAGAAAGAAAAGTGCCATATGCATTATTGAGAACGAACAGAACAGATAAGGAAATTGCAATAACATTAGAAGCGCAAAATTATGGTGAATTAGATGTCGAAACAGTTGATGTTATGCCATGCCAAGAAAGAGTTTCAAGACAAGTAAGAGCACAGGGAGAAGGTGTTGAAAAACAAGAAACACTTGAAACAAGAAGAAGTTTTGAAGCATCAGGTACTCAAGATGGAGTAAATAAAAAAGCTCATGATATTGCACATGGCTTTGAAAAAGCAGAAGAAGATCAAAAAGAAGAAGGAGAAGCTATAGACCCGAGTGCTATTGATGCCAATACACCAATTCCAAATTTAGAAATGACATGGGGAGAACTTTCAGATGAGACTGGAGAAAATATAATGACATTAGTAGAAAGATATAACAGAGAAAAAGCTGAAATGGAAGAAAAAGGAGAAAAACCAGAAGCAAAAAATATAATACAAAAAATTATTGATGATTATAAAGCAGTTAGTCATGAACGCAATTTTAATTAAAGAGGAGAAAAATATATGTTGATAGAAACACTAATATTTTCAATTATAGCATTTGCTTTATTTGTGTGTATTTTTTATAGATTGATAAAAGAAAATGATACTAAATATGTACCAATACTTGCAATAGAGGCATTTCGGAATAGCCATAAAATTTATAATGGTATATAATGATACACAAAAGATAAATATTTTTATTGAATTAATAGTATATTTTTTATCAATAGTTGTACCAATAGGAATTATATTAGTAAAAACAGTTAGAGAAAATGTTTCAGAAATAATTTATATAAATATGGCAAGATTATATTTAATATTTGGAAATACAAAACAAGCCAAAAAAATGTTGATAGAAATAGTAACAAAAAATCCTGAAAGTTATAATGGACATAAATTGCTTGCAATGTTATATGAAAAAGAAGGAGGACAAAGAAAAGCAGTTGATGAATATGCACAAGTAATTAGTATTAATCCTCAAGAATATGAAGCATATTTTAAAGTGGCAACATTATTAACAGATTTAGATAAAAAAGATGAGGCAATAAATACATTGACAAATTTATTAAGAAAAAAGCCAGATTATGCTGAAGCAACAATAGCATTAGGAGACTTATTAATAGAAAAAGAAAATTACAAAGAAGCAGCAAACTATTATAATGAAGCATTAAAATATAATCCAACAAGTTTTGATTTGAATTATAATTTAGGAATTGTTTATACAATGTTAAATGATTTTGCAAGTGCAAAATTATATTATGAAAAAGCAGCGGAATTAAATACGATAATATGTAATACCAAATATAGTTTAGCAGAAATTGCAATAATGTATAAAGAATTAGAAGAAGCAGAAAAATACTTGTTGCAAATTATTGATGATGAAGAACTTGGGGCAGATGCATATTTAGAACTAGCAAAAATTTATATATTACAAAATGATAAAGAAAAAGCAATACAATATGCAAATGTAGCAATACAAGATTCACCAAGAAGAATTGTTGATAAAATTAGGAAAGATACAACATTTGCTATAATAATAGCAAAATTATCAATACCATTTAATTTAGATTTTGAAGAAGAAAAAGAATCTAGCTTAACCAAAAAAGAATTAATTGCTAAACAGCATTTAGAAGAAATGGTAGAGATAACAAAGAAAATAGGCTTCGCTGATTTGAAAGTTGAAAAAAAGAATCCAAAAAACAAAATTTTGAAAATTCAAGAAATTGAAAAAGAAAATGATCAAAGTTTTTAACAAAGAGATTTATTAGTATAATATATAAATTAATTCATAAAAAACTTCAAATTAAATATACTATATAATAATATAAGTTTAATTTGGAGGGATTATGAAAAATAAATTAGCTATAATAGGTGGAGACTTAAGAATAGCCAAGTTAGCAATAATGCTTGCTAATGATGGAAACGAAGTATATGTATATGGACTAGAAAAGTCAGAAGAGATAAAGAAACAAAAAAATATTATTCAGTGTGATACAATAAGAAAAGCAATTGATAATGTAGAAATAGTAATAGGTCCAATACCATTTTCAAGCAATAGTAATACAATAAATATGCCATTTAGTGGTAAAGAGCTTACGATAAGAGAAATGATGCATAATATAAATGCAAAAGTTCTTATAGCAGGAGCTATTTTACCAGAAGTATATGAAATGGCCAATGATGAATATATAGAGATTATTGATATAATGAAAAGAGAAGAATTAGCAGTATTAAATACAATTGCAACAGCAGAAGGAACAATTCAAATTGCAATAGAAAACACAAATAGAATTTTACATGGAAGTGAGATATTAATATTAGGATTTGGAAGAATAGGAAAAGTTTTAGCAAGAAAACTTGCAGGATTATCAGTAAAAGTGACATGTGCAGCAAGAAAAGATGAAGACTTAGCATGGATAGAAGCATATGGACATAAATCAATAAATATCAATAATTTAGGTGAAAATTTAAAAACTTTTGATATAATAATAAATACAGTTCCACATATAGTTTTAACAGAGCAGAAATTGGAATATGTAAGAAAAGATACTTTACTAATAGATTTAGCATCAAATCCGGGAGGCATTGATAAAAAAGCAATTAAGGATAGAAACTTGAAATTAGTATGGGCATTATCATTGCCTGGAAAAGTAGCACCAACAACATCAGCAGAATTTATAAAAAATACAATATATAATATATTAAGAGAAATATACAAAGTTTAGAAAAGAAGCAAAAGAAAGGAGAGTGTTAATCTAAAAAGATTAACACTATAAAAAAATATGGAAATATATCAAGCAATAGTTTTAGGAATAGTTCAAGGATTAACAGAACTATTACCAGTATCAAGTTCAGCACATTTAAAATTAATACCATGGATGTTTAATTGGAACATTCCAGAAAGTTTTGATGTAGCATTACATTTAGGAACATTATTAGCAATAACATTATTTTTCTTCAAAGATTGGTTAGGTCTAATAAAAGGTGGATATGACCAAGTTGTAAAAAAGAAAAAATCAACAGAAGGTAAAATCTTCTGGTACATAGTAGCAGTAACAATTCCAACAGGAATTTTAAGTTTAGTATTAGACAAATTCTCAGGATATATTTGTGACAAATTTAACATAGAATCAATAATGATTGCAATTGCATTAATAGTATTAGGAATTGTACTTTATATTGTTGATAAAAAAGCACCATCAGAAACAAAATATGAAGATATGACATTTAAACAATCATTTTTAATAGGATTATCACAAGCAATAGCAGCAGCATTCCCAGGAACATCAAGATCTGGTATAACAATGACTGTTGCAAGAGCATTAAAAGTAGATAGAGAAAGTGCAGCAAAATATTCATTTTTATTATCAACACCAATAGTATTAGCAGCAGTACTTGTAAGTATAAAAGACTTTGAATTTACACTTGCATTCTTTATGGGAGTATTATTCAGTTTCTTAGTAGGAATAATTGTAATTAAATTTTTATTAAACTACTTGAAAAAAGGAAGTTTCAAAGGATTTGCTATATATAGAGTAATACTTGGAATAATAGTAATTATAATGACAATTATGAAATAGAATTTTATGAAAGAGGCACAAAAGTGCTTCTTTTTTCATACTATAAAATATAGGAGGAATCAAATATGTTTTGTAAAAGATGTTATAGAAATAGAGGATATTATAGAAATAATTCGCAAAATGAAATAAATTTTGTAGAATTAAAAGACATGGTAGCAAAAGGTGCAATCTTAGTAGATGTAAGAAGTCCACAAGAATTTAATGAAGGACATTTACCAGGAGCAATAAATATACCTGAATATGAAATAAGAAGATTCAAAAATGAGATGCCAAAATTAAATCAGCAAATAATTTTATATTGTCAATATGGAGGAAGAAGTAGAAAGTCATACAATATGTTGAAAAAAATGGGATACACTAATATTTATTCATTAAAAGGTGGATTAGAAATGATTTAAAATATATTCGAAAAAATATCAAAAAAAGGTTGATATTTTAAAAAAAATAAAGTAAAATCTATAAAGAATGTTCATAGCAACAAAAAATATTATAAATAGAGTGAAAGGAATGCTAAAAATGAAAAAAGTAAAAATATTAACAATTACATTAGCAATAATATTAGTAACAGCAATTTCGTTTGGAGGAATATATATTCAAACACAAAATAGAATGGAAAATAAAATTAAAAATTATGAATTTGGTAGAGAACTAAATAGTCAAAGAGTTGTTGAAATAAAAATAAAAGAAGACTCAGCTGAGAGTTCAAGTGATAATTCAAAAGAAAATTCATCAGAAGAAATGAAGAATACAGATAGTTCAGAAGAAAAAACAGAAAGTGAGTTGACAGAAAAAGACTATGAAAATGCCAAAAAAATAATGGAAAAAAGATTACAATCATTGGGAGCGCAAGATTATACAATATCATTAAATAAAGAAAATGGAACAGTCAGAGTAGAGTTACCAGAAAATGATAATGTAGATATGTATATATATTATTTATATGCGAGTCAAAAAATAACAATAAAAGATACAGATTCTAAAGATATCCTTTTAAATGATGAGATGATAAAAGGAGCAAAATATTCATATTCAAATGATAGCAAAGGGGCATATCAAGTATATGAAGAAATAGAGCTAACAAAAGATGGACAAGCAAAACTAAATGAACTATTGAATGATTATGCATTATTAGCAACAGATGTAACAGAAATAGAAAATGCAAAAAAGGCAAGTGAATCTGAAAGTACAAAAACAGAATCAACAAGTGAAGAAAGCACAGAAACAACAGAAAATACAAGTACAGATGAACAAAATACAGAAAGTACAAAAACACAAAGTACAACAGAAGAAACATCAAGTAATTCAGAAACAACAAAGAAAACAGCAAAATTATATGTAAATGATACAACATATGATGTATCAAAAATAGAAAAAGGAAAAATAACAGTAAAAATAGGATCATCATCATCAAATACTACATCAGTAAATAATAATATATCAAAAGCAGCAGAAATAGCAATGCTAGAAAATGCTGGAAAGCTACCAGCAGACTATGAAGTAGATACAAATAGATATGAATATTCAAGTATAACACAAAAAGAAATTATTTATTTTGCAATAGCAATGATAGCAATATTAGTAATAATATTATTAATATATTGTGTAATATACAAAAAATCAGGAATATTGGCAAGTATATCATTTGTTGGATTTGTATCAATATTTTCATTATTGATAAGATATACAAATGTTGCAATTTCAATAGAAGGAATAAGTGCAATAATAGTTGTTATGATAATTAACTTAATAATAAATAGAGAAATATTATCAAAAACCAAAAGAATGAATTTAGTAAATGAAGCAGTAAAAGCAACTTATAAAAATGTATATCTAAAATTAATACCAGTTGGAATATTAACAATAGTATTTTGTTTATCAAAATGGGAAAGCTTAAGTAGTTTTGGAATGATAATGTTCTGGGGATTAGTTTTAACAGCAATTTATAATGCAACAATAACAAGAACATTATTAAACTTAAAAGAAAACAAATAATATAATCTTAGAAAGGAGAAAGTACTAACATTTATTTTTGTTAGTACTTGCTAGAAGAAATGAAAAAGAAAAATGTAATTATATTAGCAATAGCAATGATAATAGTAATTGCTGGAATTATAGTAGCATCTACAATTGGCTTTAATAAACAATTAAGATATCAAGATAGCCAAAAAATAGATATATATGTAGCAAGTGAAGTAGATGTTGATAAAATTAAAAGTATAGCCAATGAAGTACTTGGAAGACAAAACATGGTTCAAACAATAGAAATATATCAAGATATGGTGACAATAAGAGCCAAATCTATATCTGATGAACAAAAAGATTCTATAGTAAATAAAATTAAAGAAAACTATGAATTTGAACAAACTGCAGAAAAAACAGAAATAAAAGATATTCCAGCTACAAGAATAAGAGACATGTTTAAAAAATATGTTTTACCATTTGTATTATCATTTGTGATAATATTAGTTTATATGGTTGTAAGATATCATGAAAAAGGAATTTTAAATGTTTTATTACAAACAATAGCTATTCCAGCTCTTTGTGAGATACTATTAATTAGTTTAATAGCAATTACAAGAATACCAGTAGGAGTATATACACCAACATTAGTATTAGTAGTATATTTAGTATCTATAACATATACAGTTATAAAAGTAGAAAAACAAGCAGACAAAACTAATAAGGATATCTTTCAAATAAATATTTTATAATATCATTTGAATTTGCTGGTGAAACTTTGATAAAAATATTCTTATCAAGGGTAATCCACATAATTAAATTAAAAGAATGAATATTGTCGATAAATGCGGCAACAATTTCGGAAATTTCAATAGGATTAGAAAAATCTTTTTGCCAAATATTAGATTTTTCTAATTCTATTTTTTTATTTAGAAACTTATTCAAAAATATTTCTATATCACCATCTTTTTTTGAAAATAAAATAACTTTTGCATTCATATTACAATCCTCTCAATAAATATTATTTGATAAAAAAATAAAAATATTCAATAGAATAAAATTATAATAAAAGAGCATAATAAAAATGTTCTAATTTTTATTTAGTATGAAAAATTGTAGAGTATATGATTTTTCAGTACAGATTTATTTAGAATGATAGTTTGAAAGAATGTATTATTCGTTTTCAAGAAAATAAGAAAGGAATAGAATTATCATGGAAAAAAATCAAAGAATAAATTGCACTGTTCAAAGTTGTGCATATCAAGACAGAAAATCAAAATGTTGTACACTACATGCAATTAATGTAGTTCCTATACCAAATAATAATTCAATGCAATCAGATGAGTCAAAATGTGGAAGTTATGAATATAACAATAATTACTAAAAAATAATGTACAATCTTGACAAAGTTTTGAAATAGAAATAAAATACTCATGTAATAATACAAAAAGAGGAGTGATTGATATGCCATTAGTAACAACTAAGGAAATGTTTGAGAAATCAATGAAAGAAGGGTTTGCAATTGGTGCATTTAATGTGAATAATATGGAATTAATACAAGGAATTGTTGACGCAGCTGCTGAAAACAATTCACCAGTTATATTACAAGCCTCATCAAGTGCAATAAAATATGCTAGAATTAATTATTTAATGAAAATGGTTGAGGCTGCAGTAGAGGAACATCCAAATATTCCAATAGCAATACATTTAGACCATGGTCCTGATTTTGAAACATGTAAAATGTGTGTAGACAATGGATTCACCTCTGTAATGTTTGATGGTTCAAAATATGATTTTGAAGAAAATATCAGACTAACAAAGGAAGTTGTTGATTATGCACATGCACATGGAGTTGTTGTAGAAGCAGAATTAGGAAAATTAGCAGGAATAGAAGATGATGTAAATGTATCTGCATCTGATGCAATGTATACAGATCCAGCACAAGCTGAAGAATTTGTAAGAAGAACAGGAGTTGATTCATTAGCAATAGCAATTGGAACAAGTCATGGAGCTTATAAGTTCAAAGGTGAAGCAAAACTTAGATTTGATATTTTGAAACAAATCAAAGAAAGAATTCCAAATACACCAATAGTATTACACGGAGCTTCAACAGTAATTCCAGAATTAGTAAATATGTGTAATGAATATGGAGGAAATATTCCAGGAGCTAAAGGTGTACCTGATGAAATATTACATGAGGCAAGTATTTCAGGAGTTTCAAAAATAAATGTAGATACAGATTTAAGACTTGCAATGACTGCAGGAATTAGAAAAGTATTTGTAGAAGATCCAAGTGCATTTGACCCAAGAAAGTATTTAATTCCAGCAAGAGAATTAGTAAAAGAAACAGTTTCACACAAAATGAAAGATGTATTTGGTTCAGCTAATAAAGCATAGAAAGTAAAATAGAGATATTATTTAAATAATATCTCTATTTTTATATAGTAGGAAAGTTCTCCTTGTAGGAGGACTTTCTGTACTAGATAAATATGGCGAGTCTTAGATTTTCTTAAAATTTTCATTTGATAGAAAATCTTAGACTCGCTTTTTTATTTAATTATTATCTCTTATTTTTTGTCTCATAGCTTTTTGCATTCTTCTTTCAGCATCTTTTTTTGCAATATCTTGACGTTTATCATAAAGTTTTTTTCCTTTTCCTACTCCTAATTCAAGTTTGACTAAACTTCCTTTGAAATATAAAGAAATAGGAACTAAAGAATAACCATCAATTTTTACTTTTGAATATAATTTTAATAACTCTCTTTTGTTTAATAATAATTTTCTATCTCGTAAAGGATCTTTGTTATAAATATTTCCATGTTCATAAGGACTTATGTGCATAGAATATATATAACATTCTCCATCCTTAAAACCAGCATAACTATCTTTTAAATTTACTTTTCCAGCTCTTATAGATTTTATTTCTGTTCCAGATAAAACAATTCCAGTTTCATATTTATCTTCTATATTGAAATTATGGTAAGCAACTGGATTTTTTGCTATTAATTTTGTTTCCATATCTCTTTTCCTTTCGAGAATATTTTACTCTAAAAAATGAAAAAAAGCAAGATTTTAATTAATTGAAATATAGAAATTATACTTTTAATTTATTCTTTTCGTTAGGCTCTTCATATTTGGCTAAATCAATTTGGTCTAATGAATTTTGAATACAACTTACAATAACATTGTTAAAACTCATATCTTCTTTTTCAGCAATTTTCTTTAGAGTGTCATTCATTGTTTCTGGTAAACGTATAGATATTTTTACATTACTTTTCTTATATTTTGATATTTCAAACATAATTGTTCCTCCATTTTTTTATTAATTGTCTCACAAAAATATTTCAAAAAATACCTGACAAATGTATTGCATACTTTAATCATTTATGTTAAAATTTTAATATAAGATACAAAAGAAAATGGAGGTGTAAAAAGTAGAGACCAAAAGTAAAAGTCAGAAGACTATAAAAGATAAAAATACAAGAAAAAAATACGAGGAGGAATGTAAAAAAATGAACAATAGAAAAAAACAACATGGAATAACACTAATAGCCCTTGCAGTAACAATAATTGTGATGTTGATATTAGCAGGAGTAACAATAGCAGCATTAACAAGTGAAAACGGAATAATAAACCAAGCAAATATAGTAAAAGAAACAAACAAAGTAGCGAAGACAGAAGAAGAAGCAAGATTGGAATATTCAAATTTAATATTAGAAAAACAAATGGAAGGACATGGAGAAGAAACAGAATTAAGTGATGTAATAGGAAAACTAGAAGAAAATGGATATGAAACAGCTGAAAAAGATGGAAAAAATTATATAAAAATAGGAGAATACTATTACGAAATAAAATTAGAAAATGAGCAAGTAAGTATAGCTAGAGAGAAAACAGAAGGAATAACAGGAGGAGCTAGAACAGGAATAAGTACAACAGAATCATATGTAGGATATTATGCAGATGTAGATGGAGATGGAACACCAGATGGAATAATATTTGCAGATTTATTAAAAGGAAACACAGAAGGAAAAAGCCCATGGGGAAATTCAGATGGAGCATATACAATACCAACAATAACAAGTGCCAAAAGTTATACGATAAGTCAAGAAAAATATACAGAAGGAAAATTTGGAGAAAAAGAAATAATAACAGCAAGAGGAAGTGGAGCAGACAGATTTTATGTAATGTCATTAACAGATTTAAATGGATATAATTGGTATAATAGTGCATGGAAAAATATGAGTGATTATTCAACATATACATCAAAAGATTTTGGAAGTGGAAAAGAAAATACAGAAAAAATGATAACAAAATGGAATGCAAGTGGATATGGAGCCCAAGATAATAAAGATTTATGGAAACATATACAAGATGTAGCAGGAGAAGGAAAAAAATGGTTTGTACCATCAAAAGGAGAATGGAGCGCATTTGGAGGAGAATTAGGAATAACAAGTAGTAATTATAGTAGCAAAGGCTTAAGGGATTATTATTGGTCTTCTTCGCAGTGCAGTACTAGCAGCGCGTGGCGCGCGGAATTCTTACGTTGCTATATGGACGGTGACAGCGTCAGTCTCGACATCAACTATGTCCGTTTGGCTACGACTTTCTAATTTTATAAAAAACTAGGAAGTTTGAATTATGCTGACTAATTATGTAAAACAAAAAATATTTTTATTAAAAAGACAAAAGAACCTAAAATAGTTGATATTTTAGGTTCTTTATGATAAAATTTGAAAAAAGTTTGAGGTGGTATATTAAACAAAATTAATTATTCTTTAAACATATATTTGTACCACACGAAAGGAAAAAACAAATGAAAATAGGAATAGATATAGGTGGAAGCCATATAGGAATAGGGCTAGTAGATGAATTCGGAAATATACAACAGAAAAAAGAAAAATATATAGTAGAAAGAGTCGAAAATGAAAGTCAAATAAGTAAACAAAATTTAAAAGAAGAAATAACACAATTCATAATACAAACAATAAAAGAATATCAAAAAATGGACTTTGTAGAAAATGTAGGAATAGCAGTACCAGGAACAGTAAATCAAACAACAATTATAAAAGCAGTGAATTTAGGAATAGAAAATTATGAAATAGCACCAATAATAGAAAGAGAAACAGGAACAAAAGTAAAATTAAAAAATGATGCAAAATGTTCAGCATTAGCAGAACAAAAATATGGAAATTTTAGTGAATGTGAAAATGGACTATTTCTATGTATAGGAACAGGAGTAGGTGGAGCTGTAATATATAATAGAAAAGTATTAGAGTCTAAGGAAGTTCCAGGATTTGAATTTAGTCATATGATAATACAAAAAAATGGATTACAATGTAATTGTGGAAAAAGAGGCTGTTTTGAAATATATGCAAGCCTAAAGAGATTTAAGGAAAAAATTGCATATGAATTCAATTTGACAACTCTTAGAAATGAAGAAATAATAAAAATTATATTAAACAATAAAGATGATGTAAGATTAAAATATTTCTTAAATGAATATATAGAAAACTTAGCAATAGGAATATCAAATCTGATTAATATATTTGAACCAGAAAAAATATTAATAGGAGGAGGATTTGCAGATTATAAGGAAATATTACTAGAACCATTAAAACAACAACTTTTAACAGGAAACTTGCTATTTAACAAAAGAAATGATATAATAATTCAGCTTGCAAAATTCAAAAACGATGCAGGAATTATAGGAGCAACTCTAATATAAAAAAGGAATGAAATAAAATGAAAAAAAGAGTATCATTTATTACATTAGGATGTAAAGTAAATCAATATGAAACAAATGCTATGATGCAAAAATTCCAAGAAAGTGGATATGAAATTGTAGAAATAGATGAAGTATCAGATATATGTGTTGTAAATACATGTACAGTAACAAACATGTCTGACAGGAAATCAAGACAAGCATTAAGAAAAGTAAAAGATAAAAATCAAAATGCAATAATAGTAGCAACAGGATGTTATGCTCAAAGTTCAAAAGAAGAACTAGAGAAAATGCCTGAAATTGATGTTGTACTTGGAAACGAAGAAAAAAGAGATATAGTAAAATATGTAGAAAAATATTTTGAACAAAATCAAAAATTAACAGCAGTTCAAGATATATCAACACAAAAAGAATTTGAAGATATGGGACAAATTTCATATACTGAAAAAATAAGAGCAGTAATAAAAGTACAAGATGGATGTAACCAATTTTGCTCATATTGTATAATTCCATATGCAAGAGGAAGAGTGCGTAGTAGAAAAATAGATAGTATAATAAAAGAAATAGAACAAATTGCACAAAAAGGAATAAAAGAAGTTGTAATAACAGGAATACATCTTGCATCATATGGAAAAGACTTTGAAGAAAATATAGGTTTAATAGATTTGCTAGAAGAAATAAATAAAGTAGATGGAATAGTTAGAATAAGATTAGGCTCATTAGAACCAAAAATAATAACAGAAGAATTTATGCAAAGACTAATAAAACTTGAAAAAATATGTCATCATTTTCATTTATCATTACAAAGTGGATGTGATAATACATTAAAAAGAATGAATAGAAAATATACAACAAGTGAATTTAAAGAAATTGTTCAAAGATTAAGAAGATACTATAATGATGTAATTTTAACAACAGATATAATAGTTGGATTTCCAGGAGAAACTGAAGAAGACTTTGAAACAACATATAATTATTTGAAAAAAATAAACTTTTATAAAATGCATGTATTTCCATATTCACCAAGAAAAGGAACAGTTGCAGCAAAAATGCCAAATCAAATACAAGGTGATGTAAAAGAAAGAAGAAGTAAAAGATTAATAGAATTATCAAATGAAAACCAAAAACAGTATAACCAAAACTTAATTGGAAAAGATGTGGATGTATTGTTTGAAGAAAAAAATAAAGAAGGATATTATAAAGGACATACTCAAAATTATATATTAGTTGAATATAAAAATGATGATGAATTAGAAAACAAAATAGTAAAAGTAAATATAAGGAATGCAAAGATAGAGTATGTTATTGGATAAAAAATGTTACAATTGTAATAATTTTGTAATATAAACTTAATATAAATAATCTTGAAAAAAAAATATATATAGTATATAAATATAATATAAATAAAACACAAAGGAGGAACTATCATGGCAAATATTGAAGGAGTTTCAGGAGTTTTTGGTGGAGTAAAAACAGACGAACCAATACAAAAATGTGAAAATAATGGAATTGGAATTCAAAATGCAATAAGTATAAATGGAGAAGATACAGTTAACGCAAGTGTTGGAACAAATTTACCAACAAAAAATACTTTCTGGAATAAATTTAAATCAGTATTATTCTACGAAATAAAAGTTGAATTAACACCATATGAACAAAAAGTTGAGAATGAAATTAATGAATTTTTACATCAAGAGATTACTTGGGGAAAAGTAAAAGATTTCTTATTTCAAGAAGTAACATTTGGAAAAAAGAAAAATGTTTAAATGGTAAATAAAAGAAAAAACAGAGTTTTGAAATAAATTAAAATCTGTTTTTTTCTTTTTTAGTATTGACAAAAATTTACTAGAATATATATACTAAATATAGTCTAATAAACCAAGGAGGAATAAAAAATGAACCAAAAGGTAACTTTGGAGAAAAGGGCAGAAAAATATTTTAGAAATACTAAAAGAGAGAATGGAATAACATTAATAGCCCTAGCAGTAACAATAATAGTAATGTTAATATTAGCAGGAGTAGCAATAGCAGCATTAACAAGTGAGAATGGTATAATGAATCAAGCAATGAGTGCGAAAGAAAAAAATGAGTTAGCTAAAATTAAAGAGACTGTTAACTTAGACTATTCTAATCTAATATTAGAAAAACAAATGGAAGGACATGGAGAAGAAGTAACAATTCAAGATATAAAAAACAAAATGGAAGAAGAAGGATATGATATAGAAGGAGTAGGGAAAAACGGAGAAGAAATAACAGGAATAGAATTAAGTGAAAATAGAATATCACTAAAAGCAGGAGAAAATAAAGAGATAAGAGTAAAATATAAATATCCAGAAGAAACAGAATTAAGTTATTATGTAAAAGTAAGTAAATATTATCATGAAATTACATTAGAAAATGAAAAAGTAGAAATAAAAGATGAAAAAATAAAAGATCCAAGCAAAAGTAATAAAAAATTGAAAATAACAATAGATTCAAACTTGAAAGGAATAAAAGTAGTACAAGAAGAAAATATAGTAAAAATAACAGCAAATAATAATGCTGAAAGCTGGGTAAATGGAACAATTCAAGTAAGTTTAGAAAGTTTAACAGCTCAAACATGTAAAATAACAGTAGCAGAAGAACTTCATTGGGATGAGATAGCAGAGCAATCATATGTAGGATATTATGCAGATGTAGATGGAGATGGAATACCAGATGGAATAATATATGCAGACTTACTATATCCAGAAACAGGAACATGGTCTGAAACAAATGAGAGTACATATACAATACCAGTAGCAATAGCACCAACAAAGAATTATAAAATAAGTCAAGAAAATTATACAAACAAACTAGGGGGAGAACAAAAAATTATAGCAGCATCAAGTTCAGTAGGAACAGATAGATTTTATGTAATGTCATTGGAAGATTTGGATTTAGGAGGATATACCCAATATTATTGGTATTATGATGCAAATGGAAAAATGACGGATTATTATTCATATACATCTGTAAGTTTTGGAAAAGGAAAAGAAAATACACAAAAAATGATAAAAAAGTGGAATAATGGAGCAAATGCAACAGATGAAGACCAATATCCATATGGAGAACAAAATGATAGAGATATATGGAAATATATACAAGATATAGCAGGAGAAGGAAAAGATTGGTTTATACCATCGAAAGGTGAATGGTGTGCGTTTTCATCAAAATTAAATATAACAGATAATTATAAAGATAGGGGATTACAAGAAAGATATTGGACTTCATCACAACGATATACACCAAACGTATGGAATATAAATTATGTTAAAGGATATGCAAATAGTGGTACAGTTAACGAGGATTATTATGCTGTGCGTTTGAGTGCTACTATGTAGTTGAAAAAAGATGCATAAAATTAATGAAAAAAGGGAAAAAATAGCAAGAAAGACTTGCTATTTTTTTAATTTTAGAGTAAAATATAGTCGTCAAAAATAGGCATATAGCTTAAAAGAGAGGAAAATTAGTAATAAACTAGTTAATACTCAAGAAAGGAAAGAAAAAATATGAATATAATTATGTTAGGAGCACAAGGAACAGGAAAAGGAACTGTTGCAGGATTAATCAGTGAACAAACAGGATTACCACAAATATCAACAGGAGATATATTCAGAAAAAATATAAGTGAGAAAACACCACTTGGAGTAGAAGCTGACAAATATATATCAAAAGGAAATTTAGTACCAGATGATATAACAGTACCAATGGTTGAAGACAGATTAACATGGGATGATGCTAAAAATGGTGTAATATTAGACGGATTTCCAAGAACAATAGAACAAGCAGAAAAACTAGATAAAATCTTAGCTAAGAAAGGTGAAAAAATAGATTTAGTAATAAATCTAGTAACACCAAAAGAAGAGATAATAGACAGAATGCTAACAAGAAGAGTTTGTACAAATCAAGATTGTAAAGCAACATATAATATAAAATTACATCCACCAGTAAAAGAAGGAATTTGTGACAAATGTGGCTCACCATTAAAACAAAGAGCAGATGACTCAGATCCAGAAGCAATAAAAAGAAGATTAGAAATTTATGAAGAAAAAACAAGCCCATTAGTAGAATATTATAAAGAAAAAGGTGTACTAAGAACAGAAACAGTTAGTATATCAATAAATAGAATGGGAAAAGATGTTGCAAATGATGTTGTAAAAGACATAAAAAAATAGTCTAAATAGCTTGCTTAAATATAAGCAAGCTACATATTAATATTAGTATTGTGCCTAAAGAAAAAGACGCAAGTTTGTTAATACGCATCTAGTTTTGAAATAAACAATTTTTTCGAAACTACAAATTATATATTTTGAAGGGAAGAATAAAAATGGTAACAATAAAATCAAAAAAAGAAATAGAATTAATGAGAGAAGCTGGAAGAGTAACAGCTTTAACACATAAAGCAATAGAAGAAGCAATTAAGCCAGGAATGACAACAGCAGATATAGACAGAATAGCTGAAGAAACAATGAAAAAGAATGGAGCAATATCTGCAGAAAAAGGATATGATCCAGGAATAAGAGGAATACCACCATATCCAGCATCAACATGTATTTCAGTAAATGATGTAGTAATACATGGAATTCCATCAAACAAAACAATAATAAAAGATGGAGACATAGTAAGTGTAGACTTAGTTGCATTAAAAAACGGATACAATGGTGATGCAGCAAGAACATTTATGGTAGGAAATGTATCACCAGAAGCCAAAAGACTAGTAGAAGTAACAAAACAAGCATTTTTTGAAGGAATAAAATATGCTAGAAAAGGAAATAGAATTGGAGATATTTCACATGCAATTGGAGAATATGTAAAATCACAAGGATATTCTGTAGTAAGAGAATTTGAAGGACATGGAATAGGAAAAGAAATGCATGAAGAACCAGAAATACCAAATTACGGAAAAGCAGGAAGAGGAATAAGACTTGAACCTGGTATGACATTGGCAATAGAACCAATGGTAATTGCAGGAAAACCAGATATTTGGGAACTAGAAGATGGATGGACAATTGTAACACAAGATGGAAGCTTAGCAGCACATTATGAAAATACAATTTTAATTACAGAAAATGATCCAGAAATATTGACAATCATTTAAAAGTGTTATATAATAAATGAGTTAAAACCCAATTTCTACGAAAAATTGGCAAAAAAGTAAGAAAAATCTAAATACAATAACATGTTTTTAGAATTTTATTGCTCTTTAAGAAGGAGGAAAAAAACTTGGCAAAGGAAGATGTTATAGAAGTAGAAGGAGTAGTTGTTGAAACACTACCAAATACAACTTTTAAAGTAGAACTTGAAAATGGACACCAAATATTAGGTCATATTTCAGGAAAACTAAGAATGAACTATATAAAAATATTACCAGGTGACAAAGTAAAAGTTGAACTATCACCATATGACTTAACAAGAGGAAGAATTACTTGGAGAGCAAAATAAAATTCAAAAAACATATTGGAATTTATGAAGAATATTATAAAATAAATTTGAAACGTAAATTAACCCAATTATATAAAAATCAAGTTTGAAGACACAACTTAATTCACAAGGCGAAGGTCATTCCTTAGCCCAAGTGGAATGCGGCAAGCTAAGGAATGTCTGAAGACAATTTAAGGAGGTGCAAAGAAATGAAGGTTAGACCATCAGTAAAGAAAATGTGTGACAAATGCAAAGTAATAAAAAGAAAAGGTGTAATTAGAGTTATTTGTGAAAACCCTAAACACAAACAAAGACAAGGTTAATTCCTTAAGTTTATAACACAAATAAGGTAGCGGCTGTTTAACATATAGATGTTAACATATCAAATTTGTGTTTATATATATGTCCAATATTAATTTTTAAAGATCTATTAAATTAGATGCATTTCACCTTTAAAAAAAATAAGGACAAACAAATAAAAAATTTGGAGGTGCAAAGAAACATGGCTCGTATAGCAGGAGTAGACTTACCTAAAGAAAAAAGAGTAGAAATAGGACTTACATATATTTATGGTATAGGAGTAGCTAGCTCAAACAAAATATTAGCAAAAGCTGGAGTAAACCCAGACACAAGAGTTAAAGATTTAACTGATGAAGAAGTTAATAGCATAAGAAAAGTTATTGACGAATCATACAAAGTTGAAGGTGATTTAAGAAGAGAAGTAGCTCTTAATATAAAAAGATTAACTGAAATTGGATGCTACAGAGGATTAAGACATAGAAGAAGTCTTCCAGTAAGAGGACAAAGAACTAAAACTAATGCTCGTACAAGAAAAGGTCCAAGAAAATTAGTAAGTAGATCAAAGAAAGATGTAAAATAAGACTTTTAAAACAGTGTAAAACTGTTATATAAGGAGGGAAATAAGAACAATGGCTAACAAAAATGTTGCAAAAAAACCAGTAGCTAGAAGAAATAGAAAAAACATCGATAAAGGTGCTGCACATATTCATTCTAGTTTCAATAATACAATAGTAACAATAACAGATACAAACGGAAATACAATTTCATGGGGAAGTGCTGGAGGACAAGGTTTCAAAGGTTCAAGAAAAAGCACACCATTCGCAGCTGGAGAAGTTGCTGAAAAAGCAGCTAAAGAAGCTATGGAACATGGATTAAAAACAGTTGAAGTATATGTTAAAGGTCCAGGAGCAGGTAGAGAATCAGCAATAAGATCTTTACAAGCTGCAGGATTAGAAATCAGTAGCATCAAAGATGTTACACCAATCCCACATAACGGATGTAGACCACCAAAAAGAAGAAGAGTATAATTTTTTATACTTAGGTGGATTATAAAAAGAAATTTAAAATTAAGAATATAAATAAAATATAATGAAAGAGGTGTAAAAGATGGCACGTTATACAGACGAACAATGTCGTATTTGCCGTAGAGAAGGACAAAAATTGTTCTTAAAAGGTTCAAGATGTTATTCTGATAAATGCAGTATTTCTAGAAGAAATTATGCTCCAGGACAACACGGACAAAAAAGAGCTAAACTTTCTGAATACGGAACTCAATTAAGAGAAAAACAAAAAACAAAATCATACTATGGAGTTGGAGAAAAACAATTTAGAGGATATTTCGAAATGGCATCTAATAAAAAAGGAATCACAGGTGAAAACTTACTACAAATATTAGAAAGCAGATTAGATAATGTTGTATATAGATTAGGATTTGGAGCTTCAAGAGCTCAGGCAAGACAACTTGTAAACCATGGACAATTTGCAGTTAATGGACAAAGAGTTGATATACCATCTTATTTAGTTAAAGCAGGAGATGTTATAACAGTAAGAGAAAACAAAAAAGAAAATGGAGCTATAAAAGCAAATATTGAAGCAAATTCAGCAAGACCAGTTCCAGCTTGGTTGGAATTAAATAACGAAACTTTAAGTGGTAAAGTAGTAAGATTAGCATCAAGAGAAGATGTTGATATTCCAGTTGAAGAGCATTTAATAGTAGAGCTTTACTCTAAATAATAGTTTTTAATTAGAAAAATATTAGGAGGTAGAAATGATAGAATTTGAAAAGCCAAATATTGAATGTCTAGAGGTTGATGATAATAACAATTATGCAAAATTTGTATGTGAACCATTAGAAAGAGGATATGGCGTTACAATTGGAAATTCTTTAAGACGTATATTACTTTCATCTTTAACAGGATGTGCATTAACAAGTGTTAAAATTGAAGGTGTTTTACATGAATTTTCAAGCATACCAAATGTTGTAGAAGATGTTCCAGAAATTATAGTAAACTTAAAAAATGTTAGACTAAAATTTACTGAAAACGAAGAAAAAGTTATGAGAATTAACTTTAAAGGAGAGGGAGAAGTAACTGCAGGAGATATCATTACAGATGGAACTGTAGAAATATTAAATCCAGACTTACATATAGCAACTGTTGCTGAGGGTGGACAATTGATTATGGAATTAACAGCAGATATGGGAAGAGGATATTCCCCTTCTGAAAAGAACAAAAAACCAAACCAAGACATATCTGTGCTTCCAATAGATTCAATTTATACACCAGTAAAAAAAGTAAATTATCAAGTAAAAAACACTAGAGTAGGCCAAATGGTTGATTATGATAAATTAATTATAGAAGTATGGACAGATGGAAGCTTAAAAGCTCATGAAGCATTAAGTTTAGCTGCCAAAGTTATGACAGGACATCTAGAATTATTTATAGATTTATCAGAAGCAACAAAAAATACACAAGTTATGATTGAAAAAGAAGAATCTAAGAAAGAGAAAGTATTAGAAACTTCAATTGAAGAATTAGAATTATCTGTACGTTCATTCAATTGCTTAAAGAGAGCAGGAATATCTACAGTAGAAGATTTAACAAATAGATCTGAAAATGATATGATGAAAGTTAGAAATTTAGGAAAGAAATCTTTAGATGAAGTAATTGCAAAATTACATTCATTAGGGCTAAATTTCAGACAAGAAGATGAATAAAATTTAATAAAGAGGTGAAAGAAGTGGCTACAAATAGAAAATTAGGTAGAACAACTGATATAAGAAATGCTATGTTAAAAACTTTAACAACAGATTTAATCTTAAAAGGTAAAGTTGAAACAACAGAAGCTAGAGCAAAAGAAGTAAAAGCTATAGCAGATAGCATAATAGCATTAGCAATAAAAGAAAAAGATAACTTTGAAACAGTAGATGCTAAAGTAGTAAAAGCTAAATTAGATTCTAAAGGTAACAAAGTTACAGAATTAGTAAAAAGCAAAAATGGTAATGAATATCTAAAAGTTGTTAAAGAAGAAACAACTGAAAAAAGACAAAAAGATATGCCATCAAGATTAAATGCTAGAAGAAAAATAATGACAAAATTAAACAAAGTTGAAGGCGAAGATGTAATGGCAAAATTATTCAATGAAATTGCTCCAAAATACGAAGGTAGAGTTGGTGGATATACAAGAATAGTTAAAGCTGGTCCTCGTAGAGGAGATGCTGCTGAAGTAGCTATATTACAATTAGTTTAATTATAAAATTGAATATATATTATCAAGAGTGGAGTAGAGAACGGCTCGTTAATCCCACAGCAACCTGCAATATGTAAGGTGCTAATACCGGCAAAGCAAAAGCTTTGAGTGATGATTTTTTTGAAAAAGACTCATAGCAAGCGCTAAGAGTTCTTTTTTTGTTATATAAAAAAGAATTTTTTCTGAACATAACATATAAAAGAATTTATTATAACTCAAAGTAGAATAATAAATGTGAAAGGAAACGAAGAAATATGAGTAAGAAATGGTATTTTACATCAGAAAGTGTAACAGAAGGACATCCAGATAAATTATGTGATTATATATCAGATACAATATTAGATGAGGCATTAAAACAAGATAAATATTCAAGAGTTGCAATAGAAACATTTGCATCTGCAAATCAAATAACAATAGCAGGACAATTAACAACAAATGCAACATTAGATATAGAAAAAATAGTGAGAGATAGAATAAAAGAAATAGGATATGACAGAGCAGACTTAGACATAGATTATAGAACATGCAAGATAGATATAAATATAACAAAACAAAGCTCAGATATAGCACAAGGTGTAGATGTTGGTGGAGCTGGAGACCAAGGGATAATGTTTGGATATGCTTCAGATGAAACAGAAGAATATATGCCATTTGCAATTTCAATGGCACACAAATTGGCAAAAAGACTTACAGAAGTTCGTAAAAATGGAATAATACCATATCTTAGACCAGATGGAAAAACACAAGTAACAGTTGAATATGAAGATGGAATTGTAAAGAGAATAGACACAATACTTATATCAAATCAACACGAAGAATCTGCAGATATGGATACATTAAAAAAAGACATTATGGAAAAAGTAATAAAAGCAGTTATTCCAGAAAAATATTTAGATGAAAATACAAAATATTTTATAAATCCAACAGGAAGATTTGTTATAGGTGGACCTTTAGGAGATACAGGACTAACAGGAAGAAAAATAATCGTAGATACTTATGGTGGATATGCACGTCATGGTGGAGGAGCTTTTTCAGGAAAAGATGCAACAAAAGTTGACAGAAGTGCAGCATATATGATGAGACATATTGCAAAAAATATAGTTGCAAATGGATTTGCAAAAAAATGTGAATTACAAGTAGCTTATGCAATAGGTGTTGAACAACCAATGTCAATATTTGTTGATACTTTTGGAACAAATACAATACCAGAAGAAAAAATAGAAGAAATAATCAAAAAGAATTTTGACTTAACACCAAAAGGAATTATTGAATATCTTGGTTTACGTGAACCAATTTATACAAAAACAACTAATTATGGTCATTTTGGAAAGCCAGAATTACCTTGGGAAAAAATTATAAAATTAGAGATTTAATAAAATAAGGATTTAAGAATTTTTAAAATATAAATTTTTAAATCCTTTTTTTGTTTGAATAATAAAAAATAATAAACAAATATGTAACATTTTTTTTAAAAATGGTAATATATAGATAAAGGAAAAAACGATTTGAAAATTTTTCAAAATAAATTATAAACATAAGAAAGGAAGTGATAAAATGGAAAAAAATCAAACAATTAAAATATATAAAAATGAAGATGATTTAAACTTAGAAAAAATTGTTGCAGATTATACACCATATTTATACACTATTACATATAACATTTGTAATAATAAATTAACACCTGAAGACACAGAAGAAATTATATATGAAACTTTTTATGCATTATGGAAAAATAAAACAAAGATACAAGAGGACAAGCCATTAGCACCATATTTATCTGGAATAATAAAAAACCTAATAAGGAAAAAATTTAGAGACAATAAAACATTATATGATATAGAATTAGAAGATGAAAAAATAATATCAAAAATAGATTTTACTTCAAGGATAGAAGAAAGAGAAGTTAATACAATTATAATGAATGAACTACAAAAATTGTCTGAAAATGATAGAAAAATTTTTAAATTATTTTATTACTATAATAAATCTAGCAAGGAAATAGCTAAAATTTTAGATACAAAAGATTTAATTATAAGAAGTAGATTACATAGGATGAGAAAAAAATTAAGTAAAAGATTGGAGGAAGAGGGATATGGAAAAAAATTTTAAAAAATTAGAACAAAAGATTTTTGATAAACTAGAAACAGAGATTTCAGTAAACAATTTTAAAAAAGAAACCAAAAATCCAAATCGAAGTTTTTCTTTAGTAAAAAAGGGGATTGCAATAATAGTATCTATAACAGCTATAGGTGGAACTGCAATATTTGCATATAATAAAATAAAAGAAATTAATTATACAAATTATGGATATTCAGCAACAGGACATAAAAATGATAGTGTTCAAGAAGCAACAGAAAATGGATATATAGAAAAATTAAATAGTGAATATGAATATACAAAAGACATTGGATGTAAGATTAATAGTTATTTTATTTCAGATAATAATGTTGGACTTCAACTTGATTTCGATTTCTCTAATAAGAAATTAGAACAAAATAGATGTGCTATAAAATTTATAATATATGATGAAGATGGAAATGTTTATGGAAAATCTTATTTTGTTGAAAATATTATAAGAACATTAAAAGAAAGAAAATATATAAACGACTTTTACAAAAAACATAACTTAAATAATAAAGATGATATAGCAAGTTCTACATCATATGGATCTTTATATGAAAGTGAAAATCATGTAACTTATAGAATTTTACTTTCTAGTTCAAATAATACATTTCCAAAAAATAAAAAATTATATGTAAATATTTATGATATTGGATATAATATTATGGCTACAGATTCTAAATATGATTTTAAACCATTAGCCAAAGATAGAATTGAATGGAATTTTGAAATTGATGTATCAGAAAAATTTTATAACAGAACTAGTGATAAATATAATTTAAAAGAAAATGTAGAAAATTTTAAATTGGAAAATATGATAGTAACAGATACACAAGCCATAGTTACATATTCTTCAAATGATATTGGAAGAGTTAAAGGAATTGTAGATAGTAATGGAAATGTATATTCAATGTATAGCACTAGTTTTTTAGAAGACAAATATTTAGCAAGATGTAGTTTTAATAAAAAAATGGAAACAACACCGCTTTATTTAAGAATAGCAATAAATGGCGAAATAAAAGATGTTGAACTTGAAAAAATTAACGAATAAATAAAAAAAAGTGGATTTAAATTATAAATGTTTAATATAATTTAGATTCACTTTTATTATTGAAAAAACCTTGAAATTTAAAAATCTATATAGTAAAATATATTCAAAAAAGAAAAGGCATAGAAATGGTAGATTTAAATAAAGAGATAAAATATGTAAAAGGAGTAGGTCCTAATAGAGAAGTATTATTAAATAAACTAAAAATATATACATTAAAAGACTTAATAACATATTATCCAAGAGACTATGAAGACAGAAGCAAGCCAAAAAATATATATGAATGTGAAGATGGAGAAGAAGTTTTAATAGAAGCAATGCCAACAGGAAAAATTTCAGAATATAGAAAAGGAAAGATGGTAATAAGTCGACTAATAGTAAAAGATCAAACAGGAACATGTTATATAACGTGGTTTAATCAAGGATATTTAAAAAGTGTATTTACACCAGGAAGATTATATAGATTTTTTGGAAAAGTAGCCAAAAAAGGAAATAGAATTGAAATGAATTCACCTGTTTATGATGAAATAGATCAAAGTAAAAACACAGGAAAAATAATACCGATTTATCCATTAACATATGAACTAAAGCAAAATACATTAAGAAAAATAATGGAAAATGGATTAACAGAAGTACTTGGAAAATTAGACGAAACATTGCCAGAATATGTATTAAAAGAAAACAATTTATTAGATATAAATACATGTATAGAAAGAATACATTTTCCACATGAATTTTCAGACTTTAATAAGGCAAGAGAAAGACTTGTATTTGAAGAACTTTTAATAACACAATTAGCATTATTAAAATTAAAAAACAATTATGATAAAGATAGAAATGGAATAAAATTTGATAAAAATGTAAAAATGTCTGATGTTATAAATAAATTACCATTTAATTTAACAAAAGCACAATTAAGAGTATTAGAAGAAATTGATAATGATATGGAAAGTCCACATTCAATGAATAGATTATTACAAGGAGATGTAGGTTCAGGAAAGACAATTGTAGCAATGATATCAGCATATAAAGCAGTAAAATCTGGATATCAAGTAGCAATAATGGCGCCAACGGCAATACTTGCAAGTCAGCATTTAGAAAGCTTTGAATCAATATTAAATCAATTTGGAATAAGGTGTGAATTATTAATATCAAGCATAACTAAAAAGAAAAAAATGGAACTTTTAGAAAGATTACAAAATGGAGAAATTGACATATTAATTGGAACACATGCAATGCTAGAGGAAAATGTAATATTTAAAAATTTAGGTTTAGTAGTAACAGATGAACAACATAGATTTGGAGTAAAACAACGTGCAACAATTTCAAATAAAGGACAAAATCCAGACATAATAGCAATGTCTGCAACACCAATTCCAAGAACATTAGCATTAATATTATATGGGGACTTAGACATATCAATAATAGACGAACTTCCACCAAATAGAAAGAAAATAGAAACATTTGCAGTTACAAAAGAAATGACAGAAAGAGTAAATACATTTGTAAAAAAGCAAATAGATGAAGGAAGGCAAGCATATATTGTTTGTCCATTAGTTGAAGAAAATGAAGAATTAGGATTAAAATCTGTTATTGAATTAGAAGAAAAATACAAAAACGAAACATTTAGTAATTACAAAGTAGCATATTTACATGGAAAAATGAAAGCAAAAGAAAAAGATGAAATAATGGAAAAATTTAAAAATGGAGAAATACAAATATTAATATCAACAACAGTAATTGAAGTTGGTGTAAATGTACCAAATGCAAGTATTATGGTTGTTGAAAATGCTGAAAGATTTGGATTAGCACAATTACATCAATTAAGAGGAAGAGTTGGAAGAGGAGAATATCAATCATATTGTATTTTAAAATTTGAAGGAAATGGAAAAACAACAAAAGAAAGAATGAAAGTAATGTGCCAGACAAATGATGGATTTATAATATCTGAAAAAGATTTAGAATTAAGAGGTTCAGGAGACTTTTTTGGAACAGAGCAACATGGTATTCCAGAATTTAAAATAGCAAATTTATTTGAAGATATGGGAACCTTGAAAAAGGTTCAAAAAATAGCAATGGAAATTATGGCAGATGATCCATTACTTGAAAAAGAAAAAAATATAAAACTAAATGAATTAGTAAAAGAAAAATTTAGTTCAAGAATAGAAATTTAAAAGGATGTTGATAAAAATGTGGCAAATAATAGGAAGATTAATAGGAGCTTTAATAGCTTTAGCAGGGGTAATAATGATATATGAGGCTCGTTTAATTACTAAAAAATATTTTAGTTTTGGGGATAAAAATGAAGCAACAACAGGACTAAAAATGCTTGGAACAATTGTGTGTGTTATGGGTGGAGTCTTAGTTATGTTTATAAAATAAATATATTTAAAAATGCAATAGTTGCAAAAATAAATTCAAGATTTTTAGGTAAAATACTTGACAATGTAATTAGTATTGTGCTAAAATAACATTTGTCAAGTAATTATGCGGATGTGGCGGAACTGGCAGACGCGCTGGTCTTAGGAACCAGTGTCAACGACGTGGGGGTTCAAGTCCCTTCATCCGCACCAGACAAAATAATATATTAAAAGCCATACAAACATTGAAGTATCAATGATGTATGGCTTTTCTCTTTTTTTAAAATTAATGCAATAGTAATGCAGTAGAAATTTTTTCTATAAGTATTGTTAGTTATAAGAAAATATGCTATAATATATTAGCAAAAATTTTAGCAATATCCTTATTTTTGCAAAAGAGACAGGACAGTATTATAAAAAATATTTAAAGGAGAATTAAGAATGTCTAAACTCAAAAAGCCAGACTCAAGAAAAATAAGCCAAAAGAAACTTCGGAAAATTGAGCAAAAAAGAAAAGAAAATGAAAGATTGCAGAAACTCATTGAAGAAGAAGTACGCTATACTCGGCCCACAGAAAGAAGTGAAACTGGTATAGAGGTATGCAAGCAGAGAGTCAAGGATGGAAAAATTTGTTATTGCAAAGAAAAGTGTGGTTGCAGAAATTGTCAAGAAAGACAAAAAGAAAATGAAGGACATGCTTGTAGTTTAGAAGAGCTTAAGGTGGAAGGTGGATGTGCATTCGGATGTAGTGAATGTTCAGAATGTAATCCATGTTATTAAAATAAGTTAAAGGTGCTAAGAAACGCTTAGCACCTTTAACTTATTTCATAGAGTATATGTCATACTTTCTTCTTTTTCTTGAATTTTAGGAAAATCTATTATTTGTCCTTCATTTGCAGCAATAACTCTAGGAAAAATAGATTTTGCTTCATCTACATAATTTTGTGGTAATTCTTCTGGCCAAAAATGAGTTAACATTAATCCATTAACATTAGCTGTTTTTGCTATTATTCCAGCTTGTTTAGCAGTTAAGTGAGAATTTATTTCAGGAAAACCATAAGATGTTAATAAGCTAGATTCGCTTATTAATAAATCAGCATTTTGAGCAAACTTTACTAATTTATCTTTAGCTGAAAATGACGTATCTGCGGTATATACAATAATTTTTCCTCTACAACTTAATTTGACAGCATATGTTTCTACAGGATGATTTGTTTGACAAAAACAAACATCTATATTTCCAATTTTTAAAGAAGTTTCTTGAGTGATGGTATGATAATTAGCAAAGCTATATTCTTCTTCAATAATATCTTCATATTTTTTTTCTGGAGTTTTAGGTAAGTATATATCTATAGGTTTTTCTATTCTTTTTTGATTATGATATACAAAAGAAGAATATTGAATATTATAGATATCATTATAATGGTCTCTATGTAGATGACTTATAATAACTGATAAATTATTTAAATCTGTTGGAAAATTTAATAATTTATGTGTTCCACTTCCACAATCTAATAATATATTTGTGTTCCCTTCAGTGATAAGAAAGCCTGGGCAATTATGAGTTTTTGTACCATGTGGTGATTCAATTCCTAATACTTTTAATTTCATTATTTATTTCCTCCAATATATGTTTATAAATGTGATTGTTATAATGTTATTATAACATAAAAAGATATTTTTGAATATATTATAATAATTTAAAAATAGGAGGAATCAAATGGAAGACAACATAATTATTGAAGATATAGAATTTAAAGAAGAACTATATCAAAAAACGATAGAAGAGAATCAGTTTTCAGAATCAAATATTCATGGAATAGGAGATGATGAAAATGCAAATAACTAAGATGTTAGTACCTAAAGAAAGATATGAGATAAAATGTCCATATGAAATGAATCCAGAATTTATTATAGTTCATAATACGGCAAATGATGCATCTGCGATGGCAGAAATATCATATATGATAGGAAATAATAATAAAGTATCATTTCATTGTGCAGTTGATAATACTAGAATAGTTCAAGGAATTCCATTTAATCGTAATAGCTGGAATGCAGGAGATGGAAAAAATGGAGATGGAAATAGAAAAGGAATTTCTATAGAGATATGTTATTCAAAATCAGGAGGAGAAGAGTTTGAAGAAGCAGAAAAACTTTCTGCAGAATATATAGCATACTTATTAAAACAATATAATTGGAGAGTTGATAGAGTAAAGAAACATCAAGATTTTTCGAATAAAAATTGTCCACATAGAACATTAGAAGAAGGTTGGCAGAATTTTTTGAATTTAATTATTTTTTATTTGGAAGATAGGCCAATAATTGATGATTATATAAAAAATGGGAGTGATGAAGAAGTGAAAACATATCAAAATGGAAGTACAAGTGAAATTGTATATGCTGATACAAATTGTACAAAAAGAATTGGGAGTTTAGACCCAAGGGAAAGATGTGATTGCTTTGGAATTTTTAACAATAGAGCTATGGTTAGATATCAAGTAAATGGAACAAATAATTTTAAAATAGGTTTTTGCAAATGGCTTGGTGGAGTAAAGTAGAAGAGTTATTATGATGAAGAATTGTAAAAAACTTGACAAGATTATGTAAATATAGTAAAATATAAGTATCTTAAGTTGCTTGTACAGAGAGCTTTGGAGATTTGATGAAAATTTCTGGAGGGCTGTACAAAACCTCCAGAACAAATGCATGGAGGTGCAATATGTCCGCAAAATTCGTAAGGTACAACGGTGGAACCATGTCCTATTATGGTTGCACTGAACCCAAGGATTTGGTCGTGGGTAAGATCTATGAGGTAACTTGGTCTAATGTCCGCGCTTGGCAGACTGACTATAACCTCAAGGGTGTTAAAGGTCAGTTTAATAGCGTCTGGTTTGACGAGGTGCCGATGCATAAAGCAATTGCTTCTGTTCAGCCTACCGTTGGGCATTCGATGGCCTGCATCAAGGTGGAGCAGAAAAACGGAGACATCGCAATGACCAACTGGCTCACGACGAAAGTCGAGAGGGTTGATAATATCAATCCGGGAATCTACCGGGCCATTACGCACAATAGCATCTATGATGTTATGGTGCCATAAAAGCGAACATACAAAAAAACGAATTATCGTCCCCCTCAGCTTGAGGGGTTTCTTTTTTTCAAAAAAAGAAAATAAATATTCAAAAAAGTGAGTTGATATGATATAATCACATAGAAAACAAAAGAAATAAAAGCTTGATTAAAATTGAAAAAAAATCAACTTATTGAAAGGGACTAAAATATGGGGAAAAAAAGAAATAAAAGCAAAAATAAAATATTAGAAATTATAAGTTTGTTAATAGCAATAGTAATTGTTCTAACAGGAAAAAATATTAATGATAAAAATTATACACAAGCAAATACAGAAATAACAGAAAATTCATCAACAATAACATATAGTTTAAAAGACATTCCAGAATATACAGGCACACCATATGCAGTATTAAATAATAATAAACCAGAATTTACAGAAAAAGATTATACAACCAAAAGCTTTGAAAATTATTCAGAATTAGATAGTTTAGGAAGATGTGGAGTTGCTTATGCAAATATATGTAAAGAAATAATGCCACCAGAACGGAGATGAAAGAGGTAGTATAAGTAATGTAACTCCAACAGGCTGGAAACAGAAGAAATACAATGGAACATATTTATATAATAGATGTCATTTAATTGGATATCAATTATCAGATGAAGATGCAAATAAACAAAATTTGATAACTGGAACAAGATATTTTAATGTTGAAGGAATGTTACCATTTGAAAATCAAGTTGCAGAATATATAAAAAAACAGAAATCAAACGAAAACAGACATGTTTTATATAGAGTAACACCTATATATGAAGGAGAAAATCTATTAGCGAGTGGAGTGCAAATGGAAGCATTTTCAGTTGAAGACAAAGGTGAGGAAATATGTTTTAATGTATATGTATATAATGTACAACCAGGTGTAGTAATTAATTATGCAACAGGAGAAAGCTCATTAGCACAATAGTTTTTAATATTTGCTAAGTAAAGGAGAGTGATTGAGATTGAATTTAGATATTTTCGAAAATTTAATAGACAAAGTAAAAACAAATGAATTTATTCAAAATTTTACAAAAGAGTTAGAAAAAAATATAGAAAATAGTATTCAAAAATCAATGCTAGAAAAATTTGTAAGTGACAATAAAATCATTTCAGAATATAAAGATAAAATGCTTATTGGCAGAAATGAGATATTACAAGAACAATCAAATGAGACTAGCGAAAAAGGTAAAATGTATTATATATATGACAAAAAAGGTTCAGATTATTTAGCAACAATATGTGAAAAAGGAAAAAGTCATGATGTAATAAGAATTCCAGAAAAAGATGTAAAATCTAATGTTAAAAATGATAGTGTTTTAAGAAAAATAAATGATAAATTTGAATTAGATGAAGAAACAACAAATATTGTAAAAATTAAGCAAGAAGAAAAGTTTAATGAAATATTAGAAGAACAAAATAAAATAATGGAAAGTCGAAGAATAGAAGGACATATATATGAATATGTAGAAGGCTCAAAAGACAGTGTATGGTTAATAGATAATAATTTAAGCAATGGAGATGTATTTGAAGAAATACAACAAGAAGTATTTAAAGATGCACAAGAAGGAGATTTATTTGAATATATAAATGGAGAATATAAAATAAAGAAATGAAAGGAATATACCAAAAAATGAGTGTACAAAAAAACCAGGAATATGTTGTTGATATTATAGATAATGGTTTCGAAGGAGAAGGAATTGCAAAAATAGATAATTTTACAATATTTATTCCAGGAACAATAAAAGGAGAAAAAGTAAAAATAATTATAGTTAAAGTATTATCATCACATGGATTTGGAAAAATTGTAGAAATAATTGAAAAATCACAAGCTCGTCAAGATGTAGACTGTAATACATATAAAAGATGTGGTGGATGTAATTTAAGACATGTAAAATATGAAGAAACTTTAAAAATGAAACAAAATGCAGTACAAAGTCTTGTAAATAAAACATTGAAAAATAAACTACAAGTTAAAGAAACAGTAGGAATGGAAAATCCATTACATTATAGAAATAAAGCACAATATCCAATAGGAATAAATAAAAAAGGTGAACCTGTAATTGGAGTTTTTGCTAATAGAACACATGAAGTTATTCCAATAGATGATTGTTTAATTCAAAATAAAAAATCAGAAGAAATTGCTAAATTTATAATTGAATTTATAAAAGAAAAAAATATTAGTATATATGATGAAAAAACAGGAAAAGGATTAGTTAGACATATTGTAACTAAAGTTGGAATAAAAACTGGAGAAATAATGTGTGTAATTGTTATAAATGGATATAAAATTCCAAATGAAAGTGAATTAGTTGAAAATTTAAAAACAAGATATCCTGAAATAAAGGCAATTGTAAAAAATATTAATATAAAAAATACAAATGTAATATTAGGACAAGAAAATATAAATTTATATGGAAATGGATATATAGAAGATATTTTAGGTGAATATAAATTTAAAATATCACCATTATCATTTTATCAAGTAAATCCTGTACAAGCAGAAAAATTATATAATTTAGGTGTTAGCATGGCTGAAATTACGAAAGATGATGTTGTATTTGATTTATATTGTGGAATAGGAACAATTTCTTTATTTATGTCTAAATTTGCAAAAAAAGTATATGGAATTGAAATTGTTGAAGAAGCGGTAAAAATGGCTAAAGAAAATGCTGAAAGTAATAATGTATCAAATACAGAATTTTTTGCAGGTGATGTTGAAATTGTACTTGATGATTTGATTAATAATAAAGGAATTAAGGCTGATGTTGTTATGTTTGATCCACCTCGTAAAGGGTTAGATAAAAAGAGTATAGATAATATTTTGAATATTAGACCAAAAAAGATAGTTTATATTAGTTGTAATCCAGCTACTTTAATAAGGGATTTAGCTGATTTTGAGAATGAATATGATATTAAAACTATAATACCAGTTGATATGTTTCCTTATACCAGCCATGTTGAGTGTGTATCAGTGCTACAACTAAAACAAGACATGTAATACTTGATTTTAATATAATTTCAGAGATTATAACTTTTGAACCAAAAGGCAGATTTGGAAAAGAAAAACATCAAAATTTGGATGTCAAAGTTAAAGTAGTTGCTTAAGTGGTAAGTGGAAACACATAAATTATTTTTTGGAAAAAATGCCTAAATGCTTGAAATACTGATAAAATTGAAATTGTATCTACTGTGAGCATAACAGGGATAAGTTGTGTTGGTTTGTAGATATGAGAGAAAGTTAGGTGTTTCAAGAGTTAGAGAAAAATTATTGAAATGAGTTGTAGAGAATCTTTATTTAAGTAAGTGTCAGTAGATATGTGCTGATGCTTATTTTTTACATTTGCAAAACAATTCTAATCTCCAATAAAAATAATATCAAGAGTAAATGAACTCACTTTGTTCGCTCTTGATATTATTTCTATTGGAGATTTTGCGGTAATTAAGCGAATGTAAGGATAAATATGTTTGTAAATATTGGTGATTTAATTGTAAAATTAAGGAATTTATGATACATTATATACAGTAAAGATTAGGAGAATAGAATATGAGAGATTATTATAAATGGTGTGTGGAATTACTGAATAATTGGAAACAGAAAAATGTAGAAAACATAGTTAACTTATTTGATGAAAATGTAGAGTATTATGAAACGCCTACAGAGAAAATAAATACTATAAAAGAAATTAGAAAAATGTGGGAAGAGATAGAAGAACAAAATACAAGTGATATTGAGTTTAATATACTATGTGAAAATGATGAATGTTGTATTGTTAACTTTATTTTGAAAGATACAGTATCATATGACATGATATATCAAATAAAATTAAATAAGAACAACAAATGTGTATTTTTAAAACAATGGTATATGGAGGTATAATATGAATTATTGTCTTTTGTGTGAAAATTTTTTTGAAGAATATGAAAATACAAATGACATCGAAAAATCAATAAGAAATTATATTAACAATAATTATAATATTTTAAACGATATATATTTTTTTCAAAAGAGAATAGAAAGAAGTAAAATGGAAGATATAATAAAAGATAGTGAATATAAAAATATATTGCTAAATACGATTTCTAATTTAAAAGGTATTAATTTGAAAGAACTTTTGAATGATATAATAGATGAGTTATGGAAAATACTGGATTATAAGAATATTAATAAGAAAGTATATGTAATTATAGGACTAGATACCACTACAATATATTCTACAAAATATCAAAATGAAGATGTTACTGTTATACTACTAGAATCAACTTTAGGGTTAGAAGAAAACATAAAAATGCTACTTGCTCATGAATACACACATTGGATTAGAGAAAAAGAAATAAAACATGATATATTTGAAATGTGTATTGGAGAAAGATTTATTACTGAAGGGATAGCATGTAGTTTTTCAGAAGAAATAGTACCCAATAAACAAAAGAGCTATTATACAATTGTTTTTAATACGACAGTTGAATGGGTAGAAAATAATATAGAAACTATAGATAAAGTTGTTGAAACGGAATTAGATAAAAATAATATAATGTATGATTTTTTCTATATGTTTGCAAAAACGAAGATACCTAATATGCCAGTAAGAACAGGATATGTTTATGGATATTTAAAAGTAAAAGAGTATATGAGAAAGAATAATTTAAAAATAAAAGATATTGTAAAATTAGATTGGAGAGAAGTTTTAAATGGATAAACCTATAAGAAAAGCAGTAAGATGCTATTTGATAAAAGACAACATGGTGGTAGCAACTAAATATAAACAAGGAAACAAAGATGGATATTATGACATACCTGGTGGTAAAATTGAAGAAGGAGAGTTTCCAGAGCAAACAGCTATAAGAGAAATGAGTGAGGAAACAGGGCTGGATGTTAAAGAGTTAAAGTATAAAGGAAATATGATAATTGAATATCCAAATAGAATATTTGATTTTGATGTATTTCTTGCAACTGAGAGTGAAGGAGAACCACAAGAATTTGAAGAGAATACATCAGAGTGGATTGAGATACAAGAATTATTACAAAAAGAAAAAATACTATCTAATATTATAGTTTTAGATAGTTTTTTTATAAAAGGTTTAATAGATGATAATTATAATTTCAAAATGCATGTTAAGGTGGATGAGCAAGAGAATATTTTGAGTGTAAATTATGAATTAAATAAAAATGTATAGAAAACAAATTAAAAGTTAACCGTGTTCGTTTCGAGGCGGTAAAATTGAAGGGAGATTAATAAATATGAATGAAACATATAATTTTTTAAAAGAAAAAACAAAGGTTAATTTTGTAAGTACAGTCAATGAAGATAAACCAAGTTGTAGACCATTTGGAGATCCAATTTGGTTTGACAATAAGATATATATTATTACAAATAAACAAAAGAATGTATCGAAACAAATTGCTAAAAACAATAATGTTTGTATTGTTGCATATGATACTGAAAATTGGATTAGAATTAATTGTCAGTTAATTGATGATAGTAATAATATAGAGGCTAAAAAGGCAGTTATTAATGAATTTGATTGGGCTATTGAAGCGGGATATACATTAGACAATCCAGACTTTCAAGTTTTATATATGGCTAATGTTGATTCAACAATTTATAATGAAGATGGAGATATAATAGCTAATTATAAATTCTAATATATAAGAAGGAGTGAAAGTAAATGGAAAATTATTTTATAATACATGGATCATTTGGAAGCCCTTTTGGAAATTGGTTTAGTTGGTTGCAAGATTTTATAGCAACAGATGGCAAACAAGTATATGTACCAGATTTTCCAATTGGAGTAGGATATCAAAATTATGAAAATTGGAGTAAGTTGTTAAAATATTATTTAGATTTAGGACTTATAAATGAAAATACAACTATTATAGGACATAGTATTGCACCAATATTTATATCAAAATTTCTAGTTGAAAATAAAGTGAAAGTTAAGAAGTTAATTTTCGTATGTGGATTTAATAACTATCTAGGAATAAATGAAGAATATGATAATGTAAATGAAACAATGTATTTTGATAACTTGGAAGATATAAAGCAATATGCTAACGAAATTATTTGTTTCTATTCAGATAATGATCCATATGTAACATATGAAGTAGAAAAGGATTTTGCAGATACAGTTGCAACAGAGCAAGTTTTAATACCAAATGCCGGGCATATCAATAGTGAGAGTGGATATGATACATTTGAAGACATAGTAACTTATCTTTAAAAATAAAATATTGCCGTTTTGATTCGTAAATAATATAAATTTTACGAGTAAAAACGGCAATTTTTTAATAATAAAAAACTGTAGCCTATACATTTCTATATAAGCTACATTCTAAATCATAACTGTTTACCGAAGTAAGCATTCTCGATCATATAATAAAATTATAATAGAAATTTTATTATAAAGCAATATTTTTAGCAAATTTTATATAAACACTTGCCGTTTTCATTCGTAAATGATACAATATTTACGAACGAAAACGGCAAAGGAGAAAGAAATTATGGATGATATACAAAAAGTAGAAAAATTATTAAAAAAGAATAATGGAGTGATTGAAACATATCAAGTAGAAGAATTAGGAATCAACAATAAAGTACTAACAAGAATGATTGAGAAAGGGTTAATAGAAAGAATTGCAAGAGGAGTATATATAGGGAAAGATACATTTGAAGACCAATATTTTATTACACAAGCTATCTGTAGAAAAGGAATATTTTCTCACGAAACTGCTTTATATTTTCATGACTTATGTGATAGAACACCAATAAAGTATCAATTAACAATACCAAGTTACTATAATACAAAATTATTAAAAGATAAAAGTTATGACTTTTTTTATTTAAAAGATGAATTATACGAAATAGGAATTATAGAAATGAAAACACCTTATGGAAATAAAATCAAAGTATACGATTTAGAAAGAACAATTTGTGACATTATTAGAAATAAAAAGAGAATAGAAATAGCATTATTTACAGATGCAATGAAAAGATATGTAGAAAGAAAAGATAGAAACTCTATTAGATTACACAAATATGCAAAATTATTTAATATAGAAGATGAAATAAGAAAATACTTGGAGGTGTTGCTATGATAGCTAAAAATAGAGCACAATTAAAAGCATGGATAAAAAATATGTCATCAAAAGTTAATGTAAATGAAAATATTATTTTGCAAAACTATATGCTCGAAAGATTATTAGAAAGAATTTCAGTATCTAATTATAAATACAAATTTGTATTAAAAGGTGGAATGTTAATAACAGCTATAGTTGGAATAGATATGAGAAATACACTAGATATGGATGCAACAATAAAAGGCTTTGATTTAGAAAAAGACAACTTAGAAAATATATTAAATGAAATATTCAATATAGATTTAGATGATGGAGTAACTTTTGAATTTACAAATATAAAAGAAATAAGACAAGAAGATGAATATGGAGGATATAGAGTTTCATTGAATGCCAAATTTGACAAATTAGTTGTACCAATGAAATTAGATATAACAACAGGGGATGTAATTGTACCTAAAGAAGTAAATTATAAATTTGGTTTGATGTTTGAAGATCGTTCAATAGAAATACTTGCATATAATATGGAAACAGTTATAGCAGATAAATTTGAAACAATTATATCGAGAAATGTTGATACAACAAGAGCAAGGGACTTTTATGATATCTATATACTTTGGACTACACAACAACAAAATTTCGATAAAGAATTACTGGGACAAGCTATTGTAGAAAAATTTAAATATAGAGAATCTACAGACAAATTAAACAATATAGATGAGATAATGGAAGTTATAAAAGAAAGTGATGTTCTGAAAGAACATTGGAAGAATTATCAAAGTAAGTTTAGTTATGCAGAAGATATTAGTTATGAAGATACGATGGAAGTATTAGAAGAAATTAAAAAAATAATAAAATATAAGTAAAGTAGAAGGTTAAAAATGAATGAAGAAGAGGTAAAAAATAAAATTATTATTCCATTTCTAAATAGTATAGGATTTGATAGTGAACAATTAAGTTTTGAAGAAAGTTTTAATTTATGTTTAGGGAAGAGATTACTACCAAAAGAAGATATAAGTTTTAATGGAAGACTGGATATATTGGTTAAATTTAACAATAATCCTTTTATGTTATTTGAATTAAAGAGGAGTGATAAAAAATTAGATGAAAAAGATCTTAAGCAAGCATTATCGTATTCTAAATTGATAGAAGGTATAGTGCCATATACAGTTTTAACCAATGGGGTGGAATTTAAAATTTATAATACTTTTACAGAAGAAGAAATTGATGAAACTAATGAGCTAGACATAAACATAAAAAAATCAATAGAAGAGTCTTTGAGATATAGATTTGAAGCTTTAAAAAATATCATTTGTTTTTCGGAAGAAAATTTATATAAAGTGTTAAGTAAAATCAATGAGAGTGAATTGGATAAATTAAGAGATAATAAATATATACCAGAGATATATGTACAAAGAGAAGAGGTTATAGAATCTTTTGAGAAATATTTAGAAGATTCAAATACCCAAATATTTCTTTTAAAGGGAGAATCGGGAACAGGAAAGACTAATGAAATATGTAGTTTAGTAGAAAAAGAAATGAAAAGAAATATAGTATTATTTTATAATTCATGTTATATAAATAAACCTATAATAGAGAATATTGCTGAAGACTTTAATATGAATTTTTCAGAACAATTATCATCTAGGCAGATATTTGAAAGAATAGATTCAATTGCAAATGAGACTAATAAGAAAATTGTAATTTTTATAGATGCAATAGATGAATTAATAGCTTTTAAGAATCCAATTATAGAAATAGATAATTTTTTAGATAGTATAAAAGATTTTTCAAATATAAAAGTATGTTTTTCGTGTAGAAGCTCTTATGAAGAAATGTTTGAGAGTATTAGAGGTGTAAAATCTAATTTTAGCATTATGAAAAAAGAGAGCATAGAATTACAAAAGTTCAATAAAAATCAGAAAGAACAAATTATTCAAAAGTATTCAAAATTTTATAATGTTATAGTTGAAGAAGATACAAGAAAAAGATTGATAAATAATGTTAATAATGGATTCTTATTTAAAATTATATTTCAAACATATAATAATAGGATGATACCGAAAGAATATGAGGAAAAATTAATTTTTGAAAAATATATAGAATTGACATCTATAAATAATTCATTTGATACAGAGGAATTTTTAGAAATTTTAAGAATAATAGGAGATATGTTTATAAATGCACAGGTAGATAAAAATAGATTTACTAGTATAAAAGAGAGCGAATTAGATAAAAAAATTAATAAAAGCAAAATTACTCTAAAATTAAAAGATTTGTATGCAAACAATATACTAATAAAAAGTACAGATAAAGATGAAGTAGTTTATTTAGAAATGTATTATAGACCATTATTGTATTACATTATTACATTTTTATGCGAAGAATTGCAAGAAAAAAAAGGAGAAGAGTTAGAAAAATCTTTAGTTAAACTGAATAATAACAATGAAACAAAAGAAGCATTGGAATGGTTTAAAAAATATATAAAAGATTCACAGTATAGTAGTATATTAAACTATAAAAAAGAATATGCAAAACATATCTTAGTAGAATATAGAAATATGATAGAGAGATATTGTCCGAATTTAAAAGACAGATTTGAGCATGGAACAGATATTAATGATGTAGGAATAATTACAGATGATGGTAAAGACTTTTTATCATTTAGTAACTATAGTTTTTTTGTTAAAAAAAATAATGATGATGATGTAAAGTTATTAGACATTAAAGAAAACTGGCTTGAATACGGAACTAATTATCGTTCGAGTTCTCGAGGAAAAATTACAAGTAAAAAAATTTTTATTGATAGATTATCAAAAATTGTAAAAAATAGACAACTGGGGGAAAATGACTGTAAAAATATTTTAAAAGAAGAAATTTTGGATTTTATAATGAAAAATCCATTAATGTTTGGGTATTCTAAAGATATTTGCAAAAACTTTTTCCCAAATTATAATGAATTACTACCTGTTGATTTAATTCTTTTGAAGAATAAAGCATTACAATATATGGCTAAAATCCTTTATGAGCCAAATGAGAATCAAATAACTAAAGAAGAATATATAGAAAAAGTTATAAAACAAGAAATTAAATTACCAGAAGTTAAAATTTCTTGTAGTAATATGTATTTATCATGTATGTTGCAAGTGATAGAATACTATTGCAAAAAATATGGAAATAGTATAGATGAATTACCATGGAAAATTCCCAAAGTTATAAATGAAAATTATACCAGTAATTGGATTTCGGATATTGTAATAGAAAAATTTTCATTAGATGAATTGGAGAGATATATAAAAGATGTAGTAAGAAAATCTGTAAATGAATATATTATATTTATTGAAAATAATTTTCAGGGAATAAAAGATATGTTTAAAATATATTCATATATGAAAAATGGAATAATTATAGACTTTTTATTGTTAAAAGACCAAGATGGAAAATTTGGCAAATATTCATCACATATTCAATATAGAGATAATTCAAAAGAAAATAAGTTAATTATAAATTATGAATATAGAGAAGAAAAATGGAATAATCAGTTTTTAAATGATAGTGATGAATTTATTTGGAAAACAGCTGGTGGATTAGATAAATATTTTTTCCACTCTCTGGAAGCAAGTAATTCTGGCAAAAATAAATATTTTGTAATAAAAAATTTAATCTATAATTATTTAGAAGGCGATTTTAAGAAAATAGAAGAATATTTCAAAAATGAAAACTAAAGGCAGGATAGAGATGATTAACACATCTCATATACACTTAGAAAGACAAGCCTTCTAGAGTTAATAAAAGAACAAAAAAAGTTATGCAAAAGTGATGCAGAAATTCACCAAATGAACCCCTAAAAAATGCCTTTCAGAGTGTGAAAGTTTCACTAAATGAACCTTTTTTAAGGAAAAGTTCACCAGGTGTACTAAAATTAGTTCACTAAATGAACAAATGCAGAATAAATAAATTGCAAAGTTCACCGAGTGAACTAAATAATAGAGAAAAATAAATTACGAGTTCACCCGGTGAACTGAAAAATAAAAATACAAAATTATCAGTTCACTAAGTGAACTAAAACAAAAAAATGCAAGTTCACTCGGTGAACTTACAGAAATATAATAAAATTAAATATAAAAAATCACACAATAATTAACATAAAATCATTTTAAATAGACAAAAGGGAAAAAAACGGGAATTGATTTTAGGGAAACACGATATTATAATGGTATTATCAAAAAATGTAAAAACAAGAAGTCAGTCGAAGCTAGCCGACTGGCTTTTTCTATTGCCTTTTTTGAAATTTAATCAAGTAAGGAGAATTTTTATGTTATATGAAATGAAATTTGATAATACCAAAAACATCAAACTAAATGAAGGCACTTTTAATTCCAGTATAAAAATAGCAATACTAAACAAAACATTTGAAGCGGGACTAATTAAAGAAGAAAAATACCAAGAACTAAAACAAAATATTTTACAAGAATATAATTTAAGTCATATAGGTATTTAAAAATTTTATCTTTTGATGTATAATATGCACATAAAGATTCTCTAAACTTGAGAAAGAGAGGTTAATTTTGAAAGTACAAGTTATAGAGAAGAAAAAAGGTCGAATTGATAGAACAACAGGAGAAATAATAAAAGGAAATCTAAGAGTATGTGCTTATGCAAGAGTAAGTACAGAAAAAGAAGAACAACTAAACAGTTATAATTCTCAATTAAAGTATTATGAAGAAAAAATAAAAAGCAATAGTAATTGGGGATATGTTGGCATTTATGCAGATGAAGGAATAACAGAAACATTAGACTATAAAAGGGATGGCTTCATGAAAATGATGCAAGATGCAACACAAAACAAATTTGATATGATAATAACAAAATCAATATCAAGATTTGGAAGAAACACAGTCGATACCTTAAAATATGTAAGAGCATTAAAAGAAAAAGAAATTGCAATTTATTTTGAAGAAGAAAGAATTAATACTTTAGAAATATTTGGAGAAATAATGCTAACAGTATTAAGTGCAATGGCACAACAAGAAAGCGAAAATATTTCTTCACATGTGAAATTAGGCTTGCAGATGAAACTAAAAAGAGGAGAATTAATTGGATATAATGGATGTTTAGGATATGTATATGATAAAGAATCAAAGCAAAAATCAACAGTCATCATACGAGGCTCAAGAAAACTATCTACAGAATGTGTCCGAGCCATGTTGAGTGTGTTGCGGTATTAAAACTTAAATAAATCCAAAAATGTCAACGTTTTATGATATGTCAACTGTACTGGAAAATAACCTGTAATTATATAAAAATATGATTTAAATTAATAAAAATTATACATAAAAAACACAACATGGTAAATGGTTGATGGGTCAAAAAATAATAAAAAAGACTGCTATTTTTCCTGACCTAAAATACTGATATTAGAGTGTGTTTGATAAAATTTTTAGAAGTGAAAATTAGTTTCGAATAAATAACTAAATTGAATATAAAAAGTATATGAGGAGGAAATCTATGGAAGATAACCAAATAACAATACAGCCAGAAGAATCATACAAAATAATTAGAAATAGTGTACTAACTGCACAAGAGAAAGTATATACTGCTGTCAATTCTGCAATGGTACAAGCATACTGGGAGATAGGACAAGAAATACATAAAGCATGTGGAGAAAATGATAGAGCAGAATATGGTAAAAAATTATTAGAATATTTATCAGAACAGTTAACAAGTGAATTTGGAAAAGGTTTTACAGTTACAAATTTAAAAAATATGCGACAATTTTATCGTACATTTTCAATTCGCCAGACACTGTCTAGCGAATTGAGTTGGTCGCATTATAACTTATTAATGAGAATTGAAGATGAAAAATCCAGACAATTTTATGCTAATGAATGTGTAAAATCTAATTGGAGTGTAAGACAATTAAAGAGACAAATAGGAACATTCTATTACGAAAGATTATTAGCGAGTCAAGATAAAGAAGCGGTAGAAAAAGAAATAGGATTACCAGAAAAAGTAGAACCTAAGAATATAATAAGAGATCCTTATGTATTAGAATTTTTAGGATTAGAAGGAAAAACAAGTTTCTATGAAAAAGACTTAGAACAAGCAATAATAGATCATTTGCAAAAATTTTTATTAGAATTAGGAAGAGGTTTTTCTTTTGTAGCAAGACAACAAAAAATAACTTTTGATGGAAGACATTTCTTTATAGATTTAGTATTCTACAACTATATATTAAAATGCTTTGTAATAATAGATTTAAAACTAGGAGATTTAACACATCAAGATATAGGACAAATGCAAATGTATGTAAATTACTATACAAGAGAAATGATGAATGAAGGAGATAATCCACCAATAGGAATTGTATTATGTGCAGATAAAAGTGATCAAGTTGTAAAATATACTTTACCGGAAGATAATAATCAAATATTTGCTTCAAAATATAAGATATATTTGCCTACAGAAGAAGAATTTAAGAAAGAATTAAATTTAGATAACTATGTTAAGAAAGATGAAAGTTCAATAAATAATAAATACAAATAAGAAACACAGATTGATAGTGTTTCTTATTTTATAAAATATCATAAAAATTCTTAAAAACATATCCTTTACCTTTTAAATATTTAATAGAATCCTTTAAAACAAGAGAAGAATTACTAACATCTTTAGTATCATGCATTAAAATAACAAGAATATCTTTATTTTTAGAAGATTTTATCAAATTATTTAATAACTGTGAAGAAGAATACTTTTTTATAGAATCATTATTTAAACAATTCCAATCAATATAATTAAAATCAATATTTTGAAGAAGCTTTACAGCTTCTTTCTTTTTTGATTTGTTTGAAGGAGACATAAAGCCATTAGGAAATCTAAAAAGATGTGAACAGTAATCAGAAACTCCAATTGCATTTCCAATAGCTAGATCTGTCTTTTTAACTTCATTTAAAAAATTATCAGAGCTTTTATATAACAAATTATTATTATGAGAATACCCATGATTAGCAATATAATGACCTTCATCATAAGCTCTTTTTGTTATTTCAGGATTAGCATCAACACATTTTCCAATTACGAAAAAAGATGCTTTTACATTTTCTTCCATTAAAATATCTAGAACTTTTGGAGTTACAGAAACATTAGGACCATCATCAAAAGTTAAAAAAGCAATTTTTTCATTAGGATATAATTCAATAAGTTTTTTATATAAATTATTTGAGTCATTTTGGATATCAGAAATAGTATTTGATGTTTTGAAAATAGAAAAATATATACCAAAAGATAACAAGATAAATGTAAAAAATATTAGCATTAAAATCATTTTTTTATTGATAAAGTATACTTTCATAAAATCACCTAATTAATAATATGTATAAAAAATAGATTTATTAAAAATATTGTTAAATTTATAAAATTATGATAAGATATTTGTATTATAGGAGAAAGAAAATGCAAATACCTGATTTTTTAATTGAGAAAATAAATAATGAATATAATGAAGAAATATGTAAAAACATTGAGAAAGGGCTTATTTTACAAAAACCAGTTACTTTTAGAATAAATACTTTAAAAACAAATAAAATTAAAATTATAAAAAAATTAATTGAAAATAATATAGAATATGAAGAAATAAAATGGAATAATGATGCAATAATTATAAAAAATGTATTAGAAGAAGATATAAGAAAATTAGAAATATATGAAAATGGAGAAATTTATTTGCAAAGTTTATCATCAATGATTCCACCAGTTATACTTGAGCCAAAGGAAAAAGAAAATATATTAGATATGGCTGCTGCACCTGGAGGAAAAACAACACAAATATCTGCAATTTCAAATGGAAAATCTTATATAACAGCGTGTGAGAAAAACAAAATTAGATGTGATAGATTAAAGTATAATCTTCAAAAACAAGGTGTTGGAAATGTTAATGTAATGCAAGAAGACGCAAGAAAATTAAGTGATTTTTTCTCATTTGACAAAATATTATTAGATGCACCATGTAGTGGAAGTGGAACTGAAAGTGTATTTAATCCCAAATTTACAGAAGAATTAATACAAAGATCTGCTAAAACTCAAGAAGAATTATTAACAAAAGCTTTAAAAATATTAAAAAAAGATGGTGAAATGGTATATTCTACTTGTTCAATTTTAAAAGAAGAAAATGAAAAAGTTCTAAATAAAGTTTTAAAAAAATTTAATGCAAAAATTGTTCCTATAGAAAAAATAGAAGGAATTGAATATTTACCAGTTGAAATTGAAGGAACATTATGTATTTCACCAACAGAATTATATGAAGGATTTTTTGTTGCTAAAATAAAAAAATAGAAAGAGGAGATTGAAAAACAATCTCCTCTTAATCTTATTCAGAAAAATCAATAATACTAGAATCAAGCAAAATGTAATTTGCCCGATGAATGTAGAGAGCCTTACCATCAATATTCAACTTAGTAGTTTTAGGCAAATCATCAGGAATCTCCCAATAAACACTATTACCACCATATACAGCAATAGGAATTCCCAACTGAGAACAAACAATAACAATTTTAGGAGTACCAATCAGATTTTGTAACTTATTGATTTTTCTATCAAGTAAGTTAATAGAACCACCACTAGTAGAAATTTCAGTTGACTGAAGAGCAAAATCTTCAAGTTTGGTAATACCATTTTCAGCAAAAATAATAGTATTACCTGTTTGAGCAATTTGAGAGCCATCAACAGTCAAAGTTACAACACTAGATAATTCATAGTTTGTTGTAGTAGATCCATCAGAATCAATAGAATCTGTCGAAACATAATTTGCTTCTAGGCCAACTTTATTCCCATGAATTGTTAATAAGTCAGTACCATAATTGTCATAAAAGTCAATAGTAAAACTATTTCCTATGAGTTCACCTTTGATATTTTTCAGTTTATTTTTCAAAAATGCGCAACTCGAAAAAGTTGCTAATACCAAAATTAAAGCTATACAAATAGAAAGTTTCCGAATAATTTTTTTCATACTATACCTCCATAATAATGTTGGATAAATAAAACGGACTTTAGAAAGTATAACATAAATTTACATAAAAATCAATGTATATATAAAACTAAAAAAAGTTAGCAAAAACACTTGACAAGTGCTAAAAAATGTTGTAATATAATATACGAAATTAGCAAACAATATAAAAGAGTGCTAAGAAAATGCAATTTCCTATAAAGAAAAGAGGAGGAAAGAAATTGCTAGAAGAAAGAAAAAAAAGAGTATTACAAGCAATTGTAGAAGAATACATAAAAACTGCTGAACCAGTAAGTTCAGGATCAATAATGAACTTAGAAGGATTAGAATATAGTAGTGCCACAATAAGAAATGAAATGGCAGAACTAGAAAAAATGGGATATATAGAAAAAACCCATACATCATCAGGAAGAGTACCATCAGCAAAAGGATATAGATATTATGTTGATGAATTATTAGAAGATAATAAAATAACAGTTGATGAAATAGATTATATAAGTAAAAAGCTTGAAACAAAAGTAAATGAATTAGAAGAAATAACACAAATAGCATCAAGCACAATATCAGAAATAACACATTATACAACAGTGACAATTGGACCAAATACAGATGTACAAAAAATAGAAAATATAAAATTTGTACTATTAAGCCCAAGAATGATGATGGCTGTAATATTAACAGATAATGGATTAGTAAAAGAAACAATAATAAAATTTGATGAAGACATTTCAGAAAAACAAGTAGAAACATTAAGCTATATGTTCAATAATAAATTAAAAGGTGAGCCAATAACAAAAATAGATAGACCATTAGAAAAATATCTAGTAGATGAAATGAGATATAGTGTAAACTTAATAAAACCAATTATTGAACAAATGAAAAAAGTAGTAGAAGAAGAAAAAGTACATTTAGAAGGAGCAAAACAACTATTTGAATTACCAGAATTTAATAGTTTGGAAGTTGCAAAAAACTTTGTAAACATATTAGACGAAAAAGAACTTATGGCAGATATGTTAAATACAGGAATAACAAAAGACATAAATGTATATATAGGAGAAGAAAACGAAAAAGACGAACTAAAAGATTTCAGTATAGTAACATTTAAGCATAGAATAGGAAATAAAGATTTGGGAACAATTGGTATAATAGGACCAAAAAGAATGGACTATGCAAAAGTAATATCTGTTATGAAATATATTAGTAAAAAATTAAATGACAATAATGATTCAAATGAATAAAAGAAAGAAGGTTGAAATATGAAAGAAGAAGAAAAATTAGAGAAAAAAGATACAATCCAAAATGAAACAGAAAATAAAAAAGAACAAAAAGAAGAAAAAAAAGATTGTATAATAGATCCAAAGCAACATGAACTAGATGAATTAAATGATAGATATAAAAGAGTACTTGCAGAATTTGAAAACTACAAAAAAAGAAGTAGTAAAGAAAGAGAAACATTATATAATTCAATATTAGGAGATGTTGTTGGAGTATTCTTACCAGTAGTAGACAACTTAGAAAATGCGTTAAAAGCAGAAACAAAAGATTCTGAATATAAAAAAGGAATAGAACTAGTATTAAAACAATTTAAAGATATACTAAAATCAAAAGGTGTTGAAGAAATAGCAAGTATTGGTGAAACATTTGACCCAAACCAACATGAAGCAGTAAGCAGTATTCAAGATCCAGAAAAAGGTGTACAAGAAATTGTTCAAGAATACAGAAAAGGCTACAAAATAGGCTCAAAAGTTATAAGACACTCAATGGTAGTTGTAGCAAACTAAAAAAGTTATTAATTTTAAAAATTTAAATTGGGGGCTTATGCCTAAAGGAAGGAAGTAATTATTATGGGAAAAATCATAGGAATAGATTTAGGAACAACAAATTCATGTGTAGCTGTAATGGAAGGAGGAGAACCAGTAGTAATACCAAATGCAGAAGGAAGTAGAACAACACCATCTGTAGTTGCATTCTCAAAAAGTGGTGAAAGATTAGTAGGACAAATTGCAAAACGTCAAGCTGTTACAAACCCAGAAAATACAGTTATATCAATAAAAAGAAAAATGGGAACAAACGAAAAAGTTGATATAGATGGAGAAAAATTCTCTCCACAAGAAATATCTGCAATGATATTACAAAAATTAAAAGCAGATGCTGAAAACTATTTAGGACAAAAAATAACACAAGCTGTTATAACAGTTCCAGCATATTTCAGTGACAGCCAAAGACAAGCAACAAAAGATGCAGGAAAAATTGCAGGACTTGAAGTTTTAAGAATTATAAATGAACCAACAGCTGCAGCACTTGCATATGGAATGGATAAAGAACAAGATCAAAAAATAATGATATATGACTTAGGTGGAGGTACATTTGATGTATCAATACTAGATATTGGTGATGGTGTATTTGAAGTATTATCAACAAACGGAAATACACATTTAGGTGGAGATGACTTCGACCAAAAAATTATAGATTACCTAGTAGCAGAATTCAAGAAAGATCAAGGAATTGATTTATCAACAGATAAAGCTGCAATGCAAAGATTAAAAGAAGCTGCTGAAAAAGCTAAAATTGAATTATCAGGTGTACAACAAACACAAATTAACTTACCATTCATAACAGCAGATGCTACAGGACCAAAACACTTAGATGTAACATTAACAAGAGCTAAATTTGAAGAATTAATTCATGATTTAGTAGAAGCAACAGCTGGACCAGTTAACCAAGCATTAAAAGATGCAGGATTAACAGCAAATGATATTCATAAAGTATTATTAGTTGGTGGATCTACAAGAGTTCCAGCAGTTCAAGAAGTTGTTAAGAGAATAACAGGTAAAGAACCAGATAAAGGAATAAACCCAGACGAATGTGTTGCTATTGGTGCATCAATTCAAGGTGGTGTATTATCAGGAGATGTAAAAGACTTAGTATTATTAGATGTAACACCATTATCATTAGGTATTGAAACATATGGTGGAGTATTTACAAAATTAATTGAAAGAAATACAACAATACCAACAAAGAAATCACAAGTATTCTCAACAGCAGCAGATGGTCAAACATCAGTAGAAATTCATGTATTACAAGGTGAAAGAGAAATGGCTGCATATAATAAAACATTAGGAAGATTCCAATTAACAGGAATTCCAGCAGCTCCAAGAGGTGTACCACAAATTGAAGTAACATTTGATATAGATGCAAATGGTATAGTACATGTATCTGCAAAAGATATGGCAACAGGAAATGAGCAAAATGTTTCAATAACAGCATCAACAAACTTAACAGATGAAGATATAGATAAAGCTGTTAAAGATGCAGAAGCACATGCTGAAGAAGATAAGAAGAAAAAAGAAGAAATTGAAGTTAAAAACAATGCTGAAAGCTTAATATACAACAGTGAAAAAACATTAACAGATTTAGGTGATAAAGTAAGTGGAGAAGAAAAAGCAAAAATCGAAACAGAAATTGAAAATACTAAAAAAGCTCTTGAAACAAACAATACAGAAACAATAAAAGAAGCAACAGAAAAACTTACAAAAGTATTCTATGAAATGTCAGAACAATTATATAAAAACGGAAATCCTAATGCAGGAGCAGATGCAAATGCAACAGGTGCAAGTGAAGCAAATACAAATAATGCAGGAAATGATGGAAATGTATATGATGCTGATTATAAAGTTGAAGATGACAACAAATAATCAATAACAAAAGTGAAAAAAGTAAATAGGCGAGTGAGTAACTCGCCTAATTTATGAAAAGGAGTCCAATAATATGGGATTTTATATAAGAAGTAATTTTAAAGAAAGCGAAGGGAGGTAAAAAATATGGCAAGTAAAAGAGATTATTATGAAGTATTAGGAGTAGAAAAAACAGCAACAGATGATGAATTAAAAAAAGCATATAGAAAACTTGCAAAAAAATATCACCCAGATGCTAATCCTGATAATAAGCAAGAAGCAGAAGAAAAATTTAAAGAAGTAAATGAAGCATATGAAACATTATCAGACCCACAAAAAAGAAAAATGTATGACCAATTTGGAGCAGAAGGACCACAAGGTGGATTCGGAGGCTTTGGTGGTGCAAACGGATTTGGAGGCTTTGGAAATGGAGGATATTATTCATATAGTTCTTCAAACGGATTTGACGGATTTTCAGACTTTGGAGATTTAGGAGACATATTTTCATCATTCTTTGGAGGAGGAGCAAGAACAAGCTCTTCAAGAGCACAATCTAAAGGGCCACGTAAAGGTGCAGATTTAAATTTAAATATGGATATAACATTTGAAGAAGCATTTTTAGGAGTTGAAAAAGAAATACTTGTTACAAGACCAGAAACATGTTCAATGTGTAATGGAACAGGTGCGAAGCCAGGAACAACAGTATCAAAATGTTCTGTATGTAATGGAACTGGAACTGTAAGACAAGTTCAAAATACAATACTTGGTCAAATGCAAACAACAAGAACATGTACAAATTGTCATGGAACAGGTGAAGTAATAAAAGAACCTTGTGATAATTGTAAAGGAAAAGGAACAGTCAGAAAACAAGCTAAAATAAGAGTAAAAATTCCAGCAGGTATAGATGATAATCAAACAGTAGTATTAAGAGGTGAAGGTGAACCAGGAGAAAAAGGTGGATCAAAAGGAGATTTATACATAACAGTAAGAGTAAAGAAAAGTAATATATTTACTAGAAATGGAAATACTGTAATGTGTGAAATTCCAATAACAATTACTCAAGCTACACTTGGAGCTAAATTAAAAATTCCAATGGTAGATGGAAGTACTGAAGAATTTGAAATACCTGAAGGAACTCAAACAGGAACACAATTTACAATTAGAGAAAGAGGCTTCAAATCAATAAACTCATCAGCTAGAGGAAGTTTTGTATTTACTGTTGTAGTTCAAACGCCAAAAAGGTTAAGCAAAGAACAAAGAACATTGTTAGAACAATTAGCTACAACTATGAATGAACAACCACCAGTAAGAAAAAGAGGAATATTTGGATAAAATATAAATACCACATAGAGTTAATATATGTGGTATTTTTGCGTAAAAACAAATATTGATATAATGCAAAATGACAAAAAATGTGAAAAATATTGACGGAATTAATAATGAGTTATAAAATTAAACTAATATATAATAATAAACGGAGGAAAATATGGTAGATAATAAAGAATATGGTTTAGTATTAGCTGGTGGAGGAACAAAAGGAGCATATCAAGTAGGAGTTTGGAAAGCATTAAAAGAACTAAATATAAATTTAAAAGGAATAGTAGGAGCATCAATAGGATCATTAAATGGAGCATTATTTTTACAAGATGATTTTAAAATGGTAGAAGACATGTATGAAAATATTGAATTAGGAAATATAATGAATGTTGACGGAATGAATGAAAGTAAAAATATATTTAGTTTATCAAACATATTTAACTTAGCAGCAGACTATACAAAGCAAAAAGGAATTGATAATACACCATTAAGAGATATGATAAGAAAATATATTGATATGGATAAAATATATAATTCAGCTATAGATTTTGGATTAGTAACATTTTCTGTAAAAAATAGACAACCATTACAAGTATTCAAAGATGAAATTCCGAAAGAAGAAATGGAAAATTACTTATTAGCAAGTTCATGTTTTCCTATATTTAAGCCACAAATTATAAATAATGAGGAATACTTCGATGGTGGATTATATGATAATATACCAGCAAACATGTTAATTGAAAAAGGATATAAAAATATAATAATAGCTGATATTGCAGGAGTAGGTTTTAGTAAAAAAACAATTAATAAAGATGTATATATTAAAGTAATAAAACCATCTGAAGACTTAGGTGGAACATTTGAATTCAATCATGAAAGAATAATAAACAACATAGAGTTGGGATATTTAGATACAATGAAAGCATTTAATCAAATGCAAGGACATATGTATTATTTTAGAAGTGAAGAATTTACCAAAATGCTAGAAGTATTTAATCTTGAAACAATTTATGGATTAGAATATTCTGCACAAACATATAAAATGGATAAATATAGAGAATACACATTTGAAGAATTTATTACAGAATTAAATGAAAGAAATCAAAACGCAGAAAAAATATATAAGAAAATGAGAAAAGAAAATTTATTTCAAAAGAGCAGAAAAATAAAAGCATTTTTTGATAATGGACTAGGAATATGTTTGGTAAAAGACTTATATATGGATAGACCTGCTGCAAAAGTCTCAAATTACTTTTTGAATTTTGTTAAAGATTATAAACTTGCAGCACAATCTTTAATTGAATTGACAAATTACATGAAATAATTTTGAACAGATATTTTCTAAATAATAAAGATAAGAGCTTTTTGTTCTAATATAAACAAAGAGCTCTTATGCGATTTTTAGACTGTATTTATTAATCTATTTAATTTTTCTGTTAAACTTTCAGAACATTGTACAAGAGGTAAACGAGGTGTACCAAAATTAAATCCTAACAAATTTAAAGCTTCTTTAACAGGAATAGGATTTGTTTCTTCAAATAATGCATTAATAATAGGTAAAGCTTTAAGTTGATAATTTTTTGCATCATTAATATTTCCAGACCAAAATGAATTTGTAATATTGAGAGCAAGAAATGGATTTATATTTGATAAAACAGAAATTACACCTTGACCTCCTAATGATAAAATAGGCAAAACTTGATCATCATTTCCAGAATAAATAGGAAAATCGTCTCCACATAAAGCAGAAATTTTAGCAACTTGACTAATATTTCCACTAGCTTCTTTTATACCAACAATATTTTCTATTTTAGATAATTCTAAACAAGTTTCAGGCGAAATATTCATTCCAGTACGGCTAGGAACATTATATAAAATAATAGGCAAATCTACAGAATTAGCAATAGATTTATAATGTTCAATAAGACCATTTTGAGTAGTTTTATTATAATAAGGTGTAACTATAAGTAATCCGTCAGCACCAAGTTCATCTGCTAATTTTGACATTTCAATAGAAGTAGATGTATTATTTGAACCAGTTCCAACAATTATAGGAACTCTTTTATTACAAACAGAAACAGCACATTTTATCAAATTTATTTTTTCATCTTTGGTCATAGTAGAAGCTTCACCAGTAGTTCCACATACAACCAAAGCATTTATACCAGATTTTATTTGTAAATCTATAAAATTCTCAAATTCTTTTAAATTTATACCAGTATCTGTAAATGGAGTTGCAAGAGCAGTAGCAACACCTGTAAATAATTTTTTCTTCATATTTTTTATTCCTTTCTTATTTCTTGGTTAAATGTATATATATATAAATATATTTTGTTTTTAATAGTTTTCTTTTATAAATCTTTCAAAAATTTGAACAGCATTACTTGCGGCACCTTTTCTTAAATTATCAGCGACAACCCATAAGTTAAGAGCATTTGGAATACTATAATCTTTTCTTATTCTGCCAACTAAAACATCATCATGACCATTCGCAATAGAATTTATAGGATATAAATCATTATTATTGTCATCTAAAACTAAAATTCCAGGAGAATTCTTTAAAAGAGATATAACATCAGAAATTTCAAATTTTTTTTCAAATTCAACATTTATGCTTTCACCATGACAATTTGAAACAGGTACACGTACACAAGTAGAAGTAATAGGAAGATGTGGATGACCAAGAATTTTTCGAGTTTCATTAATCATTTTCATTTCCTCTTTGGTGTAACCATTTAAAAGAAAAACATCTATTTTTGGTAAACAATTATCAAAAATAGGATGTGAAAATTTCAAAAGAGGAAGTTCTGTTTTAGCTCTTCCATTTTCCAAATCTTCTAATCCAAGTTTTCCAGCCCCAGATACAGCTTGATATGTAGAATAAACGATTCTTTTTATCTTATACTTATCATCTAATGGTTTTAATGCAATAACAGCTTGAATTGTTGAACAATTAGGATTTGCTATAATATTTTTGTGATTCATAATATCTTTAAAATTAACTTCTGGAACAATAAGGGGAACATCATCATCCATTCTAAAAGCACTACTATTATCTATAACTATGCAACCTTTTGCGGCAGCTATTGGTGCGAAATGTTTAGAAGTTTCAGCACCAGCTGAAAATATTGCAAAATCAAAGTGCTTATCAAAAGAAGAATCTTTTAATTCATAAACAATATAATCATCATTCATAAATTTTAATTTTGTGCCAGCAGATTTATTAGAAGAAAAAAGTGTATATTCTATATTAGGAAAATTCTTTTCTTCAAGCACTTTTAAAGCAGTTCTACCAACTAATCCAGTTGCACCCACAATTGCTAATTTATATGTTTTCATAATTTTTTATCCTTTCTTAAGTTATAAGAAAATATATTCTGTATCATAAAAATTATGCAATGAAAAAAGTTTTATGTTTTGCATTGAAAAATAGTAGTAGTATGATATAATAGGCATATAGAAGACGAATAAAAGGTTGGAAATAAAGTTCAACCAGATTTATGCATTAGAAAAGGAATGAGATAAAATATGGAAGAAGATTTTAACATAAGACCAGAATTAGAAAGTCCAGTAGAAGAAAAAATAGAAAATTCTCTAAGACCACAAAATTTAGATGAATATATTGGACAGACAAAAGTGAAAGAAAATATGAAAATATATATAGAAGCGGCCAAAAAAAGAAGAGAACCATTAGATCATTGCTTATTTTATGGACCACCAGGACTTGGAAAAACAACAATAGCAAATATAATAGCAAATGAAATGAAATCAAATATAAAAATAACATCAGGTCCAGCAATAGAAAGACCAGGAGATTTAGCTGCTATTTTAACAAATTTATCTGAAAATGATGTATTATTTATAGATGAGATACACAGATTAAGTAAAAATGTAGAAGAAATACTTTATCCAGCATTAGAAGATTTCACATTAGATATAGTGATAGGAAAAGGACCAAGTGCAAAATCAATAAGAATAGATTTACCTAAATTTACATTAATAGGAGCAACAACAAAAGCAGGCTCATTGACAACACCATTAAGAGATAGATTTGGAATAATTCATAAATTAGAATTATATACACCAGAAGATTTGAGTACAATTGTAACACGTTCTGCAAAAATATTAGGAATAGACATAGATGAAAATGCCTCATATGAAATTGCAAGAAGATCAAGAGGAACACCTAGAATTGCAAATAGATTATTAAAAAGAGTCAGAGATTATGCAGCAGTATTAGGAGATGGAAATATAACATTAAAAATTGCAAAACATGCATTAAATCAACTTGAAATAGATGAAATAGGTTTAGATGAAACTGATAGAAAAATGCTAGAATTAATGATAAATCAATATCAAGGACGACCTGTTGGAGTTGAAACAATAGCAACATCATTAGGAGAAGAAGTGGATACTATTGAAGATGTATATGAGCCATATTTAATTCAAATAGGATATATTTCAAGAACACCAAGAGGAAGAATGGTAATGCCACCAGCATATGAACATTTAGGATATACATTTTTAGGATAAATTTTATTATTATAATAAAGAAAATAATAAAGAAAAGTTGTCATTTTGATAACTTTTCTTATGAATTTTAAAAAATATTTTTTATGAAAGCCTTGATAAGACTAGAATAGAAAAAATATCGAAAAAAAATTAGAAAAAATTTTAAAAAAGTGTTGACAAATTTTAGATTTGATACTATAATAATAAATGTCTTAAGGAGAGAGGCAGAACAACATGCAGGTGTAGTTCAATGGTAGAACCTCAGCCTTCCAAGCTGATGACGTGGGTTCGATTCCCACTACCTGCTCCAAAAATTGAAACAAACGATAACTCGTTTGTTTTTATTTTATCTTAGTGAGTATAATATTCACTAACCTTACTCATTTAAACAAAATGAGTTATATATCCAGAAGGAGGTGAAAATAATGAATAAATACGAGAGTGTTGTCATTATTAATCCAAACGTTGATGAAGCTGGTTTAAAAGCTTTAGAAGACAAATTTACAGGATTAATAAATGCAAATGGAAGTGTTGCTGAAGTTGAAAACATGGGTAAAAAGAAATTAGCATATGATATCAAGAAAAACAAAGAAGCATATTATATGGTATTTAAATTCGAAGCTAACCCAACACTTATAGCAGAACTTGAAAGAGTTTATAGAATAACAGATGAAGTACTAAAATTCATCACAACAAGAAATATTGACTAATTATCAATAATAAGATTGTTACAAAAAATCAAATTGTGGGGCCGAATTAAAGTAGAAAGGTAAAAGGTATAAAATATGAATAAAGTAATTTTAATGGGTAGATTAACAAGAGACCCAGAAGTAAGATACACACAAACAAACAACACAGTTGTTGCATCATTCTCACTTGCAGTAAACAGAAGATTTGTTAGACAAGGTGAAGAAAGACAAGCAGACTTTATAAACATAGTTGCTTGGAGCAAATTAGGAGAATTTTGTAGCAAATACTTTAAAAAAGGTCAACAAGTAGGAATTATAGGAAGAATTCAAACAAGAACATGGGATGATGACCAAGGTCAAAAACACTATGTTACAGAAGTTGTTGCCGAAGAAGCTTATTTTGCAGATAGTAGAAGAGATGGAGAAGGAGCAAGTTCTTCATTCGAAAATACATTTGGAAATTCAATGCCAGGTGGAACAGATTTTGAAGTATCTTCAAGTGATGACCTACCATTTTAGGAAGTAGGAGGAAATAGAAATGGCAGACAAGAATAAAAAAAGAAATAATAACAGAAATAAAGATTATGATGATGATTTCAACCCAAAATTCAAAAAAATGAAGAAAAAGGTTTGCCCATTATGTGGTGACAAGAATTTTGTATTAGATTTCAAAAATTCTGATCAATTAAAGAAATTTGTTAATGATAAGGGAAAAATCTTACCAAGAAGAACAACAGGTGCTTGTGCTAAACATCAAAGAGATATAACACTTGCTGTTAAAAGAGCTAGACATATTGCTATATTACCATATGCAGCTAAAGATTAATAGTATAAAAAAATCGCCAATTAGGCGATTTTTTTTGTTTATATATGAATAATTTTTAATATAAAAAATCATTAAGTATATAACTTAATGATATATTTTCTAATGAAAATTTTATCAATAAAAATGAGTAAAGTCAATGGAAACAAAACAATTTAATAAAATAAATTTCATTATTTTTTTGTTCTTATAAAATCTCTTAAAAGTGCTTGAATTAAGGCATTTTATTAATATTAAAATTATAAAGTTATATACTTAATGACAAAAATAGTGTTGTACATATTGCATAAAATAAAGATATGCATTACAATTAAAATATGATGTGCAATATGCAAAGATAAAATATTTACAAGAGGTACAAAAGAAAAGGAGGAAAGAAAATAAAGTCAAAAGACTATAAAATAAAAGATAAGAAACACAAAGATAAAGGAGGAATGTAAAAAAATGAACAATAGACAAAAAGAAAAAGGGATAACACTAATAGCCCTTGCAGTAACAATAATAGTAATGTTAATATTAGCAGGAGTAACGATAGTAGCATTAACAAATGAAAATGGAATAATAAACCAAGCAAATATAGTAAAAGAAACAAGTAAAGTAGCGAAAACAGAAGAAGAGGCAAGATTAGAATATTCAAATATAATATTAGAAAAACAAATGGAAGGACATGGAGAAGAAACAGAATTAAGTGATGTAATAGGAAAATTAGAAGAAAATGGATATGAAACAGGAGAAAAAGATGGAAAAAATTATATAAAAATAGGAGAATACTATTACGAAATAAAATTAGAAAATGAGCAAGTAAGTATAGCTAGAGAGAAAACAGAAGGAATAACAGGAGGAGCTGGAACAGGAACAGTAGCAAGTAATAGCCAATCATATGTAGGATATTATGCAGACGTAGACGGAAAAGGAAATTATGGAATAATATATGCAGATTTAGTAGCAGGAAAAAAAGGAACAACAACGCCATTAGGAACATATACAATAGACACAATAGCAGCAGAAACAGCAAAAACATACCAAGTAAGTGAAGAAGATTATACAAATGAACTAGGAGGAACCAATAAAATAATAAAAGGAACAGGAAGTGGAGCAGACAGATTTTATGTAATGTCATTAAGTGATATAGGAACAACCTATTATACATGGTATAAAAATGCATATAATAAAATGAATGCAAGTGATACCCAAACAGAATTTGGAAAAGGAAAAAGTAATACAACAACAATAAACGGAAAGTGGTTAGCAAATGATGCAGAAGGATATGGATTACAAGACGCAAATGATATGTGGGGACAAATCCAAGAAAAAATAAGTGCTGGATGGTTTGTACCATCAAAGGCAGAATGGAGTGCATTCGCAGGAGAATTAGGAATAACAACAGGCAATTATAGTAGTAAAGGCTTAAATGGTTTGTATTGGTCTTCTTCGCAGTACAATGCTGACTGCGCGTGGTGCGCGAACTTCTACTATGGCTACATGGGCTACGGCGGCGTCGTCAACAACTTCAGTTCTGTGCGTTTGAGCACGACTTTCTAATTTTGTAAAAATTAGAAAAAAATACACGTTATGTAAATAACATGTCGAGGTTGTATAATATGATGTGTGAATTTAGTAGCACGTCATATGGTCTTGTCAATACCAGTGTGTAAATATCGAATTTTGAATAGGCAGCAGCAATGCTGTCTATTTATCATTCAATTAACGAATAAATGATAATGTTATGCTCAAAAGAATTAGATGGAAAGAAAGCAACAGGATTAGATAAAGTAACAAAAGGATAATATAAAAAAAGCATCAGAGAATTAGTAAAGAAGTTGCAAAACAAAACTTATGAACCAAAATTTCTAGAATTTATTATAAAATAGTAGTTTAGCAAAATACAGTGAAAAATATTGAAAAACAAGCCATTTTGTGATAACATTTAGACATAGAAAAAAGCATTAAATAAATGAACTAAGAAGAAATAAAAAGAAAAAAATACAAATAACAAAACAACTCTTTTTAGTCAAATTTACCAATTAAAGAAAGGACCATAAAAATGTCAGAATTTGTGCATTTACATATACATAGTGAATTTAGCTTATTAGATGGAGCAAACAGAATAAAAGACTTGCCAGTAAGAGCAAAAGAATTAGGAATGAAAGCAATGGCAATAACAGACCATGGAGTAATGTATGGTGCTATTGACTTTTATAAAGCATGTAAAAAAGAAGGAATAAAACCAATAATAGGCTGTGAAGTATATGTTGCACCACGTTCAAGATTTGATAAAGAACCAATAGACAAACAATATTATCATTTAATATTATTAGCTAAAAATAATCAAGGATATAAAAACTTAAGTAAATTAGTATCAATAGGTTTTACAGAAGGATATTATTATAAACCAAGAATAGATTTAGAAGTATTAGAAAAATATCATGAAGGATTAATATGTTTAAGCGCATGTTTAGCAGGAGCAGTAAATCAAGCACTATTAAATGGTCAGACAGAAAAAGCAGAAGAAATAGCATTATGGCACAAAAGAGTATTTGGAGAAGATTATTATATTGAAATACAAAATAATGGAATAAGAGAACAAGTATTAGCAAACCAAAAACTTGTACAATTGGCTAGAAAATTAGATATACCATTAGTAGCAACAAATGATGCACATTATTTAAAAAGAGAAGATGCATATAGTCATGAAATTTTATTATGTATTCAAACAGGAAAAAGAATGAGTGATGAAGACAGAATGAAATTTGATACAGATGAATTATATGTAAAATCACCAGAAGAAATGAGTGAATATTTTTCAGCATTTCCAGATGCAATAGAAAATACAGTAAAAATTGCAGATAAATGTAATGTAGAATTTGAATTTGGACATACAATATTACCTAATTATGATGTACCGCCAGAATATCCAACACATTATGATTTCTTAAAAAAATTATGTGATGATGGTATAAAAGAAAGATATGGAGAAAATCCATCAGAAGAAATTTTGAAAAGAGCAGAATATGAAATTGGTGTAATCAAGAAAATGGGATATGTTGATTATTACTTAATAGTATGGGATTTTATACATTATGCAAAAAGTCAAGGAATACCAGTAGGACCAGGAAGAGGATCTGGAGCAGGTTCAATACTTGCTTATGCAATTGGAATAACAGACATAGATCCAATGAAATATGGATTACTATTTGAAAGATTTTTAAATCCTGAAAGAGTAAGTATGCCAGATTTTGATGTTGACTTTTGCTATGAACATAGACAAGATGTAATAGATTATGTATCAAGAAAATATGGACATGATCATGTATCACAGATAATAACATTTGGAACAATGGCAGCAAAAATGGTAATAAGAGATGTTGCAAGAGTATTAGATTATCCATATTCAGAAGCAGATAAATTAGCAAAAATGATACCAAATGAGATACATATAACAATTCCAAAAGCACTAGAGCAAAATAGAGAATTAAAAGAATTATATGATACAGACCCAGAAGTACATAAATTATTAGAAATTGCAATGTCATTAGAAGGAATGCCAAGACAAGCATCAACACATGCTTGTGGTGTTGTAATAACAAAAGATCCAGTAGATACTTATGTTCCATTATATGTCAGAGATGGGCAAATTTCGACACAATATATAATGACAACACTAGAAGAATTAGGTCTTCTAAAAATGGATTTTTTAGGCTTAAGGACATTGACAGTTATTCAAGACACAATAAATCTTGTAAAACAAAATAGAGGAATAGATGTAGAATTTGATAAAGACATGTCAGACCCTAAAGTATATAAATTGTGGCAAGAAGGAAATACATCAGGAATATTCCAGTTTGAATCACAAGGTATGACAAACTTCATGAAAGAATTAAAACCAGACTGTTTAGAAGATTTAATAGCAGGAGTTTCATTATATAGACCTGGACCAATGGATCAAATTCCAAGATATATAAGAGGAAAGCAAAATCCAGGACACAATGAATATACACATCCAAGTCTAGAACCAATATTAAATGTAACATATGGATGTATGGTATATCAGGAACAAGTAATGCAAATAGTAAGAGATTTAGCAGGATATTCATTAGGAAGAGCAGATTTGGTCCGTAGAGCTATGGGAAAAAAGAAACTTGATGTAATGGCAAAAGAAAGAGAAATATTTATAAATGGCCAAGTAGATGAAAATGGGAATATAATTGTGCCTGGTTGTGTAAGAAATGGAATTGATGCTGAATCTGCAAATAAAATATTTGATGAAATGGCTGAATTTGCAAAATATGCATTTAACAAATCACATGCAGCATGTTATGCAGTAGTAGCATATAGAACAGCATATTTAAAATCATATTATCCAGCAGAATTTATGGCATCAATGTTGAACAGTTTTTTAGGAAATTTAGATAAAGTTCCAGAATATATAGATGAATGTAAAAGAATAGGCATAAAAATATTAAAACCAGATATAAATAGTAGTAGCTCAAAATTTACAGTAGAATTTGATGAAAGTCAAGACAAGAATAATCAAATAGGACAAATTCGTTTTGGATTAGGTAGTATAAAAAATGTAGGATTACAACCAATAGATAATATAATAAAAGATAGAAATGAACATGGAAAATTTGAAGGATTTACAGACTTTTGTGAAAGAGTTGAAGGAGAAGCAGTAAACAAAAAATGTGTAGAAAGCTTAATAAAAGCAGGAACATTTGATGAATTTCCAGAAACAAGAGCAACATTATTAGCCTCATTTGAAGCCATAATGGATTTAGCACAAAGCTATAATAAAAAAGGAATGAATGGTCAAGTTTCAATGTTTGATTTAGGTGGAGAACAAGAAGAAAACAATCTAAAAGAAATAAAATATCAGTTTTCAGAGCAAGAAGAAATGACTGAAAACGAAAAATTATCAATGGAAAAAGAAATGCTTGGAATTTATATATCAGGACATCCACTAGAAAAGATAAAAGAACAAATAAAACAATTAACAAATATATCATCAAAAGAATTAAAAGAAATTGATGAGCAAAACTCTTCAGAAGAAAATGAAGAAGATAAAGTACAAGAAATACTAAAATATGAAGATGGACAAGAAGTAAGAATTGCAGGAATTATAACATCTGTAAAAAAGAAATATACAAAAAATAATAAAATAATGGCATTTGTTACAATTGAAGATTTAAATGGTTCTGCAGAAATAATAATATTTGAACCAACATTTTTAAAATATCAAGATAAATTATTAGAAGAAAATATTATTATGATAAAAGGAAGATTAAGTATTAGAGAAGATGATAATACAAAAATAGTAGCACAAGAAATTAGAAACTTTGGAGAAAATTTTAGTGAAAAATCAAATAAATATGAGAATAAAAAGCCAGATGCACCAAATACAGAAATTCAAAAGCCAAAACATTTAGTAATAGATATTACTAATATGGAAGAGACGGAAAAAGCTAAACTAAGAGGTGCTATAAGATTCTTTAATGGAGAAAAAAATAATATACCAGTAGCGGTTAAAACAGGTGAAGAAATAAAGTCTTGTGGTGCAATACATTTAACAGAAGAAATCTTAAAAGAATTTGAAGAGATTGCTGGAAAGCAGAATGTTAGTATTGACTTATATTAAAAAATTCTATAAAATAAAGAGTGTTAAAAATATACAAAAACTAAAAATTATTTTTTTAGTCAGATGAAAGGAATGTGATAAACATGGAAGAAAACGAAAAGAAAAAAATAATAGTAAAAGCAAAAACAAATACAACAATATCAGAAATAGCCAAAAAACAAATAGAAGAAAGTAAATATCCAGTAGTTGGAGCAATATTTAATAATGAATATAAAAACTTAGATGATGAATTACAAGAAGATGGAACATTAGAATTAATTAATATAAATTCAAAAGAAGGAATGAAAATATATAGAAGAACACTTACATATATAATGGGAATGGCATTTTGGAAACTATACCCAGAAGCACATGTTGTTGTAAATTATCAATTAACAAATGCAATGTTTTGTAATTTGGAAAATATGGAAGTAACAGATGAAATGTTGCAAAATGTTCAAGAAGAAATGAAAAGAATAGTTGAAAAAGATCTAAAAATAGAGAAAAGAACGATGACAAGAGAAGAAGCAGGAAAATTCTATGAAAAAAATAATACAGGAAAAGGTAGACTTCAATATGATTTAGCAACAAATAATAAAATTATCATGTCATATTGTGAAGATTATTTTAATCATTTCTATGAAATTATAGCAACACACACAGGTGTTACAAAGATTTTTGAATTAAAAAAATATTATGATGGATTTTTATTAAGATATCCAAGTTCACATGATGTTAATGTATTACCAGAATATAAAGATACAAAAAAATTATCTTGGGCATTACATGAATATGAAACAATATACAAAGTTTTGAATGTAGGAACAGTATATAGATTAAATAAAAGAGTAAAAGAAGGATCAATAAAAGAATTAATATTATTATCAGAAGCATTACATGAAAAGAAGATAGCACAAATCGCAGATAAAATAGCACAAAAAAAAGGTGTTAAAATGATATTAATAGCAGGGCCATCATCATCAGGAAAGACGACATTTGCTCAAAGATTAGGATTACAATTAAGAATAAATGGTATAAAGCCTGTAACAATATCAGTAGATAATTATTTTGTTGAAAGAGATCAAACACCAAGAAATGAAAAAGGTGAATATGATTTCGAAGATATAAATGCAATAGATATAGATTTATTTAATGATCAACTATTAAAATTATTAAATGGTGAAGAAGTAGAATTACCAGAATTTGATTTTAAAGTAGGAACAAAAAGATATAATGGAAATAAAGTAAAAATGGCAGAAGATGAAGTATTAGTTATAGAAGGAATTCATTGTTTAAATGATAAATTAACAGAAAAAATACCACAAGACCAAAAATATAAAATTTATATAAGTGCATTAACAGTGTTAAATATGGACGCATTTAATAGAATTTCTACAACAGATACTAGATTAGTAAGAAGAATTGTAAGAGACAATCAATTTAGAGGATATACAGCTCAAAATACAATTGCTACATGGGATAATGTAAATAAAGGTGAAGAAAAAAATATATTCCCATTCCAAGAAGAAGCTGACAGCATATTTAATACATCATTAATATATGAATTAGGTGTATTAAGAAATGAAGCAATTCCATTATTAGAAAAAATAACAAAAGATGAAAAAGAATATGCAGAAGCACAAAGATTAATTGAAATATTAAGATATTTTGAACCAATTTCAAAAGATATAGTTCCATCACATTCATTATTAAAAGAATTTTTAGGTGGTGGAGATTTTAAAGGATAAAATATAACTGTTTTTGTAAGTTATTAAAATAATCATATAAAGAGGAATGAAAATGCAATCAAGTAAATTTACCAAAATAGACGAAGAATTTGTTTGTGAAAACTGTGGCAGAGTGGTTCCAAAATTGGGATATACATGTAGGAACCACTGTCCATATTGTTTATATTCAAAACATTTGGATATAAATCCAGGAGATAGAGCAGAAACATGCCATGGAATTCTAGAACCAATTGGATTAGAAATGAATTCTAAAAAAGGATATGTTATAATATTTAGATGTAAGAAATGTGGTGCTATTAGAAAAAATAAAGCTGCAGAAGATGATAATATGGATAAGATAATAGAGTTAAGTAGTAAACACTAAAAGTTGAAAGTGTGTGAAAAGAATGAATTTAAGCTTTTTATAAAAATATAATAAAATGCATGAAATAAAAAAATTAGATTTTTTGGTGGAAAGACTTGTATTTTTTGAAAATATGTGTTAAACTTAATCGTAGTCGATTTTAAAAAAGAAAAATTAGGAGGTGCTATTTATTATGGCAAAATGTGAAATTTGTGAAAAGACAGCTATTCATGGAAATAAATTAAGCATAACTCGTTCTCATATAAGTAAAAGAGCTCCACGTACATGGAAGCCAAACTTAAGAACAGTTAAAGCTGAAGTTGATGGAGAAATAAAAAGAATTCATGTATGTGCAAAATGTTTAAAAAACGGAAAAGTTAAAAGAGCACAATAAAATAAAACGCTTTGAAGGGCGTTTTTTTATTATGTAAGAAAAGATAAAAAAATAATAAAATATTTGTAAAATTTTATTATAGTCAAAAATTAATGTTGAATGAAAATGAAAGGACATATAAAAATGAAATTAAATATTGTTATGGTAGAACCAGAAATACCACAAAATACTGGAAATATAGCAAGAACATGTGCAATAACAGGCGCAAAACTACATTTAGTATATCCATTAGGATTTAGTATAGATGATAAATATTTAAAAAGAGCAGGTTTAGATTATTGGGATAAATTAGAGATAGAAAAACATGATAGTTTAGAAAAATTTTTGGAAAAATATAAACCAGAAGAACACAATATGTTTATGGCAACAACTAAAGCAGAGCATTGCTATACAGATATAGATTATAGTAAATTTAAAGATGAAGAAATATTTGTTTTGTTTGGAAAAGAAACAAAAGGATTACCAGAAGATTTATTACAAAAATATATTGATAAAACAATAAGAATTCCAATGAGACCAGTATTAAGATCATTGAACTTATCTAATTCAGTATGTATTATAGCATATGAAATATTAAGACAAAATAATTTTGAAGGTTTACAAGGTGTTAGCACATATTTTGAAGAATAAAACACTTGGATAATAAATTAAAAATTGAAATAATTGTTGAAGTAATTATGTAGTTTTAGAATTTTGTTAAAGTTTTGTTTTGAATTAATAATATTAAAAATATGAATAGAATTATCATAATCCGAGACGAAATACATAATTCTATATCCAGAATGTCGAGATTTTTTATAAATAATTTCTCTAAAATGAGAATCCGACATTTCTGGAATTAATTTACCTAGATATGAAAACTTATTTAAGTTAGTTATTTGAGCTCTAATATTTTTATCTACTTCTAGAGCATTTTTAGAAGAATATTGCATATTGTAATAAAAAATATTATCAAGACATGATTTAGCCAAAGTTTCTACTATAATTTTCATATAATGCCTCTCTTTCTTTTTCGAGTTCTTCTAATGTAATTCCATTTCCACTATTAATATCAGAAATTCCTTTGGCAATTCCAATAAAAACATATAAATCATATAAACATCCATAAAAAGTTCCATCATCTGTTGGAGTATCTTTTAAAAGTTCACTAATTTTTCCAATAGAAATATTTTCTTTTTTTGATTTTTTCATAAAATCACAACCTTTCTTAAAAATTAAAGCCAATTAATGATTGAATACATTCTTTATCATTTTCAGATAAGTCATCAGTGCCATATGTATCAACATATAATTTTGTTACATCTTGTAAAATTTCTTTTGTATTTTTGTTTAAAACTTCTTTGTCTAAGTCATAAGGCAAAGAGTCAATAATTTTTATAAATTTTTCTCTAATTGGTGACATAAGAATCTCCTTTCCAAATTTACAGTGAGTATATCATATTATTACACTAATTGCTATAAATTATCGAAAATATTTAAATAATTATATGACATGTTTTGACAAAAAATGCGAAATAGCAAAAAAATCGAAAAAACATATTGACAATTACCACATATTGCTATATAATAATAAAGCATAAATTTTAGCGTTGATGCCGAATGTGGCTACACAAAGATGTAGGGAACTTCGACGGAGTATGTCTTAGCTAGACTAAGGCGGTAAGTTTCAAAATATTATAAACGAACTAAAGATAATTACTATAAATTAATATAGTAATTATAATCATGTTTGTTAGTAGTACAGATTAAGCACTTATCATCCCTAAAACATATATGCATGTGAGGGATTTTATAATGGGAAAAATCAAAACACCAGGGTGCGTTATAACTTGCCAGCGCGTAATTTAAAAATATATTTTATTTAAGGAGGGAAAATTACAATGGCAAAAACAAATGTAGCAAGTGAAAAAATCAGAATAAGATTAAAAGCTTATGACCATGTAGTTTTAGAACAGTCTGCTGAAAAAATAGTAGATACTGCTAAGAAAACAGGAGCAAAAGTATCAGGTCCTATTCCACTACCAACAGAGAAAGAAATCGTAACAATTTTACGTTCACCACACAAACACAAAGATTCAAGAGAACAATTTGAAATGAGAACACATAAAAGAGTTATAGACATTCTTTACCCAACACAAAAAACAATGGATAGTTTAATGAAACTAGAACTACCAGCAGGTGTTGATATCGAAATCAAAAACTAGTTTCAAAAATAAATCAAACCAAGCTGGTATAAATATCAGCCAATAGTAGGAGGAAATTTAAATGAAAAAAGCATTAATAGGAAAAAAAGTTGGAATGACACAAATATTTGATGAAAATGGAACAGTTATTCCAGTAACAGTAATTGAAGCAGGTCCATGTGTAGTTGCTCAAGTAAAAACTATCGAAAACGATGGATATGAAGCAGTACAATTAGGATTTGGAGAAGTTAAAGAAAACAAATTAAACAAACCAGTTAAAGGACATTTTGCAAAAGCAAATGTTACAGCAAAAAAACATTTAAGAGAATTTAGACTAGATTCAATAGAAGGAATCAAAGTTGGAGATGAATTAAAAGCAGATGTATTTGTAGCTGGAGATAAAATAGATGTTCAAGGTACATCAAAAGGAAAAGGATTCCAAGGTGTAATAAAAAGACATGGACAATCAAGAGGACCAATGGGACATGGTTCAATGTATCATAGAAGACCAGGTTCAATGGGACCAACATCAACACCAGGTAGAGTATTCAAAGGTAAAAAATTACCAGGACATATGGGACATGTTACTGTAACAATACAAAACTTAGATGTTGTTAAAGTAGATATGGATAAAAATGTAATATTAGTAAAAGGTAGTGTACCAGGAGCTAAAGGTGCTATCTTAAAAATAAAATCAGCCGTTAAGGCACAATAATTTAGTAAAGGAGGAAAGACGAAATGCCAAAAGTAGATGTATATAACATGCAAGGTAAAAAAGTTAGTGATGTAGAATTAAGTGAAGCAGTATTTGGAATTGAACCAAACGAAAATATTGTTCACAGTGCATTAGTAAACTACTTAGCTAATCAAAGACAAGGTACACAAAGTACTAAAACAAGAGCAGAAGTTAGTGGTGGTGGAAGAAAACCATGGAGACAAAAAGGAACAGGTAGAGCAAGACAAGGTAGTATACGTGCACCACAATGGATTAAAGGTGGTATTGCATTAGGACCAAAACCACGTTCATATTCTTATAGAATAAATAAGAAAGAAAAACAATTAGCAATTAGATCATTATTAAGTGCAAAAGTATTAGATAATGAATTAACAGTTGTTGATAAATTAGAAGTTGAAGAAGCTAAAACAAAAGTTATGGCTAAAGCTTTAACAGATTTAAAAGTTGAAGGAAAAGCATTAATAATCTTAGCAGATAGAAATGATAATGTTTTACGTTCAAGTAGAAATATAGAAGGTGTTAAAACAATTGAATTAAACACAATAAATGTATTTGATTTATTAAATTGCAATAAATTAGTTTTACCACTAGATACAGTTAAAAAATTAGAGGAGGTGTATGCATAATGTTACCAGAAGAAATTATAGTAAGACCAGTAGTAACAGAAAAAAGTAATGATGAATTACAATTAGGAAAATACACTTTCGAAGTTAACAAAAAAGCTACAAAAGTTCAAATAGCTAAAGCTGTTGAAAAACTTTTCGAAGTTAAAGTATTAAATGTTAACACAATGATAGTTAAAGGAAAAACAAAAAGAGTTAGATACCAAGAAGGTAAAACTCCAGATTGGAAAAAAGCTATTGTTACAATAGACACAAATCCATCTGACAAAACATACCTTGGAAAAGGTGGAAAATCAGTTAAAGTTTCTAAGAAATACAAAGATTCAATCGATGAATTCATGGGAGCTTAATTATGAAAGAAAAATTTGTTAGAGATAGAAGAACAGTAACTCCAGAAGAATTCAGAAAAACTATCGCAAAAATAGCTGAAGGAAGAGGAGAACCTTGTAGGGCTGAAAAAGCTTTTGAGGATTGTAAAAAGATGGCTATCCCTATAAATCCAATGCTTCCAACAGAATATAGTAGAAAAAAAAGAGAAGAGCTAAAAGCTTTTGAAAAAAGAATATTAGAATCTAAAGAAGATATCGAGAGATAACTCGGATAATAAAGAATATCTGTAGCGGAGCAGGAAAGAATCCGTAAATAAAAGATTTAGTAGAGCTTTTGATAAAAACAAATATTACAAGGAAGATAAGCAAGAAAACCGGAAGTGTACATTAGTACATTGAGGATTTTCGAAGCGAAATCTGACGAAATAAAATTTAGAATTTAGCAGAAGCGGGAAAGGAAAACAAAAAATGGGAATGAAACATTTCAAAGCCTATACACCTTCAAGAAGAAATATGGCTATATCTACATATGAAGAAGTAACAAAAACTTCTCCTGAAAAATCTTTATTAGAAAAGAAAAGAAAAAATGCAGGAAGAAACTCATATGGTAGAATAACAGTAAGACATCAAGGTGGAGGAAACAGACAAAAATATAGAAAAATTGATTTTAAAAGATTAAAAGATGATATGGAAGCAACAGTAGTTGGAATCGAATATGATCCAAACAGAAGTGCAAACATAGCATTAGTAAAATATGAAGATGGAACATTAAGTTACATCATAGCACCACAAGGATTAACAGATGGTGATAAAGTAGTATCAGGAGAAAATGTTGATATCAAAGCAGGAAACTGTTTACCAATAGCAAACATTCCAGTTGGTACATTAATTCACAATATCGAATTAAATCCAGGTCAAGGTGGAAAATTAGTAAGAGTTGCTGGACAAAGTGCTCAATTAATGGCTAAAGAAGGAAAATATGCACATGTAAGATTACCTTCAGGAGAAATGAGATTAATATTAGCTAAATGTAGAGCAACAATCGGAGTTGTAGGAAATGCAGATCATGAAAATGTTAAATTAGGTAAAGCAGGAAAGACAAGACATTTAGGAATCAGACCATCTGTAAGAGGATCTGTAATGAACCCAGTAGATCACCCACATGGTGGTGGTGAAGGTAGAGCTCCAGTTGGACATTCAGGACCAATGACACCTTGGGGTAAACCAGCATTAGGATATAAGACAAGAAATAAGAAAAATAGAACAAACAAATTTATCGTAAAGAGAAGAAAATAGAATAGGAGGAAAATCATATGTCAAGAAATAAAATGCCTTTCGTTGCTCCAGAATTATTAAAAAGAGTTGAAGCAATGAACGAAAGTGGAAACAAAGAAGTAATCAAGACATGGTCAAGAGCTTCAACAATATATCCACAAATGGTTGGACACACAATCGCTGTTCATGATGGTAGAAAACATGTACCAGTTTATATAACAGAAGAAATGATAGGTCATAAATTAGGTGAATTTGCTCCTACAAGAACATTTAAAGGTCATGCAGGAGAAAAAGCAACTACAAAATAAATATAAATTAAGGAGGGAATTGTAGTGGAAGAAACAGCAGTATTAGAAGCTAAAGCAACTTTAAAATATGCACGTATTTCAGCTAGAAAAGTTAAAATAGTTGCAGATTTAATAAGAGGAAAAAATGTTGATGAAGCTTTAGCAATTGTAAAATTTACACCAAAAGCATCATCAGAAGTAATTGAAAAATTATTAAAATCAGCTATTGCAAATGCTGAAAACAATCATGGAATGAAACATGAAAAATTATATGTTGCTGAAATATTTGCAAATCAAGGTCCAACATTAAAGAGAATAAGACCAGCTGCAAAAGGATCAGCAGTTAGAATTAGAAAAAGAACAAGTCATATAACTATCGTAGTTAGAGAAGCAGAATAGGAAAGGAGGATTCTAGAAAATGGGACAAAAAGTACATCCAACAGGTGTTAGAGTTGGAATCATAAAAGATTGGAATGCTAAATGGTATGCAGATTCTAAGAATTTTGCAGATTACTTAGTAGAAGATCAAAAAATTCGTAAATTTTTAAAGAAAAAATTATATACAGCTGGAATTTCAAAAATTGAAATTGAAAGAACAGCAAAATTTGTTAAAGTTAATGTTTATGCAGCTAAACCAGGAATTATAATCGGAAAAGGTGGAGCTGGAGCAGAAAGCTTAAAAGCAGATGTAACAAAATTAATCGGTAAAGATGTAAATATCAATATAGTTGAGGTAAAAGCAATATCAACAGATGCACAATTAGTTGCAGAAGATATAGCTAGCCAACTAGAAAGAAGAATTTCATTCAGAAAAGCCATGAAACAATGTATGCAAAAAGCTATGAAATCAGGAGCTTTAGGTATCAAAACAGCTGTATCTGGAAGATTAGGTGGAGCTGATATGGCAAGAACTGAATTCTATAAAGAGGGAACAGTTCCTCTACAAACTTTAAGAGCTGATATTGACTATGGATTTGCTGAAGCAGATACAACATACGGAAAAATCGGTGTTAAAGTATGGATTTATAAAGGTGAAGTTCTTCCAACTAAAAAAGTGGAAGGAGGAGACAAATAATGCCATTAATGCCAAAAAAATCTAAATTTAGAAAAATGCAAAAAGGTAGAAATAGAGGAAAAGCAACAAGAGGAAATAAAGTTACAGACGGAGAATACGGATTACAAGCAGTTGAAGCTGGACTAATTAAGGGAAACCAAATTGAAGCAGCTCGTATTGCTATGACACGTTATACAAAAAGAGGTGGAAAAGTTTGGATTAAAATATTTCCAGACAAACCAATAACACAAAAACCAGCTGGAACTCGTGGTGGTAAAGGTAAAGGTAATGTTGAATATTGGGTAGCTGTTGTAAAACCAGGAAGAGTTATGTTCGAAATGGCAGGAATTCCTGAAGAAACAGCTAGAGAAGCCTTGAGATTAGCTATGAACAAATTACCAATCAAATGTAAGTTCGTAGTAAAAGAAACTGAGAACAAGGTGGGTGATAGTGATGAAGATAAGTAAGATTAGAGAAATGTCTTCACCAGAATTAGAAAAAGAATTAGGTGAACTAAAATCAGAATTATTCAAATTAAAATTTAGTTTAGCTACACATGGATTAGATAACCCAATGAAAATCAAAGAGGTTAAAAAAGATATAGCTAAAATAAATACAGTATTAACAGAAAGAAAAATAGCAGAAGCTAAAGCATAAGTAAAATAGAAAGATAGGAGGAAAATGACCTATGGAAGAAAGAAATCTTCGTAAAGTTATGGTTGGAACTGTTACATCTGACAAAATGGATAAAACAGTAGTTGTTTCAGTAGCAACAAGTGTAAGCCATAAAACATATGGAAAAACAGTTAAAAGAACATATAAATTAAAAGCACATGATGAAAACAATAGCTGTGAAATAGGAGATAAAGTAAAAGTAATGGAAACAAGACCACTTTCTAAAGATAAGAGATGGAGAGTAGTTGAGATTCTTGAAAAAGGAGGAAAATAAGTCATGATACAACAACAAACAATATTAAAAGTTGCTGACAATACAGGTGCAAAAGAATTAATGTGTATCAGATGTATGGGTGGATCATATATGAAAATAGCTAACATCGGTGATGTTATAGTTGCCTCTGTTAAAACAGCAACACCAGGTGGCGTTGTTAAAAAAGGTGATGTAGTAAAAGCTGTTATAGTAAGAAGCAAAAAAGGTTTAAGAAGACCAGATGGTTCTTATGTTAAATTTGATGAAAATGCAGCAGTATTAATAAAAGATGACAAAACACCAAGAGGAACACGTATATTTGGCCCAGTTGCAAGAGAATTAAGAGAAAAGGATTATATGAAAATATTATCATTAGCACCTGAGGTTCTATAATTATTATTGAAGAAGGAGGTTAAACTCAATGAGAATAAAAAAAGGAGATACAGTCTTAGTTTTATCTGGAAATGATAAAGATAAAAAAGGAGAAGTATTAGAAGTTATGCCTAAAGACTCAAAAGTAGTTGTAAAAGGTGTAAATGTAAGAAAAAAACACATCAAACCTAGAAAACAAGGTGAAGAGGGTGGAATAATCCCAGTTGAATGTGCTATCAATAGTTCAAAAGTTAATGTAGTATGTCCAAAATGCGGAAAAGCTACAAGAATTGAATATAAAGTAGAAGATGGAAAAAAAGTTCGTATTTGTAAAAAATGTGGAGCTATAATCAAATAGTGAAAGGAGGAAACAAATAAAATGGAAAAACTTAGAGAACAATATGAAAAAGAAGTTGTACCAGCTTTAATGAAAAAATTTCAATACAAATCTATAATGCAAGTTCCAAAGCTTGACAAAGTAGTTATAAATATAGGTTTAGGTGATACAAAAGAAAATCCTAAATCATTAGAAAATGCAATGAATGATTTAACACAAATCACAGGTCAAAGACCTATGATAACAAAAGCAAAGAAATCAATTGCTGCATTTAAGTTAAGAGAAGGAGCAAATGTTGGATGTAAAGTAACATTAAGATCAGACAAAATGTATGATTTTGTTTACAAATTATTCAATGTAGCACTTCCAAGAGTAAGAGATTTTAGAGGTGTTTCTGCTGATTCTTTTGATGGAAGAGGAAACTACTCTATGGGTATTAAAGAACAATTAATATTCCCAGAAATCGAATATGATAAAATTGATAGATTAAGAGGAATGGATATCATATTTGTAACAACTGCTGAAACAGACGAAGAGGCAAAAGAATTACTAACATTATTAGGAATGCCTTTTAAAGCATAATTTTAAGGAGGAGTAAATAACAATGGCTAAAAAATCATTGAAAGTAAAACAAGCTAGACCACAAAAATATGCAACAAGAGAATATAACAGATGCAAAATTTGTGGAAGACCACATGCTTATATAAGAAAATATGGAATTTGCCGTGTATGTTTCAGAGAATTAGCACACAAGGGTGAAATTCCAGGTGTAAAAAAAGCAAGTTGGTAGAATGCTGAGGCTGTTTTAGGCTTAAGCTAATTACGGTCATCAGTATGTGAATGATAAACATTTACAACACATATAAAATAATAGAAAAAAGGAGGAAAGTAAATTGAATACTACAGATCCAATAGCAGATATGTTAACAAGAATAAGAAATGCTAACAGTGCTAAACATAAAACAGTTGATGTACCAGCATCTAAAATGAAGACAGCAATAGCTGAAATCTTATTTAGAGAAGGTTATATCAAATCATTTGAAGTTATTAGTAATGAAAACCAAGGAATCATAAGAATAACTTTAAAATATGATGAAAAAGGTACAAGAGTAATCGATGGAATTAAGAGAATAAGTAAACCAGGATTAAGAGTATATGCAGGTAAAGAAGAATTACCAAAAGTACTTAATGGTTTAGGTATAGCAATAATTTCTACATCAAAAGGATTAAAAACAGATAAAGAAGCTAGAGAAGCAGGAATGGGTGGAGAAGTTTTAGCTTATGTTTGGTAATTAATAATAATTATCAAAGGGAAAAATTAACCTAAATGCGAAAAAGTATAAACTAATTAACGTTAGGCGAACGCCCTACAAAAAAGGAGGAAAATAAAAATGTCAAGAATAGGTAAAAAAGCTATTACAGTACCAGCTGGTGTTGAAGTAACTGTTAATGATCATAAAGTAACAGTAAAAGGACCAAAAGGTACATTAGAAAGAGAAATACATAAAAATATTTCTGTAACAGTTGAAAATAATGAAGTTAAAGTTACAAGACCAAATGACGAAGCTTTAAATAGAAGTTTACATGGATTAACAAGAACTTTAATTAATAATATGATTCATGGTGTTGAACATGAGTTTACAAGAGAATTACAAATAAATGGTGTTGGTTATAGAGCTGCAAAACAAGGTGCAGACTTAAACTTAACATTAGGATATTCTCATCCAGTAATATTCAAAGCACCAGAAGGAATATCTTTTGATGTTCCAAATCCAAATACTATCATAGTAAAAGGAATTGATAAAGAATTAGTTGGTCAAACAGCAGCTGATATCAGAACAAAGAGACCACCAGAAGTATATAGAGGAAAAGGTATCAAATATGCTGAAGAAGTTATTAGACGTAAAGAAGGAAAAACAGGTAAATAATAAATAAAAAGTTATATTCCTTGAAGATATAAGGAAAGGAGTTAGAAAATGGTTAGTAAAACAAATAGACAATTAGAAAGAGCAAGAAGACATGCAAGAGTAAGAAATAAAATTTCTGGAACAGCAGAAAGACCAAGATTATGCGTATTTAGAAGTAATACAAATATATATGCACAAATCATTGATGATGTTGCTGGAAATACAATAGTTTCTGCTTCAACATTAGATAAAGAAGTAAAAACAAAAAAATCAAATGTAGAAGCAGCTAAAGAAGTTGGAACTTTAATTGCTAAAAGAGCAGCTGATAAAAAAATAACAACAGTTGTATTTGATCGTAGTGGATACATTTACCATGGTGTTGTAAAATCATTAGCAGAAGCTGCAAGAGAAGGTGGACTTGAGTTCTAATTCTATAATATATATAAAGGTTTAAAGATAGATACATTAACCTAAACTAAAAAGGAGGGAAAAACAAAACCTATGGAAGAAAACAAAATGCCAGAGTTAAAAGAAAAAGTAGTAGCTATAAACAGAGTAGCAAAAGTTGTAAAAGGTGGTAGAACATTCAGATTCAGTGCTGTTGTTATCGTAGGAGATGGAGCAGGACATGTAGGAATTGGAAATGGTAAAGCTGCTGAAGTACCAGATGCTATTAAAAAAGCTATTCAAGAAGCAAAGAAGAATTTAATAGAAGTTCCTATCGTTGGAACAACAATACCTCATGAATTCGTTGGAGAATTTGGTAGTGCCAAAGTTATCTTAAAACCAGCTGCTGTTGGTACAGGACTTATTACTGGAGGAAGTGTAAGACCAGTACTTGAACTTGCAGGATACAAAGATGTTCGTACAAAAGTTCTTGGAACAAACAATCCAAGAAACGTTGTATATGCAACACTTGAAGGTTTAAAGAACATGAGAACTATTGAACAAGTTGCTAAAAAGAGAAATAAAAAAGTAGAAGATATTTTATAATTGTTGGTATAGCAAACTTGTTAAAATCAAACTTAGCAGGTTTGACTATAAATCAACACTAAAGTTAAAAACAGGGAGGTGCAAAAAATGAAGCTAGGAGAATTAAGACCAGCTGCTGAAAAAGTTGCAAGAAAGAGAGTTGGACGTGGAATTGGTTCTGGAACTGGAAAAACATCAGGAAAAGGACATAAAGGACAAAAAGCAAGAAGTGGTGGAGGAGTAAGACGTGGATTTGAAGGTGGACAAACACCATTATATAGACGTTTACCAAAAAGAGGATTCACAAACATTCATGCTAACAACTACACAGAAGTAACATTAACAATGTTAAATAAATCAAAAGCTACAGATGTAACAGCAGAAAGCTTATTAGAAGAAGGAATAATAGGAAAAATAAATGATGGTATAGTAGTTTTAGCTACAGGTAAATTAGACAAAAAGCTTAATGTAAAAGCTGTAAGATTTACTGCTAAAGCAAAAGAAACAATAGAAGCCCTAGGCGGAAAGACAGAGGTGATTTAGTTGTTTAAAACGATAAAAAACGCTTTAAAAACACCAGATGTAAGAAAAAGATTATGGTACACTTTAGTATTAATAATATTATTTAGACTAGGATGTTATATAACTGTACCAGGAGTTAATACTATAGTATTAAATGAAGCTATGACTTCAAATAATGGTTTTGCAGGATTTATAGATATAATTTCAGGAGGAGCATTTTCTAGATTTTCAATTTTTGCTATGTCAATAAGTCCTTACATAACTTCATCAATCGTTGTTCAATTATTGGCAATGGTAATACCTTCATTAGAGAGAATGGCTAAAGAAGGTGGAGAAGAAGGAAGAAAAGTAATGAATAGATTAACTAAAATAATAACAATTATTTTAGCATTAATTGAAGCAATTGGAATCTATTTAGGATACAGATCTTCTGGAGTATTTATAAATGCAGGATGGTTAACTGGAATACTAGTTGTATCATCATTAGTTGCAGGAACATCTTTACTAATGTGGTTAGGAGAACAAATCACAAGTAAAGGTATTGGAAACGGAATATCAATAATAATCTTCATAGGAATTATTTCAGGTCTTCCATCTGGAATAACAAAGATTTGGAGTATGATATTTACAAGCACAGGATTTAGTACTACAGGATTAATTACAGCATTAGGAGTTATAATTGGAGCATTATTGTTAGTTGCAGGAGTTGTATTTGTACAAGATGCTGAAAGAAGAGTTCCAGTGCAATATTCAAAAAAAGTAGTTGGAAGAAAAATGGTAGGAGCTCAAGGAACACATATTCCTTTGAAACTTGCTATGGCAGGTGTAATGCCAGTAATTTTCGCTTCATCATTTATGACATTTCCAGCAATGATAATATCTATATTTGTAAAAGATGTATCAACATTAACAGGATTTTGGTCAGGGGTATATAAATTTTCTATTGCCACATCATCATCAAGTGTTGGATGGGGATATTCATTAGCAAATGCAATAGTATATTTATTATTAATATTGGGATTCACATATTTTTATACTTATGCTACATTCAATCCAGCAGAAGTATCAAACAATATTAAGAAAAATGGTGGATTCATTCCAGGAATAAGAGCTGGAAAACCAACAACAGATTATTTATCTTCAATAATATCAAAATTAACATTATTTGGAGGAGTATTCTTGGCAGTAATTGCTATACTTCCAATGTTATTGAGATTTACAAACTTAAATGTTTCATTTGGTGGAACATCAATACTAATCGTTGTAGGTGTTGCTCTTGAAACAGTACAACAATTAGAATCTCAATTAGTAATGAGACATTATAAAGGTTTCTTGGAATAAAATAAAAGTAAATGAGACGGAATAATTAAATTCTGTCTCAAGAGATATAAAATTTAGGAGGGATTAAGATGGCACAACCAAAAAGAAGATGGTCAAAAGCTAGAACACACTCAAAAAGATCAACATGGAAAGTAGAAGCACCAAAATTTGCTACTTGCCCACATTGTCATGAACCAGTAATGCCACATAGAGTATGCCCAAATTGTGGATATTATGATGGAAAAGAAGTAGTTGCAAAAAAAGAAGAGAATTAGTAAATAGGCAGAACACCATTTAGGTGTTTTTGTCGTGTAGAAAAAATGAATTAAAATTTATACTTTACGACATACTAATTAAAGGAGGATATTAAAGTGAAAAGTTTAAGAAAAACTAAAATAGTAGGAACAATAGGACCTGCAAGTGAAAATAAATTAGAAGAATTATTTGATGCTGGATTAAACGTATGCAGAATAAATTATTCTCATGGTAGTTGGGATGAACAATCTGAAAAATCTCTAAAAATTGCTGAATTAAGAGAAAAATTAGATTTACCAATTGCTTTATTACTAGATATGAAAGGACCTGAAATAAGAACAGGTATGTTATATACTGGTAAAAATACAAAAATTCAATTAAAAGATGGACAAAAATTCACATTAGTTAATGAAGACATTACTGGTGATGAAGAAAAAGTTTCTGTAACATACAAAGAATTATATAAAGATGTAAAACCAGGAACAAAGATTTTAATTGATGATGGTGCAATAGAATTAAAAGTTGACGAAGTTGTTGGAAAAGACATAGTTACAACAGTTGTTCATGGAAATGGATTAGGAAGCAGAAAAACTATGAATTTACCTGGAACAGTAATTAGATTACCAGGTCTAGCTGAAAAAGATATCGCAGACTTAAAAGCAGCTTGTGAACATGATTATGATTTTGTTGCAATTTCATTTGCAAGAAACTTAGAAGATATAAGAAATGTTAGAAAAGTATTAGACGAAAATGGTGGAAAAGATATCCAAATAATAACAAAAATCGAAAATGTTGAAGGTTTATCAAACTTAGATGCTATTCTTGAAGAAGCAGATGCTCAAATGATAGCTCGTGGTGATATGGCTACAGAAACAGACTTTACAGAACCACCAGTTGTTCAAAAGAGAATAATAAGAACATCTAATAAATTATGCAAACCAGCAATAACAGCTACTCAAATGTTAGAATCAATGACACATCAACCATTACCAACAAGAGCTGAAGCAAGTGACGTAGCAAATGCTATTTATGATAGAACAAGTGCTATAATGCTTTCAGGAGAATGTGCCCAAGGTGATTACCCAGTTGAATGTGTTAAAACAATGGTTAAAATTGCTAACAGAGTTGAACCAGAAATACATTACTGGAAGAGATTCTCAAATAATGAAGATCTTGACTTATCAAATGATGTAACAAAAATTGCATATTCAGCATGTGTTACAGCTAAAAATATGAATGCAGACGCTATTGTGACATATACACATACAGGTGATTCTGTAAGAAAATTAGCAGGATTAGGAGCAGGATGCCCAATCTTAGCAATAACAGATAATAAGAGAACATTCCATCAATTAGCATTAGCTTGGAATGTAACACCAATCTATGTAGAAGCAGGTGCTACAATCGAAGAAACAATTGATAAAGGAATTGAAAAATTAAAGAACAAAGAAATACTTGAAAAAGGTGATGTTGTTGTTCTATCAGGTGGAGCAAAAACATTTTCAAGTGGAATTACAAAAAAAGTGATTGGCGGAATTTTAAGAATTGACTAATCTTATATAAAGGAATATACTAGATGTAGAAGAAACTTACAAGGTTTATTTTATATCTAGTATTTTTCTTTATATTAATTGTTGCTGATTTTGAGCTTTTTTTAGTTAAAAAATCAAATTTGGCAAGAAGAATCTAAAATGAAGGAGTGAAATTAATTATGAACAAATTTATGAAAATAGCAAAAGAAAGGTCAATAAATGGATGTAGAAAACATGAGGGTGGACCATTTGGGGCAGTAATAGTAGACAAAGAAGGAAATATAATAGCAGAAGGAAATAATAGAGTTTTATGTGATTTAGATCCAACAGCACATGCTGAAGTAACGACTATAAGAGAAGCTTGTAAAAAATTAAAGACATATGATTTATCAAATTATATTTTATATACATCATGTGAACCATGTCCAATGTGCTTATCTGCAATTATTTGGGCAAATATAAAAGAAGTATATTATGGATGTACGAAAGAAGATGCTGGAAATATTGGTTTTAGAGATGATATAATTTATAAATATCTTGAAGGAAAAAATAAAGATTTAATAAATTTAAAACAAATGGATAGAGATGAATGTATAGAAGCTTTTAATGAATATAGTAAAAATAATGGAACAATATATTAATAAAAAGAAGAAGGAAAAGGTTGAAAAATAATTATATTTTTTTAACATAATTTGTACCTTGAGAAAGGAAAAAAATAAAATGAGAAGAAAATTGTTAATCATCGTATTACTGATGTGTTGCATAATTTTAATAGGAATAAAAGTAAATGCAGATGAAATTGAAAAAAAACATGTAGATTATACATATATACTAGAAAATGATGAAGTTACGATAAAAAGAGTAATTCCAGATAGAGCAGCATTACTTTATATTGTTTCCATTCCAGATCAAATAGATGGACATAAAGTTACTAAAATAGCCGATTATGCATTTGAGAATACAGCCATAAGGGTTGCTTATATAGGAAAGAATGTAGTAAGCATTGGAAATAGAGCATTTGCAGAATGCGAAGATTTGGAAAGTATAGTTATTCCAGAAAGTGTTACAGATTTAGGCTATGGAGTTTTTTATAAAGATAAAAAAATGAAATCAGTTGTAATAAATGGAAATTTAGATATTATAGGAAATTCATGTTTTTATCAGTGCTCAAACCTAGAGGATGTTGAAATAAAAGGAAGTGTTAAAAATATTGGGCAAGATGCATTTTATAATTGTAGTTCATTAGAAAAGATTAATATATCTAGTGCAAATAAAATAGGTGAATGTGCTTTTAAAGATTGTGAAAATTTACGAACAATAGAATTTTCTGAAACAATAACTTATATAGGAGGAAGAGCTTTTGAGAATACAAGATGGATTGAAAAACAAAAGTTACAAAATTCATTAGTTGTAATATATGATATACTTATAGATGGGACATCTTATACAGAAAGTGAATTAATTATTCCTGAAAACATAAAGGCAATTTCTTCATATGCTTTTAGTAATGTAATATCCTTAAAAAAGGTAACTATTCCAGAAAATTTAGATTATATTGATAGTAAAGGACTATTTTATGGCTGTACTAATTTGAAAGAAATAAATCTTCCAAATGATTTAAAAGAGATAAAAATTGGAATGTTTGCTAATTGTATCAATATAGAAAAAATAGACATACCAGAAAGTGTTACAGTTATAGAAGAAAAAGCATTTTTAAATACAAAATGGTTGGAGAATAAGAGAAAAGAAAATCCTTTAGTAATTATTAATCATATTTTAATAGACGGAACAACTTGTAAAGGAGATGTAATAATACCAGAAGGTGTTACAAATATATCAGATGCGGCATTTTTTGATGCAAAAGAAGTAACAAGTATAAATATATCTAATGGAGTATCTAAAATAGGAGCTAGTGCAATGAGCTCATGTACGAATTTAAAAAATATAATTTTACCAGAAACAGTAGAAACAATATCAGATTGTGCATTTTATCATTGTCCAGAATTAACAGAAATAATAATTCCAAGTAGCGTAAAAAAAATAGGCGAATTAGCTTTTGGAGATTGTGAAAAATTATCAAAAGTAATATTTAATGGTGATATAGTTGAGATAACTGGAAAAATATTTGATGATTCTTCTAGAAATGAAAATTTAGTAGTATATGCAAAATTAGAATATAAGTTGCTTTGTCAGTATTTGAAACAGAACAAAATAAATTATAAAGTAATAGGAACAGAAAAAACTAATTTCAGAGTATCATCAATAACTGCGATAAAGGAAGAAAAAGTAATAATAGGTATAGACATAATAGGAGTTTCAAATTTTTCAACAGCTACTTTTAAACTAGAATATGATAAATCAAAACTAGAATATATAAATATAAACGAAGGTGAAATATTAAAACAAGAAGGCGGAAAATTTTATGGAATTCATAATAAAAAAAATGCAACAGTTCTAGTTCAATATAATCCAGATATGGAAAATATAGCAATAACAGAAAAGAAAGAAAATTTATTTAATATTGAATTTAAAGTTATTGCTGAACCAGGAAATGATGTTAGTTTGATATTAAATTGTATTGAATTAAAAGGTGAGAATGGAAATATGATTCCATATGAAATAGAACAAGGAAAAGTACATATAATTGAAAATTTTAAATATAAAGATGTATCAAAATATGATTGGTTTTATAGTGCAGTAGTACATTGCTATAAAAATAAAATAATATTAGGAATAAATGATACAACATTTGCACCAAATGATAAGTTAACAAGAGCAATGTTGGTAACAATATTACATAGAATGGAAGGACAACCATATCAAGCAGGAACTAGTAAATTTTTAGATATTAAAGATACAAGTGCATATTACTATGTTGCAGTAAAATGGGCAACTGCAAATAATATAGTAAGTGGATATGTTAATGGAAAGTTTGGACCTAATGACCCAATAACAAGAGAACAATTAGCAGTAATTTTAAATAATTATTGTAGATATAAAGGAAAATATAAATCTATAATAGCAGACTTATCAAAATTTAAAGATTCTAATAAGATATCAAAATTTGCTAAATGGGGAATGAATTGGGCAATAGCAACAGGAATAATTACAGGTAATGAAACCGAAAAAACATTAAATCCACAGGGAACAGCTACGAGGGCAGAAGTTGCATCAATGCTGTATAAATATTTTATTAATGTGAAATAAAATATTTTTATAAAAGAATATAATTATATTACATAAAATTTAAATAGAGAACTGACATTTGTCAATTCTCTATTTTTTAATATAAAGAAAACTACGGGTTAGACCCAATGTCAACAACTTAAGAAAAAGAAGAAGTTTTTTATATAAAATTTCTTCTTTTTCTTAAGTTGTTGACATTGCGTTGAACGGGTAGTTTTTTTTGCATAGAATGAATATTAAGGTTATTTATGTTTACTATTTTGCCATAACTTATAGCTAATAGCAAAATTGATAATCCATAATAGTAATGTAATAAGATCTATATAGTCAAACTCTCCAATAAAATACCGAATGGAGATAAGACCAAGCGTAGAGAAGATCAAAACTGAATTTGAAATCAATCGAACGATTTGCCAATTAGAGTTTTTTAACTTAAGCTGACAAAAAATTGTAAAAAACAGTACAACAATTGCAATTACAGAAATGATTCCCAATAAAACATTACAAATTTTAAGCATATTTTTCCTCCTTAATAACTTTTTGTGATGAAAACGGTTATATATGTAAAACTAAAAAGTCAGAGGAAAACCTCTTACTAATTAGTGAAAACTATGTTCACATAAGTTATATTATATAATATTTATTGCAAGAAATCAAGTGTAATATAAAAAAAATTATATAATATGATAATTAATTTGTGGTGGAGATGAGGGGAGTCGAACCCCTGTCCACTATAAGATTCACACAAACTTCTCCGAGTGCAGTTTATTTTTAATATTCATCTAATAACCACAAACAAACAAGCGATTAAAAAATATATCTATTAAATACCCACTATTTCCATAGAAAAAATAGCTTTGTTTCCCACTAAATGACACCAACTAAAAATATGTGGGGATATCTTTAGAGGCGACGTTGCAACTAAGCAGCGTATGCTAATTCTGTATTATCAGCGTTTATATTTAATTTCCCGTTTTTATAGTGGCAAACGAGAATCCACTACTCGCTATTCATGCTTCAGATATAATGTCGAAACCATTACATCCCCATGTACATAACTATTATAATATATATTGTATAGAAATTCAAGAAAAAACATAGCAAAACAGTAAAAAATATAGTAAAACAGTAAAAAAATGACATATCAATTTTGTCGAAAGGGGTTGAAAAAAATCTATAACAATGATATAGTAAAAAAAGCAAAAAAATATTTACTAGATAGGGGGAAAGTAAATGAACATAGAGTTTGCAAATGAACATGCAATCAAAAATGTCTCAAAAATGGAATTAATAAAAAACAAAGAATCAATAGAGAAAAAACAAACATATATAAAAGTAAAAAGAATATTAGATTGTATATTAGCTACAATAGCTTTGATAATATTATCACCAATATATTTAATAATAGCAATAGCAGTAAAAATAGATTCAAAGGGACCAGTATTTTTTAAACATACAAGAATAGGAAAAAACGGTAAAATAATAAAAATATATAAATATAGAACAATGGTTGCAAATGCAGAAGAATTAATAAAAAAATTTACACCAGAGCAAATGAAAGAGTATAAAGAAAACTTTAAACTAGAAAATGATCCAAGAATAACAAAAGTTGGAAAATTTTTAAGAAAAACAAGTTTAGATGAATTACCACAATTATTGAATATTATTCAAGGAGATTTAGCATTAATAGGACCAAGACCGGTAGTAAAAAGTGAACTTGAAAAGTATGGAGAAAATACAGGAAAATTTTTGAGTGTTACACCAGGACTTACAGGAAATTGGGCAGCAAGTGGCAGAAGTAATACAACATATGAAGAACGTATAGAAATGGAATTATGGTATGTTGATCATATATCATTTATAACAGATGTAAAGATTTTTTTTAAAACTATAATAGCAGTAATAAAAAAAGAAGGGGCAAAATAGATAAAAAATATTTTAATAACAAAATTAAGAATTTTATATAGATAAGATAATAATAAAAACAATAAAACTTTCCAAAGAGAAAGAGAAATAACAAAATGAAAAGAGGTATGAGAGTATGGGATCACACAGTCAAGAAAAGAAAAAAGTAGGTGCAGGAAAAGTATTTTTAAGAATACTACTTATTTGGCTAATTGTAATGGTAGTATTAGCAGGGATATTAGCAGGAGTAGCTGCGATTTATGTTGGAAATAAACTTGGAAAAATTGAAGTAGAAGAAGTAGATGAAGGAGAAGTAGGAATTGCAGAAGAAACTAAAAAAGACCTAGCTGAATACAGAAATATTGCTATATTTGGAATTGATAGTAGAGCAGATAATTATAATAAAGGAAATAGAAGTGACTGTATTATAATAGCAAGTATCAATCAAAAAACAAAAGATATAAAATTAATATCTGTATATAGAGATACATATTTATTGTTAGAAGAAAATGGAAAACAAGTATTAGATAAAGTTACACATGCATATGCATATGGAGGAGCACAAGGTGCAATGAAAGCTCTAAATACAAATTTAGACTTAAATATAACAGAATGTATAACAGTAAATTTTGATGCAGTAATAGCAGCTGTTGATGCTATTGGAGGAATAACAATAGACTTAGATGCCGAAGAAGTAAAATATGCTAACAAATATATAACAGATTTAGCAGAAGAAACAAATAATAGAACAGAAGCAAATCTTATAAAAAACTCAGGAAAACAAACTTTAACAGGAGCACAAGCATTAGCATATTCAAGAATAAGATATACTAGTGGTGGAGAACATAAAAGAACAGAAAGAATGAGAGTTGTAATTGAAGCAATGTTATCAAAAGCTAAAACATTAAGTGTAGGAAAATTAAACAATTTAATAGATACAATATTTCCTAAAGTAAAAACAACAAACTTAACATCTGGAGAAATAATATCATTAGTACCAAGTTTAGCATCATATAACATAACAGATAGTGTTGGGTGGCCATATAATTCAAAAGGAACACCAACAGGTATATATTATGGTGTACCAGTAACACTTGAAAGCAATGTATTACAATTACATCAAGAAGTATTTGGACAAGAAGACTATGTAGTAAATGACACAATAAAAGGTATAAGCAATCAAATAATCAAAAAAACAGGATATAAATAAAATATTTTAGTAAGAAATAAAAATATTAAACTAGAAAACGGGGAGCATTAAAGTGGAAGATATAAAAATAATTATAGCATCACATAAAAAATATAAAACAGCTGATGAAGAAATGTATATACCAATACAAGTTGGAGCAGAAGGAAAGGAAAAAATTGAAGGATATATTCAAGATAATACAGGAGAAAATATTTCTTTAAAAAATCCATATTTTTGTGAATTAACAGGACTTTATTGGGCTTGGAAAAACTTAGATGCAGATTATGTTGGATTAGTACATTATAGAAGATATTTTACAAATAAAAAGAAATTGCCAAAAACAGAAGATGAAAAATTTGAAATAGTTCTAACTGAAAAAGAATTAAGAGACAAATTAAAAAATGTAGATATAATTTTACCTAAAAAAAGAAATTATTATATAGAAAGTATATATTCTCATTATAAGCACACAATGTATGTAGAGCCACTTGATGAAACAAGAAAGATACTAGAAGAAAAGTATCCTGAGTACTTAGAAGAATTTGATAAAATATATAAAAAGACATCTGCACATTTATTCAATATGTTTGTAATGAAAAAAGAAATATTAAATGAATATTGTGAATGGTTATTTGACATATTATTTGAGCTAGAAAAAAGAATTGATCCAAGCCAATATGATAGTTTCCATGCAAGATATTTGGGAAGAATATCTGAACGTTTATTAGATGTTTGGATAGACAAAAATAATTTAAAATATGAAGAAGTAAAAATTATGGATATGCAGAAAATTAATTGGTTTAAAAAGGGAAAATCATTTTTAGTAGCTAAATTAACAGGAAAAAGATATCAAAAAAGTTTTTAATGTAGAGGTTATATGGAAAAAGAAGATCTAATAAGTATAGTTATACCAGTATATAAAGTAGAGAAATATTTAGAAAAATGTATAGAAAGTATAATAAATCAAACATATAAAAATTTAGAAATTATAATAGTAGATGATGGGTCACCAGATAATTGTCCACAGATGTGTGATGAATTTGCAAAAAGTGATAAAAGAATAAAAGTAATTCACAAGGAAAATGGTGGCTTGTCAGATGCTAGAAATGCTGGAATTGACATAGCAACAGGGAAATATATAACATTTGTAGATTCAGATGACTATGTATCAGATGACTATGTGGAATATATGTATAGATTAATAAAAAAACATAATACAAAAATAGCCACATGTGAAACACAAGTTGTACACATAGAAAGTGATGAAGAAAATCAAGAACAATTTATAGAAAATATAGAAGTTTTAGCAGCAAGAGACTTATTTTATAAGATCTTATTTGCTCAAAAAAGTGATGTATCAGCATATTCAAAATTATATGAAACAGCTTTATTTAGAGATATTAGATATCCAAAAGGAGTTGTATATGAAGATACGGCCACAACATATAAGTTAATTGAAAAATGTGATAAAATTGCAACAGGAAACAAAAAATGTTATTTTTATTTTTCGAGACCAAATTCAATTTCGAAGATGAGTGGATTCAATAAAAATGAAATAGACTATATAAAGAACACAGATGAAATGTTAAAATATTTACAAAATAAATATCCAGATTTAGAGCAAGCAATAAATAGATTTGATTTATATGCGAATTTTAGAATATTAAGATTATTGTTATTCACAACTCCAAGAGATAAGAAAAAAGAACAAGAAGTATTTAAAAAAATAAAGTCAAAAAGAATGGAAGTATTAAAATATAAAGATACTCCAAAAAGAGATAAAATAGCAATAATTTTATCATTTTTTGGTTTATCAATATTTAAATTTTCATGGTATATATATAGTAAAAAAACTAACAGAATAGTATAAAATAAAGGAGAAAATAAAAATGTACATATATATAATTACATTTTTAATTACAATATTATTAGTATGGCTAGCAGAAAATAAAGCAAAATCACGAAAAAATAAAATAATATTATTAATATTGGCAGTAGTTCCAATGTTTTTTATATCAGCTATTAGATATAATGTAGGAACAGATTATGAAAAGAGATATGTAGCAGATTATTATACATTATTAGAAGGAAAAAACGTAGGAAACCTTGAAATAGGCTTTAAGGCAATAGATTATCTATGCCTATTTTTTACAAAAGAGCCATATTTATTATTTGTAATTACATCATTGATAATATTAGCAATTATATTTGAAGTAATATATAAGAAATCATCAAATAGAATATTAAGTATAATAATATTTTTCTTAGGAGGATATTTCTTTGCAACATTAAATATCATAAGACAATATATTTCAGTAGCATTTATATTACTAGGGTATCAATTTTTAATGAGTGAGAATAAAAAGAAGGCATATATAGGATTTGTAATATGTGCAATTTTAGCATTTTTTATGCATTCATCAAGTATAATATGTTTTATAATAATATTGTTAACAAAGAAAAATATAATGGATGCTAGATGGGTAATACCATTAAGTATATTAATATTAATTTTAAACAAAAATATTATGGTAATTTTGACACCGATAATAAAAAATACAAGATTTAATGTATATTTAACAGGAAAATTTACAACAGGAGAATTATCAATTCTACAAATTGTAGAAAATTTAATTATATATTTAGCAATGTATTTCAGCTATTATTTTGAAAAAAAACAAGGAAAAGAACTTGATAAACAAGGAATAACATTACTTAATATTCAAGGTTTAGCATTATTACTTACTGTATCTGGGGTTATTCATACTTTATTTATAAGAATGGCAATATATTTTGTAGCATTCCAAATAATATCAATTCCGTACTTTTTCAGTATATTACAATTTAATACAATAACAGATAAGATAAATAAGAAATTTAAAAAGAATTTAAAAACTAAAACAGTAAAAATAATAATATATTCTTGTATTGTTTTAGGATTTAGTGCAATGTTTATATATACTAATATTCTAAATAATGATAATGAAGTACTACCATATAAAACAATATTTTCAATTAAAAAATAAATAGCAAAGGAACAGAAAATGGAGAAAAAAAGATATGCAAATATTGATTTGTTAAAAACAATAGCTATATTTATGGTGATTTGTTTACATTCTCAAGTATTTAACACAGATTTTATAGGAAATCCCAAAATATCTTCATATGTACAATATGGAATAAGAATATTATGTGAAGGTGTTGCTATATTTGTGTTAGTTAATGGTTTTTTACTAATAAATAAAAAAGAATTTTGCTTAAAAAAACATTTGCAAAAAACATTAAAAATTTTTATGCTATTAATAATATGGTCTTTAATATTAACAATATCAATAAAAATTATATATAAAGAACCATTAAAAATCTCAGAGATATTAAAAAATGTATTTGTTACAGATATTACAAATAAATATACAGGAGTATTGTGGTTTTTACAAAATTTAATAATGTTATATTTAATATATCCAATATTAAAAACAGTACATGACAATGATAAAAAAATATATAACTATTTATTTATATTATTATTGATTAGTACAAGTTTTATTAACATATTAGATTTAATATCACAATTAATAAATACTAAGTATGAATTTGAACCAATAAGATTGATTATGTCATATATAAGCAAATTTCAAGTTTTTTATAATAGAAATTTTTTAGTATTTTTTATGTTAGGAGGATATCTGTTTGAAAATAAAGAAAAATTTGAAATGATTCAAATAAGAAAAAAATGGATATTAATAGGAAGTGGAACATGGTTAATATCATATTTGTTTGCAATTGTAATTTCAAATTTACAAAATAAAACATATTCTGAAACATTTAATTATGCAAGTGCATTTATGCCAGTAATACTCATAGGAATGTATGCAATAACATATACATATCAAAATAAAGAAAAATGGTATAACAAATTAATTGAAAATATTTCAAAAAATACATTAGGAATTTATTTAATACATATTATTGTAGTAAGAATATTAAATTTACTATTTGTAGGAAATATATCATTAATATTAAGAGTAATAAAAGTTATTTTAGTATTTGCTATAAGTTATATTTTAACATTAATAATAAAGAAAATTCCAAAATTAAATAAATTGATAGAATTATAAACGAAAGGGACGAATTATGAATAAAATTTCAATAATATTACCAACATATAATTCAGATAATGTTTTAGAAAAAGCAATAAAATCTGTGGAAAAACAAACATACGAGAATTGGGAATTAATAATAATTGAAAATGGAAAAAAAGGACAAGCAGAACAAATAGTCCAAAGTTTTAAAGACAAAAGAATAATATATATATATCAAGAACAACCAAATGTAAGTAATGCTAGAAATGTAGGATTAGAAACAGCTACAGGAGAATATATAGCATTTATAGATTCAGATGATCAATATGAAATTGATTTTCTAGAAAAAATGCTTTCAAATTTGATAAAAAATGAAACACAATTAGTAACATGTGGATATAGAAGAGTATTTGAAAAAAATAAAATGTTAATAGAAAATAATGAAAAAATTCTAAATACAACAAATATAAAAGAATATTTAGAAACCACAAAAGAAAACTATTTATATAATGAACTTTGGAATAAAATGTATATTTCTGAAATTATTAAAGAACATAATATAAAATTTGATAAAAGTTATGAACTTGGAGAAGATTTTTTATTTAATTTAGACTATACTAAATACATAAAAAAAGCTAGTTTTATAAATGAACCATTATATATATATACAGATGGTGAATATGGATTAAAATTAAGATATAGACCTAATAAATTTGAAATAGAATATGGTTTAACAAAATATTTAGAAAAATTTTATATAGAAAAAAGATGGAATATGGACTATATTTATAATAGATATGCAAGAGTTTATTATAATCAAATAATAGACATATATAAAGAGAATAATCCTGCAACAGATCAAGAAAAAGACGAGCAATTGAAGAATATTGTGACAAATCCAAAATACAAAGAAAATTTAAACGAATTACAGAAAAAAGTAACAGATAAAAAAATGAAAATAGCCATAAAATATTTCTTCTTAAAAGGAAAAAATATGTCAAAATTATTTGTAAAATTAAACAATTTTAGAAAAAGGAATAAGTAATATGAAAATATATGTTGATGCATATTTGGCAAAAAATTTAGGAGATGATTTGTTTGTTGACATATTAACAAACAGATATCAAAATCATAAATTTTTTGCTATATCAAAAGGTGAAAAAGGATATAACAAAGAAAATTTAAAAGTATATAATAATAAATATTTTTTCAAAATCTTAAAAAGATTCCAATTAGAAAAATGTTTAGCAAATAGATATGATGCAGTTGTAACAATTGGTGGAAGTATGTTTATGGAGAATAATGATAGCAATAGAGACTTTTCATTAGGAAAAAATAAAAGATATTTATTAGGAGTAAATTTTGGACCATATAAAACAGAAAAATATTATCAAAATATTCATAATATGATGAGTAAATTAGAAGATGTATGTTTTAGAGATAAATATTCATATAATCTATTTAAAGATTTGCCAAATACGAGATGTGCATCAGATATAATATTTTCAATGGATACCTCAAAAGTAAAAATTACAAATAGAAAAAGAGCTATAATTTCTATAATTTCACCAAAAGACAAACTTGATGAAAAATATCAAGAAAAATATGAAAATAAAATGATTGAATTAATCAAATTTCTAGATGGTAAAGGATATGAAATATGTTTAATGTCATTTTGCAAATATGAAAATGATGAACAAGAAATTGAAAATATAATAAATAAGTTACCAAAAACTTACAGAGACAAAGTAGAAAGATATTGTTATAATGGAAACATAGAGCAAGCATTAAATGTTTTAGGTGATTGCCAATTAATAATTGGAGGAAGATTTCATGCCAACATTTTAGGTTTAGTTTTAGGAAAAAGCATATTGCCAGTGTTATATAGTGATAAAACATTACATGTATTGCAAGACATGGAAATAAATGTTCCAATAATAGATATTAGAAAATTAGATGAGTTTGATGTTAAATCATTAACAGATGAACAATTAAATACACATTTTGATGTTGAAAAACAAAAGAAAGATGCACAAAGACATTTTGAAAAATTGGACATTCTTTTAGGAGGAAAAGAAGATGAGTAAAGGCAAAGATTTAGCAAAGAACACAGCAATAGTATCTATAGGAAAAATATGTACACAATTAATAACATTTTTATTATTGCCAGTATATACAGCTGTATTAAGCAATGAAGAATATGGAGTAGTAGACTTATTAAATACATTAACAAGTCTATTATTACCAATAGTAACATTACAAATTGAACAAGGAATATTTAGATATTTAATTGATTGTAGAGAAAATAATGAAAAACAGATAAAATTAATAACAACAATAATAAGATTTATGATTATACAATCAATAGCTTGTATAGTCATTTTTTTATGTGTAAGCCCATTTATTCATAATGAATATAAATATTTTCTAATGGCAAATTTACTTATGGGAATCTTTTCGAGCTTATTATTACAAATATGTAGAGGACTTGGTGACAATGCAACATATGCTATTGGAAGTTTTATAACAGGAGCATTTACAGTTGTATTAAATGTAATATTTATAGTAGCATTTCGTTGGGGAGCTTATGGAATGCTTGGAGCAACAGCAATTTCTAACTTTATATGTGCAGTATACATATTTTTAAAAAGGAAAATTTATAAATACATAAAACCAAAACAATTTGATAAAACAATTTTAAAAGAAATAATAAAATATTCTGTTCCATTAATACCAAATATGATTTCATGGTGGATAGTAAGTGCATCTGATAGAACAATAATATCAGCAGTAATAGGAATAGCACAAAATGGAATATATTCAGCAGCAAATAAATTTTCTGGTGTATTTACAACATTATATAGTGTATTTAATTTAACGTGGACAGAATCAGCCTCAATAAACATAAATTCAGAAGATAGAGATGAATTCTTTAGTAAAATATTAGATTTTGTAATAAGGTTTTTTGGCTGTTTATGTCTTGAAACAATAGCTGTAATGCCATTTGTATTTAATATATTAATAAATGAAAAATTTGCAGAAGCATATTATCAAATACCAATTTTAATATTAGGATCTGTATTTAATATATTAGTTAGTTTTGTAGGTTCAATATATGTTGCAAAAAAATTAACAAAAGAGATAGCAAAAACATCTATAATTTCGGCAGTAATTAATATATTGGTTAATATTGCTTTAATAAAATCAATAGGTTTATATGCTGCATCAATTTCAACAGTTATTGCATATGCTTTAATGTTTATTTATAGATGGATTGATGTGAAAAAATATGTTAAATTTAATGTTAATAAAATTTTAATGTTTGCTTTAACAATAATGTATGGTATAACAATTTTTACATATTATTTGAAAAATACTATGATTTCTGTAGTTGTACTTGTAATTGTAGTAGTATTTGCAATTATTACAAATTTAAATAGTGTAAGTTATTTGAAAGAGATTATTAAAGAAAAGATGAAAAAATAAATTTTAGTTAGAATATATATGATTTATGGTATAAGTTTTTTTGAAAAGTAATAGGAGATGGAGAAAATGAAAAAAAGTTTGAAGATATTTTTTATTTTAATAGTTGCAATATTTGTAGTTTGGTTATTCAATGAAAAAGTAGACGCTCGTGAAGTATATAATTCTGATATTGAATATGAAGAAAATAGTGATGGAGAAATAGTTGTATATAGTACTAATTATCAAGTAAAAAATGTAGAAATTCCGAGTATGATTGATGGAAAAGTTGTTACAGAAATTGGGGAAGAGGCATTTTTTTACGATGATAAATTAGAAACGATTTTATTACCTAATACTATAAAGAAAATAAATAGTAGTGCTTTTCATGGATGTAAATCTATTAAGAACATAAATATTCCGAATAGTGTGGAAGAAATTGCTTTAAATGCGTTTGGAAATTGTGAATTATTAAATAGTATAAATATTCCAGATGGAGTAAAAAAAATTGAGTGGGGAACTTTTAATGGTTGTACATCATTAAGATATGTAAGTGGACTGGAAAATGTAACAAATATTTATTCTTATGCTTTTAAGGGCTGTACTTCATTAGAGAAAATATCTTTACCAAATGTAACAAATATACAAAATAATTCATTTGAAAAATGTTCTAGTTTAAATGAAGTAATATTATCTGACAAACTTTATAAAATAGAACAAGAAGCATTTAAAGATTGTACATCTTTGAAAAAAATCGAATTACCACAAAGTTTAACTTATCTTGATGTAGGAGTATTTTATAATACAGGTCTTACAAGTATTACAATACCATCAAAAATAACAGATATAACTCAAAATTTATTTAGACATTGTACATCACTTGAAAATGTTATATTACCTTCAAGTATAAAATGGATAGGGGATAGTGCATTTAAAGGGTGTACAGCTTTAGAGAATATAATAATAGACAATAAAGAAACTGGAATAGATGACAACGAAAATGTATTTAGTGATAATACGATGATTACTGGATATGAGGATTCTAGAGCATATTATTATGCAAGATATTATGGAAAAAAGTTTAAAAATATTGAAACAGGAGAAATATCACAAATAAAAATAACACCACAATCATATTTTGATTGTATGCCAACACAAGATGTAAAAGCAATAGGAGTAACATCAGTTAATAAAAAAGATATAGAAAATCAGTCATTAGTATGTATTCAAAAGCCAGTAGAGGAATATTCATATAATCAATTAAAAGCAAAAGTAGAAGAACTTACTAAAAACTGTAAAACAAGTGAAGAAAAAGCTCAAAATATAACAAATTGGATATATTCAAATATGGAATATTATTCTTATACAAATGCAACTGCAGATGCATATAGAATATGTAATATATTTAAAAATTTAGAAGGTAATGATAATGCATATACAATGCTTGAAAATTATATGTTATATTTATGCAAAATTCCAACAGCAACAGTTGAAGGATTAAGCAATAGAACATGGTCAGTTGCATATATAGATGGAGAATGGATATATATAGATGCAGTAAATGGAAAATATAATGTTACAGATTTAAAACCATATTCAATAAATTATGCATATTCTGGAAAATTATATATATTAGAAGATCCATCAAAAGGAGCAAAAGCAATAAAAGAAATTAAAGAAATACCTTTTGCAGATGTTGAAATTAATGGTTGGGAATATACAGCCGTAAGATATATGTGGCAAAACGAATATATGACAAAAGGTAATACATCTGCATTATTTTCACCAAATGACTTATTAACAAGAGCAATGCTAGTAACAATATTGCATAACATGGAAGGAAGACCATATGTACCAGGCACAAGTAAATTTACAGATGTACAAAATTCAAATGAATGGTATTATGTAGCAATAAAGTGGGCTGCTAAAAATAATATTGTAAGTGGATATTCAAATGGGAATTTTGGACCAAATGATCCAATAACAAGAGAACAATTGGCGGTAATATTAAATCAATATTGTAAATATAAAGGAAAATATAAAACTGCAAAAGCAGATTATAGCAAATTTAGTGATAGCAATGAGATAAGTGATTTTGCTAAGTGGGGAATGAATTGGGCTGTTGGAACAGGAGTTATAAATGGAGCAAATGGTAAATTAAATCCTAAAGGAACTGCAACAAGAGCAGAAACAGCTTCAATGATATATAAATATTGTATTAAAATAAAGTAAAATGAAAAATATTTCTTCCAAAAAATTACTAGAAAATATGTACAAATTTTAGTCTGTATGATAAAATATTAGCGAAAAATTTAATAAGGGGGATATTTTTATGAAAAGTAAGAAAATTTTATTTTTTATAGGAATAATATTTTTTGCAATATTATTTTTTAAACCAAATATAAGTTTTGGAATAACAGAAAGTGAAGTTGTTAATAAATTAAATAGCATAAAAAATACAGATGGTTACAGAAATGGACAATATTATAAATGGAATAGTGCTGGATATTTCTCAGATTATTGTCATGGACAATATTATCGTCATGAAGCAGTTGGATATTCGAATATGGGATATGAGTGTTATGCATATAGTCAAGATTTATTTGATCAAATATTTCAACAATGTTCAACATGTCATGCAAATACAAAGTATGACTTAAAAAACTTAATGCCAGGAGATGTTATAAGATTATCATTTGGACATAGTATAGTAGTAACATCTTGTGATGGATACAGTGTTGAATATACTGATGCAAATTCTAATTTTGATGGTATTGCTTATTGGAATAAATGGACAGATATTGACAAATTAGCTAATATGGGAATATTATGGGTATCACATGCTGATAATTATTCAAGAGGAGATTCTGAAAAACCTACACTTTCAGACATACATGTACATTCACAAAGTATAGGATCAGATAGTATAAGAGTTCGTGTTTATGCTTCAGACAATGTTGGAGTAACAAAAGTAAAATTTTCAGCTTGGCAAACAGGAAATTCTGCAACAAGTGGAACAACAAAATGGGCAACTTCGATGGGAAATGGATATTGGGAAACAACATTTACAAAAGCTGAAGCAAAAATTGTTGGAGATAATTTAGGATGTATAAGAGCATGGGCATATGATGCTGCAGGAAATGAATCAAATTATGATGGAATATATGATTTTGTATTTGGGCAAAAGGTTAATTTAGGAAATAGTTTTGTAGCAAGAATTGTTTCAAAAAGTTATTCTAATTATTGTATAGGAATAAGTGGAACAAATAATGGTGATGATTTAAAATTAAAAACAAAAAATCAAAGTGATGATTCACAATTATGGTCATTTATAAGAAATTCAGATGGAACATATCAAATAATAAATGTAAAAGCAAATAAATCATTTGATACAGATGGAGGAACAAGTGCAAAAGACAATGGAACAATAATGCAATTATGGTCATATACAGGTTCTGCTTCTCAAATGCAATATGTAATACAATCATATAATGGTGGATATAGATTTGTACCAGCAAATCAAGACAAAGTAAGAGGTGTTGATTTAAAAGATGGAAAAGCACAAGAAAATCAACCAATTATAGTATATCAAGTTGGTTCAAAAGACAACAAAGCCCAAACATGGACATTAGAAAAAGTAGCAACATCAATATCAATGAATGTTAGTAGTACATCTGTAAAAAAAGGAGAAACAAAACAATTATCAGTAAAATTTAATCCAACAGATGTAGCAACAAAATCAGTAAAATGGACAACAAGTAATTCAGCAATAGCAACAGTAAGTTCATTAGGAGTTGTAACAGGAATAAAAGAAGGAAATGTAACAATAACAGCAACAACAACAGATGGAAGCAATAAAAAAGTAATATGTAATGTCACAATAATAATGCCATTTAAAGATGTAGATACAACATATTGGGCATATAATTCAATAAAATATATGTATGACAGAAAATATATGTCTGGAACAAATTCAACAACATTTTTACCAGAAAGCAAAATAACCAGAGGAATGGTAGTAACAATATTACATAATATGGAAGGACAACCATATTTATCAGGAAAATGTAAATTTTCAGATGTTCAAAATCCAAGTGAATGGTATTATTCAGCAATAAAATGGGCATCTGCAAATAATATAGTAAGTGGATATTCAAATGGAAAATTTGGACCAAACGATCCAGTAACAAGAGAACAATTAGCAGTAATATTAAATCAATATTGCAAATATAAAGGAAAGTACAAATCAGTAAAAGCAGATTATAGTAAGTTTGCTGACAGTAAGAAAATAAGTAGTTTTGCAAAATGGGGAATGAATTGGGCTGTTGGAAGTGGAATTATAAATGGTTCAAAAGGAAATATTAATCCACAAGGAAATGCAACAAGAGCAGAAGCAGCAACAATGATTTATAATTATTGTACTAAAATAAAATAAAACAATTAAGTTATGCCAATCATATATCATGTGATTGGCATAATTTGAAAAAATTTTGAATTTAATAAATACAAAATCTATTTATAAAATAAGTGAGGTGAATAGATGAAGAAAAAAATCTTGAAAATAGTAATAATACTAATTATTTTTATTATAGTGATAAATTCTTTATCTTTAATATCATTTGCAGAAAATAATACATATAATCAAAAAATAATTAGTGCTCAAAAAGTAAGAAATAATGGAATAAGTAATTTTCCAGAAAGTTATCAAATATTATTAAATAAATTAGTAGAAAAAAATGGATATGCAAATTGGAAATTTAAAGCATTTTATACAGACATAGATTGGAATGAATTAGTAGAAAATGAAACAACACACATGAAAAACACAATATATAAAAGTAAATATTCAGCATATCCAGATAGTTGGTATTGCAGTTGTGGTCAAGAAGGAGACAAAAACTATTATTGTGCATCAAAAGATATAATAGAATATTATTTAGACCCAAGAAACTTTTTAACAAATATTACAATATTTCAATTTTTAGACTTATCAAATAGTTCAGATGTACCTGTAAGTCAAATTGAAAATATTGTAAAGGGAACATATTTAGATGGAACAACAAAAACTGGAGTAAGATATGCACAAGCAATAAAAGATGCATCAGAAGTATCTGGAGAAAGTGCATATAGTATTATAATAAGAATATTCCAAGAACTTGGAAAAGAGAGTACTAAACCAGTACAAATTTCTGGACAAGATCCAGATTATCCTAATGTATATAATTTTTACAATTATGGTGCAAATGATGGAGATAATAATATAAAAAATGCATTAGCATATGCGCAAAAAAAAGGATGGACAGATGAATATAAAGCAATTGTAGAAGGAGCTAAATTAGCAGCATCATCATATTTAAAAAGAGGACAAAACACAAAATATTTATATAAATTTGATGTTGTAGGGAGTACAAAAAGTGATTTATATGAAATGCAATATATGACAAATGTAGAAGATCCAAATAGTCAAGCACAACAATTGCAAAAAGTATATTCAGAAAATGGATTATTAGATAATGAATTAACATTTATAATACCAATTTATAAAAATATGCCTACATATAAAAAGTTACCATCAACACAAACAGGAAACTTATATTATGTAAGTTCAAATTATACTAATGTGGCATTAAGAAGTGAGCCAAGCACAACAATAGGACATAGAATAGAGCCACTAAGAAAAGACACCATTATAAATGTATTACAAACAGGAATAAATGGATGGGCAAAAGCCCAAGTGGATGGACAAACTGGATATATTTCAGAAGAATACATAACAAAAGTAAATACCAAAAAAGATACATATAAAGTGCCAACAGATACAGATTTACCATTTGAAGATGTAGATAGTGATGAATGGTATTATAATGCTATAAAATATGTATATGAGAAAAAAATAATGTCAGGGGTAAAAAATACAGAATTTTCGCCAGAAACTACTGTAACTAGAGCTATGATAGTAACGATGCTACATAATATGGAAGGACAACCATATGTATCAGGAACAAGTAAATTTTCAGATGTACAAGATACAAAAGAATGGTATTATGTAGCAATAAAATGGGCTGAAAAAAATAAAATTGTAAGTGGATATTCAAATGGAAAGTTTGGACCAGATGATTCAGTTACAAGAGAACAATTAGCAGTAATACTAAATCAATATTGCATATATAAAGGAAAATATAAATCAGTAAAAGCAGATTATAGTAAATTTGCTGATAGTAATAAAATAAGTGATTTTGCAAAATGGGGAATGAATTGGGCTGTTGGAAATAAAATTATAAATGGTTCAAATGGAAAGCTTAATCCACAAGGTACGGCAACTAGAGCAGAAGCGGCAGCAATGTTAAGTAATTATTGTAATATAATAAAATAAAAAAATATATTTTAGGAGATAAAATTATGAAGAAATTAAAGGGGATAGTATTTATATTAGTATTTATATCAATATTATGGAGTTTTTCAGCTGTAGTAAAGGCAAACAATATTGATTATGATCAAGATTCACAACAATTAATAGTAAATGCAATAAATTCACAAGAAGAATATCAACAAATATGTGAAATGAAAAATGTAAAGTATATAACATTTTATAATATTGACTTTGAAAATACATATGATTATATACTTTTGCCAAAAGAAATAGAAAGTTTAGAATTTATTAGTTGTAAAATAAGTAATTTTGAAAGAATAGATGAATTTGTAAATTTACAGAAACTAATAATAAATGATTATAATTATTCTCGGAGGACCAATTATAAAACCAGAAGTGCAAGGGTTAGAAAAAATAAATCAACTTTCAAAATTGAAAGATTTTGAAATAATAAGTAGAGAAATAACCAATATAGACTTCTTAGAAAATAATAATACAATAGAGAGATTAGATATAAGATTTAATAAAATTACAGATATAAATATAATAAAAACTATGAAAAGTTTAAAATTTATAGACTTAATAGGAAATAGAATATCAGATTTATCTGTTTTAAAAACTTTAAATTTAGAAGAAAGTAATAATTCTTTATATCAAAATATTTATATTAATGTAGATGTAATACAAGGACAAAAAGTAGAAATTGAAGTACCACAATTAGTAAAAGACATAATGAATCCAAATGATGATTTTTACTTAAATAATTTAAAAATAGATCAAAATTCAACAATTAATTATGCTAATACAGAAAAAAATGCTAAATTTAATGAAGATAATACAAAAATAATTTTAGATCCACAATATGATGGAGTAGGACATGGAACAGAAACAATTAGATTTACAGGAAATGGTAGACTAGATTATACAACAATTTATATTAGTTATAATATAATAGGAGAAGGAGATAAAACTAAAGAAGTACAATTTGCAGATACTGATTTAAAACAATATATCCAAGAAAATTGTGATTATGATGGAGACAAAAAAATAACAGAATATGATATGGCACAAATAGATTCATTATATTTAAGTAATGGACGAGAAATAGGAAATTTACAAGGATTAGAGTATGCTAAAAATTTAAAAACATTATATATACGAATAAAAAATAATTATTCGCAAAATCAATCACAATCAGTTGATTTATCTGTAATAGGAAAATTAAAGAAATTAGAGACTTTAGGATTAAGTGGAAAAATATCAAATATTGATTTTATAAAAGAATTAACTAAATTGAAAAGTCTTAATTTAAGTTCATATGATAATGTTAATGATTTAGTGGGTACAATAAAGAATGTAACATCATTAGAATGTTTATATATAGATGGAAATATTGAGTCATTAGACTTTTTAAGTAAATTAGTAAATCTAAACTCATTAACTTTAAATGGAAACTTTCAAAAAATTAATAATTTAACAGTATTAACAAATTTAAAGAAATTAAATTATTTAACTATAAATAGATATAGTATATACATGGGAAATGTAAATACAGTAGATTATTCAGCATTAAAAAATCTTTCAAAATTATATACATTAAATTTAAAAGATGAATATTCAGACTTTAACTGTGATAATATTCCTCAACCAGTAACAAATTTAGATTTACAATGTAATTCATTAGCAAATACAGATAAAATAGCTAATTTAAAAGATATAAGATATATAAAAATCGAAAAAAGCAAATTGAAAAATATAAATTTTATTAAAAATTTAGATAACATATATAGCTTAACAGTAACAAATAATCAAATAACAGATATGTCACCATTAGAAAATAAAAATATTCAATCTGTAGATTTAACTAATAATCCAATAAACACAGAAGAAGAAAAAAATGCTAAGATAATTAAAGAATATAATAATGATAATACTAAAATCTTAATTGTAACTGAAATGGAAAAAACAAAGAAGATTGATTTTGAAAACAGTGAATTTAAGCAAATGTTAGTAAGTGATAAAGATTTAAATCGTGATGGAGAAATTTCTATATATGAAATGGAACAAATAACATATTTAAATTCAATTAAATATTTGGAAAAATCAGAATATATGACAAATTTAAGAAGTTTAAATTTTAATACAGTGGATTTAACTGTAAAAGAACAAAATACATTAATAAAAGAAATTAATAAATTAAGCTCAGAAGTTTCAATAAATATATATTCACTATTTATTGATTTAGGAAGAATAAAACAAGATGAAGCTAAAAAAGAAATTAATTTAAATAATTATTCACCATTATTAGTAGAAATGCAAAGAGAAGGAAGTAAACTATATAGAGGAAAAATTACTATAAGGTCAAATGATTATAATGAGCAAAATACAGCTGAATTTAAGAACAATAGATTATTCGTAGATACAAGTATAATAGGAGAAAGAAATTTTAATTTAAACTTTAATATTAATGGAATAGGAATAACAGGTGCAATTAATGTAAAATGGTCAAATGTAACTGAAGGAGATAAAAATAAAGAAATAAAAGTAAAAGATACTAATTTTCAAAAAGTATTATTACAAAAATATGATATTGATGGAGACAAAAAATTTACTGAAAATGACGCAATTAATTTAGGTACTATAGATATTAGCAATTGTGATGTAAAAGATTTAACTGGAATAGAAAATTTAAAGAATTTGCGTGTTATAGATGCATATAGTAATTCAATTACAGATATTACACCAATTTTAGCTTTAAACAAATTAGAAACAGTAGACTTAAGTGAAAACAATATTACAGATATTACATCTTTAAAAAACAGAAAATTCAAATATGTAACAGCAGTTGGACTTGATAAAAATTATATAGAATTTTCAAATAATAGTGTACAAGCAAAAACATTTTTAGATGAATTCCAAAAAGATATAAATAAATATGGTGAAAAAGAATGGGATGAAGATGGAAATGCATTTCTTTGTAATTTAGCAGCTAATCAAAAAGCTGGAACTCCAAATACTCAAAATAATGAAGTGAAAATGGACTCAAAAATAAAATCTAAGTTAATTGCCTTAGGAGCAGATTTAAATAATGATGGAAAACTAACTCAAAAAGAATTAAATGAAGTTACAGAATACAAATATGAAAACAATGAATATTCTGCCAAAATAGAATCATTAGATTTGTCTAATTTAGGTTTAAGTAGTATAGAAGGAATTCAATATTTAAGTGGATTAACAGAGATAAATTTAAGTCACAATAAAATAACTGATTTAACACCATTATCATATATGATGAATCTTTGTAAAATAAATTTGAGTTATAATAATATAACAGATATAAGCAAATTACCAAATTATGCAAATAATGCAGTACAAGTAAAAGAAGTAAATTTAAGCCATAATAAAATAAAAGATATTTCATATATAAATAATTGGATTGTAACAAATACGACAATAATTTGTGGTTGGCTTGTAGGTGGAGATATTGAAAATAATAGAGTATTGAATTTAGATTTATCATATAATCAAATTGAAGATATTAGTCCTGTAAAAAAATATAAAACACTTATTAAATTAAATTTAAGCAATAATAATATTACAGATATTTCAAGTTTAAAAGATTATAATTTCTTATTAAATGAGGATTTTGAAGAAGATGATGAACTTAGAGAAGATTTAATAAGTTTTAAAGGAATAGATTTATCATCAAATTATATTGACATAAGTAAAACTGGAAATAAGAGTGCAATTCAGGTATTTAAAAACAAAAAAGTAAATTTAAATACAGCAAACCAAAAACTAAAATTAGAATTTAAAGATGTAAAAGAAAATGACTGGTATTATAATGCAGTAAAATATGTATATGAGAAAAAAATAATGTCAGGAAAAAATGCAAGTACATTTTCACCAAATGAAAAATTAACAAGAGCAATGTTAGTAACAATGTTACATAATATGGAAGGAAGACCATATGTTGCTGGAATAAGTAAATTTTCAGATGTACAAAATACAAAAGAATGGTATTATGTAGCAATAAAATGGGCATCTGCAAACAATATTATAAGTGGATATTCGAATGGAAAATTTGGACCAAATGATCAGATAACAAGAGAACAATTAGCAGTAATACTAAATCAATATTGTATATATAAAGGAAAATATAAATCAGTAAAAGCAGATTATAGTAAATTTACTGATAGCAATAAAATAAGTGATTTTGCAAAATGGGGAATGAATTGGGCTGTTGGAAATAAAATTATAAATGGTTCAAATGGAAAGCTTAATCCACAAGGTACAGCAACTAGAGCAGAAGCGGCAGCAATGTTAAGTAACTATTGTAATATTTTAAAGTAAAAAACTTGACAAAAATAAAAAAGAAATATATTATAAAGTTGTCCAAAGATAAAAATAAAAAATAAAAGGAGAGATGATTATGAAGAAAAAAATTTTCTTAGGTAGTGTAATAATGCTACTATTGTTAATAGTATTAAATTTAAAAGTTAATGCTAATTCAGAAGATTTGGTTGAATTACCACAATTGAAAAAAATTGAAATAAAAAATGCAGACAAAGATTTACTTTTCAATGAAAAGTTGTATTTAGACCTTGAATTTTCAGGTAATGTTGATTTTGCAACAATATCTATAAAACAAAAAGAAAGTGAGAATAGTGCACTAATAGCTGTAAAAGATTTAGAAAGTAATCCATATATTGAATTCAAAAATTTAGATACACAAAGATTTGAATATGTTGATGGAGAGTACCAAATTACAGATGTCTTTTTAAACCCTAATAAAAGTGATAAGTATGTTCATTATAGTGTTTTGGATAATGACTCAACAGCACTTCATTTAGATAATTCAAAATTAGTGTTTAACTTAGAAAAAACAAGATTAGAATTAAAAAATATAGGCTTTAGAGGAGAAAATGTAGTAAGATTTGGAGAGAAAATATACTTGAATTTGGATATTTCAGAAAATGTTGAATATGTTTCTATGACTATAAGATGTGATGCAACAGGAGAAACTGTATACCTAGCTGTTAGAGATTTCAAAAATAATCCACATATTCAGCTCGATAATTCTTCTCAACAATATTCAGATGGTGCATATCATATTACAAGTGTTTGCTTAACATCATATAGCGCTGGTAATAAATCAGTAATCTATGATGTAGATAGAAAAAATGAAAATTATAAGCCATTAAGCCCAAATTTATTTTTTGAGTTGGGATTTACTTTTAAAGATGTAAAAAAGACGGATTGGCATTATGAAGCAGAAAAATATATGTATGATAGAAAATATATATCTGGATATAATGCAATAATATTTGCACCAAATGATATAATAACAAGAGGTATGGTTGTTACTATATTACATAACATTGAAGGTAATCCAAGGGTATCAGGAAAATGTAAATTCAGTGACGTTCAAAATGTAAATGAATATTATTATAATGCAGTAAATTGGGCAGCACAAAACAATATAATAAGTGGATATGAAAATGGAAAATTTGGACCAAATGATCAAATAACAAGAGAACAATTAGCAGTAATATTATGTAATTATTGTAGATATAAAGATAAATATATTAAAGTAAATGCAGATTATACAAAATTTTCAGATGCAAATATTATATCAAATTTTGCACAATTTAGCATGAATTGGGCTGTTGGATCAAATATTATTACAGGAGCTAATGGAAAGATAAAGCCAAGAGCAAAAGCTACAAGAGCAGAAGCAGCTTCTATGATTTATAAATATCTTTTAGCAACAAAAGATTTTTAAGTAGTATATAAAAGATTTTTCTAAATAAAAAGGTATGATAGGAAACTTTTTAAGTTTTCTATCATATTTTTTTTATATAGTAGGAAAGTTCTCCTTGTAGGAGAACTTTCTGTACTAGATAAATATGGCGAGTCTTAGATTTTCTTAAAATTTTTATTTGATAGAAAATCTTAGACTCGCTTTTTTACAGGAAAAATCTTCTTTTTCAACAAAAAAGCCTGTTGCATATTGACAAAATCTTAATATAATATTAAAATTATATAGATAGGAACAGAGGAACAAAAATGAGAAAAAATAAGATTAGCAAAATAAATATAATAAGAGCAATATTAATAATATTATTACTTGCAACATTTGTACGAATATTCTGTTTTTCAAACCAAAATGGAACAAAATCAAGTGGAGTAAGTAGAAAAGTTACAGAAATAGTTACAAGTAATATCAAAAAAGTACAAAATATGTCTAAAAATGAGAAAGAAATCTTTTTAGAGCATACAGAAAAGATAATAAGAAAATTAGCACATTTTTCAATATATACAGTAGTAGGATTACTAATGATGTCACTTATGAGTACATATAAGTTAAAGCAAAATAAAAGAATATGGACAAGTTTTATGGTTGGTGTATTGTATGCAAGTTCTGATGAAATACATCAATATTTTGTGCCAGGAAGGTCTGCTAGAATTTTTGATGTTATGATTGACTCTGCAGGTGTTTGCCTTGGTATATGTATTGTGATTTTTGTAGTATGGATTGCAAGAAAAGTGATGGAGAGAAAAAAGAAAGAGAATAAAGAAGTAACATCTGATAGAATATAACAAAAGTATTACAATTTATATTTAAGGGGGAAATATAAATAATGGATGTAAAAGAAAAAGAAGCTGAAATAATAGTTTCTAATAATGAAACAGCATTAGTACAACCACAACAATATATCCCAGAAAAAACAGATAGTTTATTAATCGGAAAAATTTTTAAAAGATTAATAGATATTTTAGGGGGAATTATTGGAACAATTGTATTAATACCATTAACAATTGGAATAGCAATAGCAAATTTGATTTGTAAAGATAATGGTCCAATATTTTATAGTCAATATAGAATGGGAAAAAACGGAAAACTATTTAAGATGTACAAATATCGTTCAATGGTTGTTGGGGCAGATGAAAAATTAAAAAAATATTTAGAAGAGAATGAAGAGGTCAGAAAAGAATATAAAAAATATAAGAAATTAAAACATGATCCAAGAGTAACAAAAGTTGGTGAGTTTATAAGAAAGACAAGTTTAGATGAATTTCCACAGTTTATAAATGTATTAAAAGGAGATATGAGCTTAGTTGGACCAAGACCTTATCTTGAGAGAGAAAAAGAAGATATGAATGGTTATTATAAATACATAACTACTTGTAAACCAGGTCTTACAGGATTATGGCAAATAAGTGGAAGAAGCGATGTTGATTTTGCAACTAGAATTGATTTGGATATGCAATATTATTATAATCATAGTTTGAAAGGTGATATTAAAATATTGTTTAAGACTGCAATGAAGTTGGTTAAAAGAGAAGGAGCTTTGTAGAAAAATAATAGTGAAGTAGGAATAATTATATGAAAAAAATTGTATTTGTTGCACAATCAAATGGTGGAGTTGCTGAATATTTATATATGTTTTTAAAAAATTGGAAAGATAATTTAGAATATGAAAAGTATTTAGTCGTTTCAAACCAGTATAAAGAACAAGAAGAGAGATTTAAAAAATATGTAAAAAATATATATTATGTTGATATGACTAGAAATATGAGTTTTTCAAAAGACTTAAGAAGTATAAAGGACTTAAAAAAAGTTATAAAAGAAATAAAACCAGATATTGTATATTTGCATAGTAGTAAAGCAGGTGGAATTGGAAGACTAGCTTTATGGTTTAATAAAAAAATAAAAGTTATTTATAATGCTCATGGTTGGTATTTTAATGCGCAAATTAGTGAAAAAAAGAAAAAAATATATATATTAATGGAAAAAATTCTTGCAAAACATACAGATATGATTATTAATATTTCGAAAGATGAATATGAATCAGCAGTAAAAAATAAGATAGCACCAAAAGAAAAAATGTGTATTATAGAAAATGGAATAGATTTTTCGAAATTTAAAGATAGTGATAAATATAGAGAAATAACAAGAGAAAAATATAATATTAATAAAGATGAAGTTGTTATAGGAGTTGTTGGAAGATTAACGGAACAGAAAGATCCGATGACTAGTGTAAAGGCTTTTAAACTTATAAATGAAAAGTATTCTAATACGAAATTGATGTTTGTAGGTTCTGGTGAATTAGAAAGAGATGTAATACATTATGCAAAAGAAAATGGTATATATGATAAAGTTATTATAACTGGATGGGTTAATGATGTTGAAAAATATATTCCAGCATTTGATATTGCTATTTTGCCAAGCAAATGGGAAGGTTTTGGTTTAGTTCTTGTAGAGTATATGGCTTGTAATAAACCAATAGTTGCTAGTAATGTTGGAGGAATAAAAAACATAATAGTTGATAATGTTAATGGATATTTGATAGAGGCAGAAAATGTAAAAATGTTGGAAGATAAGATAATAAAAATTATAAGAAGTAATAAATTTTATAATGAATTTTATGATTGGAAAAAGTTACAAAAGTATGATGTTGCAAGACTTATAGAGCAACATAAAAAAATTTAAAATTAGGAGAAAAAAATGGGAATATTAAAAGATATTGAAAAAGAATCAATGACAAAAGAAAAAAAGGAACAAGCCAAAAATGATATATTTGCATATTATATAGGGAGGCCATTATCATATGCATTAACAGTTCCATTTTTAAAATTAAAAGTAAAGCCTAATGTAGTATCATTAATATCAATATTTCCTTCAATTATAGGATTTTTATTTATTGGCTTTGGTGAAACATTAACTCAAAAAATTTTGGGCTGGATAATGTTTTTTTTATGGAATTTATTAGATGGAGTAGATGGAAATATTGCTAGATATACAAAACAATTTTCTAAAACAGGTTCATTATGGGATGCTACTAGCGGTTATATAGCAATGTTTTTATCATTTCAGGCAATGGGAACAGGATGTTATTATGGAGATTTTTCATGTTTAAATATTGATAAAGCTATAATGATAACTTTAGGAGGTCTTTCTTCAGTGCTAGTTATTTTCCCAAGATTAGTTATGCATAAAAGAATTACAAGTATTGGAAAAGATGAACATACTGAGGAAATGAAAAATAAAAGTAAATATAATTTAATTAAGGTTATTGGACTAAATTTAATTTCAATTGCAGGATTTGTACAAGTTTTAATGTTGATAGCAATTCTTACAAAATGTATGGATATTTTCACAATAGTATATTTTGTTATAAATTTAATTATTTGTATAGTTTCTGTAGCAAAATTATTAAAAGAATAGGAGAAAATTATGAATATAGGATTGATTATAGCAGGTGGTTCTGGTAAAAGAATGGGACAAGATATTCCAAAACAATTTATAAATGTAGATGATAAGCCAATTTTAATATATACTTTAGAAAGTTTTGAAAAACATCCCAAAATTGATGCAATTGAAGTAGTATGTATAGAAGGTTGGCATGATGTTTTAAAGGCATATGCAAAACAATTTAAAATTAATAAATTAAAATGGATTGTTTCTGGTGGAGAAAGTGGACAAGAATCAATAAGAAATGGTGTATATAATCTTGAAAATATATGTAAACCAAATGATATAATAATTATTCATGATGGTGTTAGACCATTATTAGATGAAAGCATTTTATCCGATGTGATTGTAAAATGTGAAAAATACGGTAATGCAGTTTCTTCAATGCCATATAATGAACAAATTTTTATAAAAGACGATGATATATCAACGTCAAAATATATTCCAAGAGAAACTTTAATGAGAGTTGTTACACCACAAGCATACAAATTTCAAAAGTTAGATGAGGCATATCATAGAGCATTTGAAGAAAAAATTGGTATATATGGATCTTCATATACTAATACTATGATGACAGAATTAGGAGAAAAACTATATTTTGCAGCAGGATCTGAAAAAAATATAAAATTGACAACAACTGATAATTTAGAAATGTTTAAAGCATATTTACATCAAGATAGATCTAATTGGTTAAAATAATATAAAAGATAAGATGGAGGAAAAAGCAATGTTATTAACGAGTCAGGAATATAAAAATGAGATAATAAAAGTTTCAAAAACAGATTTTATTTCATGGGATAAGTTAAAAAATTCATCTATATTAATTACGGGAGCAACAGGGTTAATTGGAAGTTATTTAATTGATGTTTTAATGTATTTGAATTCTAATAATAATTTGAATTGTAAAATATATGCGTTATCAAGAAATAAAGAGGAAGCAATAAAAAAATTTAGTGAATATGTACAAAATCTGAATTTTGTAATTATAGAAGCTGATATAAATTCTAATATAGAGATTTCTGAAATAAAAAAAATAGATTATATAATACATTTAGCAAGTAATACTCATCCTAAAGCTTATGCTACAGATCCAATTGGAACAATAACAACAAATGTTATAGGAACAAAAAATATTTTTGATTTTGGATATGAACATGATTGTAAAAAAATACTTTTTTCATCTAGTTGTGAAATATATGGAGAAAATAAAGGGGATACAGAAAAATTTGATGAAAAATATTTAGGATATATAGATTGTAATACTTTAAGAGCTGGATATACTGAAAGCAAAAGATGTGGTGAGGCTCTTTGCCAAGCATATATTAGTCAAATGAATATGAATATTGTAATTGCGAGATTAGCAAGAATATTTGGTCCAACAATGTTAAAAAATGATTCCAAAGCATTATCACAATTTATAAAAAATGGTGTTAATAAGGAAAATATAGTATTAAAAAGTGAAGGAAATCAATATTATTCTTATTTGTATGTGGCTGATGCTGTTACTGGAATTTTATTAATATTACTTGAAGGGATAAATGGTGAGGCTTATAATATAGCAGATGAAGCTTGTGATATTAGACTTAAGGAATTAGCAAGTATAATTGCAAATATAGTTGGAACAAAAGTTATATATGAATTGCCAGATGAAACAGAGAAAAAAGGTTTCAGTAAAGCAACTAAAGCATTATTAAATAATGAGAAAATAAAAGAATTAAAATGGCATAGACAGTTTGAGTTAAAAGAAATGTTAGCATATACTATAAATAATTTGAAAAATTAGGTGGAATAAAATATGAAATTATTATTTATACAAGGAGGCTCGAGAGTTCGAGAATGTAATAATGGAAATTACTATGTTGATGGTAATTTTAACAATGATATTTGGAAAAGATATAATTCATATTGTGATGAATTAATGGTAATTTTAAGAAAAATTGATTATAAATTTAATGAAAAAGATATAATGAATAAATATAATATTATTGATACTAATTTAATGAAATTAATTACAGTTGAAGATATATATAAGCCTAAGAAAAATTTTTTAAACTTAAAATTGAAGAATAAAATAAAGCAAACTATAAAATTGGCTGTAATGAATAGTGATAAAGTAGTTATTAGATCAATAGGAAACTTTTATACTAATACTGCATTGAGGTATTGTAAGAAGTTTAAGAAAGATTATTTAATAGAAGTTACAGGATTTGCATTTGAGGGCTTATGGCATCATAGTATTTTTGGAAAATTTGTTGCAATTCCTAGAGAAATAAAGTTAAAAAGAGCATTAAAAAAAGCACCATATGCTGTTTATGTTACTGATGAAGCACTTCAAAAAAGATACCCATGTAGTGGAAAAACATTAGGATGCTCTGATGTAGAGTTAATGAATTTTGATAATAGTATTTTAGAAAATAAATTGAAAAGACTAGAAAATACTAATAATGTGATTAAGTTAGGAACAGCGGCATTTTTAGATGTAAAATGGAAAGGTCAGCAGGATGTTATAAAGGCAATATATCATTTAAATAAAAGAGGATATTGCAAATTCCAGTATGAATTAATAGGGGCTGGAAGCTCAATGTATTTAGAAAAATTAATAAAAAAATATCAATTACAAAACTATATAAAAATTTTGGGTGTAAAAACTCATGAAGAAGTCTTTGAATGGTTAAAAGATATTGATATATATATTCAACCAAGTTACCAAGAGGGATTATGTAGGGCTATAGTAGAGGCAATGAGTTATGCTTGTCCTGTTATAGCTTCAAATGCTGGCGGAAATATTGAACTTATTAATCATTCTATGATATTTCCAAAAGGAAATATAAAAAAAATTGAAGAAATTTTATTAAATATAAATGAAAATATTATGATTGAAAATAGTAAAATTAATTTTTTTAAATCTCAAGAGTATGAAAGAGAAAAGCTTAATAATAAAAGAAATGAGTTTTATATAAAGTTTATAGAGGATTAAATAAAATGATAAGTGTTGTAATGGCAACCTATAATGGTGAAAAATTTATAAAAGAACAATTAGATTCTATATGTAATCAAACAATGCTACCTGATGAAATAGTTATACAAGATGATATTTCAAAAGATGGAACTTTAAAAATTGTTAGAGAATATAAAGAAAAATTTAATAGTATAAAATGGAAAATCGAAAAAAATTTGGAAAATGTTGGATATAAGGTGAATTTTTATAATGCAATTTGCAATTCGAATGGGGATTTTATTTTTTTATGTGATCAGGATGATATATGGAAAAAAGACAAGATTGAGAAAATGGTAAAAATTATGCAAGATGATGAAAACATATTATTATTAATGTCAAGTTTTGAACCATTTTATCAAGAAAATTGTAAAAATAAAATTCATACTGAAAAATATTTTGGAAAAAAAATAGTGAAATTTAAAAATTTGAATCATTGCATTAATACTCCTAGACCAGGATGTACATTTTGTTGTAGAAGAAATCTTATAGAAAAATATAAAAAACTAGTTAATTTTAAAATTCCTCATGACAATTTTTTATGGCAAATAGCATCAATAAATAATAATGCATATTTGTTAAACGAAAAACTAATTTTATATCGAAGACATGCAAATAATGCTTCAAATAATAAAGTAAATTCAATGAATAAGAGATTACAAGCAATTAATACACAGATTTATGAACTTCAAAATATTATTGAAAGTTTTGATTTAAATACAGAACAAAAAAATTATTTTGAATGTCAAATGAAAATTTTTGAAACTAGATATAATCTAGTAAAAAATCATGATTTAATTAAATATTTGGGATTATTAAAAAATATAAAATATTTTTATAATATTAGATTAGTTTTTAGTGATATATATTATATTATTAAATACAGAGGAGAAAAATGATAAAATTAATTTGTTATACATATATTATAGTGTTATTGATATTAACGTTAGTGGAAATAATTTTAAAAAGAAATATAAAATTGAAAATTGGAATCAGTTTTTTTCTTGTACTAGGAATAATAATGGGAGCAAATATAAAAAATCCAGATACTTTTATATATGAAAAATATATTTATTATAATAATGAGTTTTTCGCAAAGGATTTTGGATTTGGTATTCTTGTTCAATTATTTAAAAATTTTAATTTAACATATTATCATTTAAAAATGTTTGTAACTATTGTTGGTTTTATTTTAATTAATCATACTTTAAAAAGATATATAAAAGATTATAAATTTTTACTTTTTTTATATATAATATATCCATTTTTTTATGATGTTGTACAGGTAAGAAATTTTTTGGCTATGTCAATATTTATATTTGCTTTACCATATTTACTAGAAAAAAGTAAAAGTGGTAATATAAAATATATTATTAGTATCCTTATTGCAGCAACGATGCAAAAAACTGCATTAGTATATTTACCAATTATATTTATAAATAAGCTAGAAAAAAAGAAATTTATAAAAGCAATTTTAATAATTGTTATTTTTATATCAATTCTAATTTCAATAGTAAAACCAATATTTAATGTTTTTGTTAATATATTGATAAATAATATATCTATGTATTTAGATGGAATTTCATCAAAATTAGTAATATCAACTAATTATGGATGGATAATTCAATGGATAATACAATTTATGAATTATTATTTTGTTACAACAAGTTTTAAATATATTAAGGAAGAATATGAGACAGAAAATATGTCAGTTAGTGCTAGTAAAAATATTAAATTTACGCAATTGATAATCAACATAAATTTGTATATGTTTATATTTTTACCATTATATATATTAACACCAACATTTAATAGAATTCCAAGGAATATTTATTTACTGAATTTTATAGTATATAGTTTTGTATATAATATTAGAAATAAGAAAAATAAATATAATAGATTGGTTTATTGTATCATACTGTCACATATAGTTTTTTATATTTTACAATATGTTATTTTAAATCAAACATATTTTACAGAAATGGTACAACCTATTTTAAATGAAAATTGGATTTTTTTCTTATAGGGAGAGAGTAAAAAATGATAAAAAAAGTTATAAAGAGGATTATAAGGGAAATAAAAATATATTATTATAAAAGGATATGGAAAAATCAGAATTTAGGAACAAATCTTAAATTTGGAGAAATTAGTAAAAACTTTTTTATTGATGATGTAAAAAAGAAAAAATACAAAGCTGGAAAGAATTCATATGGAGTATTAAATATAAGATCATCAGGAGGAGAAAATGAATGTCTTATTATAGGAAATAATTGTTCTATTTCTGGAAGTACTATTTTTTTATTAGGTGGTAATCATAAATATACGTGTATTACAACATATCCTTATATAAGTAAAAAAATAAATTCTAAAGTAATAGAAGCACAATCTAAAGGAAAAATATGTATTGAAGATGAAGTTTGGATTGGAGATAATACATTGATATTATCTGGAGTTACAATTCATAAAGGAGCAATTATAGCAGCTGGAAGTGTAGTAACAAAGGACGTTCCATACTATGCTATTGTAGGTGGAAATCCAGCTAAAATTATTAAATACAGATTTTCAAATGAAATTATAGATAAACTTAAAAAAATTGATTTATATAATAAAAAAATAGATGAAAGTAATGTGGAGCTTATAGAAAAAGAGTTGAATGAAGAAAATATAGATGATATATTACAAAAAATAGGAGAAATAAATGAAAATTGATAAGTTAAAGATTAAGCTAAATAATAATATTAATATATTAAAAAATTTTGGATTTAAATTAGCTTTTTACGATTTTTTAACTCAAATTATATTTAGAAAAAGAAATAATTATATTTCCAAAAAGATTTATTTTTTACAGCATGAAAATGTAAAAAAATATTTAATAAAAAAATATGAGTATATTGTAGATGAAACAAAAGTTAAAAGTGAAATTTGTGATAATATAGAGGCTGATTGTCCAATTTTCATTTTTTGGTGGCAAGGTTTAGAAAATGCACCAATAATAGTAAAAAAATGTATTGAATCAATAAAAGAACATTCTGGAAAACATGAAGTTATTACGATTTCAAAAGATAATTATGAAAAATATGCAGATATCCCTCAATATATAAAAGATAAAATAAGAATTGGAATAATTTCATTGACACAATTTTCAGATATTTTAAGAGTGTCATTATTGTACAAAAATGGGGGGATATGGTTAGATTCAACAGTTTTTCTAAACAAAGATATTGATAAAAATGTTGAACAATACAAATTTTATACAGTAAAACATAATTTATATTCAGATTATCATATTTGTCGAGGTCTATGGATGGGAGCAATACTTATGTCAAGTCGACAAAATCAGTTTATGAAATATCTGCAAAAATTTTTCTTTGAGTATTGGAAAAATGAAAATTGGCTAATAACATATTTACTAATAGATTGTGTAATATCTATAGGATATGATAATATAAGTTTTATAAAAGAAGAAATTGATAGGGTGCCAGTAAATAATACAGATGTTTTTTTTATTGAAAATAACTTAAACAATGTATATGATGATAAAATTATTAATATGAAACAATCACAAACTTATATGTTTAAATTAAATTATAAAAGAAAATATTTAACTGAAAAAAATGGAAAAGAAACATTTTATGGAAAAATATTAAGGAGTTATGAGTAACAGAATGAAAAATGGAATAATCAAAGTAATGGCAGCAAATATAATTAATTTAATAGTTGGAATATTAACAAGTTTTTTATTGCCTAAATTTTTACCTGTTGAGTCATATGCAATAATAAAAACATATGCATTATATATTACATATGCAGGTTTTTTTAGCTTAGGCTATAATGATGGAATGTATTTAAAATATGGTGGAAAGAAAATTACGGAATTATCAAAAGATGGTTTTGCAAATAATTTTATAAATTATTTCTTTATTATTTTAATAATGACGATAATTGTCTTAACTATAGGAATAATTTTTTCTAATTCTATAATTATTGCATTTGCATTTGGAATATTTTCATATAATATATTGGGATATTTAAAATCATTATATCAAGCAACAGGAGAATTTGGAGCTTATGGAAAAGCATTAAATTTTGAAAAAATAGCAATTTTTGTTATTTCTATGTTTTTTATATTTGTTTTACATAAGGAAAATGGAAATTTTTATGTATGGATACAAGTTATTGTAGGAATAGTTATATCAATTTATTTAACAATAAGATTAAATTCAGTTTTGAAATTTATCAATAAAGGAAAAATATCTTTAACAGAAATAATTAGCAATGTAAAATCTGGATTTATATTGATGTTGGGAAATTTTTCGAGTGGAATTTTTACAGGACTAGATAGGTGGTTTATAAAAATATTGCTTACTGATTTTAATTTTGCAATGTATTCATTTGCTGTAAGTATGGAAAATATAGTTAATACATTTACAACACCAATTACAATTTCTATGTACAATTACTTCTGTAAAAATTCGGAGGTTAATAAGATAATTAAAATAAAAAAATATGTTTTAATTTGGGGAATATTTATTATATCGTTAGCTTACCCAGCAAAATTTATCTTAGAAATATATTTACAAAAATATAAACAAGCTAATAACATAATATTTTTATTGTTTGGAGCACAATTATTCTATTTGATTATAAAAGGAATTTATGTTAATATTTATAAAACAGAAAAAAAACAAAATAAATATTTAATTCAAATGCTTGAAATGATTGGAGTGGGTTTTATATTGAATTTAATTCTTTTTAGAATATTTAAAAGTATGGAAAGTATTGCAGTTGCAACATTAATAACTTCAATTATTTGGCTAATTATTTGTGAATGTGAAAAGAATAATGCAATAAGGTTTTCAATTAATGAGATATTAACAATATTTGTTGTAATATCAGTGTATATGTTAACAGGATATTATTGTAATTCAATTAGTGGACTTTGTATATACTATGCTTGTAGTTTTGGTAGTATATTTATATTTATGAAAGATACATTATTTGATATATTTAATGAACTAAAGAAACTATTTTTTAAGTGTAGAGGAAAAGATGAATGAAGAAAAAAATAAAAAAACTAATGATTTTATTGGTGATGTTTATTATTTTTATTATGTTACTTCCAACAATAATTATTAATACAAGATATATGGAAGAAATTAAAAATATTAATGAAATTAGATTTTATGATTATAATGATTTAATGCGAGTAAATAATTTGGTAGAAGTAAAATTTGATAAGTACAATTTTAGTGATACTATTAAGATTAATTTAAAAATTAATCATTTTATAGATACGAAGAAATACGATGTGGTTTGTTATTTAAATGACCTAGTAGAATTAAGACAAAATATACAAAGTGAAGAAAGTGATGTTTATATTACATTATTAGAAGAAGGAAAAAATAATCTTAAAGTTGAATTATATGTTGATGGAAAAATGAATTCAGAAAAATCAGAATCTATATATTATATTAAGCCATATAGTAAACAATTTTTAGATGAAATTTCTTCAAATGGAATATGTACACATTATAATGCTAATTTTTATGAAAATTATGAGATAACAAAACCTTTATTAGTAAGTCTAGGTGTAAAAAATATTAGAAATGATATTTCGTTAAATGCTGTTTATAAAAATAATAAATACGATTATAGTAATAATTATTATTGGTTAGAAGATATTGACCAAAATACAGATATTAATATATTTGCATTAATTCATAGTAATCCACTAAATAAAGTAAAAGAAAAAGATGATATTGAAGCATTAACTGATTTTGTTCTTGATATGGATAGTAAGTATAATGTTAAGTATTATGAAATATTAAATGAAGCAAATTTTACATATAAATCTGATAATGAGATAGTTAAATATGCACAACTTGTTGAGAATATTATGGGTAGAGGAGTAAAGAATGTAATTACATCTGGAACTGCTACATTAGATAATAATTCAGAAATTGGGATAACTTCAATACAATTTTATAAAAGTTTAATAGAAAGCGATAATATGAAGAAATTTAATAAATATTCATATCATCCATATGTATTTAGAGCTAATTTCGATACAATGAAAGAAAAATTAGTAGAACATAGAGAATTTTTTAATAATATAGGAGGTTTTAACTATTTATATTCAACAGAGTATGGAGAGAATACAATGAATTATTCAGAAGATAATCAGGCAAATTGGGCAGTAAAAGAAACTATTATTCAAAATGAATATAACCAATATAACTTTTTATATGAATTTGTTGATAATGGTAGTGTTAATGATAATCCGTCAAAAACATTTGGGCTAATATATCAAAATTATGAGTTAAAAAAATCATACTATGCTATGAAAAATTATTATGAAAACACAAATGGAGCTGAATACATAGGAACAGTAAATATATCAGATGGATTAGAATCACATGTATATGACAAAGACGGAAAGCCAGTAATAATAACATGGTCAGAAAACAGTACAAATAATATACAAATAGATTATAAAGATTTTACTGCAAAAGACCTATATGGAAAAGACATACAACCAGACGAAAACGGAAAATTAACAATAACAACATCTCCAGTTTATTTGTATAATGTAGACTATAATTACTTTTATAAAGCAATATCAAATGTTGCAACAAGTAAATATGATGAATTCAAAGAAAAATTTGTAACAGAAATATCACAAATTTCAGGTTTTGAAGAGAAAATAAACCAAAGACAAAATTATAGTCAATCAGTAGCAAACACACAAAAATTAATGCAAAATACAGCAATAACAGCAATGAAGAGCCATTACGAATTAGGAGATATAATATTAAAATCATATGAAGAAGGACAATTAAAAGCAGAATCAGTAAAAATAAGTTCAATGCTAGATATGATAAATGATATAGGAAACTCATATGAAGATTTAGTAACAGTTAGTGTAAACAATACAATAAATAGTGTAATGAAAACATTAGATGAAGCAAATGTTGATTCATCAGAATTAACAACAACAAAACAAAAAATAGATGAAACAGAAAATCTAATAAATACTAATACAGATGTAGAAATAATATACCCAACAAAAATATTACAATTCAGTAAAGATTGTTATGAAAAAGCTGATTATATAAACAGTTTAGAGGAACAGAACGATATAAAAGTAGGATTAATAATAAGTAATGACTTACATGCACAATTGTTAGCGGATTGGGCTAATAAATTTGCAAGTATTCAAATAAACAATAATATAAATGAATATATTGCTCAAAATCCAGTAACAATAGAATACTCAGAAACAAACATAACAAACAAATCTGTAAAAGCAACAATAAAAACAAATGCAGAAATACAAATAACAAACAACTCAAATAGTAAAGAATACGTATTTGATCAAAACGGAAGCTTTACATTTGAATACACAATAAAAGGACAAGCAAAACAAATAACTGCAAAAGTAACAAACATTGACAAAACATTACCAATAATAAATGGAGTAATAGACGGAAAACTGTATACAAGTAAAGTAGCACCAACAATAACAGACGAAAACTTAGACACAATAAAACTAACACTAAATGGTGAAGAAGTAAAGAACTTTAAATCAGGAACAACATTAACAGAAGAAGGATTTTATATATTAACAGCAATAGACAAAGCAGGAAATGAAACACAAATATTATTCCAAATAATGGAAAGTAATAATCAAAATTATATTGTTCAAGAAAATATAATAAAAAACATATCAGAACAAACAAAAAAATCAGATTTTGATAATAAACTAAAATTAGAAATAACATATAAAATAACAAGAAATGAAAAAGAAATTGCAAGTACAGATAACGTTGCAACAGGAGATATATTAACAACATCAGCAGGAGATAAGTATACACTTATTATAGCAGGAGATATAAATAAAGATGGAAAAGTTGACTTAAAAGACTTAATAAAAATAAGAAAATCTATTTTAGATGACAGTAACCTAGAAGCAAATGAAACACTAGCAGCTGATTGTAATTCTGATGGAAAAATAAATTTAAAAGATTTAGTTAAAATAAGACTGATGATATTAAATAGAGATGCAACAAAATAATGTTGCATCTTTTTACAAAATTCGTAACAAATGGCAGTATTATTTACATAAAAGATACAATAATTTATTGACAATGTCATAAAATAATAGTAAAATGATAATAGATTTTGCAAAAAAATCGCAAAATCGAAAGAAGGGTGAAATATGTTATTAGAATTTAAAATGAAAAATTTCAAATCATTTAGAAATTTGGTTGAATTTAAAATGACGCCAGCTCAAAAAATAAAAGACCTAGAATATAGTTTGTTAAAAGAAAAAGCAAATAACAAAGAAGAGAAAGCATTATCATCATCTGTTATATATGGACCAAACTCATCAGGAAAAACAAACTTAATAGGTGGATTACAAGTATTTAAAGCAATCGTATTAAGAGGAAATATAAAAGATGCAGATGATTTAACAAGTATTAATATAGCAACAGAAAAATTAGATTTTATACCACATATAGACAGCAAAGAAAATGAACCAACATATTTTTATATAAAATTTTTAACTAATAATATGATAATTGAATATAGTATAACTTTTTTAACAGAAAAATTATTATCTAAAGAAAAGGATAAAAGAAAAATATTAGAAGAAAAACTTAAAATCGATGGAAATAATATTTATATAAGAAATGAAAAAATTCAAATAGAAAATTTAGAATATTTAAAAGAAAAAGAATTATTAATAGAAAACTTTCATGAAGAAGTGGCAAAAGATATTATAAATTCAAATATAGAGCCACAAGAATTACTATTAAATGTAATGTTTAAAACATTATATAGTAAAAAGATTTATGAAATTATAACAAATTGGTTTCAAGATAAACTAAGAATTATATATCATGCAGATAAAATACATTATGCACCAAACTTAGAATCAAGAATAGATATAAAAAATTCAAATAAAAAATTATTCTCTAATCCACAAATAAATGAAGCTGTAAAAGAAATTGGATTAACATCTGAAAAAATAGCATATCCAATAACAGATAAAAAAGACTTAATATTTCCAGTATCTGTAATAAAAACTATAGATGAAAAAGGTATAGTTGTTCCAGCAGAGTTTTTTGAGTCATTTGGAACACTTAGATTATTAGATATTTTTCCACTTATGATGGCAACAATGAAAAGAGGTGCAACATTATTAGTAGATGAGTTAGATACGTCTTTGCATCCAATGATAATAATGAGTTTTATAAAAATTTTCCATAATGATGAAATAAACAAAAATGGAGCTCAATTAATATTTAATACACATAATCCAATTTTCTTAAATAAAAATCTTTTTAGAAGAGATGAAATAAAATTTGTAGAAAAAGAAGAAAAAGAAAGTATATTATATTCATTATCAGATTTTGGAACAAGTGGAAAAAACGGAGTAAGAAATGGAGAGAATTATTTAAAAAACTATTTTATAAACAAATATGGTGCAATTACTGATGTTGATTTTTCAGACATATTCGAAAAATATATGAATCAAGAAAGGAAGTAATAAATATAAATGTGTGTTCAAAATTTAAAAACAAATAAAAATTATTATTTTTCTGTTGAAGGAGATACAGAAGGTTGGTACTTAGACTATTTACAAAAATTAATTAATAATTGCTCTGAAGCAACTTGTACAGTAAAATTAAAACATAAAAAATTAATGCCAACAAGATATGCAAAAACATTAGTAAATATAACTGAAGAAGAGGTATACCATTTATGTGATTATGAAAGTAATTCAGAAGATGATGTAAAAAAATTTCATATGATTTTAGATGATATGAAAGGAGTTTCAAAAATTAATAATAGTTTAAAATATAAATTAGGATATAGTAATTTTACATTTGAACTTTGGATAATTTTGCACAAAAAAGATCTAAAAGGACCATTAACAGATAAAAAGCAATATTTAAAATATATAAATGAAATATTTGATGAAGATTTTAAAAATCTTGATGAATATAAAGAGGAAAAGAATTTTAAAAGAGTGCTTGAACAAATTGCACTGAAAGATGTTAGAAATGCAATAAAAAGAGCTGAAAAAATAAGAGATCACAACAAAGAATATAACAAGGAAATAAAATATGGAAAATATATTTATTATAAAGAAAATCCAGACTTAGAAATAAATGAAAGTATTGAAAAAATATTAAGTGATTGTGAAATATTATAAAAAATTAGAATTTTTAAATAAAGATGCAACAAAATAATGTTGTATCTTTTAAAATTTTTGTCGAAATTTGTATAATATATCTAAATTTCTTCGTTTAAAAGTATTGTCAAATAGACTAGTATATGTTATAGTATTTATGTATAGTTAATTCACACTAAATCTATAGTGTAAAATAAAATTCAAAAAAATTAAATCAAAAAATTAATTCTTAAGTATATAACTCAAATAAATATAGCAGAAGGGCAAGGTGAACAGGTGGAAAAATTAGGATTTGATAATAAAGATTATGAATTGTATAAAGATTATTTTGGAACAAACTTTGTACATAAAAAAGTAGTAGCAAAAGACAGTGTATATCAAAAACATGATAAAACATTTAAAGAGATTCTAAAGAAATCAAATGAAATGTCAGAATTTTTAGAAACATTTGTTAAAATAAAAATAAAAAAAGAAAACTTAAAATTTATAATAACAGTTTTATAACAAAAGACTATCATAGAAGAGAATCAGACATAATTTATAAAAGAATAGATAAAAACATATTTTACATTGTTGAACATCAGTCTAAAGTGGACAAAAATATGCCAATAAGAATTTTAGAATATTGTGTAGAATTAATGCGAGAACTAAAAAATACTAATACTCAAAAATGTAATCCCTTAATAATCCCAATAGTGTTATATACTGGTGATAAAAAATGGAATGTTTCAACAGAATTTTCTAAAACTCAGGAAAGAGATAATTTATTTCCTGAGTATTCAATAAAGCAAATTTATAAGCTAATAGATATAAATAAATATAAAATAGAAGAACTAAAACAAATAAATAATAAAATTTCAAAAATGTTAATGATAGAAAAATGCACAAACAATATGGAAATAGGAAAAATTCTAGAATATCTTGCACAAACAGCAAATACAAAAGAAGATAGAATTTGGATAAACGATTTGGTTACATATGTATTTGCCCATACCATAAGTGAAGAAAAAATAAAAGAAATATTAAAAATATTATATGAAAGTGAGAATGATGGAGAAATGGATGATTTAATAGAAAGAATAAATAGAAATCAGAGAATAGAAAGAAGAAGAATAAGAGCAAAAAGCAAGGCTGAAGGAAAAATCGAAGGAAAAATCGAAGGAAAACTTGAAGGAAAGCTTGAAGGAATAAAAGAAGCTTTAATAAAAACTATAAAGAATATGCAAAAATATAATGTAAAAGATGAAGATATAATGAAATATACAAATACAACTTTGGAAGAATTAGAAACAATAAAAAAGATGAAAATTTAATAAAAGATATAGAATGGAAAATAAAAGGAAGTTGAAACAATGAAAAAAATAATAAATGAAAAATTTAATACAAAATACCAAGAAGCATTTGAAGAATTATATACAATACCAGAAATATTATCAAAATCATTGTTAATAACAATAGTAATTTGGCTAATAGATTATTTTAACATTTTTAGTAAAATAGCAGAACGAAAAGAATTTATATTTATTGGCATAATAATACTAATATTAGCAGTAATAAAAATCTTAGGATTTAAGCCATGGAATCTATATAAGCTAACAACAGTAAATTATACAGACTCTTTTTTTGTAAGTTCAATAATTGCATTATTTGTATACAGTATAAAAATTGATATTTGTAATAAAGAACAATATTATAAAACAATTACTATTATTTGCTTATCTTTTTTATTGTTAATACTTGAGCTAATACGAATAAGGAAGATAAATAAAATAGAAAAAAATGAAGAACCAGCTAATGTATATGACTTAAAAGAATTATATGACGGAAAAATAGAAAATAAAAATAATGGCTTAATATTAATAAAAGAAAAAGAAGTAGACTACGACTTATTGGAAAGAGGAAATATAATTAATAAATTATATGAAGTAGTAACCAAATGTTATAATGGTGAAAAATTTGTATTATCATTACAAGGTGAGTGGGGAAGTGGAAAAACTACTGTAATAAATAATTTCAAAAAGCTTATAAAAGATGATTTAAACATAATTATTATAGATGACTTTGATCCTTGGTCATATGAAGACGAACAAGCGATGTTCAAGGGAATGTTTGATTCAATTATGAAGAAAATAGGAATAAATTTTAGCATAAGAGATATAAGCAACTTTTTAAATTTTTACATTGATGCAATATTTAATAACTCTAAATATGAAAATAAATATAAAATTGCAAAAAAATATTATTTAGATATAGATAAAAGTAATAAATTGAAATTAATCATAAATACATACTTGAAAAATAACAATAAGAAAATACTATTTATAATTGATAATATAGAAAGAGCTGATAAAGATAATATAAATTTATTGTTTAAACTTGTAAATAATATATTTAATTTTGACAATGTAATATATTTATTATCATTTGATGACAACAGAATGAAAGAAATATTTAAGAATGATTTTAATAGTAATTATAAATATTTAAAAAAGATAATTCAATTAGAAGTAAAAGTACCTAAAATAGACGAAAATGTTATGAAAGATGTAGTTGGTAGATGTATAAAAAATTTAATGAAACTTTATGAAATCAATTTTAATGAAAAAGATAATGAGAAAACAATAGAATTATTAGCTCAAAAAATTAAAGATTTGAGAGAATTAAAAATCTATTTGAATTCAGTAATTAGCTTTAACAAATTATTAAATAATAATTTAAATATTCAAGATACAATGTTATTAGAATTGATAAAAAGCCAGAATGTAGAATTATATGAAGAAATATGGAGAAATAGAAAGTATTTTATATCAGAAGATACAACTATTTTTGGAAAATCCTATAATTATGATACTAGAGAATTTAACAAAAAAGCAAAAGACTATTTTGATAAATTATTTATATTGCAAACAAATAAAGAATATAAAGAAATATTAGCCTTTATGTTTCCTTATGTTGAAAATTACTTGAATGATAGAGAAGTAAGAACAGAAAGTACTCAGTATTTTTATGGAAAAGAGGATTATCAAACAAATTTAAAGAATAAGCGAATATTTAATGCAAGATATTTTGAATTATATTTTTCACAATGCAACAATGAATTTACAATTATTAATAAAATAATTGAAGAATTTATAAAAACAATTAATAATGAAAAAGATATAGAAATAATTAATAATGCTTTCAGTGAAGTAATAAACTTATATACAAATTGGGGGCAAAAATTCACATTTGAAACATTACAATTGTATTTAAATGAAGTAAAACCTAAATATTTGTTGTTAAAAATAATAAATAAACATTTAAAAGAATATGATGATACAGTTATATTTTTTGGACTAAGTGCTTTACGAAGAATACATATAATTATGGCAGAATTAATTACAGTGATATCTAGAGAAGAATTTGATGAATTTACGAAGAAGATAGAAAAAGATTATTCGAAAATGTGGAACATTAAAGAAATTATATATTGGATAGAGAATGGAAAAAATAACTTTAAAGAAGAAAATAAATATAGAAAAGATAGACTGAATTCAATACTAACAACAATGGCAGAAAATGTAATTTCGAATAATATTGATATTTTAAACAAGAACTTTTATTTTAATAATAATTTAATTGAAATTTTGAGAATAACAAAAGAAAGAATAGAAGAAAGAAAAAAATACATAAAAACTATTTTAAATCAAGAAAATATCTTTAGGTTTCTTGATGAATTACTAGGAAAATCAATTAGTAATTTGCGGATATGGATATGTTATAAGAAAATCAACAATAGAAGAATTTTCAAGTATAGAAGAAATAGATAATATTTTAAAAAGTATAACAAGAGAGTTAACAAAAGATGAAAAGCAATTATTAGAAATATATAAAAAGAGTAAAGGGCTTCCTAATGATGAACATGCAATATATTATAATGAATCACAGAAATTTAATGTTTGAAAATATATGTTTTGTAATATATTTGTAACATAAATGTAACAAAAACTTAAACAAAAAAATATTGTCGAATATGTCAAAAAATGTTAAAATAAAACAGATAAAAATAAAAAAGAGGAGGCAAAAGAAAAAATGAAAAAAATATTAGCAAGCTTATTAATAGCACTAATGTTAATAAATGTTGGAATATATGTATTTGCAGATGAAACAAAAAGTACAGGAGCACCAACACAATCAACAACAGAAAATGTAAGTGCAACATTAAAAATGACAAGTGAAATAAAACTTGACGAAAAAAACAAAGAAGTAAAAGTAAAAATAGGATATGGGGAAATCAAAGGATTAGGTGAAGGAGAATTAATTTCATATCAAGGAATTATAGCATATAGCCAGGAATATTTTGGAGAATTAACACAAGATGATATTAAAGCAGAATCAGGTTATACAGCAGTATATAATCCAGAAAATAAAAGACTTATAGTTGAAGCTACAAGAACACCAAAATCTAATGAAAATACAGTTGAAATAACATTTAAATTAAAAGAAAATGTAAAAGATGTAACAACAAGTATAGAATTAAAATTAGAAGAATTTACGGATTCAAAAACAGACTTTGAAAAATCAACATTAAAAACAGAAATAACAATTACTTCAAACACAAATGATGCAACAAAAACAGAATCAACTAAAACAGAGTCAACTAAAGAAGATCAAAGCAATAAAACAGAAAGCACAAAAGAAGATAATAAAAAAGGTGAGTTAGAAATTTTAACAGAAGCAACAAAAACAGAAACAACGAAAACACAGACAACAAAAACTGAAAATGCTACAAAAGATACAACAGTATCATCAGAACAAACACTACCAAAAACAGGAGTAACAACAGTTGCATTAATAATATTAGCTGTATTAGTAGTAGGAATATTAAGTTTGGTAAGATATAGAAATATTGAAATAAAATAGAAATAAAAAATAACAAAAAAGTATTGCATAAAAAGACATGCAATGTTATAATAAAAATGAAAATTTTATAAAGAAAGGGAGAAAAAACAATGAAAAAAACATTATCAGTAGTACTATTAGTAATAATAGCAGTAATGGCATTAGCAACAGGAGTAAATGCTGCTACATCATCAACATTAGCAGATGAATTATATTCAAAAGGAGCAAAATACGGAATGACATCTGCAGATAAAGTAAAAATCGAAAGATATTTAGCAGAAAATCCAGTAACAGATGCACAAGCAAATGAATTATTAGCAAAAGCTGACGAAGCAATAGCTGTAATGGAAAAAGCTGGTGTAACAAGCTATAATAAATTAACAATAGCACAAAAAAATGAAATTAAATCAATAGCTACAGAAGCTGCTAAAAAAGTTGATTTAAAATTAGTTTTCAAAACAAAATCTGTTGCAATTTATAATGCTGATGGAAAATTAGTTGAAACAGTTTCAAATACTAATGGAAAATTAGCTTACACAGGAAACACAGTAAATGTTGTTTTAGCTGTATCAGTAGTTGCAGTATTAGCTGTAGCAACAGTTGTTGTAAGAAAAAGAATTGTAAATGCTTAATTAAATAAAATTGAAAGGATCTTCTAAAAATAGAAGGTCTTTTTTATATACTAGGAAAGTTCTCTGAATTTCCTAGTATATAAAAGCTACAATCGCTAGCCATTTGAGATTTTCTCCTTTTAGTCGAAAACTCAAATCGGGCGAGAACAAAGGGCGACTACGTCGCTTTGTTATATATAATAAAAACTTTTATTTTATACAAATAAAAACTTGCATAAAAAGACAGAAAATGGTATAATTTTGAATGAATAAATTCAAAGGAGAATATTAAAATGCCTAATACAGAAATAAAAGAAATATGTAAAACAATAATACAAATTTTAATTATATCAATATTAATTACATGTTGTATAATATTAGGAATCAAATTAATGTGGGGAGAAAAAATAGATACAGCATTAATATTAGCAAACAAAGTAGCAATAACAACAAATGAAAAAGCAAATCAAGAGCAAACAACAACAATAAGTGAAGAAAAAAAATCATTAGAAAACTATCCTGAATATGGAACACAATATGCAACAATAGAAATACAAAGAATAGGAGCTAATTTGCCCGTATATTTTGGAGACACATTAGACATTTTGAAAAAAGGAGTAGGACATTCAAGTGGAAGTTACTTTCCAGGAGAAGGTGGGTCAATCTTATATATGGGACATAACTCAAAAAAAGTATTTAGAAGATTTTCAGAATTACAAATTGGTGATGAAATAAAAGTAACAACAACATATGGAGAATATAATTACAAAATTTATGATATGCAATTAATAAATGAAACAGATACTGATAAAGTACCAATTCAAAGAAATGAAGAAATATTAATGGTATATACATGTTATCCATTTAACAATATAGGATATGCAACACAAAGATATGTAGTATATGCTAAATTAGAAAAATAATAGAGACAAGGTTGAAAAATAATTATAATTTTGGCTATACTAAGATTTAATTTTCTCCAACCTAGATTTATGATTTAAGAAAGGAATAAACTAAAAAATGAAAATTATAATAAATATTCTAAAATTCATTATAATGGTAATACTTACAGTATGTTTATTATTTGTTGGTATAAAAAATGTAGTAACATCAACAATGTTAAATAAAAAATATATACTTCAAAAATTAGATGAAACTAACTTTTATTCAGAAACATATAAAATTGTAAAATCAAATTTTGAAAATTATATAAGCCAATCAGGTTTAGATGAAGATGTACTTGAAAATATTTGCACAGAAGATAAAGTAAAAAAAGATATTAATATAATAATATCAAATATATATGATGGAACAAATGAAGAAATAGATACAGCAGAGATTGCTGAAAGATTAAATTCAAATATAGATAAACAAAATGTTAGGACAAGCAAAAATAGCAAAGCTATAGATGAATTTGTTAATCATATATGTGAATCATATAGAGATTCAATTATAAATACAAAATATGACAAAACAATAAATACTTTATATGAAAAAACTTTAAGAAAGTTAGAAACAATAAATAAAATTGTTATTACTATATCAATTATTGGCATTGTTTTGCTAGTTGTTTTGAATATAAAAAATATATCAAAAATATTAGCTAATTTGGCAGAAACAACATTTGCAACATCATTATTACAATTTGTTTTTATTATTATAATAAAAACAAAAGTGGATATATCAAATATAAAAGCATTTAATGAGGCATTTTCAGAAACAATAGTAGAAATAATAAAAAACATATTAAATCAAATAAATATACTTGGAATTGTAATGCTATTTATTTCAATAATATTTACAGTTATATATGAAATTATTGTATATCATACATCAGTAAAAAAACAAAAAAGAGTTAGAGAATAGAGAGGGAAGAAGATGGAAGAATTAGATTTAAAAGAATTAATACAAATGTTTTGGGAAAAAAGAATTCAAATTATACTAATAACAGCAATTTTTATAGTTATAGGAATTATATATACAATAGGATTTGTAAAACCTAAATATCAATCAAAAACAAGTTTATTATTAGCCACAAACTCATCAAGCCAAACTAGTGCAAATGGAATAACAATTAATGACCTTAATATAAACTCAAAACTTGTTTCTACATATAGTGATATGGTTAATGGTAATAAAATACCTAGAGAAGTAATAAAAAATCTTGGAATGGATCTTCAAGAAGATGAAGTTAGAAAAAGTATTAGTATAAAAGCAAGAGATAATGCAGATATGATAGATATTATAGTAAAAAACGATGATCCAGTAGTTGCACAAAAAATTGCTAATGAAACAGCAAAAGTATTTATTGAAAATGTAAAACAATATTATAAAATTGATAATCTTTATATTTATGATGAAGCAGAAGTTGAAAACGAACCATATAATATCAATCATAAAAAAGATGTTTTAATATTTGCTGTAATAGGAATTGTAGTTGCATTTGGATATGTGTTAATTGTCAATATGTTAGATACAACAATAAAATCAACTCAAGATATAGAAAAAATATCAGGAGTTACAGTATTAGCAAGTATTCCAGTATATGATTTAACAGAATCAAAAGGTAGAAGAGGAGGAAAAAGATAATGAGAAAAGAATTAGTTACACATTTAGATCCAAAATCACCTGTTTCTGAGACCTTTAGAACATTAAGAACTAATATTCAATTTATGAATTCAAATAGAAGATTAAGAAGTTTATTGGTTACTTCAACTATGCCTAGTGAAGGAAAAAGCTGGGTTGCCTCAAATTTGGCAGTAACATTTGCTCAAGCGGGAAAAAGAGTAGCATTAATAGATGCAGATATGAGAAAAGGAAGGTTATATTCAATATTTGGAGTTGAACCAAGACCAGGGTTATCAAATTATTTATCAGGATATTATGAAAACCAGGAAGCTGTGAATATAGATAAATATTTGAAAAAAACAGATGTAAATAATTTATATTTATTACCAGCAGGAAATATTCCACCAAATCCATCTGAGTTACTTGTAAGACGTCAAATGAGAAACTTATTAGAACAATTAAAAAATCAGGTAGATTTGATTATAATAGATGGAACACCATCAAAACTTGTAACAGATTCTGTAATATTATCAAGAATAGTTGACTCCACAATAATAGTATCAGCACATAACCAAACAAGAAAAGATGATTTAGAAAGAGTAATAAAAGATATAAAAAATGTAGGTGGAAATATTGCAGGAGTTGTATATAATAAAATACCAGTAAGTGCTAAAAAATATAATCAAACATATTATTATTCTTCAAATGTTGTTACAACAAAACAACAACCAGATTATGATGCAGAAAGAAGAAAATTACAACAAAGAACACAAAATGCTTTATCACAAAATACTAGAAGAAATGGAAACCATAGTGAACAAAATAATAGGAATATATCTAATAATATAAATAGAAATAATCAAAATATTCCTGAAAAAAAAGAAAACATGGAAGTTCCAAGAGCTTTAAGAAATGATACCAAAGATGACTGGCATAAAATTATTGATGAAGAAAGACAGAATAAAAATTTTTAATCAAGGAGAATATATAAAATATGATAGATTTTCATTCTCACATATTGCCAGGAATTGATGATGGGTCTAAAAATTTAGAACAATCAATTGCTATGGTGAATGAAGCAAAAAAAGTAGGATTTACAAAAATAATTTCAACATCACATTATATGGAAAATTATTATGAATGTAATGAAAAAAATAGAAAAGAGTTATTAGAACAAGTTCAAAAAAATGTGAATGGAATTGAATTGTGTCTTGGTAATGAAATTTATATAACAAATAATATAATTGAACTATTGCAAAATGGACAAGCATCTTCAATAAATGGAACAAAATATGTTTTGTTTGAATTTCCATTAATTACTACAAAACCAATGAATGATAAAGAAGTAATATATAGATTAGTTGAGAATGGATATATTCCGATAATTGCACATCCTGAAAGATATCCATTTATTCAAGAAAATCCAGACTATTTATTTGAATTAGAAGAAATGGGAGCTCTTTTTCAAGCAAACTATGGAAGTATAATTGGAATGTATGGATTAAAAGCAAAAAAGACACTTAAAATTTTATTAAAAAATAATCTAATAAGCTTTTTTGGATCAGATGTCCATAGGCCTGAACAGGTATATAATAAAATGCCAAAAATAATTAAGAAATTAAAAAAGATAATTTCAAATGAAGAATTTGAAGAGTTTACAGAAATAAATCCAGAAAAAGTATTGAAAAATGAGAATATCATAAAATAAAAGAACTATAATAAATGTTAAAGTAGTAATTTTACTATTCCAACATTTATTATAGAAACACCAAAATAAAAGGCAGGAGCACAACTCCTGCCTTTATGTATGTTTAAACAAAAAACATATCTAAAACCAAGAATAATACTTCTGCCAAAATAAATATCTAATAATTATAAATATTTATCTATACTAAATGATTTGAAAAAACTATTTCATGTTATTTTCAACTTGTTGAATCATTTTTCTAACCATGTTTCCACCTATTTTACCAGCATCTTTTGCTGATATATCACCATTGTAACCATCTTTTAAAGTAACACCAATTTCAGAAGCTACTTCATATTTGAATTTATCTAAAGCACTCATTGCTTCTGGAACTAATTTTTTGTTGCTGTTTGAACTTGCCATTGTATTCACCTCCGTTATATAACTTATTTTAATCTTATATAAATACGATAAATGAACTTATATTAAATTAAAAATTTGTTTCAATATTTTGAAAAAGTAAAAAACTTTTTCTAAGAATAGAATGTGCAATTTTAAATAAAATAAACAAGTAATTTTTGGAAAAGTAAAATAAATTCAAAAAATCTATTGAAAAAAATATATAAATTGTTTAAAATAAGTTGTGTCAAAAAATATCAAAAGATTAAAGTTAGGAGAAAAATATGTATAAATTAGTAGCAATAGACCTTGATGGTACAATGCTTAATAAATATGGAATTATTACAGAAAAGACAAAAGAAATAATAAGTAAAGTTCAAGAAAAAAATGTCGAAGTGATGATTGCATCTGGAAGAGCAATTACATCTGTAAAAAGATTTGCAAAAGAAATAAAAAGTAAAAAATATTTTATTTCAGGAAATGGAGCAATTACATATGATGTTGAAAATAATAAAATTTTGTACGAAAATATTTTAAAAAAACAAAAAGCATTGCAAATAATAAAAATTTGTGAAGAAAATAGTATTTATTATAATATTTATACAGAAAATGGAATTATAGCTAAGAATTTGAATTATAATACATTATATTATTATAAAGATAATTTAACAAAACCTGATGAAAATAGAACACATATAAATTTGGTAGAAGATATATACAATTATATTGACGAAAAAGACGAAAAAATATTAAAAATTATGATTTGTGATGAACATAAGTCTGTTTTTAATGCCATTGTCAGAAGACTTAAAGAAATTTCAGAAATAGAAGTGCTTGAGGTTTCACATATGTCCAGAAAAATAATAAAACAGGGAACTGAAGAAATAGCACTAGAATATTTTTATACAGAAGTATCTGCAAAAGATGTTGATAAATGGAATGCTCTAGAAGAAGTGATAAAATTAATGAATATTTCTAAAGAAGAGGTCATAACAATTGGTGATAATGCAAATGATGTTAAAATGATAAAAAATGCAGGTTTAGGCATTGCAATGGGAGAAAGTGCACCATATGTAAAAAAGTGTGCAGACAAGATAACTTTAAACAATGATGAAGACGGAGTTGCAGTTGCTTTAAAAGAAATTTTTGAAACAAATTAATGTTACAAAAATATTACAAACATATTAATTTTATGTTACAATAAGTGATTTTATTGATTTTGGTACAAAAATATTGTAAAATAATATAGAAATAAAAAAGAAAAAAACGGAAGGAATGTGGTAAAAAATGGCAATGAATCCAATGCAAAAAAAGGCAAGAATATCATTCTTGTTAGGAATAATTATAACTTTATTAATAACAGGAGTAATAATTATATTATTATTCTTATATATGAATAAGTTAAAAAATCAAATTGATACTATAACAGGAAATTTAACAAGTATTTATGTGTTAAATCAGGATGTAAAATCTGGTCAGGAGTTGACAGAAGATTTATTTCAAATAAAAAAAGTTGATAAAACTACAATACCAGCAGATGCAACTAAAACAAGTGAAGTAATTGAATCTTGGTATATGCAAACTAAAGATGGAACAATGTTAAATAGAGATGCAGAGGGGTTATATTATATTCAAACAGATGATTCTGGTAAAGATACAAAAATAAGAGTATTTAAAGAAGACACAACAAATAATTATTATATTCAAACAGGAAAAGATGCAAAACAATACATAGAAATAAATAATGTACCAGTTATAGCAAAATTAGACATGAAAAAAAATACTGTTATAACACCTAATTTAGTTGAACAAAGTGATAATATAGTTACAGATGATGTAAGAGAACAAGATTATAATGTTGTTGTATTACCAGTAGACTTAGAAGACGGAGATTATGTTGATATTAGACTTATGACACCAAACGGACAAGATTTTATTGTCATTTCCAAAAAAACAGTAACAATTCCACAAAATGGTGATGGAACATTAATCTCTGATACAATTAGATTAGCATTAAGAGAAGATGAAACATTGGCAATGTCAAGTGCAATAGTTGAAGCAGCAGGAATAAATGGAGCTAAATTATATGCTGTAAGATATAAAGAAGCAGGAATGCAAAATGCTGCAATTCCAACATATAGACCAAATGATGCTGTAACAACATTAATCGGAATAGATACAAACGGAAATGTTTCAAATCCAAATATAGTATCACAATCTATAGAAGAATTAAGAAGAAGATATTCAACATTAGCAACATCTTCAAGAAGAAATTATTTAGATACAACTATTAACAACAGCACAGATTATGAAACTAGAACACAAGAAGGATTAAATAATAGTATAACAAATGCACAAGAAGCTAGAAAAAATTATTTAAATTCATTAGAACAATAGTTATACATAAGGGCATGTTTATGCCCTTATGATTTGATATAATATTTGATTTCTTAGAAAGGAATGAAATTTAATATGAAAAAAGTTGGATTTGTAGGAGTCTATGATAAAACAGATTTGATTCTTTCAATAGCCAAAATACTTGTTAAAACAGGTAAAAAAGTGTTGGTGATTGATACAACTACACTACAAAAAGCAAAGTATATAGTACCAAATATTTTGCCAACTCGTAATTATATTACATCATATGATGAGATTGATGTGGCAATTGGTTTTAATAATATTATACAAATAAAACAATATATTGGATTAGAAGAAAATGAAGAATTAGAATATGATTTTGTTTTGATAGATGTAGACAATTTAGAGGGTGCAAACAATTTTGAAATTGCAAGTTTTGATAAAAATTACTTTGTTACTTCATTTGATGGCTATTCTTTAAAGAAAGGAATAGAACTTTTAAGAAATTTGAATATTCCATTAAAAATGGAAAGAATATTTTATTCAAAAGAAATGTTAAAAGAAGAAGAAGAATATTTTAATTATTTAACATTAGATTTAAAAATTGACTGGGAAGAAAATAAATTATATTTCTTATTAGATAATGGAGATTTTTCAGCACAAATGGAAAATCATTTAGTACAAAACATTAAATTTAAAAATTTAAGTAATGAATATAAAGAAAATGTTACATTTTTAACAAATGAATTAAGTCCAGATATTGGTGAAAGAACAATTAGAAAAATTATAAAAGAAATGTAAAAAGGAGTAGAAGAATGTCAATTATAACACTTTGGAATTCAGACAGAGATCAATCAGGTGTTACTATTTCAACAGTTGCAATTGCAACCAAAATGGCTATAGAACGTAATTTGAGAGTATTAATAATTTCAACAGCATATAATGATTTGACTATAAAAAATTGTTTTTGGAAAGATAATTCAGTAAAAAAAAGAATTATGCAAGGAAAAAGTATTGCTGTAGAAAATGGTGTTGAAGGGTTATCAAGACTAATAACAAGTAATAAAATTGAACCTAGTAGTATAACAGATTATACACATGTTATATTTAAAAATACTCTTGAAATATTAGATGGATATGTTGGAAATTCTGAAAAAACAAATGAACAAAATATAATCGATTATAAAAATGTATCTCAAGTTTATCCAGCATTAATAACATCAGCAAATCAGTATTATGATATGGTTTTTGTGGATTTAAGTAGAGAATTAGATGAAAAAATACAAGATGAAATATTAGAGATGTCTAATTTAAATATTTATATAGCAACCCAAAAAATTACTAGTTTAGATAAATATCTTGAAATGAGAAATCAAAAGACGATGTTAAAAGGACCTAAAAACCTTATAATAGTAGGAAGATATAATGGTCATACAAAGTTTAATAGAAATAATTTACAAAAATATTTGGGTGAAAAGAAAGAGCTTATGGTAGTACCATATAATACATTACTTTTTGAAGCGGCAGAAGAAACAACAGTTGTAGATATGTTTTTGAGATTAAGTAGAATTAAAGATACATCAGATACCAATTACATATTTATGGAAGAAATCAGAAAAATTGTAGACAAAATAATAGAAAGATTAAAAGAATTGCAAGTTAGAATGAGGTGAGGATATGTCAATTTTCAATTTATTATTAATTATTTTAGTTTTTATAATAGCAATAATATATATTTTTTATTATGTTAAAAAGAAACAAAATGAAGAAGTAATACAAGAAGTTGAAAAAGATGATAAAACATATACTCTTGAAAAAATGAGAGATTATGTTAAGAAAAGACTTGATGAAATAACCAAAATAAACCTTTATGATATTGGTTTATCAGAAGAAGAATTAAAAAGAAGAAAAAGTAAAAAATATGCATTAAAAAAGGCTTTAAAAGGTTGTACATATGGTGATGTTAATGATAAAAGATATGTTAAAGAATTAATATCTGATTTATTAGCAAAAGAATATGGTGTAGATGAAACAAATATATCAAAGGCAATTCCTTTTGATGTTCCATCACTTTTAACAGCTCAAGATAAATTTGATATTATAATATATATGTATAAGAAAGAATTTGGATATGAAGCATTAACAGAACTTATAAAAAGATATAATTTAGCAACATTAAAATATCTTCAAGGTGAGAGTAAACCATCTTATGTAATAACAGAGGATGAAATATCAGATATTTATGAAAAAGAAAAATTAGTTTTATCATTTAAAGATAAACTAGAAGTTGTTGTACAAAGAATTTATCAACATTATAAAGGATATAGTTCTATTGATGAAATTAGAGATATGAACATAGATGGTGTATCTGGTGGTGTATCTGGTTTACCTGAGAGTTTTATAAGCCAAGTAGCACAAACAAGTACAACAGATTATATTGAACAAGTGTCAGAACATAGAGTTCCAAGGGCTTGCGATAGTATATGGATATTCTTCCAAGGTAAATCAATTCGTTTAGCATTTTTATCTTTTGGTACTGAAGCAGAATTAAAAAGAGTATGTCAAAATATTTATAAATATAATAATCCAGGACAATTATCAGATACAAATGGTTATAAGGTAAATGAAATGAAAGATGGATCTCGTGTTGTAGTAGTAAGACCAAGTATGTCTGAAACATGGGCATTTTTCGTAAGAAAGTTTGACGTAAAACGTGCTACTGTTGAACAATGGACAGGTGATATGCCAGGAAAAGAAAAAGCAATTGACTTATTAAAATACCTTGTAAAAGGGGCAAGAATAACATCAATAACAGGTGAGCAGGGTTGTGGTAAAACAACACTACTTATGGGATTAATTGAAAACATTTATGAAACAATGAACTTACGTATCACAGAAATGGCATTCGAGTTGCATTTAAGAAAAGTTTATCCAACAAGAAACATTTTATCAATGCGTGAAACTGATACAATCTCTGGACAAGAGTGTTTGGATGTTCAGAAAAAAACAGATGGTTCTGTTAACATCATTGGAGAGGTTGCAACAGACCCAGTAGCATCTTGGATGATTCAATCAGCACAGGTTGCTTCTAAATTTACATTGTTTACTCACCATGCTAAAACATTCCCAGATTTAGTTACAGCATTAAGAAACTCAATGCTAAGAGCAGGGGTATTTAAAAATGAAAAAACTGCAGAAGAGCAGGTTGTACAAGTATTAAACTTTGATATACATTTACAAAAAGATTTTAGAGGTAGAAGATATATTGAAAGAGTAACAGAGTGTATTCCTATTAAAGATTCAAAAACATATGATTTCGAATATCAAAAAGAAAAAGATATGGATTCAAAAGTAACAAAATTCTTTCAAAATGCAACTACATATTTTTCAAAAGTAACTGAACAAAATTTATATACATATCAAAATGTTTTGGAATATGTTGATGGTGAATATCAATTGACAAACAAAATAACAGACCAAAATATTCATGATATGAGAGCCAATATGGATGAAACAGATGCAGTAGAATTTGATAAATTTATTGAAAAATATTGGGGAAAATCAAATGCTAAGAAAAAAGTTACAAAATAAATTTATATGGAAGGAGAGGTGTTACTAAGTGAATACAAATATGCTTAAATACATAATAATTGGATCTTGTGCTTTGCTTGGAGTTGCCATTGTTGCATATATTATTTTAGCTAAAAAAATGGGAAAATCAGAATATGCTAAAATAAAAAAATTACAACAAGGAACAAAAAGTAGTGAATTTTCACTTGATGTTTTATATCAAAAATTATATATAACATTTATTAAAATACCTTTCATAAAAAGATACCTATATAAATTACGTAGAAGACTTGAAATTTTAAATATTGATGATGAATATGCAACAAGAAGAGATTCAGCAAAGATTCTATTTAATGCTATTTTAATATTAATACCAATTGTTTTTGTTACAATAACAATTACAAAAAATAATATATTGTTAATGTCAATTTTGTTAATTTTTGAATTATTTATAATAGATTCAATGATTGATGGAATGGTTGATAAAGTTGACAATAAGTTATTAAAAGAACAAATAGATTTTTTTGCTGAGATTAGACATGCTTATCATGAATTTAATATGGTTGAAGAAGCAATTTATCAGGTTTCTTTAGATGATGAAAAAAGTGTTTCAAGACAAGGTGAAAAAATATATGAGATATTAATTTCAGATGATCCTGAAACAGAACTTGAAAAATATTATGATATTGCTCCAAATAGTTATTTAAAAGAATTTGCTGGTATATCATATCTTACTAAAGAATTTGGAGATAGAAAAGATAAAGATGGTTCATCTTTATTCTTAAAAAATGTTGATAATATAACACAAGAAATGCAAATTGAGATATTAAAAAGAGATAAGTTAAATTATGTATTTCAAAGTTTATCAATTATATCAATACTTCCAGTTTTATTACTAGAACCATTAAAAAGTTGGTGTATTTCAAACTTTGCTTTTACAGGAGAATTTTATAATGGAAAATTAGGATTATTGGCGCAAGTTATAGTTGTTATAATTACAATTGTTTCATACATTTTAACAAGAAAATTAAAAGATAATGGTGGTGTACAAGCTGATATATCACAAAGAGAGCATCCTTGGCAAGAAAAAGTATATAATATACCTGTGATAAAAAGAGTAATAAATGCATTTATTCCTAAAAAAGGAACTAAAGATTATAGAAAAATGCAACAATTATTAAAAGATTCTGCATCAAAATCTAAAATGGAGTGGATATATGTAAATAGAATTGCATTAGCTGTGGTAGCATTTGTTACAACTATTATATTTACAGCACAATTACATAGAATTTCTATAAATTATATTTATTCTGAACCAACAACAAGAACAACAGTGTTAGGTACATTATCAGAAAAGGATCAGAAAAAAGCACAAGAACTAACTGAACAAGATAATTTCTTTTTAGATAAATTTAAAGGAAAATTAGATACAACTGAAGAAGATATAAAAAAAGCAATGATTAAGTCAAAATATTATACAGAAAATGACGAAAATCTTACTACAGATGCACAAAGAGTTTTGAAAAAATTAAAAGTTGTAAATTCTGAAAATATGAAATGGTTTGAAGAATTGATAGCAATAGCAATAGCAGTTATTGCATATAATGCACCAATTTGGATGATGATATTCCAAAAAAAGATGAGACAAATGGAAATGGAAAATGAAGTAATGCAATTCCAAACAATTATATTAATGCTTATGAAAATAGAGAGAATTAGTGTTGAGATGATATTGGAATGGCTAGAAAGATATTCAAACATTTTCAAAGAGCCAATTGCAAAATGTGTAAACAACTATGAAGCAGGAGCATGGGAGGCACTTGAAGAATTAAAACAATCAGTAAGTAATCATGATATGGTAAGAATTGTAGAAAGCTTACAATCTGCAGTTGAAAAGATACCAATTCGAGAAGCATTTGATGAATTAGATGCTGATAAAGATTATCATAGGGAAAAACGTAAAGCTACAAATGAACAATTCATATCTAAAAAGGGTATTATAGGAAAAGTAGTTGGATTTGCTCCAATGATTTGCTTATTTGTTGGGTATTTAATAATACCATTAGTATTGATAGGAATGACAAGTATGTCTGGTGCATTCTCTGGATTACAATAGAATGAGAGTAGAAAGGAGTTTGATTATATGGAAAATGTAACAAAAGCATTATTAATAGCTGTTGGTGTTTTAATTGCTATAATAATATTGTCATCACTTGTAATTGGATATAATCAAATTTCTAAATACTATCAAGAAAGAAGTAATACAATTGATATTAAGCAAATGGTTGAATTGAATAAAAAGTTTAACAATTATGAAGGTAGAGAAATTCGTGGAAATGAAATGCTTTCAGTTATTAATATGGTTGTTGATTATAACGAATGGGTAAAGCAAAATCCAAATCAAGGATATGAAGAGATAGATTTGAATGTAAGACTAGAAAAAGATAAATATAAAAGTTTTCATTATGATGAAAAAAATTATGATTATTTAATTACTAAAGATGTTTCAAGTATAAATAATAATAATATGAAAAAATTTTCTGAACGTATAAGTTCTTGCCTTAGAGAATTGCAAACAATTATACCTAGTGCTACAGATAGCACAGTACAATCTTTATCTTCGAACATAAATTTAATTAACCAGTTAATAGAAAAAGAAGAAAGTGCTAGAAGTGAAGAAGAAAATAAAAAAATTGAATCTTTAATGAATAGTATATTTAAAATAACAGACTTTAGTAATAGAAAATTTAATCTAGATAATAGAAAAAAAATTAATAAAATTGCGCATCAGTATTATGAAATTACTCAATTTAAAAGAGCTTATTTTAAATGTGAAGGTGATAATGGAAATGTTGGTGTTGAATTAGCTAAAAATGGTAAAGTTAAATCAATGAACTTTAAAATAAAGACTGATAGTGATGGGCAAATAAAATTTAATTAATTACTGAAAGGAAATAGATAATGGAAAATGCAACTAAAGCTTTGCTTATTGCAGCTGGTGTATTAATAGCAATGATGATATTATCAATGGGAGTATATTTATATTATTCTATAGGCTCATATGTAGAAAGATCACAAGAACAAATAGCACAACAGGAATTAGATAAATTTAATACACAATTTTATAATTATCAATCAGATGAAAATGAAAAATTTTCTTTTCAGGAGGTAGTAACAGTTGCAAATTTAGCTTATGAAAATAATATAAAAAATGAATTTCCTATTGCAAAATTTAATAATAATTTTGTACTAAACAATATAGATGAATTAAAAAATGCAATATCAGCAGGAAATGATAATTATGTACAAGTTGTTTTAGATAAATGTATTATAGGAAATGAAAAAATAGAAAAAAATTCTGTAAATTTAGAGATGTATGTTGGAAATAAAGAAGCATTATCAATAGTCTTATCTAATAATTATGGTAAATGTTATAAATGTTCTAATATAGAAACAAGTAAAGATTCAAAAAGGGTTTATCTTCTTAAATTTACAAGAATAGAATAAAAAAATTTTATTAGTTATTGATAATAATAAATAGAAGTGTTAAAATGAGGAAGTTATGAAAAAAGTAATAATTTTATTAATAACAATTGTTATGATTGTATGTATTGTAGCATTTCAATATAATTCATATAAAAGAAATCAAAATTCAATTTCAAGTGAAAATGCTGAATTTGAGCAATATACTACTAATGAAATATATGGAATAGATCTTGCAACAATTATAAATAAATCAGTTGATAAAAACGAAAAAAACAAAATTACAAAAGATGAAAATGGTTTCTTTACTCAAAATGAAGAAAATTCAATTGAAGTAGAAATATATATAAAAGAAAATGATACAACATATAAAATGGAACAAATATATAAACAAGGAACTGAACAATTTGTTCAATTCTTTATAAATGAAAAATTCAAGTGTTCAAAAGTAGAATATCATCAAAAAACACATAAGATTAAATATATGCTTTTTGAACAAATATAAATTAGTTATTAAGATTTAATATAAAATAAAAATTAAAGGAGGAAAAAATTATGGAGAACGCAACAAAAGCGCTTTTAATTGCAGCAGCAGTTTTAGTAGCAATAATTATCATTTCATTTGGGGTTTCAATTGTATCTAGTGCAAAAGGACAAGTTGACCAAGCTGGTACAGCATTGAGTGGAGCAGAAATTGAGGCATTTAACTCAAAGTTTAATTCTTATGATGGAAATTCAGTATCTGGTTCAAGTGTAAATTCTTTAATAACAGCTGTATTTAGCCACAATTTAACAGAAACAGATGATTCAAAGAAAATAGCATTAACAGGTGATATTCAGATGGCAACTAATGCTACAAAAAAAGCAAAGGCAGAAACTGGAAGTAGATATACAGTTGAAAGTATTACACCAGATAAATCAGGTTTGATTAAACAAATAAATATAACAAAAAATAATTAAAAAAGGAGGGATATACTATGGAAAATGCAGCAGAAGCACTAAAAATGGCTTTTGGAGTCTTGATATTTGTGGTTGCAATTTCACTTAGTGTATCCACTTTTTCTAATGCAAAAAAGACAATTGATAGTATAATATCATATAGAGATAAAACTCAAGATTATGTATATGTTGAAGAATCAAATGAAAAGAATAGAATCGTTGGAATTGAAACTGTAGTTCCTGCAATGTATAAAGCATATTCTGAAAATTATAGGATAGAATTTTATAAAAAAAATGCTCAAGGCCAAGAAGTAAAATTAATTTTATATAAAAATAAAACACAATATGAAAGAGATTTTACAGAAATTAACTATTTAGACTTGGAAGATGAAAAATTTGCAAATGAGGCTACAGCTATAGTACATTTACAAGCATTATTAACCCAAGAAAATTTAGATAATTTTATAAAGAAGAATTCAACTGGTACCAAAAAAATTTATGAAGAGGAATTTGGAGAAAGCAAAAAACTATATAATTATTTTAAAAACAAAAACTTTGAAGAACGTCTTGGAGAATATTATCAAGAAGATAAAAGTGCAGGACAAGAAACAGAAGGATTAGAAATTAATAAGACCAAAAAAAGAGTTATAACATATGTAATGTTAGACAATTAATAAAAAGAGAGGAATATAAGAATATGGAAGAAACACCATTAGAAATAATAGGAATATTTGTAGGTGTAGCACTAATGTTTTTAGTACCATTCTTTCTTTTAGCAGACAGAAGTGATGATATTTCACAACTTGTTGTAAGCAATGCAACAGCATCATTTGTTGACAATATTATAAAAACTGGAGTAATTGAAGCTGAGAATTATACGAAATATCAGAATGAGTTAAATAAATCTGGAAATTCTTATGAAATAGCTATAGAATTAAAAATACTAGATCCTAATTATGCACAAAATTATACAACAAATCAAAATACAAAAGGAGAATTAGGTAAAAACCACTATTATTCTATATATACAACTCAAATAGAAGACAGGCTGTTAAATAATTCTACAAGTAATACAACAGGAGATAAAAATAAAATAGTTCTAAAAGAAGGAGATATAATTTCTGTAATAGCAAAGAATAACAGTATGACATTATCACAATCAATAAAAAATATATATTATACAATAACAGGTGATGATTTACATATTATTTCAGCAACAGGGTCAGGAATTGTAGCAATAAATGGAGCTACATAAAAAGTAACAGGGTTTGAGATATAATCATGTTATTTTTGTTTTATATAAGATGAAATTAGAATTTTATCAACAAGCTATGTCTTTGAACAAAGCGAGAAAGGAATGAAATAATTTAAATGAACATAATTTATGTAATTACAGCAATAATATTAATCATATCTTATTTATTGATGAAGAAAAAAGAAGAAAAACAAAACATAATATATAGTATAATTATAAGTGTTATTATATTTTTTGCATATAATATTTTTATTTGTACAATAATGTTTTTTATTAATATAAAATCAACATTATTAAATTTGTCAATTACAAATTTAATATTTGCAAGTATGCCAATTTATCAAATTAAAAAAAGCAAAAAAATTCAAAAATATTATTTAAATAAATTAGATTTAATTGCAGTTATAATTATATTAGTAGCTACAATATCAATTTCAATTTTAAATTATGGAACAAATATAGCTATTAAACATGGGGTTACAGATGCAGCAACACATTTTTTTGCGGCAGATGATTTTTATAAATATTCAACATTTCTAACAAGAGAAAACTCAGATAATGTTAAATGGTTAGGGCTTTCTTATCTAATGCCAGGAGCTTATATAAATACAGGAATATTGTTTAAAATCTGTGCAAGTTTTATAAATGAAGTTTATTTTGTTAAATTATATTTTATATTTGATATATTTATTTGGATATTATCAGGATTACTAATGTATACATTACTTTCAATTGGAAAAAATGATAAAAAAGATAAAATATTAGCAATAATATTTACTTTTTTCTATGTATTAGCATATCAAATGAATAGTTTATTTGCAGGTTTTTCATATTTGAGTTTGGGACTAGATGTAATACTAGGAATATTAATTGTGATGAAATTAAACATTTTACCGAAATATAAAAATATTATGATATTTTTATTAAATATAGGAATAATGTTTTCATATTATTATTTTGCACCAGTAATATTTTTAGCAATATTTTGGGATATATTAAGAAACAATAAAAAACAAGGTATAAAAATTTTTAGTTTAAATACTTTTGCTGATATAATAGAAACATTATTTATTCCAGGAATGTTAGGTGTAGCATATTTTATAATATTACCTATAACAGGAACAGCTCCTTCAGGAATAGATCATGTTTCAGCTCTTAAGATTGACGGATTTATTTATGAAAATTTTATTACAAATATATTGCCATATGTTTTGATATCAGAAATTTTCTTAATATTTAATAGTGTAAGAAAAAGAGAATCTTTTCTAGATAAAATACTTCTTTTAAGTGTTTTATTTTGGGTAATTGCTTTCTGTGGATATAAATTAGAATTAATTTCTAGTTACTATTTTTATAAAATTTATTATATGTTATTTATAATTTTAGTTGCAAGTACTTTTGAAATGGTTAAAATATTTACAGAGCAAAATAGAATTATAAAGATATTAGTTTATTTAATGATTGTAATATATTCAATTGGAATTGGAGTTGCAATGGTAACAAAACAAAATTTATTTATTTTTGATATATATTCAAATAATGGAGCAGAAATTCAAAGCAAATATGCATTGATAAAAGAAAAAGAATTTAAACTATTTGAATATTATAATGAAAATATAAATACAATAAATAATGATAATACATTATGGTGTTTGCCACAAGGAAATGTAGGAAGAGATAGATGGATATATAGTATAACTAAAAATGGATATTGTTTAAATGAAGTCTTAACAAAAGATAAAAATATAACTATTGATAATTTTTTGAAAAAAAACAAATATAAATATTTTGTACTTTTAAAAAATGATTATAATGGAGATTATGATAAAATAGATGAACAAGCAAAACAATATAATTTAAAAATTTTAATACAAAATTCTGCTGGAATGATTTTAGAAAAGCAAGATTTGGCTGAATAAAAAAATATATAATACAAATAATAAAAAAAACTTTTTAAGAATGTGAGGAAGAAAATGAAACATTTAAAAAGGGTATTTCTATTATTTGTATTATTTTTTATATTTATATATGTGGTTTCTATTGATAATATTCCACAAACAATAGAAATTTTTCAAGGAGAAGAAATTAGTATTCCAACATTATGGGGAATTAAAATATCAAATAAAGATGAATCAATAGAAACGTCAACAACATTATATTCAACTATATTTAATGAAATAGGAGAAGAAAAGCTAGAAGTAAGTTTATTTGATAAAATTAAATTAAAAACGATTAATGTTAATGTTATTGAAGATATTGACGTAATACCAGTTGGAGAAATAGTTGGAATTAAATTGCACACAAATGGTGTTATGGTAGTAGGAATGACATCAATTGAAGGAGAAGATGGAAATATATATAAACCATATCAAGAAACAGGTATTCAAGAAGGTGATACAATAACACATGTTAATGGTGTTGAGGTTACATCTACAGATAAATTAATTGAAGAAATAAATAAGACTTTAAGCAAAGATGTTGAATTAACATTTAATCATAAAGAAGAAATAAAGAAAGGAAAAATTAGACCAATAAAAAACAAAGATAATAAATATAAATTAGGATTATGGGTTAGAGATAGTGCAGCAGGTGTAGGAACAGTAACATTTTATAATGAGGATACAAAATGTTTTGCAGCATTAGGACATGCAATTTCAGATATAGATACTGGTGAGATTTTAAGCACATCATCAGGAGAAATTGATACAGCAAGGATATTGGCAATAGTAAAAGGACAAAAAGATGAGCCAGGGAGAATTGAAGGCTCAATAAATAGTCAAACATTAATTGGAAGTATTTATAATAATACTAAATTTGGAATATTTGGTGTAGTAAAAAATGCAGAAAATATACAATTAGACTTTAATAAAAAAATGAAGGTAGCCTCGAGAAATGAGATAGAATTGGGTGAGGCTACTTGTTTAAGTGGAATTGATGGAGAAATTAAAGAATATAAATTACAAATAACAAAAATATACCCAAATAATAATTATGATAACAAAAGTATGTCGATAAAAATAACAGATGAAAATTTATTAGAGAAAACAGGAGGCATTGTGCAAGGAATGAGTGGAACTCCAATAATACAAAATGGAAAATTTGTTGGAGCAATAACACATGTATTGGTAAATAATCCAACTGTAGGATATGCTGTTTTTGGTGATTTAATGCTTAAATATTGACATTAAGCAGGTTTTGTAATAAAATTATAATGTAAAAAATGAGAAGAGTTACTAGCTAATATATTTAGCTAGTAACTTTAATGAAAGGAATGATAGTAAATGGATAAAAAAAGAATTGTAACAGGAGACAGACCAACAGGAAGATTACATATAGGACATTATTTTGGATCATTAAAAAATAGAGTAAAATTACAAGAAAGTGGAGAATATGATCAATACATATTAATTGCTGATGTTCAAGCATTAACAGATAATTTTAACAATCCAGAAAAAGTAAGAAAAAATGTAAGAGAAGTCTTAATGGATTATTTATCAGTAGGAATAGACCCTGAAAAAACAACAATATACATACAATCAATGATACCTGAAACAGCAGAATTAACAGTTTTTTATTCAAACTTAGTTACAATTGCAAGACTTGAAAGAAATCCAACAGTAAAAACAGAAATTGCACAAAAAAGAGATTTGTTTGGTGAAAGTGTAACATATGGATTTTTAGGATATCCAGTAAGTCAAGCAGCAGATATAACTGTAATGGACGGAACTATTATTCCAGTAGGAGAAGATCAATTACCATTAATAGAACAATGTAGAGAAATTGTAAGAAAATTCAACAGTATATATGGAGATGTATTAAAAGAACCAGAAGCAGTATTATCAAAAGAAAAAAGAATAAAAGGTCTTGATGGAAACGAAAAAATGGGAAAATCATTAGGAAATGCTATTTATTTATCAGACACAGTTGAAGAAGTAAATAGAAAAGTAATGAGTGCAGTAACAGATCCAAATAGAATTAAGAAAGATGATAAAGGAAATCCAGATATATGTATGGTTTCATATTATCATAAATTATTTAGTTCTGAAGAAGAATGTAAAGCTATTTGCGAAGAATGTAGAGCTGGAAAAAGAGGTTGTGTAGCTTGTAAAAAACAATTAGCACAAAATATAAATAACACATTAGAACCAATGAGAGAAAAAAGAAAATATTATGAACAACACCCTGAAATAGTCGATGAAATATTAATAAATGGAACAGAAAAAGCGAGAGAAACAGCAAAAGAAACAATGAAAAAAGTAAAAAAAGCAATGAAACTTGATTATTTTCAAGATTAGATAGGAGATGAAAAAATTGTTTACAGATTATACAAAAATAATAATAAAATCAGGTAATGGTGGAGATGGAGCCATTACATTTAGAAGAGAAAAATATGTAGCAGCAGGAGGACCTGATGGAGGAGATGGTGGAAGAGGTGGAAACATCTATTTCAGAGTAGATCCTAATGCAAATACATTAATAGATTTTAGATTTACTAAAAAATTCAAAGCACAAAATGGTGAAAATGGAAGTGGATCAAACAGATATGGAAAAGCAGGAGAAGACTTATATATAGATGTTCCAATAGGAACAATTATAAAAGATGTAGAAACAGGAAAAGTTGTTGCAGACCTTTCAAAAGAAGGACAAGAAGAACTTGTACTAAAAGGTGGAAGAGGTGGAAAAGGAAATTCACATTTTGCAACAGCAACAAGACAAGTTCCAAGATTTGCACAAGCTGGTGAAGAAGGAGAAGAAAAAGAAGTAATACTAGAATTAAAACTACTTGCAGATGTTGGATTATTAGGATTTCCAAATGTAGGAAAATCAACATTTTTATCAAGAGTAACAGATGCAAAGCCTAAGATTGCAAATTATCATTTTACAACAATAGAGCCAAATTTAGGAGTTGTAAAAACAGCAAGTGGAGACAGTTTTGTAATTGCAGATATACCTGGAATTATAGAAGGTGCAAGTGAAGGTGTAGGACTTGGAATACAATTCTTACGTCATGTAGAAAGAACAAGATTATTATTACATGTAATAGATGTATCTGGAAGTGAAGGAAGAGACCCAATAGAAGACTATCATACAATAAATGAAGAACTAAAAAAATACAGTGAAAAACTAGCAACAAGAAAACAAATACTTGTAGCAAATAAAATTGATGTAATGCAAGATGATGAAAGATTAAAAGAACTTGAAGAATTAGCCAAAAAAGAAAATTTAGAATTATTCAAAATTTCAGGTGTAACAGGTGAAGGCGTATCTGAATTATTAAATAGAGTATCTGAAGTATTAAAAACATTACCAAAAGAAGAAATAGTTGAAGAAGAAGATAAAGTTATATATACTTTAGAAGATGACAAAGAAGACTTTACAGTAAGAAAAGATGGAGATACATTTGTTGTTGAAGGAAAAGCTGTAAATAGATTAATGGGTAGAATAAATATAGATGATAATGAATCTATGTATTATTTCCAAAAGAAACTAAAAGAATTAGGAATTGAAGATGAACTTAAAAGACAAGGCATTTGTGAAGGTGATTATGTTAAAATGCTTAACTGGACTTTTGAGTGGTATCAATAATAAATATTTTAGAATGTTTAGGGAGTTTAAGTTACTAAACATTCTTATTTTTTAATTGATAAATATAGAAAGAAGTGTTATAATGGTGAAAAGAAAATATAATTATAGGAGCTATAATGGAAGATATATATAGAAATGGAAATTATAGGCGAAAAAGTAGTCATCGTTCAAAACATAGTAACAAAGCTATAAGTTATAGGCCACAATATAATAGACCACAATATAATAGCAATAATAGAAATAACAAAAATAGAAAACGCCGAAAAAAAGCCAAGAGAATGGAAGAACCAAAATTAAATAAGAAAAAGGTATTTATGGTAATTGCCATTCCAATATTAATAATCATGTTTATTAATAATAAAAAAGATAAAAACATAGAAGTATCTGGAAAAGGAACAGATATAAAAGAATCACAGTCAACAACTGAAACAAATAATATTAATATGCCAACGCAAACTACTAATACAAGTACAAATTCAACACAAACAACAAATAAAGTAGAAATAACAGATTGGAGATTAAGACTTGCTAATTATGATAATCTATTACCTGAAGACTTTGAAGTTGAATTGGCAAATATAGATAATTCAAAAGATCCAAAGCAATTTGATGCAAGAGCTGTAAAATATTTAAAAGATATGATAAATGCCATGAAAAAAGCAGGAAATACTTCTATATGGTGTCAATCAACATATAGAAGTGTAAAAAGGCAAAAAGAATTATATGATGCCAGTGTTCAAAAATACTTAAAACAAGGAAAAACACAAGAAGAAGCGGACAAGCTTACATTAGAATATATTAATAAACCAGGTGGAAGTGATCATAATTTAGGATTAGCAGTAGATTTTAATTATGTTGATAATTCTTTTGCCAAAACATCTGAATACAAATGGCTATTAAAAAATGCAGAAAATTATGGATTTATTTTAAGATATCCAGAAGATAAAGAAGACAAAACCAAAATAGCATATGAATCTTGGCATTGGAGATATGTTGGAGAAGAAAATGCAAAAAGAATGAATGAACTTAATATGTGTTTAGAAGAATATGTAGAATATTTACAAAATGGAAATAAATAAATTGAGAGCTGAGCAGAAAACTAAAATTCTGTATCAGCTTATTTTTTTGCTTATAATATTGACAACTAGAGTAGTCCATGATAATATACTAGTATTAATTCAAAAATTTTAATATATATAATTTTTTATTCAAACTATTTAAAATTCAAATAAAAATAACCAAATATAAAGTAGAAAAGAGGTGAAAGCCTATTGAAAGAAAATAGTATTTTATATGAAGACCTGTTATTGTACAAAGATATATTGCAGTTAAATCTTAAGATATTGTGATGAATTAATAGAAGAAAGGAAGAAAAATGATATGGATGAATGGATAGAAAGAATAAAAAGAAATGACGAAAAGCAAAGACAAAAATTAATAAAAGAAGCAGTTATGAAAATTGTAAAAAATATGATTCTTAATAATGAAGATGATGAAAAAATTTTAAAATATGTAGATATAACTCAAAATGAATTAGAAAAAATAAAAAGAAAATGTAAATAAATTAGTCATATTTAAACAAATACATGAATATAATATAAACATAGAGCTTGTATAAAATTTTAACAAATGAAAAGAAAGGAATGTGTTATATGATGCTGAAAAATGTAGAACGGACATTTGAAATTACAAAGGAAAATCAGTATACAAAAATCACAGTTAAAAACAATCAAATAGTTAAAGTATTAGTAGCAAAAAAAGGAAAAATTTATTTGATTTTTCCAAGTGGAAATTGGCAGTATTATGATTCAAAAGAAAAACTTGAAATTATGCCTAGAGGAAAAGGACTATATAATATAAAAGGTAAATATGAAAGTCCTCTTAAAATGTATTGCAAAGCATGGTCTGTTGAAATCGAGTGTGAAAATATTTGGCGAGAAGTTATGAAATTTGTAAAAGACAGTAAAATAATTTGTTAAAAACAAAGGGAACTCCATAATAGGAGTTCTTTTTGTTGAGAAATTTAAAGTTTCTTATATAATAAAAAAGTCCTATTTTCATAAGAAATAAAAATAATTTTTCACAAATTAGCACTTTACTATTGACACTGCTAAAATAAGTGATATAATAGCCAAAGATAAAAAAGAAAGAAGGAATTTAAAATGAGTAATAAACAATTTAAAGCAGAATCAAAAAGACTATTAGACTTAATGATAAATTCAATATATACAAATAAAGAAATATTTTTAAGAGAATTAATTTCAAATGCAAGTGATGCAATGGACAAATTATATTATCGTTCATTAACAGATAAGAATTTAAAAATAAATAAAGAAGATTTAAAAATAAAAATTGATATTGACAAAGAAAAAAGAACATTAACAATAACAGATAATGGTTGTGGAATGACAGAAGATGAACTTGATAAAAACCTTGGAACAATTGCAAAAAGTGGATCTTTAGCATTCAAAGAACAAAACGAGAAAAAAGAAGATATTAATATAATAGGACAATTTGGTGTAGGATTTTATTCAGCATTTATGGTAAGTGATGAAGTAAAAGTAGAAAGTAAATCTATAGACAGTGAACAAGCATATTGCTGGACATCAAAAGGTGTAGAAGGATACACAATTGAACCATGTGATAAAAAAGATGTAGGAACAAAAATCACATTACATATAAAAGAAGACAGTGAAGAAGAAAAATATAGTGAATTTTTAGAGGAATATAAAATACAATGGATAATAAAAAGATATTCAGACTATATTTCATATCCAATTCAAATGGATGTAGAACATGAGAAAACAAAAGAAGGCTCAAAAGAAACAGAAAAAGTTATTGAAACAGAAACAATAAACTCAATGATTCCATTATGGAAAAAAGATAAAAAAGAAATAAAAGAAGAAGAATATAATGAATTTTACACAGAAAAATTCAATGATTTCCAAGCACCATTAAAAGTAATACATTCATCAGTAGAAGGACAATATAAATATGATGCATTATTATATATTCCATCACATTTACCATATGATTATTATACAAAAGAATATGAAAAAGGACTACAATTATATGCAAATGGTGTATTAATAATGGATAAATGTTCAGATTTATTACCAGATTATTTTGGATTTGTAAAAGGCTTAGTAGATAGTGATGATTTATCACTTAATATATCAAGAGAAGTATTACAACATGATAGACAATTAAGAGTAATTGAAAAAAATATTGAAAACAAAATAAAATCAGAATTAGAAAATATGTTAAAATCAGACAGAGCAAAATATGAGGAATTTTTCAAAGTATTTGGAGTTCAATTAAAATATGGAACATATAGTGATTATGGAATGAACAAAGACAAACTTCAAGATTTATTATTATTCTATTCTTCAACAGAAAAGAAATTAGTAACATTAAAAGAATATGTAATGAGAATGAAAGAAGACCAAAAAGCAATTTATTATGCATCTGGTGAATCAATAGATAAAATAGATTTATTACCACAAGTAGAAATTTTAAAAGATAAAGGATATGAAATATTATATTTAACAGATAATGTTGACGAATTTGTATTCCAAGTTTTAAATAAATATGAAGAAAAAACATTCCAAAATGCTTGTGCAGATAATTTAGACTTAGACTCAAATGAAGAAAAAGAAGAATTAAAAAAAGAAAATGAAGAAAACAAAGATATGTTTACTGCAATGAAAGAAGCTTTAAACTCTGAGGTACAAGCAGTTAGATTTACGCATAGATTAAAAAATCACCCAGTATGTTTAACAAGTGAAGGTGCAATATCTGTAGAAATGCAAAAAACATTAAATTCAATGCCAAATAATAACCAAGATATTAAAGCACAAACAGTACTTGAAATTAATGCAAATCATGAAATTGCAAATAAATTAAAAGATTTGTATAAAAATGATAAAGATGAATTAAAGAAATATACTCAAATATTATATGCTCAAGCAAGATTAATTGAAGGATTAAATATTGAGAATCCAACAGAGTTAAGTAATTTAATATGTGAAGTTATGTCTAAATAAATTGAAAGGGGTAAGACTAAAAATCTTATCTCTTTTATTTTAATGAAATCTTTTATTTAATTTTAATGTGAGTGTAGAAAAAATTAGTAAAATATAATATAATTCATTTGAAATAAAGAATTTACAACAATGGAGGGATATAAAATGGCAGAATTAACAGTTTTAAATCAAAAAATTTCTTATTTTAAAATAGAAGATGAGGATTATATTTCAATTACAAATTCATAATCCCAATTTTAATTGTGGCGAATTTGCCATAATTAAAAGTCAGGCAGGTTTAAATAGTTATAAAATTAGTGTAAAAGAATGGGTAGCAAAAACTAATGCGATAGGTATAATGTCAAAGGCTGGAAGATATGGTGGAACATATGCACATAAAGATATTGCTTTTGAATTTGGAATGTGGATTAGTCCAAAGTTCAAATTATTATTAATTAAAGAATTTGAACGACTAAAATCAGAGGAGCAAAAGCAATTAGGTTGGAATGCGAAACGTGAACTTTCCAAAATTAATTATAAAATACATACAGACGCAATTAAACAGAATTTAATACCTAATGAATTAACAAAAGAGCAAATTAATTATGTATATGCTGAAGAGGCAGATGTTTTAAATATGGCTTTGTTTGGAATGACGGCTAAAGAATGGAGAAATAAAAATAAAGATTTAGATGGTAATATTAGAGATCATGCAACCATAAATGAATTAATATGTTTAGCAAATTTAGAAAATCTCAATTCAGTATTTATAAATGATGGGCTAAAACAATCTGAAAGACTTTTTAGACTTAATAAAATTGCAATATCTCAAATGCAAATACTTAATGAAACTGATATAAAATATCTTAATAATAAATAAAAGGAATGTTTTGAAAATATAAGTTGAAAAGAATATAAATTAATAAATATTTTATTGAAAATAGCATAAAATTGTGATAGGATAAATTTGTAAAAAGTAGATTTAAGAATTTCTATGCAATGGAAATTGCTTAGAAATTCTAATAATCCACATATTTATTCTGTACAGAAAAATCACCTACTAGGCGATTTTTCCTACACACTAAAAAGGAGATGATGAGATAATTATGAAAAAATTATTATCAAACTACAAATCAACAATTATATTATTAGTATCAATAATAATAGGAGCAATTGTAGGATTTATATTTAAAGAAAAAGCAACAGTTTTAAGCCCTTTAGGAGACATATTTTTGAATTTATTACTAGTAGTTATAACACCATTAATATTTTTAACAATTACAACATCAATATCAAAAATGAAATCACCAAAAAGACTTGGAAAAATAGTAGGGGCAACATTTTTAGTATTTATAATAACATCAATAATAGCAGTTTTAATAGGATTTGCTAGTACATATTTTATAAAATTAGTAAAGCCAGAAGATGGTGAAAAAATAAAACAATCATTACAAGAAACAACAGAGGAAGAAACACAAGAAAATGAAGAAATAGGAATATTAAAAAGAACAGCAAATTTATTAACTGTAAATGATTTTACTAAATTATTATCTAAAGATAATATAATAGCATTACTAGTATTTTCAATTATTTTTGGATTAGCAATAAATATTACAGGAGAAAAAGCAAAGCCTGTTGTAGATTTTTTAGAATCTGCAAATGAAATAATAAATAATGTTGTAAAAATAATAATGTATTATGCTCCAATAGGCTTAGGGTGTTATTTTGCAGCATTAGTTGGAAGCTTTGGAGAAATGATAGTTGTAGGATATTTAAAAACATTTGTAATATATACAATTGTATCAATTTTATATTATTTAATAATATATTCTATATATGCATTTGTTGCAGGAGGCAAAAAGGGAATAAGATTATATTGGAAAAATGTATTACCAGCAACTGCAACAGCACTTGGAACTTGTTCAAGTGCAGCATCAATTCCAGTAAATATAGAATGTAGTAAAAAGATTGGAGTTCCAGAAGATGTTGCAGAAACAGCAATACCATTAGGAACAAGTTTCCATAAAGATGGATCTATAATAGGTTCAGTTTTTAAAATAATGTTTTTAGTATGTTTATTTGGAATGAATGTATCAACAGGAACAGGCATATTAGGAATATTGGCAATAGCTTTAGTATCAACATTATTAGTTACAGCAGTTCCAATTGGTGGAGGAACAATTTCAGAAATGTTAATAATTACAATGTTAGGATGTCCAACAGCAGCATTACCAATATTAACAATAATTGCAACGATAATAGATGCACCAGCAACAATGCTAAATGTAGTTGGAGATACTGCATCATCAATGATGATTTCAAAAATTGTAGATGGTAAAAACTGGCTAAAGAAATAACATTAAAAAATCAACAAAGGAGGAATACCTGCAAATAGAATGAACAAGGTAATAAAAATAATAGCTATACTTGCAATATTAATATTTGCAGTATACTGGGGAAAAACAATTATATTAAGAATGTTATATAAAACAGATTATAGACAATATGTAGAAAAATATGCTGAAAAATATGGAGTAGAAAAAGAATTATTGTATGCTGTTATAAAAGTAGAAAGTAAGTTTAATCAAAATGCAATATCAAAAAGTAATGCAAAAGGATTAATGCAAATAATGGATTCAACAGCAAAAGAGATTGCTCAAAAAAACAATATTGAGTTAACAAATGAAAATATATTAGATCCAGAAATTAATATAGAAATAGGAACAATATATCTTTCACAATTAATAGAAAAATATAATAGTGTAGAGCTAGCAATAGCTGCATATAATGCAGGACATGGAAATGTTGATAAATGGATTAGTCAAGATACATTAAAAGAAGATGGAACAGATGCAGAGAACATACCATTTAAAGAAACAAATATGTATGTAAGAAAAGTAATGAGAGATTGGAAAATATATAAAACAATCTTAAAATAGAATCACAAAAAGAGCATCACTTCATAAAATAATATGAGGTGGTGTTTTTTATGGCATATTCAGATAGAGAGCTATTAGCAAGAATTGTGCAATGTGAAGCTGGTGGTGAAGGAGATAATGGAATGAAGGCTGTTGCAACATCAATATTAAATAGGGTAAATGCAACAGAGGGAGAATATGCGAGAGTTTCACAAGGCGGTAATTTAAGAAATATAATATTTCAAGAAGGGCAATATGATTGTGCAAGAGAAACAATAAGAAATCAATATAATTCACAAAATATATATAATATGACTCCAACAGATATTCATTATTATGTTGCTGATTGGGCATTGTCTGGTAATAAACTTAATGAAATAGGTGATTGTTTATGGTATTTGAATCCATTTAGACCAACATGTTCATCAACTTTTCCAAGTAATGGTTCTGGAACATTTCATACAAGATATGGAAATCATTGTTTTTATAGACCAACAAGAAAATATTCTCAAACATAGGAAATTATAGAATTGGAGAAATAAATGAAAAAAATTATAAAAATGATTAAAAAGTAGAATAAATTATTGAAAAAAACATAAAATAATGATAAAATTATGATAGTAAAACAAGGAGGAGATTTGATATGATTAATATAAGACCAGTATCAGACTTAAGAAATAAATATCCAGAGATAGAGGAGTTAGTTTTAAAGGAGGATGAAGCTGTTTATTTAACAAAAAATGGTTATGGTTCAATGGTTGTTATGAGTTTAGAAAAATATGCAAAATTAATAAGTGACAAAGAATATGAAGAATATATTGAAAATGCATTAGATGAAGTGGATAGAGAAGCAGAAGATCCAAATACGAAATATTATTCTCATGATGAATTTAAACAAATAACTAGGAGGATACTAGATGGCGAAGAATAAATATACGATAAAATATACAGATACATTTGTAAAACAGTTTAATAATATTTTAAGATATTTTATATATAAGCTTCAAAATAAAATTGCAGCTGAGAATTTTTATGATGAGGTAATTAAAGAAATAGAAAGAAGAAGTGAATATCCTGATATTTTTGAAAAATATAATTCTAGAAGAAAAAGAAAAAATATATATTATAGAATTTATGTGAAAAATTATACTATATTCTATACAGTAAAAGATAATGCAATGGAAGTTAGACTAATTTTAAGTAATAAAAAAAATTTTGATAAATTAATATAATAAGAAAAAATAATCTAAACTATTGCAATTCACATAAAAAAGTGATAATATAATAACATAACAAAAACGAAGAAAAAGAAGAGTACATTTGAACTATTTGTAGAGAAAAGAAGTCGTAGGCTGAAAGCTTCTTAAATAAAGGCAAATGGAAGGTAGCTTTTGAGTTAATAATCTGAAATAGTAGTAAGGTTATTCGTAATACTGCGTTAAAGTAAATTGAGAAATTATCAAAAAGATAATAATTAAGGTGGTACCGTGAGATATAGAACTCGCCCTTATGTGAAAACATAAGAGTGAGTTTTTTTGTTCTATAAAGGAGGAAATTTATAATGTTAAAAATAAAATCGAAAAAACAAGGTGCAGAATTAACAAGTATCTTAAAAGATGGAAACGAAATGTTATTTGATGGAAAAACATTTTGGAATAGACAATCACCAATATTATTTCCAATAGTGGGACAAATAAAAGATGGAAAAACACAAATAGAAGGAAAAATATATGAAATGTCTCAACATGGATTTGCAAGAGATATGGAATTTCAAGAAATAGAAGAAAATCATTATATATTAAAATATAATGAACAAACATTAAAAAAATATCCATATAAATTTGAACTACATGTTATATATAAGATTGTGGAAAATGCACTTCAAGTAACTTATGAAGTAAAAAATATAGATAATAAAAGAATCTATTTTGGTATAGGAGGGCATCCTGCATTTAGATGTGACTATACTACAGGAGATTATGAGATAGTATTTGAACAAAATGAAGAAAATATAGAATTTTTGAAATTAAGAAATGGATTAATAGATACAGAAAAAGCTACAAATATCTTAGAAGAAAATAAGATTCATCTAACAGAAAATATATTTGACAATGATGCAATAATAATGAAAAATATAAAATCAAATAAAGTAGTATTACAAAATAGAAATACTTATAAAAAAATATTAGAATTTGACTTTACAGATTTTCCATATTTAGCATTATGGTCAAAAAAAGGAGTACCATTCGTCTGTATAGAACCATGGCAAAACACAGCAGACAAGATTGATAGTAATCAAATTTATAAAGAAAAAGAAAATATTTTATCAATAGAACCAGATGAAATATATTCTTGTAAATATACTGTTAAATTTTATTAAAAAGGAGAGAAAAGATATGAGTAATCATAAATTAATGGATAAATATAATCCAAAAGAATTTGAAGAAAATTTATATAATGAATGGGAAAAGAAAGGCTATTTCAAACCATCAATGGATAAAAGAAAAGAAAGTTTTTGTATAGTAATGCCACCACCAAATGTAACAGGAAAATTACACATGGGACATGCATTAGATGGAACAATGCAAGATATGTTAATAAGATATAAAAGAATGTGTGGATATAATACATTATGGGTACCAGGAACAGACCATGCAGCAATTGCAACAGAGGTAAAAGTTGTAGAAAAAATGAAAAAAGAAGAAGGATTAACAAAAGCTGATATAACAAGAGAACAATTCTTAGAAAGAGCATGGGCTTGGACAAAAGAATATGGAGGAACAATCCAAAAACAACAACGTAAATTAGGTTGTTCATGTGATTGGGAACGTTCAAGATTTACAATGGACGAAGGATTATCACAAGCTGTATTAGAACAATTTGTAAATTTATATAAAAAAGGACTAATATATAAAGGAACAAGAATGATAAACTGGTGTCCATCATGTCATACATCATTATCAGATGCAGAAGTTGAATTTGAAGAAGAACCATCACATTTATGGCATATAAGATATCAAATAAAAGGAACAGACAGATATGTAATAGTTGCAACAACAAGACCTGAAACAATGTTAGGAGATACAGCTGTTGCAGTACATCCAGAAGATGAAAGATATAAAGATATAATTGGAAAAACATGTATATTACCAATTATGAATAAAGAAATTCCAATAATTGCAGATGATTTTGTAGAAAAAGATTTTGGAACAGGTTGTGTAAAAATAACACCAGCACATGATATGAATGACTATCAAGCAGGATTAAGACATAATCTGGAAATAGCAGAAGTATTTGATGATTCATCAATAATGGGAGACTTAGTACCAGAATATAAAGGATTAACAACATTAGAAGCACGTAAACTAATAGTAAAAAAACTAGAAGAAATAGGTGCACTTGTTAAAACAGAAGATTATACACATAATGTTGGAAAGTGTTATAGATGTCATAATACAGTAGAACCAAGAATATCAAATCAATGGTTTGTAAAAATGAAAGAATTAGCAGAACCTGCAATAAAAGCAGTTAAAGAAGATGATATAAAATTTATTCCAAAGAGATATGAAAAAACATATTTTAACTGGATGGAAAATATTCAAGATTGGTGTATATCACGTCAATTATGGTGGGGACATAGAATACCAGCATATTATTGTGATGAATGTGGACATATAAATGTAAGTAAAACAGCACCAGAAAAATGTGAGAAATGTGGTTCAACAAAATTACATCAAGATGAGGATTCTCTTGATACATGGTTTAGTTCAGCATTATGGCCATTCTCAACACTTGGCTGGCCTAATATGGATAGTGAAGATTTAAAAACATTTTATCCAACAAATGTATTAGTAACAGGATATGACATAATATTCTTCTGGGTAGCAAGAATGATATTTTCAGGATTAGAATGTATGAAACAAAAGCCATTTAGTGATATATTAATACATGGTATTGTAAGAGATAGCCAAGGTAGAAAGATGTCAAAATCATTAGGAAATGGAATAGACCCATTAGAAGTTATTGACCAATATAGTACAGATGCATTAAGATTTTCATTGGTTTTAGGAATTTCAGCAGGAAATGACATAAGATATATGCCAGAAAAACTAGAACAAGCCTCAAACTTTGCAAATAAATTATGGAATGCTGCAAAATTCGTATTAATGAATTTAGACGGTGTTGAAAAATTACCAAAATTAGATGAAATTGATACAGCTAAATTGGCTAAAGAAGATAAATGGATAATATCAAAATTAAATACATTATCAAAAGAAATAAATGAAAATATTACAAATTATGATTTAGGAGTTGCAACACAAAAAATATATGACTTTATATGGAATGAATTCTGTGATTGGTATATAGAAATTGTAAAAACACGTTTATATTGTGATGATAAAGAGAGCAAATTAATGGCACAAGTAACCTTAAATGAAGTATTAATGAATTCATTAAAATTATTACACCCAATTATGCCATTTATAACAGAAGAAATATATTTACAATTATTTAATATTGATGAAAGTATAATGATTTCAAAATTCCCACAATTTGATGAAAAATATAATTTTAAAGCTGATGAAGAAGAAATTGAAAAATTAAAAGAAATAATTATAGGAATTCGTAATTTAAGAGCAAGTTCAAATGTACATCCATCAAAAAAGACAGAATTAATATTTGTAACAACAAAATATAAAGATTTAATAAATCAATCTGAAGGATTTTTAAAGAAATTAGGATATAGTGAAAATATCAAAGTTCAAGAAAACAAAGAAGGAATTGCACAAAATGCATTATCAATCATAACAGATGGAATTGAATTATATATTCCATTTGAGGAACTTGTTGATATTGAAGAAGAAAGAAAACGTATTGAAGAAGAAAAGAAAAAAGTTATTGCAGAAATTGAAAGAGCAAGTAAAATGCTTTCAAATCCAGGATTTGTTAATAAAGCTCCAGAAGCTAAAATTAATGAAGAAAAAGCAAAACTTGAAAAATATCAAAATATGTTAAAAAATCTTGAAGAAAGATTAAAATAATTATTTAGAGTACATAATTTTGTACTGAACCACAATTATTAGAACAAAAAGTTTAATAATTTGAGTTCACTTCAAACTTTATGTGCTCTTTTTAGTTATATTTGTTATATTAACAGCATATTATAATTTAGTATAAAAGAGAAAGGATGATATTAAATTATGATAGAAGAAAGAAAAAGTACGACAATTAATCAAAACATTGTACAAAATATAGTATTAGAAAATAGAGAAAAGCTTAATGTATCAGGAGTAAATGATGTATTAAGTTTTGATGATCAAGTAGTAATGATAGATACAGAATTAGGATTACTTACAGTAAAAGGAGAAAATATTAGAATAAATAAATTAAGTTTAGATACATCAGAAGTAATAGTTGATGGAGAAATTTCAAGTCTAACATATAGTCAAAAAGGACCAGAAAAAAATGGAGGAACATCATTATTAAGCAAAATCTTTAAATAAAAGAAAGGCATAAAATGGTAGAAAATCAAGCATATTTATTTATAGTTTTTTCATTAACAGGAATTGGGTTAGGAATATTATTTGACTTTTTTAGAGCATTAAGAAAAACATTTAAAACATCAGATTTTATAACATATATAGAAGATATAATATATTGGATATTAGCAGGAATAATTGTTTTATATAATATATGGTTTTTCAATGATGGTGAAATTAGAATATATATGATATTAGGAATATTGATAGGAGCAATGATATATACACTAACATTAAGTATAATATTTATAAAAGTAAATTATTTTATAATGAACAAAATAAAAGTAATATTGACATTTATCAGCAAAATCTTCAAAATTCCAATCAAATTTATTAATAATATAGAGAATAAGTTAAAAAAACTAATTAAAATTAAAAAGAAAAAGGGGAATTTGGAAAGAAATGGAGAATAATATATTATCTAAAGTTGAAAAAATGGAGAGCACTTATGAAAAAGAATAAATTTTTAATACCTGTCTTTTTAATTGCACTAATAGTATGGGGAGTTGTGTTAATAAGACAACAAAAAAATATAATACAATATCAAAAAGAAATTAAAGAAATATCTGTAAAAATAAATATAGCACAAGAAGAATTAGAGCAAAATAAGCAAAATCTAGAAGAAGAAATAAACAAATCAAATTCACCAGAATATATAAAAAAAGTAGCGCGCGAAAAACTAGGAATGTATTTACAAAATGAAAGAGTTTATGTCGATAGTAATAAGTAAATCCTTAAAACATTCAAGTTCTAAGGATTTATCTTTATTTTATTAAATCAAAAGAAATCCCAAAAAAATCAAATTAAAAAGCAAATAAAAATAGGAGGTAGTTATGTTAGATTTAGAAAACATGACATTATTAGAGTTGAGAAATTTTGCCAAAGAGCATAACATAAAAAACATCTCAAAACTAAAAAAAGAAGAATTAATAGTATTATTAAATCAAATTAAAGATTCTTCAAAATCAAAAATTGAAGAAGGAAAAAAAGAAGAATTAAGATATGATGAAAATGATGATGAACAAGTAGAAGAATTATCAGAATCCAGTTCAACAATTGAATACAAAGTAACAAATGATGATGATCAAATTGTTGAGGGAATCCTTGAAGTATTACCAGATGGATATGGATTTTTAAGAGGAGATAATTATTTATCAAGTCCCAAAGATGTATATATTTCACCAATTCAAATAAGAAGATTTAAACTAGATACAGGTGATATAATAAAAGGAATTGCTAGAACAAAAGAAGGAGAAAAATTTCCTTCACTAATATTTGTTGGAGAAGTTAATGAAGAACATCCAGAAAAAGCAGCAAAAAGAAAGAGATTTGATGAATTAATACCAATTTATCCAAATGAAAGATTAAAGCTTGAAACAAAACCAACAGAATATGCAATGAGAATAATTGACTTAATTTCACCAATAGGTAAAGGACAAAGAGGAATGATTGTTGCTCCACCAAAAGTAGGAAAAACAACATTATTAAAGAAAATAGCAAATAGTATATCTGAAAATAATCCAGAAGTTGAATTAATAGTTTTACTTATAGATGAAAGACCAGAAGAAGTAACAGATATGAAACGTTCAATAAAAGGACAAGTTATTTATTCAACATTTGATGAGATGCCAGAACACCATGTAAAAGTAGCTGAAATGGTATTAGAAAGAGCCAAAAGAATAACAGAACATAATAAAGATGTTGTAATATTATTAGATAGTATTACAAGACTGGCAAGAGCATATAATTTAGTTATGCCATCATCTGGAAAAACATTATCAGGAGGTTTAGATCCAGCAGCATTACATAAACCAAAGAAATTCTTTGGAGCAGCAAGAAATATTGAAAACGGAGGAAGTTTAACAATACTTGCAACAGCATTAATTGAAACTGGAAGTAGAATGGATGATGTAATATTTGAAGAATTTAAAGGAACAGGAAATATGGAAGTACACTTAGATAGAAAATTATCTGAAAAACGTATATTCCCAGCAATAGATATAAATAAATCTGGAACAAGAAGAGAAGATTTATTGTTAACAAAACCAGAGTTAGAAACAGTATTTGCATTAAGAAAAGCATTAAATAATTTACCTGTTGCAGATGTTACAGAACAAATAATTTCTCAAATGACTAAAACAAAAAATAATGAAGAATTTATAGAAAAAATGGATTCTTATTTAAAAAATTATAAAAACTAGAAAAATAGAATTTCTGCATAAAAAAGCGGAAATTCTATTTTTATTAACAAACTAATTATTTTGAGCAGAATATTTTTGCTCAGCAGCAGTTATTTTTTGTTGTTCAGCATTTTCTGTTTGATACCAACCTTTTTCTGCCATCAAATTATAAATTTTATTTTGAATATTCAAACATTCATTTAAAGCCTCTTTAAAAGCAGTATGAACTTCAGCTGTTGTCGATTCTATTGTACCATGTAAATATAAGTCACAAACACCTTTTACAACAAGAAGTTCATTTTCCATTAAATCTTTATCTTGCATAATTAAAATTCCTTTCTTTATAATAAATTTAAAAATTTGTTATATAATTCAGTATGCTTTTGCTCTAATTCACCAATAAAAGTAGCAAGAGTTGGATCAGTAAGTTGTGTAGCTGTTTTTTTGCTACATGTTTTCATATAGCTTTCATGTCCTAAAGCATCTTCAACATATAAAAGCTCTTTATTTGTCATAAATATCACCACCTAAATATATAATTTCCTAAAATTATAAAAAAATACATTTACTTTTTCTGGAAATTATGATATAATCCAATTTTGAAATCGTTTTTATATCCAAAATAAAAAATTTGTTTAGGAGGAATAGCATTATGACTAGAAGACGGAATAAACAATTTGGGGCAATATCTATATTTTTTAGAACGTTAATAACAACATTTTCTATATTTGTTGTTATTGCAACAATCTTTGGATGTGTTAAGATAACTCAGAATGCAGAAGAAACAGTTGAAGTTGGAACAGATTTTAAATATGCAACAATTAAATGGCTTTTTTGGGATGTTTCGGATAAAGCAATAATTACAAATAACAATGTGAATATAGCAAAAATTGGAAACTACAAAATAAGTTATATGTTTGGAATTAGAATTCTAAATCAGATAATTCATATTGTAGATACTCAACCACCAGTTATATTGCTAAAAGGAGATAATATTGTACAGACTAAGGATATCGAACTTTTTAAAGAACCAGGTTATGAGGCATCAGATAATTATGATGGTAATTTGACATGGAAGGTTCAAAGAAGCTGTGTACCAGATGAATCTGAAATAGGAAAATATATATTTATTTATTCTGTGTCAGATAGTTCTGGGAATGTATCAACAATTGAACGAATTGTTTACTTAGTTAGCTAATGCTAGAAAAAGCCAATTTAATCTAAAAAGATTAGTTGGCTGTTTTATTATTATTTAGTAAATAAAACAGATGAAATTTTATAAAAACAATTGACGAATTAAAAGAAATGTGGTATAAAATATAAGTATTAACAAATGGCCCGTTGGTCAAGCGGCTAAGACGCCACCCTCTCAAGGTGGAATCATGAGTTCGATTCTCGTACGGGTCACCAGAATTTCATATTTAAGAGGGAGTAGTTTTAAATTGTTAATCAACAACCGCGATTCAAAAGAATCTGGTTAACAAGCTTCAAAAAAGTAAACGAGACTTTTAAAGAAAGAATATAATAATTTAATTATATTTTTTCTTTAAAAGTCTTTATTTGTTCTAAAATACATAAATAAGAATAAATATTATATGTAGAACAAAAGGAAAAAGACAAAAATACAATTAGAAAAGAGAGGTAATTAGTATGGAAAAAAGTTGGTTTAATAAGACAAGCCAAGAAGTAGAACAAGAATTAAAAACAGATTGTCAAAAAGGTTTAAGCAGTAGTCAAGTCCAAGAAAACATGAAAAAATATGGACTAAATGAATTACAAGAAAAGAAAAAAGATTCATTACTAAAAAAATTTTTAGAACAATTTAAAGATTTTTCAATAATTGTATTAATAATAGCAGCAATAGTATCAGGAGTAGTTGGAGTAGCACAAGGAGAAGGATTTACAGATACAATAATAATATTAATAGTAGTATTATTAAATGCTGTAATAGGAGTAGCACAAGAAAGCAAAGCAGAAAAATCATTAGAAGCATTAAAAAAATTAAGTAGTCATGCATCAAAAGTAATAAGAAATGGAAAAGAACAAGTAATACCAGCAAGAGAATTAGTACCAGGAGATCTTGTTATAATAGAAACAGGAGATTATATTGCTGCAGACTTAAGAATAATAGAAGCAGTAAATTTAAAATCACAAGAAGCATCACTTACAGGTGAATCAGTTCCAGTAGAAAAAATAACAGAAAAAATAGATGGAAATGAAATTGGAATTGGTGACAGAAAGAATATGTTATTTTCATCAAGCTTAATAACATATGGTAGAGGAAAAGCAATTGTAGTAAATACAGGAATGAATACAGAAGTAGGGAAAATTGCAGGAATGTTAGATAATGCTGAAAAGCAAGAAACACCACTTCAACAAAAATTAAATGATTTAGGAAAAATTTTAGGAATAGCTTGTTTAGCAATATGTGCAGTAATATTTGTTATTGGATTATTACAAGGAAAAGAAATAATAGACATGTTTATGACAGCTGTATCACTTGCAGTTGCAGTAATACCAGAAGGACTTGTTGCAGTATCAACAATTGTATTAGCAATTGGTGTTCAAAAAATGGTAAAAAAACATGCAATAGTAAAAAAATTACCAGCAGTTGAAACATTAGGAAGCAGTACAGTTATATGTTCTGATAAAACAGGAACATTAACACAAAATAAAATGACAGTAGAAAAAGTATTTTGTGATGATGAATTGCAATATGTAAAAAAAGTAAATACAACAGAAGATTTCAAAAAATTAGTATATAATTGTATGTTATGTAATGATTCACGATTGCTAGAAGATGGACAATTAGCAGGAGATCCAACAGAAACAGCATTAGTTGATATGGCATTTAAACTAGATTATGAACAAGCTATATATAGAGAAAATCCAAGAGTTGAAGAAGTTCCATTTGATTCAGAAAGAAAATTAATGACAACAGTTAATAAGAAAAATGGAAAATATATAGTATATACAAAAGGTGGAGTTGATGAATTATTAAAATGTTGTAACTCATTTTTGTACAAAGGTGAAGTAAGAACAAGTATAAATAATTATGCAAAATGGATAAGAGAAAACAATGAAAAAATGGCAAAAGATGCTTTAAGAGTCCTAGCATTTGCATATAAAGAATTAGATCATATGCCATCAAAAGCAGAAATGAAAACAATAGAAAGTGATTTAACATTTATTGGAATGGTCGGAATGATAGATCCACCAAGAATTGAAGCAAAAAAAGCAGTAGAAAAGTGTAAAAAAGCAGGAATAAAAACAGTAATGATTACAGGTGATCATAAAGTTACAGCAGTTGCAATAGCCAAAAAACTAGGAATATTAAAAGATGAAAGTGAAGCTTTAACAGGAACAGAATTAGAAAAAATGACTGATGAAGAATTAACAAAAAATGTTAGAAAATATTCTGTATATGCAAGAGTATCACCAGAACACAAAGTTAGAATAGTAAAAGCATGGCAAGCAAATGGAGAGGTTGTAGCAATGACAGGTGATGGAGTAAATGATAGTCCAGCATTAAAAACAGCAGATATAGGATGTGCAATGGGAAAAGTAGGAACAGAAGTTGCAAAAGAAGCAGCAGATGTAATATTAACAGATGATAATTTTGCTACAATAGTATCAGCAGTTGAAGAAGGAAGACGTATATATGATAATATATTAAAAGTAATTCAATTTTTACTTTCATGTAATGTTGGAGAAGTTATTGTATTATTATTAGCAACATTATTTGCACCACAAATAGGACAATGGTTTGGAATATCTGATATAACAATGATTCAAGTTTTATTACCAATACATATTTTATGGATAAATCTTGTAACAGATACATTCCCAGCATTAGCATTAGCATTTGATCCAGCAAATAAAGATATAATGGATAGAAAACCAGTAAAAAGAAATGAAGGAATATTTACAAAAGGAAGAACATTTAGAATTATTTATCAAGGCTTAATGATTGGTTTACTTACACTTGCAGCATATTTAATAGGCTTGGGGACAACACATACAGCAATAGATGGTTTAACACTAGAACAAACAAAAATAGAAGTTGGCCAAACAATGGCATTTATAGTTTTAGCATTTTCAGAATTGATACATGTATTTAATATAAGAGATAATAAAAATTCGATATTTAAAACAGGAATATTAGGAAATGGAGTTTTAATATTAGCAATATTAGCATCAGCATTATTAATGGTTGTAATATTATTTATACCACAATTAAGAACAATATTTAGTATTCCAATTCTTCCAAGTGATAATATAATTGAAACAATTGTATTAGTGTTAGCGCCAATAATTATTGTTGAAATTATGAAATTATTTAAAGTAAATACAACAAGAGATGAATAAAATGAAAATTGAAGATATATTAAAAGAAGCTTTTGGAAATTCATTTGAAATTTTAAAAAAAGTTCAAGCTGGTTTAAGATGCAAGACCTTTATAGTAAAAAAGAATAATACAAAATTTATATTTCAACTTTATACAGAAAATACGATTTATCAAGCACAAAAAAAGTATAAGGTTTTAAAGACGCTGAATATAAGAGAAATACCAAAAGCATATAAATATTTTGAATGTAATGAATATTCATATTTAATTACTGAATATAAAGAAGGAATTAATTTATCGGAACTGCATAATGATGAAAAAATTGATTTTGTTTATAAAGATCTTGCAAAAGTGTTAGTGAATATTCATAATATAAAGTATAATAAATTTGGATGGATTACTGATAAGTGTGTAATAGAAAATAATAGTTTTATAGATTATATAAAAGAGGAATATAATAGATTAAAAGTAAATTTAGAATTGATTGATTATGATATAAGAATAAGAATACAAGAAAAAGTAAAAAAAGTAATAGAAGAAATCAATATAGAAAGTCAAGAAATTAAAGAAAGCGTATTATGTTGGTATGATATAAATCCAGATAATATATTAGTTAAAGAAGATAAGTTAACTGCTGTTTTGGATCCTGGAGGAGCAAGATATGGAGTTCCAGAATGGGATTTATCTTTTATAAAAATGGAAGTGTGTAGAAATAAAGAGGAATTTGATAAATTTTTAAATTATTATAGAATGTATAGTAATTATGATGTTAATTTAAAGTTGTTGAATGCTTTAACTGTTATTGTTGAACTAGATGATATGGCAGTAAGGATTTTAGATAAAATAAATTTACCAATTCCATATGATTCAAATTTTAAAGAAGAAATTAAGTTATTAGAAATGTGAAAATACCTTTGGTTTTACCAAAGGTATTTTTCTTAATTGTTAATATCATTTAAACATTTCTGAGAAGGTTCTTTAAAAGAAAGATACCAAGAAATACCATTACAATTTTTCTTAATATCCTCTAGCCTTTGCTGTAATTCAGAAGAAGTTTGAGGTGGTGGAATAATAATAGGAACACCAGGTTGCCAATTAGCAGGAGTTGAAGCATCTGCACAATCAGAAATTTGTAAAGCCTCAACAGTACGAATAATTTCTGGAATAAATCGACCAATATTTAAAGGATATGTAAGAATAACACGAACAATACCATTTCCATCAATAATAAAAACATTTCTAACAGTTTTTGTTGTACTAACATCATTTGAAATCATACCATAAAGTCTAGCAATAGAGCCATTTCTATCTGCAATAATAGGAAATGGCAAAGAAACACCAGTTAAATTATATATTTCATTTACCCAAGCAAGATGTGAAGCATTACTATCAATACTTAATCCCAATAAATTAGTATTTAATTTTTGAAAAAATGGATAAGCTCTAGCAAATGCAATCATTTCTGTAGTACATACGGGAGTGAAGTCACCAGGATGTGAAAAAAAGACAAGCCATTTTCCAAAATAATCACTTAATTTTATTTGACCAAATGTAGAATCAGCCGTAAAATCAGGGGCTTTTTGCCCTAATTTTATATTTCCATTCATTAATAATTCATAGTCCATAATAGACCTCCTTTGAATATATTGTATTCACAAAGAAAAATATGGCTACATATGGAAATAATATTTTTTAAAATACTTGAAATTATGAGATTTTGCAAGTATAATAATAAAAGAAAATATTATGAAAGGAATAAATTTAATGGATACAGTAAAGACATTTGTGAAATATATAATATGGATAATATTATTTTGGATATTATCAGATTTTTTAATAAATGTAGGATTAAAAACTACTTATAAGGAAATGCAAAAAATAGGACAAATACCATCAGGAATTCAAGTAAAAGAAATAAAATCAACAGCAGTAAATGGAAAAATTAATTTAATAGTAAATTCAACTAGTCTTAGTGGAAAATTTATAAAAGTAGATTTATATTCATCAAAGGACAATTTATTAGGAACACAATATTTAGATATTGGAGAAATAAAAGAAAATCAAACTAAGGAAATTGATACATATTTTAAAATATCAGATGTAAAGAAATATGAAATATCTGTTACAGATGAAAAAGGTGAATCATCAGAAGGATTTATGGATACAGCAATGTCAACTCTAACAGTATTATTATCAGTAATTAGATTATTAATATTAATTTAGAAATAATTATTGAAAAAAATAATTAAAAATGATAAGATAAAAAAGTAAAAGAAAATACAAAGGAGGAAAATTTTATGGTACTTAATACAGCACAACCCATAATATTATTTCTATTATTAATTGCAACAGTTTTATTAATTTATTTAGGATATGATTTAAAGAAAAGTTATATAGTTGCAATACCATTAGTAGGATATGTATTATTACTAATAGTACATGTATTTGAAATATTAACACTTTCAATACAAGATGTAGGAATGATATTAACTTGGTGTATAGTTTCAGATTGTGCATTTATATGTTTAGCATTACTTTCTTATCTATGGATTGATGATATAGATGCAAAAGTACATAATAAAAAGTCTGTTGATGATAGTTTAGACTGGTTTTGGAAGAAAGTTTAAAATTAAAAGATTTATTCTATAAAGAGCCTTATTTTAGTAAGTTACAAAAATAGGGCTCTTTCTTGACTTTTTATATGCAAACATGATAAAATATGTAAGCAAGACAATGCAAAGGAAGGTAGAAAAAATGGGTTTTTTTGATAAATTAAAACAAGGTCTAACAAAGACCAAAGAATCAATAAATGATAAAATAAACAATGTATTTAGTAATTTTAGAAAGGTTGATGAAGAATTACTAGAAGAATTAGAAGAAGCATTAATAATGTCAGACATGGGAGTAGAAACATCAACACAAATAATAAAAAATTTAAGAGAAAAGATTAAAAAAGAAAAAATAGAAGATGGTGAACAAGTAAAAGAAGCTTTAAGAGAAGAAATTGAAAAAATATTAGAAAAATGTGATAATAGTTTAAAATTAGAAACAAAGCCATCAGTAATCCTTGTAGTTGGAGTAAATGGAGTTGGAAAAACAACATCAATAGGAAAAATGTCAGCAAGGTTAGCAAGAGATGGAAAAAAAGTTATAGTAGCTGCTGCAGATACATTTAGAGCAGCTGCAGTAGAACAATTAGAAATATGGGCACAAAGAGCAGGAGCAGAAGTAGTAAAAAGAGAAGAAGGAGTAGACCCTGCATCAGTAGTATTTGAAGCAATAAGAAAGACTAAAGAAAGTAATGCAGATGTGTTAATAATAGATACAGCAGGAAGATTGCACAATAAAAAATATTTAATGGATGAATTAAACAAAATTCAAAAAGTAGTAAATAAAGAAATGGCAGAAGTATCAAAAGAAGTATTATTAGTAATTGATGCAACAACAGGACAAAATGCAATATCACAAGTAAAAGCATTTAAAGAACAAGCAGATATCACAGGAATTGTATTAACAAAACTAGATGGAACAGCAAAAGGTGGAGCTGTTGTTGGAATTGTTCAAGAAAATGATATACCAGTAAAATTTATAGGTGTTGGAGAACAAATTGATGATATGGAAATTTTTAATTCTAAAGATTTTGTAAAAGCAATAATATAAATAAAACTAAAGATAAAGAGATTTATAGTTAGAGCAAAATTATAAGGAGTTTAAAAATAAATGAAAAAGAAAAAATTGAATAAGCTAAAAAATATATTAGTAATAGCATTTATAGCAATATATCTAATATGTACATATGTAACATTAAGAGGACAATATTTAGAATGTTTAGAATTAGGAGAACAATATATACAAAATTTTTGGACAAACATTAAATATAAATATTCAATAATGGGAATAAGTTTTATAATTATTTCAATATGTATGTTTCTTACTAATATTGGAATAAAAAAAGGTTTGAAACCATTTTTTGAATCAGAAAATAAAACAATGCCAAAATTTCCGAATAAGTCAATAATATTTGTTGTAGCAGTAATAGGAAGTATATTTTTTTCAAATAATCTAGTTGAAAAAGTAGTATTATGTGCAAGTAAAGTATCATTTCAGAAAACAGATATGATATTTAATATGGATATTTCTTATTATATGTTTATAAAGCCATTAATAGAAGAAGTTATAAAATATTTAATGCAATTTGTTATATTATTAAGTGCATATATAACAGCTTTTTATATAATAGTATTTAACTTATATTTTGATGGTATAGATAGAACAATGTTAAGAAAAAGTAAATTAATAAAAAGCTTATTGAAAAATGTAATAATTTTAGCAATTCTTGCAGGAATATTAACAATATTCAGTACACAAAATATCTTAACAGATAAGTTTTTAACATTAAATGACGAAATTGAACTTACAGGAGCTGGTTTTGTAGAGTCAACAATAAAATTATGGGGATACATAATATTTGCATTTGTAATAATTATAGCTATAATATTATCTGTTATATTTTTTCAAAAAAATAAAAATAAAAAGATAATGTTTACATTATTAACAATTCCAGGCTATTTAGTTGCAATGTTTGTTGTAATGGTAGTGACAGATTTTGTATTTGTTAGACCAAATGAATTTGATAAAGAAAGAAAATATATTGAAGAAAATATAAGCTCAACAAAAGAAGCATATGGAATAAATGCTTCAGAAATAAATATTAATTATTCAGGAACAATATCAGAAACTGAAATTAATGAAAACAGAGAAATATTAAATAATATTCCGATTGTAAGCCAAAATATGGTAAAGCAAAGCTTAGAAGATACACAAACAGAAGCGGGATATTATACATTTAGAAATATATTGACAACTAAATTTGTAAAAGATGGACAAGAAAAAATAGCATATGTAGCGCCAAGAGAAATTGCAGAACAATCAATTTCATATAATAATAAAACATATGAACTTACACATGGTATAGGACAGATAATAGTAAATGCAAACGAAACATCAGAAGATGGAAATATTCAATATATTCAAAAAGAAATAAAAGATAATCAAAGAATATATTACGGACTAGAAACAAATTCAATAGTAGTAACAAATACTAAAAATAAAGAAGAATATGATTATACAGATAGTGAAGGAAATGAATACACATATAGTTATGAAGGAAATTCTGGAATTCAAGTTGGATTTCTAGACAGATTAATATTAGCATTAAAAAATGGAGACTTTAAACTTGCATTTTCAACATCTGTAACAAATGAAAGTAAAATATTAACAAATAGAAATGTAATAGAAAGAGCTAAAACAGCACTTCCATATTTATTATATGATAAAAATGCATATACAGTAATAAATGATAATCAAATTTATTGGATTATAGATGCATATACGATTTCAGATAAGTATCCATATTCATCATATACAACAATAGAAGAAGAAAAAGAAAAGCAAAGTATCAATTATATTAGAAACTCTGTAAAAGTTATAATAAATGCATATAATGGTGAAATGAAATTTTATATAGTAGATAAAACTGATCCAATAATATCAGCATATAAGAAAATATATCCAGCAATGTTTGAAGAAAATTATATTCCAGAAGAAATTCAAAAAAAATTGAAATATCCACAATTATTGTATAATGTTCAAGCAGAAATGCTAAGAGCATATCATAATGTAAAAGAAGATGTATTATATAGAAATAGTGACATTTGGTCATTAGCAACATACGGAAAAACAACTTCAAAAATAAAAACAGCAACATTAGAACCATATTATACAATGCTAAAAACATCAGATGGTGAAACAAGATTTGGATTAGTTCAAATGTATACACAAAAAAATAAATCAAACATTATAGCATATGTATTAGGAACTTGTAATGGAACAAATAATGAACTAAAAATTTATAAATTTTCAGCAGATAGTAATATATTAGGTGCAAACCAATTAGACAATTTAATCGAACAAGATGAAACAATATCTACAGAACTTAATAGTTTAAATGTAACAGGAGTCAAAATTTCGAAAGAAATGAAAATTATTCCTATAAATAATACATTATTATATATAGAAACGATATATCAGACTAAAACAAATGAAATAAATCAGCCAATTACACTAGAAAAAGTAATTGTAGCATCTGGAACAAAAGTAGCAATTGGTGATAATTTAGAAAATGCTTTAAGCAAATTATTATCACAATCAGCTGTTAATCTAGAAGTTAATAATACAGAAGATATAGAAGGACTTATTGATACAATTATAAAGGCAAACAATAATTTAACAGATTCAAATTTGAGAAATGATTGGGAAATGATGGGGTCTGATATAAAAGCATTACAAGAATTAATTGAGAGACTTGATAAGATGAGACAAGAAAATAACAAAAAAACTATAACAACAAATATAAAGTTAACTCAACCTACAGAAACAAAATAATAAAAAATCTTTTCTATTATAATAGATGTGAAACAAAAATAATCAGTAATTTTCCATGAAAAAGACGAAAAAGATTTACAAATTTGTTGAAAAATGTTATAATGAAAAACGAGCAAATTAAATAGTCGCTGGTAAGAGATGAAAAGACTTACGAGAGGAAAGTCCGGGCTCCATAGAGCAATGATGCTAGATAACGTCTAGTGAGGGAAACCTTAAGGAAAGTGCAACAGAAAATAACCGCCTCTTTAGAGGTAAGGATGAAAAGGTGAGGTAAGAGCTCACCGCTAATGTGGTGACATATTGGGTCAGTGTAAACCCCATCTGGAGCAACACCTAAGAAGAAGATTAAGCCTGCTCGGCGCCTTCTGAATTGCGTGGCTTGATGCATATAGTAATATATGTACTAGATAAATGACTATTTTAAATGACAGAACCCGGCTTACAGATTTGCTTATAAATATGATAATAAAAGGAGCTTCAAGTTTTGAAACTTCTTTTTCTATTAAAAATTGTTATTCAAAAATCAATTAAATGAATATATCAAAATGTAAATTTTATGTGAAAGTTTGCATAATAATGTTGATAAATTTGACAATTAGTATTAAAATATGAAAGATTATTATGCAAAAAAAGAAGGGAAAAAAATGTTAAAACTAATAAAAAATTTTACAAAAAAAGAATGGTTTTTGGCGCTAATGTGTTTAGTATTAGTAGTTACACAAGTATGGTTAGAATTAAAAATGCCAGACTATATGTCTGAAATAACAAAACTAGTACAAACAGAAGGAAGCCAAATGAAAGATATTCTAGTAAATGGTGGATATATGCTTGCATGTGCACTAGGAAGTTTAGTCGCAGCAGTAATTACAGGATATATAACATCAAGAATATCATCAAACTTTTCAAAGACAATCAGAAAAAAACTATTTAATAAAGTAGAAGATTTAGCAATGCAAGAAGTAAAACAATTTTCTACAAGTAGTTTAATAACAAGAACAACAAATGACATAACACAAATAGAAATGTTAATAGCAATGGGATTACAATTATTAATAAAAGCCCCAATAACAGCAATATGGGCAATAACAAAAATATTAAATAAAAGCTGGCAATGGAGTGCAATTACAGCAGTAGCAGTTGCTGTATTGATGGCTACAATAGCAACATTAATGGTAATTGTATTACCAAGATTTAAGAAAGTACAAAAATTAATCGATAAATTAAATGGAGTAACTCGTGAGAATCTAACAGGAATAAGAGTTGTAAGAGCATTTAATGCTGAACAATATCAAGAAGAAAAATTTGATAAAGCAAATAATAACTTAACAAATCAACAATTATTTAACCAAAAAGTATTTGCAGTAATGCAACCAATGATGTATATAATCATGTATATGGTAACACTATCAATTTATTATGTTGGAGCATATCTAATAAAAGATGCAGGAATGGCAGATAAAATATCATTATTTGGAGATATGGTAGTATTTAGTTCTTATGCAATGCAAGTAATAATGTCATTCTTAATGTTAGCAATGATATTTATGATGTTACCAAGAGCACAAGTATCCGCAAATCGTATTAATGAAGTATTAGATACAGAAATAAGCATAAAAGATGGAAAAATAAATACAAAAACAAATAATGAAGTTGGAACAGTTGAATTTAAAAATGTATCATTTAAATATCCAGATGCAGATGAATATTTATTAAAAGATATATCATTTAAAGCAAATAAAGGAGATACAGTAGCATTTATAGGATCAACAGGAAGTGGAAAATCAACATTAATAAATTTAATCCCAAGATTTTATGATACAACAGAAGGTGAAGTACTTGTAGATGGAATAAATGTAAAAGATTATACACAAGAATTTTTACATAATAAAATAGGATATGTACCACAAAAAGCTGTAATGTTTAATGGAACAGTAAAATCAAATATATCTTATGGTGATAATGGAAAAGAAAAGCCAACAGATGAACAAATAAAAAAAGCTATAGAAGTTGCACAAGGAACAGAATTTGTAGAAAAAATGGATGGACAATATGATGCACATATGGCGCAAGGTGGAACAAATGTATCTGGTGGACAAAAACAAAGATTATCAATAGCTAGAGCAATAGCAAGAAATCCAGAAATATATATATTTGATGACAGTTTTTCAGCATTAGACTATAAAACAGATAGTGTATTAAGAAAAGAATTGAAAAAATATACATCTGATGCAACAAGTTTAATTGTAGCACAAAGAATAGGAACAATTATGAATGCAGACCAAATTGTAGTATTAGACAATGGTGTAATTGTTGGAAAAGGAACACATAAAGAGTTATTAAAAACATGTGAAGTATATAAACAAATAGCTCTATCTCAATTATCAAAGGAGGAATTAGAAAATGGCTAATAATCAAGCAAGACCTCCTAGAAGAGGACCAATGGGACCTGGTATGGGACCAGGAGTGGGAGAAAAAGCTAAAGATTTTAAATTAGCAGTAAAAAGATTAGTAAAAGAATTAGGAAAATTCAAAATATTAATAATAATTGCATTAATATTAGCAATTGCAGGAGCAGTTTTATCAATTTCTGCACCAGATAGATTATCAAAATTAACAGATGAAATACAAGCAGGAATAATTCCAAAGATGGAAAATGGGCAAATGATAATGCCTGAAATGAATATGGATGCAATAAAATCAATTGCAATATCATTAGTTATTTTATATTTATGTAGTGCAATATGTACATTTATACAATCAATTTGTATGACAGAAGTTGCAAATAATTTTGCAAGAAGTTTAAGAACAAGAATATCAGTAAAAATAAATAAATTACCACTTAGCTATTTTGATAGACATCAATCTGGTGATACACTTTCAAGAGTAACAAATGATGTTGATACAATAGCACAAACAATGAACCAATCATTAGGATCATTAGTAAGTAATATAACATTATTTTTAGGTTCAATAATAATGATGTTTTACACTAACTGGATAATGGCATTAACAGCAATATTATCAAGTTTACTTGGATTTATGGGTATGTTTGCAGTACTTGCAAAATCACAAAAATATTTCGTTGCAAAACAAGAAGAACTTGGAAACTTAAATGGACATATCGAAGAAATATATTCAGGTTTAAATGTTGTAAAAGCATATAATGGAAAAAAAGAATCAGACAAAAAATTTGATGAATATAATCAAAAAGTATGTGAAGCAAACAGAAAGAGTCAATTTTTATCAGGAATAATGCAACCTATAATGAATTTTATAGGAAACTTTGGATATGTTGCAGTTTGTATAGTTGGAGCATTATTAACAATGAATAATATAATATCATTTGGTGTAATTATTGCATTTATAACATATGTAAGATTATTTACAAACCCATTATCACAAATTGCCCAAAGTATGACATCACTTCAATCAACAGCAGCTGCAAGTGAAAGAGTATTTGAATTTTTAGATGAAAAAGAAATGGCAGATCAAGCAAAAATAAATAAAACATTAGATAAAAATAATGTAAAAGGAAAAATTGAATTTGATAATGTTGTATTCCAATATGATAATAATGATAAACCAACAATTAAAAACTTTACGGCAACTGCGAAACCTGGTCAAAAAATTGCAATAGTAGGACCAACAGGTGCTGGAAAAACAACAATGGTAAATCTTCTTATGAAATTCTATGACATTAATTCAGGAGATATTAGAATTGATGGTGTTTCAACAAAAGAATTATCAAGAGAAAATATACATAGTTTATTTACAATGGTTTTGCAAGACACATGGTTATTTGAAGGTACTGTAAAAGAAAATATTATATATAATCAAGAAAATATAAGTGATGAAAGAGTAAAAGAAGTATGTAAAGAAGTTGGATTAGATCACTTTATTAGAACATTACCAAAAGGATATGATTCATACTTATCAGAAAATGATAGTGTTTCAGCAGGTCAAAGACAATTACTTACAATTGCAAGAGGAATGATACAAGATTCACCATTCTTGATATTAGATGAAGCAACATCAAATGTAGATACAAGAACAGAAGAATTAGTTCAAGTTGCTATGGATAAACTTACAGAAGGAAGAACATCATTTATAATTGCACATAGATTATCTACAATAAAAAATGCAGATTTAATATTAGTAATGAAAGATGGAAATATAGTAGAACAAGGAAATCACGAGCAATTAATGGAAAAGAATGGTGCTTATGCTGAATTATATAATTCTCAGTTTGAGTTATAATATATAATTAGTAGTAAATATATTTGTTTAGTCAAATAATTATTGACCTAGAAAAAAGAGACTATGCTATGAAAATAGTGTAGCCTCTTTTTATACTATTACAATAATTTTTCTAATTCTTTAATTTTATCACGCAATTCAGCAGCTTGTTCGAATTCCATTTTACTAGCATGTTCAAGCATTTCATCTGTAAGTTTAGAAATAGTAGATTGAATATCTTCTTCTTTTTCAAATTTATATTCAACACCAATATTTTCAGTTTGAATAGCCTTAATAGAATCTCTAATAGATTTTTTTATTGTTTTAGGAATTATATGATGTTCTTCATTGTATGCTTCTTGGATAGAACGTCTTCTATTAGTTTCACTAATAGCTTTTTCCATAGAATCTGTAAGAGAATCACCATACATAATAACAGTTCCATCTGTATTTCTAGCAGCACGTCCAATTGTTTGAATCAAAGAACGTTCAGAACGAAGAAATCCTTCTTTATCAGCATCTAATATTGCTACAAGAGAAACTTCAGGAATATCAAGACCTTCTCTTAAAAGGTTTATTCCAACCAAAACATCAAATTCGCCTAAACGAAGTTTTCTAATAATTTCCATTCTTTCTAGTGCTTTTATATCTGAATGCATGTAATTAACTTTAATATCTAGACTTTTTAAATAAGATGTTAAATCTTCAGCCATCTTTTTGGTTAGTGTTGTGACTAAAACTCTTTCTTTTCGGTCAACTCTAATTCTAATTTGTTCAATTAAATCATCAACTTGATTTGTAACAGGTTTTACCTCGATTTTAGGATCTAATAATCCAGTAGGACGGATAATCTGTTCAACAACATTTTCTTTTGAATGTTCTTGTTCATAATCACCAGGTGTAGCACTAACAAAAACAACCTGATTTATTCTGTTTTCAAATTCATTAAAAGTTAAAGGTCTATTGTCATAAGCAGAAGGCAATCTAAAACCATATTTTACTAAAGAATCTTTACGAGCTCTGTCACCATTATACATTGCTCTTACTTGAGGGATTGTAGCATGTGATTCATCTATTAATAACAAGAAATCATCTGGAAAATAATCAAATAGTGTAAATGGAGCACTTCCTGGTTCTCTACCACTAATGTGTCTTGAATAATTTTCAATACCTTGACAAAATCCAGTTTCTTTCATCATTTCCATGTCGAAATTTGTTCTTTCTTGTATTCTTTGTGCTTCAATTAATTTATTTTGACTTTTAAAATATGAAACTCTTTCATTCATTTCTTCTTCAATAGTTTTTAAAGCTCTTTCCATTTTATCTTTTGAAGTAACATAATGAGAGTTAGGGAATATCATTACATGTTGTCTTGTTCCAATTGATTTTCCTGTAACAGGATTTATTTCAGAAATTTTTTCAATTTCATCACCCCAGAACTCAGCTCTTATAGCAGACTCACTTTTATCTGAAGGATAAATTTCTAAAATATCACCTTTAGCTCTAAAAGTACCTCTTTTAAAATCAATTTCATTTCTAGAATATTGCATGTTTATTAATTTTTTCATGATCTTATCTCTAGAAACTTCCATACTAGGTCTTAAAGAAACAATCATATTCTCATAATCAATAGGGTCACCTAAACCATATATACATGAAACAGAAGCAACTATAATAACATCTCTTGTTTCAAATAATGATGCTGTTGCAGAATGTCGCAATTTATCAATTTCATCATTAATAGAAGCATCTTTTTCTATATATGTATCACTTTGAGCAATATAGCTTTCTGGTTGATAATAATCATAATAACTTACAAAATATTCAACATGATTTTCAGGAAAAAATTCTTTGAATTCTGAATAAAGTTGACCTGCTAAAGTTTTGTTATGTGCTAAAACTAATGTTGGTTTTTGAACATTTTGAATTATATTAGCCATTGTAAAAGTTTTTCCAGAACCAGTAACACCTAAAAGAGTTTGAAATTTTTTTCCTTGTTCTATACCTTTTGATAGATATTCAATTGCTTGTGGTTGATCACCTGTTGGCTTATATTCTGAATGTAATTTAAACATAAATATCTCCTTATAATTTTAATGTAATTATTATATCACAAATTTAAAAATCTAACAATTGTTTGGTAAAAAATAATCAAAATTTGTTCATTGAAAATTCATAATTACTTAAATAAATTTAAAAATGATATTTTTTATGTCCTTGACAAATGGGACACTTTATAAATTACTCGCTATTTTTTTATTATATCCACTATTGAAAAAATATAAAAAACATGCTAAGATATTAAATTGATAATATAAAAAGGAGCAAAAAAATGTTAAATCAATTTTCAAGAACAGAACTATTAATTGGAAAAGAAGGAATAGAAAAATTACAAAATGCAAAAGTTGCAATCTTTGGTATTGGTGGAGTTGGATCATTTGTAGTTGAGGGATTAGCAAGAGCAGGAATAGGAAATTTTATATTAATAGATGATGATAAAGTTTGTTTAACAAATTTAAATAGACAAATAATAGCAACAAGAAAAACAATTGGAAAAAATAAAGTTGAAGTTGCAAGAGATAGAATATTAGAAATTAATCCAAATGCAAATGTAGAAATACATCAAGAATTTTTTATGCCAGATAGTGATGAAATATTAGATAACACAGTTGATTATATTGTAGATTCAGTTGATACAGTAACAGCAAAGGTAGAATTAGTAGTAAGAGCTAATAGACTAAATATTCCTATTATGTCTTGCATGGGAACAGGGAATAAGTTAGATCCAACAAAATTTGAAGTAACAGATATTTATAAAACAAGTGTATGTCCACTTGCAAAAGTAATGAGAAAAGAATTAAGATTAAGAGGAATAAAAAAATTAAAAGTAGTATATTCAAAAGAAGAACCAATAAAACCAAATGAAAATTGTGAAAATAGTTGTAAAAATAATTGTATATGTCCTCCAGGAACAAAAAGAAAATGTACAATAAGAAATCAAGTACCAGGAAGTATATCATTTGTACCATCTGTTGCAGGATTAATAATTGCAGGAGAAGTAATAAAAGATATATTAAAAAAATAAAAAATATTGTAAAAACTGAAATAAAAAGATATAATGTTAATATAATAGTTTGTTTTGCAATTCAAAGAGGGGTGATAGTATGCCAGAAAGACCAGAAGTAATAAAAATGAGAGAAAATGCACATAACAGAGAATATGTATTAGAAAATGTAGCAAAAGAAGGTGGACTTTTGGATTATGCAGGAGAAGAAATGAAAGATGACAGAGAAATAGCTTTGGTAGCAGTGCATAATAATCCAGAAGCATTAGAATATGTTAGTGATAGATTAAAAGCAGATAGAGAAATAGTATATGACTCAGTAAGTGAAGTTGGGTGGACATATTGCTATGCAAAAGAAAATTTATTAAATGATAAAGAATTATTAATGGCTGGATTGAAAAAAACAGGACAAATTTTGTATTTTGCATCACCAGAGATGAGAGATGATAAAGAAGTAGTAATGTTAGCAGCTACTAATAAGCCAATTATAATAAAGTTTGCAAGTGGAAGGCTAAGAGAAGATAAAGAAATAGGATTATCAGCAATGAAATCTAATAAAAATTGTTATGAATTTTTAGGACCGAACTTAAAACAAGATGAAGATATATTAGCAATAAAAAATGGATAAAAATTAGAAATATATATTTAATGAGGAAAGGATATTAAAGAGGTAGAAAAAATGAATTTAAAAACAAAAGATGGAATAACATTAATAGCTTTGGCTGTTACAATAGTTGTAATGTTAATACTTGCAGGAGTTACAACATCAGTTTTAACAGGAGAAAGTGGAATAATTACAAAAGCAAAAAAAGCAAAAGTACAATCTGTGAAAGCAGGTATAAAAGAAATAATTTCATTAGAAAATAATCAATTTACGATGGAAGAATTAGAAGGAGAAGTGGTTGAAAAAGATTATAATGAAAAGATTGATCAAATTTGGAAGAAAATTCAGGATGAAGGATTAACGAAAAAAGGTATAGTAGTAGAACGTAAAAAAAATATTGTAGTAATTAATAATGAAATAGTTATTCCATTATATACTTTAGAAGATGCTGTTCAAGCAGATGATACATTAATGGAAATGGGAATTAGACAAATAGATGGAGATAGGAATAATGATGTTGCAACAATAGCAGGATATAAAGGAACAGAAGAAAAAGTAGTAATTCCTGATTATTATGTTAAAGATAAAAAAATATATCCTGTAACAATTATAAATCAACCTTGGACTGGAAATCGATTTTATGGAAATACCAATATAAAAGAAATAGTAATGAATAATAATATAGAAATAATTGAAGCTTGGGCATTTGGAAATATGACAAATTTGGAAAGTATAAAATTGTCAATACAAATAAGTTCAATACCAGATGGTGTATTTAATAATTGTAAAAACTTAAAAGAAATAACAATACCAGATAAAGTGACAACTATTGGAAATAATACTTTTCAATTTTGTACATCGTTAGAAAGAATCGAAATTCCATCTTCTGTAAAAGAAATTGGAGAATTAGCTTTTGGATATGTAGGGAATAATGGAACAACATATATGGGGACAGAATATAAAGGAAAATTAAAGCAAATAATTTTAAATGAAGGGTTAGAAAAAATAGGAAAAGAAGCTTTTACATGGGCTGACACAGTATCTTATGATTTGACTATACCAACAACAGTAACAACAATTGGAGAAAGAGCATTTGATAGATTTGGTTTTGATGGTGGAGGAAAACTATATAATAATAAATAAAAAATATATTTAACCTAAATTAGTGAAATTGCTTGATTTTTTTGGTAAAATATAGTACAATAACTATGTTAAAAAAATATTCCTTTAACTTAGCCTAGTAAAAGACACCTATTATTAGAGCTCGGTATAAGGAGAAAAAAGAAATAGGAGGTGTTAATAATATGACAGTAGAAAGAAAACAAGAAATCATTAATCAATATAGAAGAGATGAAAAAGATACAGGATCATCTGAAGTTCAAATAGCTCTTTTAACAGAAAGAATTAATGAATTAACAGAGCATTTAAAAGTTCATAAAAAAGACAATCATTCAAGAAGAGGAATGCTTAAAATGGTTGGTAAAAGAAGAAATTTATTAAACTACTTAGCAAAGAAAGATGAAGAATCATATAAAGCACTAGTTGAAAAATTAGGACTAAGAAAATAGTTTAAGATTTGTAAAAGGACGTGTGCTAAAAAGCCTACGTCCTTTTGTTTTATATAATAGGAAAGTTATACTTTCCTATTATATAAAATGCTACAATCGCTAGCCCTTTGAGATTTCATCGCTTCGCTCAGAAACTCAAATCGGGCGAGAACAAATCAAAGAAAAATTGAAAATTTTTCTTATTTGTTCTTAAAGTAAGTCAAATGTATTTGGAAAAGTAGCTTGTATAATGTGCTTTAAACAAATAAAACATATTATAGAGGTTACAATCTAATTACAAGTTTGACCTACTTAAATAGGTGTAAAGAATAAAAGAAAGGAGTTTATGGATTATATAAATAAACCATAAAAGAGAAGAAATATATGTTTAAAAGTTATGAAACAGAATTAGCAGGTAGAAAACTTGTAATAGAAACAGGAAAATTAGCAGGATTAGCAAATGGAAATGTTGTAGTAAAATATGGAGATACAGTTGTAATGGTAAATGTTACAGCATCAAAAGAACCAAAAGAAGGAATAGACTTTTTTCCATTATCAGTAGATTTTGAAGAAAAAATGTATTCAGTTGGAAAAATACCAGGATCTTATACAAAAAGAGAAGGAAAACCAAGTGATAAAGCAATATTAGTATCAAGAGCTATAGATAGACCATTAAGACCATTATTTCCAAAAGATTTCAGAAATGATGTAGTAGTTGTTGCAACAGTATTATGTGTTGAACAAGATAATTCACCAGAAGTAGCAGCAATGATTGGGGCATCTGCAGCATTATCAATATCTGATATACCATTTGGAGGACCAACAGCAGCAGTAAATGTAGGATTAGTAAATGGAGAAATAGTAATAAATCCAACAGAAGAACAAAGAAAAATAAGTGATTTAAATTTAACAGTTGCAGGAACAGCTGAAAAAGTAGCAATGATTGAAGCAGGAGCAAATGAAGTTCCTGATGATGTAATGTTAGAAGCAATTAAAAAAGGACATGAAGAAATTAAAAAAGTATGTCAATTTATTCAAAAAATGAAAGACGAAATAGGAAAGCCAAAATTTGCGTACAAATCATTTGCAGTAGATCATGATTTATATGAAGAATTAGAAAAAGATTATACAGAAAAAATGAAAACAGCTGTACAAGAGATAGACAAAGACACAAGAGACAATAATGTTGCAGTATTAACAGAAGAAATTGAAAATGCTCTTGCTGAAAAATTAGGAGAAGAAGAATTCGAAAAAAGAAAGCAAGAAATTGGTGAAGCAGTTTATAAATTAGAGAAAAAATGTGTAAGAGATATGATATTCTATGAACATAAAAGAGTTGATGGAAGAGCAATTGATGAAATAAGACCATTATCATGTGAAGTAGGATTATTACCACGTACACATGGAAGTGCATTATTTACAAGAGGACAAACTCAAGTAATGTCAATAGTAACACTTGGAATGAAGAGTGAAGAACAAGAATTAGATGGAATAGATACAGAAACAGCAAAAAGATATATGCATCAATATAACTTCCCTGGATATAGTGTTGGTGAAGCAAAAACATCAAGAGGACCTGGAAGAAGAGAAATTGGACATGGTGCATTAGCAGAAAAAGCATTAGTTCCAGTATTACCACCAGTAGAAGAATTCCCTTATGCTATAAGAGTTGTATCAGAAGTATTATCTTCAAATGGTTCAACATCACAAGCAAGTATATGTGGAAGTACATTAGCATTAATGGATGCAGGTGTTCCAATTAAAAGACCAGTTGCAGGTATCTCAACAGGACTTGTAACAAATCCAGAAAATCCAGATGATTATGTAATGTTAACAGACATTCAAGGATTAGAAGACTTTTTCGGAGATATGGACTTCAAAGTTGGTGGAACAGAAAAAGGTATTACAGCAATACAAGTAGATATTAAAGTAGATGGATTATCATATAAGATAATAGAAGAAGCATTTGCAAGAACAAGAAAAGCAAGACAACATATATTAGATGATATAATGAAACCAGTTATTTCAGAACCAAGAGAAGAAATATCAAAATATGCACCACATATAATTACAACACAAATTAAAGTTGAAAAAATTAAAGATGTAATTGGAAAAGGTGGAGAAACAATTAATAAAATAATTGATGAAACAGGTGTAAAAATAGATATTGAAGAAGATGGACAAGTATTTATTTATTCAACAGATGCTGAAATGGGAGAAAAAGCATTAGATATAATAGAAAATATAGCAAGAGTAGTTGAAGTTGGACAAATATATTATGGAACAGTAACAAGAACAACATCATTTGGAGCATTTGTAGATATTGGTGGAGGAAAAGAAGGATTAGTTCATATATCTAAAATAGCTAAAGAACATATTAAAAATGTCGCAGATTATGTAAATGTTGGAGATAAAGTTCCAGTTAAAGTTATTGAAATAGATGATCAAGGAAGAATTAATTTAACAATGAAAGATTTAGTTGAAAATAATTCCGAAGAGGAAACTAAAAATGAAAATTCTTCAGAAGAAAACACAGAAACATCTTCAAGTGAAGAAAAAATAGAAGAATAATATTATTAGTAATATAACCAAAAATTGAAAGGGTAGATAAAAAATGGAAATAAACGAAGAAAAAAGAAACAAATTTATGGAATACGCAGGAAAGAGAGTAAACAATGTATTACATGATATGCAAATATTAGAGCCAATGGCAAGAAGTAACAGTTACGATTTTACAAAAGAAGATGTTGAAGAAATGTTTGGAGCAATGCAATCAACATTAGATGATGTAAGAGCAGAATTTAATAAAAAATTCGAAGAAAAAGCAAGAAATGAGAAAAAAGTATTTTCTTTTGGAAATACAAAAGTAGTTGCAGAAAAAGTAGAAGATGAAGTAATTGATTTAGATAATAATGAAACAACATCAAGTGAAGATGTAGAAATATTTTAATACAAAAGAAACCCTAAAGTAATATTTATTACATTAGGGTTTTTTTAGATTATGCATCTTTATCAAGTGTTAAGAATCCAATTAAAAAGTCCTTTATATAAGGAACAGAAAGATACAAAATATTACGAATAATAGCATTTGTATCAATCCCTTCAATAAAAGCACGAAGTTTTTCTTCAATAATACTTTCAGTATACTCTTTATCAGCTTTAACTTGAGAATAATATCTTTCGATACTCAGAACACTTGGAGATAGTGCTGTTTGAAGTTCTTCCCGAGACATATGACCATTTACAACAGCTTTAAAACAGGATTCTACATAATCAAAATCTTGAATAAAAAACTCATGACTATGAGGATAATAATTATCCCAATTATATAGAGGACCCCAATTGATTTTTAAACTTGTTTCCAAATCCTCCTTTGCACATGAATCAAATACATCAAAGGCATTGTGTTTAATTTGAGCTAATCCAATTTCTTCTTCATATAATTCCCGATATTGCTTCAAAAATTCAAAACCAGTCATAATTGAATCCCCTTTCAAAAGTATTAAGCTAATTGACTTGATAGCTCGATTATAGCATCTAGAATATATTTAGTCAATAATTAATAAAAATGTTTGAAAACAAATCTAATTATGATATAATTCAAATTGAAAAAAGGAGATTAATTATGAGAATTTTACATTTAGCAGATTTACATTTAGGAAAAATATTACAAGAACAATCATTTTTAGAAGATCAAAAATATATGTTAAATAAAATTATAGAAAAAATAAAAGAAGAAAATATAGAAACAATCTTAATATCAGGAGATATCTATGATAGAAGTATTCCACCAACAGAAGCTGTTGATTTATTAGATGAATTTTTAAATGTTTTAATAAGAGAATTAAAAAGAAAAGTATTTATAATTGCAGGAAATCATGATTCAAAAGAAAGATTAGGTTTTGGAAATAAAATATTTGAAGAAGAAGGTTTATATATTTCAAGTAAATATGACGGAAAACTAAAAAAAGTAGAATTAGAAGATGAATATGGTAAATTAAATATTTATATGTTACCATTTGTAAAACCTGTTGAAGTAAAGCAATATTTAGATGATGAACAATTTGGATATGATGAGATGATACATAAGATAATTGAAAAAGAAGAGATTGATACAAATGAAAGAAACATTATATTAACACACCAATTTGTAACAGCAAGAGGCGAAGAGGTTGAGAGAACAGATTCAGAAGTATTATCACTTGGTGGAACAGACAATGTTGATGTATCAAATTATGATAAATTTGATTATGTTGCAATAGGTCATGTACATAGACCACAAAGAATTGGAAGAGATACTGCAAGATATGCTGGAACAATGTTAAAATATTCTTTTTCAGAAGTAAAACATAAAAAAACAATGCCAATATTAGAATTTAAAGAAAAAGGAAATATTGATATAAAACTTGAAGAATTAGTGCCATTAAGAGATATGAGGGAGATTAAAGGTCCAATTGAAGAATTGCTAAAAAAAGAAAATTATGAGGGAACAAATACAGATGATTATATTAGAGCAATTATAACAAATGAAGAACCTTTATATGATGCAATTGGGCAAATAAGAAGCATATATCCAAATGTGTTAAAATTAGAGATTCAAAATTCAAGAACAACATTAGAAATTCAACAAGAAAACTTAAAAGAAGTAAAAAATAAAAGTGAAATAGAATTATTTAATGAATTTTATAAATTTCAAAATAATGTAGAATTAAATGATGAGCAAAAAGAGTATATTGAAAAAATCATAAAAGAAGTAAAGGAGAATTAATGAAACCATTAAAGATAAAAATAAGTGCATTTGGTCCATATAAAAATTGTATAGATATAGATTTTGAAAAGCTTGGGGAAAGTGGAATATTTTTAATTACAGGTGATACAGGGGCAGGAAAAACAACAATATTTGATTCAATATCTTTTGCATTATTTGGAGAAGTAAGTGGTTCAAATAGACCAGTACCATCTGTTAGAAGTGATTTTGCAGATAATGATACAGAAACATTTGTAGAATTGGAATTTACACATAAAAACAAAAAATATAAAATAAGAAGAAATCCAGCTTATGAAAGGACTAAGAAAAGAGGAGAAGGAACAACAAAAACAAGTGCAGATGCATCATTAGAATATGATGATAAAGTTATATCAGGCACAAAAAATGTAGATATAAAAATAGAAGAAATATTAGGAATAAATTCAAAACAATTTAAACAAATATCAATGCTTGCACAAGGTGAATTTTTAAAAATACTTTTTGCAGAAAGTAAAGATAGAACAGAAATTTTTAGAAGAATATTTGATACAGATATATATAATCAAATTGCCAGAAGATTAGCAGATAAAACAAGAATTGCAAAAGCAGAACTGGAGCAATTAAAAGATTATTTTGCAATTAATAGTTCAAATATTGTTTGGAAAGATGGAATACAATCAGTACAGCCAAAAGATGTAAATGAGTTATTTATTCAAGAGATTTTAGAAAAATTGCAACAAGAAATAAAAGTAAATTCAGAACAATTTGAAAAGTGCCAAGAACAAATAAGAAAACAAAGTGATGAAAACTCAAAGATGGAAAAAGAAATAATAGCTCAAAAAGATAAAAATGATAAAATAGATAAATGTCAAAAATTACAAGATGAACAAAAAGTATTACAAGAAAAGCAAGAAGATATAAAACAAAAAGAAGCATTAATTCAAAAAAGCCAAGAAATAATAAATAAAATTTTGCCTAAAGAAGATAAGAAAAAAGAGTTAGAAAAAGAAATTTTGCAAAAGCAAAAAGTTTTACAAGATATTTATGAAAAGATTGAACTTGGAAATAAAAAAGAAGAAAAATTTAAGCAAATTTTAGAATTAATAGAAATTATAAAAGTTCAATTTCAAAAATATGGTGAATTAAAAGATGGAAAAGCAGAATTAGAAGATAAAATAAAAAAATTACAAGTAATAATAAAAGAACAAGAAAATAAAAGAGTAGCAAGTGAAAATGCACAAAAATTTGAAGTAGAATGGGAAAAATTGAGTACAGAAGTGCTTGAAAAAGAAAAAGAATTTTTCAGAGAACAAGCAGGAATATTAGCAGAAAAACTTAAAGAAAATGAACCATGTCCTGTATGTGGAAGTTTACATCATCCAAATCTTGCTATAAAATCAACAAGTGTACTAACAAAAGAAGAATTAGATAATTTGAAGAAAAAAGAAGAAAAAAGTCGAAAAACTCTTACAGATGCAACAAATAAAGTTACTGAAATAAATAGTAAAATAGAAACATTAATAAAAGAATTTGGAGAAAAGCCAGATGTAGAATTATATAATAAAAAATATGCAGAAATATCAGAAGAATTAGAGAAAGCATATAATCAATTAAATGATAATTATAAGCAAATAATGTTAAAAGATATTGTAATAGAGAGTTTTGAATATGATATATTTAAAGAAAAAATAACAAATAAAATTTCAAAAGAAAGAGAAGAATTTTTAAAACTCCAAACACAACAAGAAGAAAATAAAAAACAAATAGATGAATTATCACAAAAACAAGAAAAGGCTCAAAATGATTATCAAAATACATTAAAAGAGCTTGGATTTGAAAATGAAGAACAATATAAAAAATCAGTATTAAACAATTCACAAATAGAAATATTTAGCAAAGAAATAGAAAAATATAAAACAGATGTAACTATAAATGCAACAAAATTAGAAGAAATTCAAAAAGAAATTAAAGGATTTGAAAAAGTAGATTTAACATCAAAAATTCAAGAATTTAATAATAAAAAGCAAGAACTTGAAGACATGAGAAAACAACAAATGGAATATCACAGAATATTTGAAAATAATAATAGGATTTTAGTAGATTTACAAACAAATTCAAAAAAATTAGACTCAAAAATAAAAGAATTTACAATGGTAGAAGATTTATCTAAAATAGCAAATGGAACAGTTTATGGAAAAAGAAGAATTGAATTTGAGCAATTTGTACAAGCATCATATTTTGATATGGTAATTATTGAAGCAAATAAAAGATTATTAAAAATGACAGATAATAGATTTTTATTAGTAAGAAAAGAAAGTTCTGAAAGAGTATCTGACAAAATAGGACTTGAACTTGAAGTAATAGATAATTATAATGGAAAAAGAAGAGATGTAAAATCTTTGTCAGGTGGAGAGGCATTTAAGGCAGCATTATCACTTGCACTTGGTTTATCAGATGTTATACAAAGTTATTCTGGTGGAATTGTTGTTGATACAATGTTTATTGATGAGGGGTTTGGATCATTAGATACAGAGTCAAGAGAACAGGCAATAAATACATTAAATCAGTTAACAGATAATCATAAGTTGATTGGAATAATTAGCCATGTTACAGAATTGAAAGAGAGAATTGATAAGAAGGTTATTGTTACTAAGTCGACAGAGGGAAGCAAGATAACTATAGAGTGTTGAAAAATAATTATAATTTTGGCTGTGTTAAATTTCATTTAAAACGCGGTTACATACACCACGTATGCACCCTTGCCTTTTAAATAAAATTTGCCTTGCCAAAATTTAATTCTTTTCCAACATCAAACATGGATAATAAGAAAGGAATGAAAAAATGGCAGAAGAAGTAAAATGGACAGATGAACAGAAACAAGCAATATATGAAAAAGATAGTAATATATTAGTAGCTGCTGCAGCAGGAAGCGGAAAAACAGCAGTACTAGTTGAAAGAATTATCAACAAAATAATTAATGAAAAAACAGATATAGATAGATTACTTGTAGTAACATTCACAAATGCAGCAGCATCAGAGATGAGAGAAAGAGTATTAAAAGCAATATATAAGAAAATTGATGAAAATCCAGAAGATGAAAGATTACAAAGACAAGTAACATTATTAAACAAAGCAAGTATATGTACAATAGACTCCTTCTGCCTTGATGTTGTAAGAAACAATTTCTTTGAAATTGATATATCACAAAACTTCAGAATTGCAGATACAACAGAAATAGAAATTTTACAACAAGATGTTTTAGAAGAACTATTTGAAGAAAAGTATGAAAGTAAAGATGAAAACTTTGAAAAATTAATAAATACATATACAGGCTATAGAGATGACACACCATTAAAAGAATTGATATTAACAATTTATAAATATATCCAAAGTAATCCATATCCAGAAAAATGGTTAGATGAAAAAATAGAAATGTTTAACTTTAATTTAGAAGAATGTAAAGACTTTTCACAAACAAGCTGGGGAAAAATTCTATTAAAACAAATAAAAGAAGTTGTTGATGATGGAATAATCCAATTAAAACCAGAAGTACAAAAGTTATCAGAATGTGATGATTTAAAGAAAAGTTATGAATTTTTAAGAGGAAATTTAAGTCAATTAGAATTATTACAAGCAAATTTAGACACATGGGATAAAGCATATACAATTTATGCAACAATGGATTTTGGAAAATGGACAATGGACAGAAATGTTAAATTAGATGAAAAAGTAAATGCACAAAAAGTAAGAGAGAAAGTAATATCAACATTAAAATCATCAGCAGAAAAAGTATTAATAATGGATTCAAATGAAGCATATCAAGACATAATAAATATGTATGATATTTTGAAGAAATTAGAAGGACTAATATTAGACTTTTCACAAATATTTGCAAAAAGAAAAAAAGAAAAAAATATGGTGGATTTTAGTGATGTAGAACATTTTGCATTAAAAATATTATTAGATGAAAATGGAAATCCAACAGAAATAGCCAAAAAATATCAATCTAAATTTGATGAAATAGCAATAGATGAATATCAAGATAGTAATTTAGTACAAGAATATATATTAACATCAATATCTAAAGGAAACAATATTTTTATGGTTGGAGATGTTAAACAAAGTATTTATAAATTTAGACAAGCAAGACCAGATTTATTTTTAAGTAAATATAAAACATATAAATTAAAACAAGATAAAACAGAAAATGATGATTTAAAAATACAATTATTCAAGAATTTTAGAAGCAGAAAAGAAGTATTAGATTTTTCAAATTTGATATTTTCAAAAATAATGACAGAAGAATTAGGAGAATTAAATTATACAGAAGAAGAATACTTGAATTTAGGAGCTGATTATAAAGATACTGGTGAAGATTTAAAAACAGAAATTGATATAATAACAATAGATAATAAAGAAGATGAAGAAGAGCCAGAAGAATTAGAAGTTGAAGTAGATGAAAATGAAGATACACAAGATGAGGAGTTTAAAACAGAAGTAGAAAGAAAAGAAGATATAGAAGTTGAAGCAATGTTTGTTGCAAATAAAATAAAACAATTAATAGATAATAAATTCCAAGTATATGATGCAAAAGCCAAAGAGAAAAGAGACATAAAATATAAAGATATAGTTGTTTTATTAAGATCAACCAAAATATCTGCACCTATTTTTGAAAAAGAAATAATCAAATTAGGAATACCAGTATTTAGTGATTCTTCATCAGAATATCTAGAAAGCTTAGAAATTCAAACAATAATGAATTTATTAAAAATAATAGATAATCCATTACAAGAAATACCATTAGTAGCAACAATGAGATCAACAATAGGTGGATTTACAGATAATGAGCTTGTAGAAATTAGATTAAGTGATAAATATGATAATTTTTATAATACATTATTAAAATCAAAAAAAGATGTAAGTGAACAACTAAGAAACAAAATAAATAAATTTTTAGAACAAATAGAAATGTGGCGTAAAGAACAAGAATATTTGAGTTTAGATGAATTAATTTGGAAAATATACAATGATACAGGATATTTCAATTATGTAGGTCTTATGAGAAATGGAGAATTAAGGCAAGCAAATCTAAAAATGTTATTTGAGAGAGCAAAACAATGTGAAAGCATAAGTTTTAAAGGATTATATAATTTCATAAATTATATAGAAAAAATAAAAACAAGTAGCAAAGATATGGATTCAGCAAAAGTAATTGGTGAAAATGATGATGTTGTAAGAATAATGAGTATTCACAAAAGTAAAGGACTAGAATTTCCTGTTGTTATTTTAGCTAATTCAGGAAAACAATTTAATTTACAAGATTTGAATTCAAAAATATTATTACATCCTGAACTTGGAATTGGTGTAAAATATATAGATTATGATATGCAAATAACATATGATACTTTATCAAAAAGAGCCATAAAAAACAAAATGAAAATAGAAACATTGTCAGAAGAGATGAGAGTTTTGTATGTTGCATTAACAAGAGCTAAAGAGAAAATTATAATAACAGGATTAGCTAAAAAAGAGAAACAAGATAAAATGTTGGAAAATGTCGAAAAATATAATGAATTAAATATAATGTTATTATCAAAAGCCAAATCATATTTAGATTGGATTACATTAGTACATTTATATTATGAACAAACAATGGAAAGTCTTGCTACATGGAAGGTATTACAAAAAGAAGATATTATAAAAATGTGTGCTACTCAAGAGCCAGAAAAAGAAGAAAATAAAACTGATGAAATTTTAAAAAAGTTAAATGAATTTAAGATAGAAGATGTTAAAGCAAATGAAATACACAAATTATTAGAATATCAATATAAATATAGTGATGCAACAATTATTCCAACAAAAACATCTGTAACAGAAATTAAAGAGATGAAACAATCTGCTTTAGAAGAGAAAAGTAAAAAAGAAGCGGAAAATACAAAAATGAAACAATGTGTTTTAAGAGAAGAAAATGAAAGTGAAAAAGAAAATATAGTTTCAAAAGTAGAATTTCCAAAACCAAAATTCTTACAAAGTGATGAAAAAACAGAAATATCAAATGCAGAAAAAGGTACATTAATACATTTGTGTATGCAAAAATTAGATATAAATAAAAAAGAATATACAATACAAGATGTAAAAGAATTAGTAGATAAATTAATTGCAAAGAAAATCATAACAGAACAAGAAGCAAATGCAATAAATGTAAAGAAAATATATCAATTTACAAAATCAAATATATGGCAAGAAATGACAGAGGCACAAGTTGTTGAAAGAGAAAAGCCTTTTTATATTAACATTCCAGCACAAGAAATATATGAAAAAGATTTAGAAGAAAAAGTATTAGTACAAGGTGTTATTGATTTATATTATATAAATTTTAATGGAGAGTTAGTATTAGTAGATTTTAAAACAGATTATGTTCCAAATAAAAATGAACAAATTTTAATAGAAAGATATAGTTCACAATTACAATTGTATAAGAGAGCTTTAGAAAGTGCAACTGGTAAAAGAGTTGATAAAACATATATATATTCTACATATTTAGAAAAAGAAATTAAAATTTGACAATTTACATAAAGAGTGCTATATTATAAAAGTATGTAATATATTTGAAGTTACACTAAACATCTATAAGAGAAATCTATATAGATTGATGGTGTTCACATATAGTCCGAATATACATCTTCGATTTTATGAGGTAAACAGGAATGGCAAGGACAGTAAAAACAATTATTTTCACATTTGGCGTGTTGACAGCATGTATTGGAGTTCTTCTCTTTGGAGTACTTTACAACATGATTCAGGAGGTAGAAAATATAACATACTACCATTTTAACTAAGGCTATATGTAACTGGCAGGGATTCAAAAGAATCCCTGCTTCTATTTTAATGAAAACATTATAAAAACACTTGATAAATCTAAAAAAAAATGGTAAAATGGCATATATACAAACAAGAAAGAGGAAAGAAAGTTGGAAAACGATTCAAAAGAAAAAAATAATATAATAAAAAAAATAAATGATTTAGTAACAGGAAATGTATTAAACAATTTAGTGTATGCATCAATGATAACAATATATTTTATGTTTTTTAATATGTGTTCAATTTATACAGATACAGATATATTTGTACAATATATTAAAATAACAAGTTTTATATTTTTGATATTATCAATAATAATATTTGAAGTATCATATAAAAAAGACAATGATGAGATAGCATTAAACGGAATTGAAATTTTAATTTTATCAATATATTTATTATTAATACAATATATTCCTAAAAGATTAAAAATTGATGAAAATATGTATACATTAGCAGGAACATATATATTTCTAATATATTATGGAATAAAAAACATAATAATATATACTAAAGAAAAGAAAAAAGAACTAGACAATTTGAGTGACATAAAAGAGATAGTAAAAGATGAACCAATAAAAAAAGAAACCAAAAGAAAAAATAAAGCAGAAGAATAATCGAGAAAGGAAGATAGAATATGCGATTAGTAAATATAGGATTTGGAAATATAATTGCAGCAAATAAAATTATAGCAATAGTAAGTCCAGATTCAGCACCAATAAGAAGACTAGTTCAAGATGCAAGAGATGAAGGAAAAGCAATTGATGCAACATGTGGAAGAAAAACAAGAGCAGTATTAATAATGGATTCAGGTCATGTAATATTAGTAGCAGTTCAACCAGAAACAGTAGCAGGAAGAGTTGATAAAGATATAATGCTAACAGGACAGACAGATGAATAAAAATAAAAAAATTAGGAGGTAGATTTAAAATGATGGTAAAACCAACAGTTGCAGAATTACTAAAAAAAGCAAAAAATAGATATGAATTAGTAATTGCAACATCAAAAAGAGCAAGACAAATAGCAGAAGGAGCAGAAGTAAAAACAAAGGTAAAGGAAGAATCACCAGTAACTTTAGCAGCAAATGAAATTGCAGAAGGAAAAGTAGAAATAGTTGAACCAGATGTAGAAAAAGAAGATAGAATAGAAAGAGGAGAAGAATAAGTGTTAGTAATATTATCAGGAGTATCAGGAGCTGGAAAAGATACAATAAAGAAAGAACTATTAAAAAGAATGTCTAATGTAGAAACACTTCCATCATTCACATCAAGAGATATGAGACCTGGAGAAGTTGAAGGCGATCATTATCATTTTATCAGTAAAGAAGAATTTGAAGAAAAAATCCGAAAAGGAGATTTCTATGAATATGATTTACACCATGGAAACTATTATGGAACATCAAGAGAACTTATGGGAAATAAAATAAAAGAAGGAAAAATAATAGTAAAAGACATAGAAGTAAATGGAACAGAAAATCTTTTGAAAATTTTAGGAAAAGATACAAGAATTGTTACAATATTTTTAAAAGTTGGAAAAGAAGAATTAAAAAGACGTCTAATTGAAAGAGGAGACAATATTGAAGATATTGAAGTAAGACTTGGTAGATTAGAATATGAAGAAGATAAAATTAAACTTTATGATTATGTAATAAAAAATGATGATTTTGAAAAAACAGTACAAGTTATAATGACAATAATTGAAAATGAAAAAAGAATAGAAGATGAATGTGTATAAGCACATTATCTTCTATTCTTTTTTGTATGTATGGATATGTAGTATAAAAATCATTAAGTACATAACTTAATGATATATTTTCTAATGAAAATTTTATCAATAAAAATGAGTAAAGTCAATGGAAATAAAGCAATTTTATAAAATAAATTTTGAAAATTTTTCATTTTTTAAAATTTCTTGAAAATGCTTGAAATAAGGAGTTTCCTTAATACTAAAATGATAAAGTTATGTACTTAATGATAAAAATATTGCTGCACATATTGCATAACTTTAAAATATACATTATAATTAAAATGAGATATGCAATATGCAAAGTAAAAATATTTGC